>NZ_JADCKB010000005.1 GCF_014982785.1 Ructibacterium gallinarum
ATACTCATCTTAGAGTTCCTCCCTTAGTGGATTTCTTTTTATTAGGGCTTTGACCCTGTGTTACATTCTAAGGGAGTGAACTCCTTTTTGTCAAACCTCATTTTTGTTACTTAACAGGAATGCTCCTTTCTCACATAATCCCGCCAAGAGAACGGAACAAATGCATCCCAATGACATAAAAAAGAGTAATAACTGCTAATAATACAATCGGTATAATGAGCATCTTCACCCTTCCCGGACGCTTATTCAATTCTCTCTGCATGGTTTCTTTCGCCAACAGTCCCATGTCTGAAATCAAGTAATTCAATGTAGAATCCTGATTGTCTCCCCGGCTGACGGCAATCAGAGCCTTGGTCAGCCTTGAGATGTAAGCATTACCGACGCGTTTATCAAAAGCAAGCATTGCAGCCTCATAATTGCCGGACTTCAGATCCATAATCAGAACCTCAATATCATATTTCAGCCCCTCTCCGGCAATTGTCTGATACGTCTCAAGCAGTTTAATCACATCTTTTTCCGTCTTGAGTCCCTGCACGATTGCTCTGACAAACTTTGGAAGTTCCGACTCAATCAGCCGATCCTTCTCCTTTAACCGGTCGCTAACCTCTCCGTTAAAATGGAAATACACTACCGCAGCCAACACTGCGGCAAGCGGCAGCATATTGCGCATCGTGACGGAGAGCAGAAACACTGAAAGAACAAGCGCGCTGCCGGCCATAAGATACGACCGTGCGACATATTCCTTCGGCGTCAATGGAATCCCTGCTCTTGCAAGCTGCAACTCCATCCTTTTTTCCTTAAAGTCAGTCATTCTGACTATCGGCGCTAAAATTTTGACAAACGGAGCAATAAAGTATGCATTTACGAAGTGCATGGGCGAAAACTGCTTATGCGCTGCAATCCTTATTCCTCTGCTCGTACTTGCCGGCGGCAATCCCAAAAGCTGTGACGTCACAGCAAAAAAGCCACCGGTCAGCAATATAAAAATCAGAAAATATACCATATCTACACCCCCTACAGCGGCTTGTTGATTTTCAGAGTTATAAACGCAGATACAAGCGTCATAATAAGCATGAGCAAAATCAGTATTTTACCCGCTGCCGAGGTTGTCAAAATCTCAAACCACGCCTCATTGCTCCACCTAAGCAGAGGGATAATGGAAAATGACAGCAAGATTGCAGTAAAATAGTCTCTCCACACCCTCATCATAACGGTATCGGCCTCAACCTGAAGCCGTTTCGCATCATTCATACTCTGTACAACAGCCGGAAGGATAAACCGGTAATCCCCTGACTTTTCCTGTGATAAAACAAGAATGTCAATCCATTCCGAAAAATACTTATTGTTTATTTTTAGCTCCAGCTTCCTCAGTGCACGCTTGATATTGGAATCTATCAGCGTTACGTCTGTCACAAACTCCGCAAACGGACGGTATATGTCTAACTTGTTCAGATTTTCATTGACCGCCGTGATGATGTCGTTGCATCCGAGATAGCTGTTGGTAATCAGGTTCATTGCGTTTTCCAGCAATTCGTCCTGATTCCTTTTATACCATCTTGACCGCACGCACAATATGATATATGGCACAGGAAGGAAAACAAATGCCGTTGCAAACGCAAGCATATTGCTTTGAAACAGATACTTTCCAAGCCCGAATCCGACAAACACGGCTGCCGCTACCATGAGCCAAAATAGATTCATACGCAGCCCGCACATAGCCGCAACATTTTTTACCGATACATATATTTTTTCAGACAGCCTGAGCTTTGCATACTTTTCATCGACAGCTTTCTTTTTATCTTTTACCGCCGCCTTTGCGATGGATATTTTATTTTTCTTTCTCGGCAGCTGAATGCCGCATATAAAAAAAGCGCCCGAAACAAGGAGCGCGAATACCATAAGGCATATGAAATTTTGCAATGATGTTCACCTCACATAAACCGCCTCAGCATTGCATCTGATGCGCCGCCATACTTCAATCTTGACAAAAGGGCACTTGACATTTTATTTATCTGCTTATGTTCTCCGATCACCTTTGAGATACGTCCGTCGCTCTCATAGATGTTTTCTTTGATTTCGTATTGATACAAGGTCTGACCGACGATTCTGCCGTCCTCTACTCGCATTCCTTCAAAAATTTCATCATAGATACGTCTGCCGTCCGGAAGTTGCCGCTTAAACAAAATCAACGGCATTGCCTCTAAAATAAACTCCATCAGCTTACTTTCCGATAATCCCACACCCGACGATACACACATTGATAAAATTCTGTTGTATGCGTCAATCGCCGAATTTGCATGAAGCGTGCTGATAATGGTATGGCCGGTGCGCCCTGCTTCCACCGCAGTCAGCGCTTCTTTACCTCGCATCTCTGCCGGGATAATGGCATACGGATGGAACCGCAGCGCTTCTTTAAGCAAATCGTCCATTGTAATCGGATTTCCATTCTCTTTGGTTAGCGTCTGCACCACACGGTTTATCATTTTTCCGCTGCTGTCAAGCCTTGCGATATTCAATTCTCTGGTATCCTCAATGGTATAAATACGCTTGTCTTTATCCAGACAACCTATCAGATATCCCAAATCGGTCGTTTTTCCTGCTCCTGTAGAGCCGGCGATTGCAAGTGAAACACCGTTATTGACACACAATGAAAGAAAGTCCAGTTCTTCCTCTGTCGCACTGCCGTAAGCAATCATCAATTCCCTCGTGATAACATTCTCCTTTTGTCGGCGAATCGACGCAACGCCGCCCGTTTTCTTGTCCACGCACGGCGGTATAATTGCAGAGATTCGGATTCCTTCCCCAATAAAGCTGTCCACCATCGGATTGGAGCCATCCACAATACTGCCGCCCAGCCATACCATCTTTTTAATCTTGTCCATACAGTCGTCCGGACTGATAAAGGTGTCCTCCAGCATCATGATTCTATCAGGATATACCACTTCAATACAGTTCCACGCATTGATATTGATTTCTTCCACCGCTTCATCGGAAAGATATTTTGTCAGCACGCCAAACCCCGCCATGTCCTCATAGATCTTATCCGCAAGCTCCCCTATGTTGGAAAACGTTTCCACCGATATTCTCTGCTGATTCAAATACCGCACAATCAGGTTTTTCAGTTTGTCCTTCGCCTCCTCGGAGTACAATACGTCAATCAGCTCTGCGGAATGGTTTTTTGAAATAATGTGCCTGATCATATCCAGCGCTTCCTTGTAGGTTCTTGCCGCACCTCTTACATTCGCAGCGGTTATTGTTCCTGTATTCACCTCGTAAATAAGGTCGTTAACATTAAATACATCTACCATCCTGCATCCTCCTACATCATAACCTGACTTGCAAGCTTCTGCATTGTCTTTTTGTAATCGCCCGGAACATTCGACGCCGACAAAAACGGTTTCCCCGCATTCTCAAGGATTCGTCCGTCTGCCACATACGGCAGTTCAAACGCAAATTTAACCCCGATGTTACTCATATAGGTCAGCTTATCGCAGGTCTTGTCATAACCGTTCAGCACATGAATCATTTTGCCACTCAAATTCAAAAGTCCGCTTGTATTTTCCATTGACGCCTGCCATAAACAATCCTTGGCTGACGCCCGATGCGCAACAACAATCCGATGAGACATTGTGAGTCCAATGCTTGAAATCGGATTATTCAATTCCTCGCTGCCGTCGATGATGATATAATCAAACCGCATGGTTGCATCCTCAATCAACTCCTTTGCCGTCTCTCCTCTAACCGCAGTCAGCAGCATGGCGTCAAAACCATTCGGCACCGACAGAAAAAAGAGATTAGACGCCGCAGTTTCAAACATATTCTTTGTATTACAGCCGTTGGCAATCGCACTGTAAATCCCTTTGTCGTTCTCCACCCGCTTTGCAAATATCCCTTGCAGTTCCCCGTAATACAATTTTGACGAGATAATGCCGACCATTAAATTCCGTGATGCCAGCGCAATCCCGAGATTGGAGGCAATAGTAGTTTTGCCGCTTCCGTTTGCACCCCAAACAGTTATAATTTTGGTGTTCATTGCAATTGCCCCTTCCGTTCAAATACGGCGTGCAGCTTGCCGGAATACTCCGCTTCCACAAGCCGCTTTGCCTGCGTATCGTTTACGATAAGCGTTAGTGTAGCTGCAACCGTATCCGATTTTTCCTCTGCTGCATTTACCTCGGCAATATCCTGTGCAGCGTCATTTTCAATGCTGTACACCTCAATGTTTTTAAGCTCCTCATATACCATCGGAACATCATCTTTGTAGCAAATAAGCGAAATAACATCGCCCGCCTGCAAATGATTCCCCACGCCTGCCGCAATGGACGGCAGCGTTACCGTAACCAGTTTCTGCCCGCTTGCCAATATTCCGTCAAGTTTTTCGTTTGCAGCATAATCAGACAGTTTGGATTTCACAATACAATCCTCTGGTGTAATTTCTGTTCTGGCGTATTTTCCGACAATGTCCTTTTTCTCTTTGACAACAGTTTCCGGCAAGCCAAAACTGCCGACTTCAACCTCTGTCAGCATTGCCTCTTCAATTTTTGTCCCTGCGCTGACTGTACCGGATACTTTTATTACCCTTTCCGTACCGCCCTTACCCTGATACATCCCCGGCAAGACCGCAAATGCAAAAATGCCGGCAAGCAAAATGCAGCCGGCGCCTATCAGTATTTTGTTTTGTAAAAATTTCATCGTTCATCCTCCTTCAAAGCCAGCGTAATTTCGTTTATATAACCGTTTTCCCGATTCATAATATTGATTTCCGGATATTCTGACTGTAAGCTTCTTTCCTCTCCGTCAGTCATAAAAATATAAGAAGCGTCTATCATCTCTTTCCACTGTTCGTTTTTTAAGAAAAACTTCATTCTTCCTATCTGCCATATATCTGTAAAGCCAAAAAGAATTTTAAGACTGCACCTGTTAATCTCCCGAATGTACTCCGGAGGATATCCATAGCTAATTTGAAAAGCATCTCCTCGCGGCACAATGTCATACGGCGTTCCGAAATCTATTATTAGTATGTTCGCTTCTTGCTTGAACCGACTGAGTTCCCTTGCACCAATTC
The DNA here is from genome assembly GCF_014982785.1 of Ructibacterium gallinarum. Classification (GTDB taxonomy): domain Bacteria; phylum Bacillota; class Clostridia; order Monoglobales; family Monoglobaceae; genus Ructibacterium; species Ructibacterium gallinarum. Next base: position 5,066 of record NZ_JADCKB010000005.1, read on the forward strand.
CAACTTCCACATTTTTTATATCAACCAGAGATAACGCATCCGTTCCCGTCAAATCCGCAAGCTTTGTCACATACCCGTACAATGCAAAATATTCCGCAAGGCGGATAGCTGCCGTGGTTGCGCCTGCTCCATGCGCTGCGTTAAACAATCCAATTACATACCTGCCCGTCGGCGGTGAAAAGGCTCTTGGCGTCAGCGCGCTCTCTTTGGACTGCTCCTCCACGGCGCTTTCCGGCTCTTCCAATACTTTTTCCCTCTTTACGCTAAGCGGAAATCGCGGAATCTGTTTTATCTCTTTGAACTGCGTCTGTTTTTGAGAACTTTTTGCCTTTTGGCGCGGCAGCTTTCCCTGCTTTACAAGGTCAATCAACTCCTGTGTATCAAACCCGTTGTCGTCAAACAGCACATCAATGCGTTTATTCTCATACTCGGAAAACTGCTCCGGCGGATATTGCTCCCTGTTACCATTTAAAATAAGAATCATCCGCATTTTACTCTCAAGGCTGCGGATTTCGGAAACAAGCTCCGGAAATATCTCCATATTTACCGCCGCCGCTGCAACAAGTATCACATCGGTTATTTTGTACTGCTCCTGCACCCGCTCCAGCAGCTGTACGCTCGTACTACAGTTTTCAGCAATAAATTCCATGTCATTTTGCCTGAACACCTTTTTTAAAACGCTCTGAAGGTCAACCTCTCCAAACAGAGTCATAACACCAATCAATGCAACTTCACCTCCGTCAGCTGTTCAAACGGCTCGGTCGATTCCTTATCCAGCTTTTCAATGAGCTTCAGCGAATACTCCAGCGCCCGCTCAGTATCCCGTTTATCTCTTTTAACAAAGGCATACAGCAGAATGATATTTTTATTTGCCTCACAGTAAATCATGCGGACCATTATCTTCTCAACCTTTAACCTTATTTCATATAGCCGCTTATACCTTTCTATTGAAAAATGCTTTACATGCGGCTCCTGCAGCAGATTGGTTTCATCTGCAAGCAGCCTGAGAATGTACGCCAGCTTTTTCTTTACCTTTACGCTTGCATTGCCAATAAACTCCGAAATGGGGATTTTCCCATCCTGGCCGTTATACATATAAATTTTTCTCACAAGACATTGTCACCCTTTCGCAACAGAAAAAGCCTTGTCAGTCTATCTGACAAAGCTCCCGTATCGCTTGATACAATTTTGATAATACCATTATACAACTTAAAAAATATCCTTCAAACCCCTATACAATTTCTTTTTTATATTATTTTTCAGGAAGTAAATGTAGAAATAATGTAAACAGAATATACAAAAAAATAAGGCGCACCCCAAAACGGAGCACGCCAGATAAATCATTAAATATAATTAAACAAGTTTTCAGATTTTATATAAATCCCAGATTAACCAATTAAAAGTTACTGCCATTCCATCCCCAATCGGATACAGGATGATAAGACACATATATTGCATCGCCCGGTATACCGAGTTCCTTTGCATACAAATCGCAAATCTGCGCCGTCAGTTTATCATAATCCTCCGGGGCTGCGCTGCCGTACAAGCTAACTGAAACATATGCGCCTTTTTCTAACTTTTTCCCCGCCAGCCATAAATCATACTTGTCTTCTATTCCAACCATGAGATAAGTTTCCGTCTTATGCAGCGTTGTAATCGCTTTTCCAAGTTCTGCTTTTATCTTTTCTTTTTCCTTCTCCGTAACCGGCACTGTAATTTTTGAATCAATAAATGGCATTCTATTCTCTCCCCCTAAATTTTATTTATCCAAACCAGCTTTATTCTCTAACATTTTAATCGTATCAAAATAGTCCTTCTCTACCTCGCTAAGCGTCTTTTCCTGATACTTTTTATATTCCGAAGCCGCCTTGTCTATCGCTTGCTTATGCGATACCTTTCCGGCTCCTTCCAGCAATTTCTCACCGCTCATCGTAAGTATTCTATCAAGATGTTGTGCCCAATCATGCATCGTCATTTGCGAATATACTCATTTAGCCTTTGTGTAGCCCATTGTCCGAATAGCATGCCGCGCAATGGTTTCGCACAATATCTAACAGAAATAATAACGTCAAGGTTATAATAATCTATCTGATACGTCTTTCCATCTGCAGCAGTTGTTGCAAATTTCGCAACAACTGCATTCCTTTGAAGTTCGCCCTCTGTAAAAATATTGCTAATGTGTCTTGAAATCGTAGATTTATTTCGTTCAAATAACTCTGCCATCTGATCAATGGTAAGCCATACCGATTCCTCATAAAAACAAACATCTACTTTTATTTGTTCGTCTTCCGTCTTAAAAATAATAATGTTATGATTCATAACGTATTCTCCAAATTTCCTTCTTACTTTCCAATATAATTTATACTTTAAATTATATCATACTCCCTAAAACAAATCAACTTCCCTCACCTTATATTAATATTCACGCCGTTGACCTCCACGCCTTCGGTCGCTTGAATCATAATATACTTAATTCCGTTAATAACCTGCGTGGAAATCAAGTGATTGCGTTCCGGATTGACCTTAATGGTGACATCAGGGAGAGTAACTTCAAACCTCTTCACATCAACAATGTTTGACGGAGTAATTTCCACGTCTTCACCAAACTGCTCTTCATACTTTTTCGTAAAGTGTTCCACCTTTTCCTCGCTGACGCCACAGCCCTCCAGAACCTCTTTAAATTTTCTTTTGGACAGAGTCAATGGTTCCTCTTGCTTGGTTTCCTTATGTTCCTGTACCATTTCTGAGATTTGTGTATGTACGGAACGCAATGTTTCATAGTCACATTCCTCCTGAAGTGTTTCCATAAGACAGCTTTCAAAAGCTGCTTTTTGTTCAGTCGCCGGCATCGGCAAGGGCGTATTAAAAATCCGCTCAATAAATTCCGGATAGATTTGTGAAATATCCCTGGTGTAGTACAAAGCGTTATATATATTAGCTCGTCTGTCATCAAAAGCCGGAAATAAAAATCCCAATTCCGGCGGGCAAAGAAGAGAATCCGCACTGACAGCATGAAATGTATTGTCAAAATTTCGAAAGGACAGTGCTGCTTTCATTGGTTTAAGCGGACATACACTGCAAACAATATAAGAATATACCTCGGTGGATTCTCCTTTTGTTCCGTCTGCGTTATGGGAAAACACGTCATAATTGTCACTTGCCAGCAATATGACATAATTGCCGTCGATACGAATAGATTCAATCACCTTTTGAAAGAAAGTATGAACAGTTTCCTCGTCCTTCAGTTCTGACTTATTTAATTTCATCAAAAGCGCGTGCTCTTCACTTTCCATAACCTGTTTGATTTCAAAACAAATGTCAACCAAATTAGAACCAAGCCCACCGGAGATCGACTTTTTCATAATCGCCAGCAACTTTTCGCTTTCCTCCTGCGAACATTGCAGCATCGGCTGATAGAATTCGCTGACTATTTCATTTCTATCATTCACAAAACAACCTCTGATTCCCATAATATTATTTTTTTCGGGACGAAATCTTCTTCGGATTTCCCGTAATTCCTTATCATTCATATGATGTACCCCTTATCTGTAGAATTCTAAAACAGTATATCATATTTCTGCAAATTTTACAAATCACCCGTGCTAAACAAACTCCTTCAGAATCGGCAGACAATCCTTTGAGGTAAAGCCCCATAATATGCCGCTCAAGGTTTCGATTGCCTTTTTCCGGCGGCTGAAATAAGTTTTCCACGCCATCGGCTCCGTCTTTTCTCCTACACGCTGTATAATGTCCTCGATTCGTTTGCACGGCTTGTCCGACAAATATGTATAATATATAATCCAGTAATACTCTTCCCCGTCGCCTTGCTTTTTGCGGAGCATCTCCACTGCTGCGTCAATGATTTTCAGCATTTTCTTATTGCGCTCCAAGGTTCGCATCTGCTCCTGAATCTGGGTTCCGGATAAATCTGCCCCGGCCGCATACGACATTTCCAAAAATTCTTCTAACGCACAATCCATTTCCAATTCAAAGCTTATTTGTGCCTGCATCGCGGAAACCTCAATGCTCCAGACCACATCCCGGTACTTTTTCAGCAATACTTCCGTATTATGATACAAGTATTCCTCCCGGCTCATTTTTGGCTGAATGTTATTTTTATCTTTCATTCTAAAAATCCCCTTTCTATTCCCCATACAAATCATGATTCACTTCCGCCCTGTAATAATGCTCAATGGTCGTCAGTGAATTGTACAACGCTGTCAGCAGATAACTTTTGATGCATCGCACCTTGGTCGTATTTTTCTTCATGCAGTCCAAAACATATTCGATATGCTCATACCTGAGTTTGAGCAATCTGCTGCAAACCACTGCCTGTGGCAGCTCCTCTCCGCTTACTACTAAATACTGTTTTTTGCTGCACACCGCATCCAGCATAATATCGACAATCCCTTGCAGTAATTCCTCGCTGTAATGCTCTTTTAGGCACTCATAGTCAATGTTCCGGCAAATCATTTCCCGATAGCTTTGCCGCTTTCGTATCGCATCAATCGAATCGTTTTGCAGTCTCAATGGATAGGATTTGATAGGATACGTATCACTATCCTCAATATCATTATTTTCAGTATGATTACTCTTATTCTTATTAGAGTCGGGTTCACAGAAGTTAAGACTCCGATTTTCCAGAAGTCCGGACTTCGAATTTTCAGAAGTCAAGACTTCGGCACCGTCCGGAAGTTCAGACTTCGGTTTTTCAGAAGTCTGCAAAGCTCCGCACTCCGCCTGTGATTTATGATCGGTTATCGTTTCTGCGGAATTGAAATTCATTACATAAATAATAACCGGTTTCCCCAAGCCCTGCTTCTTTCTGCGAATTAAACCGCAGCCTTTTTCAGCGTCCAGTTCCGCAAAAAGCTTTACGCCTTTGTCCTTACCAATCCCCATATACTCCATAACATCCTCCAGCTTAAAATATATATACACCCTGTTTTCATCGTCAATCCATTGATTCTTAATAGACAGCGACATCCGGTCAAGCAGCAAGCCGTACAGCACTTTCGCCTCGACTGAAATCTCTGAAAATCTTTGATCTGTAAACAGTATCTTCGGGATTCTGTAAAAATGAAACTGCTCTGCTTCCCTGCCATAATAATAATCAAATTTTTGATTTATTTGCTCCTTCAAAATTCACACCTCCATTTGTATTTCTTGTAGATATAACTAATATTCTTTTCAGACTTTAAAAAGGTATGAAATTACATCCCGTGCTTTTTTTGTTGTATCTATTTATAAGTATTTATAAATACAAAAAGAGCCACTGTAAATGAATACATGGCTCTCATTGTACTAAGTGAAGATGCTTTTCATACACATGAATCTGCACAAATTGGTGTAAAATTGGTGTAAATTGGTGTAAAACTAAACATTAAAATCTTTCAAATCCGCTTCATTACAGGCTTTTATTTCTCCAATGGTTTCATTGTCGGAAACAACAAAACATCACGGATAGAAGCACTATCCGTCAAAAGCATTACCAAACGGTCAATTCCTATACCTAGTCCCCCTGTAGGCGGCAAGCCATATTCCAGTGCCTGAATATAATCTTCATCCATCATATTCGCTTCTTCATCACCTTTTTCCCGTTTTTCTACCTGCTTTATAAACCGCTCTTTTTGATCAATCGGATCATTCAATTCCGAAAAAGCATTTCCATATTCTCTTCGGGTTATAAAGACTTCAAAACGTTCAGTGAAATCAGGATTATCCGCATACCGCTTCGCAAGCGGCGAAATTTCAACTGGATATTCCGTAATAAAGGTGGGCTGAACCAACTGCTCCTCCACTTTCTCCTCAAAAACCAAACTCAACATTTCTCCTTTGGAGAGCTGATTTGCATCTTCATCTAACGTTATTCCAATTGCTTTTGCAGCTTCTCTTGCTTCATCCGCATCTTTTAACGCTTTAAAATCAATTCCAGTATATTTCTTTACTGCCTCCGTCATCGTCATCCGCTTCCACGGGCTTCCCAAATCAATTTCTTCCCCTTGGTAAACAATGGTTGTAGTTCCCAACACTTTCTGCGCAACCGTGCGAATCATATCTTCCGTCAAGTTCATCATATCCACATAATTTGCATACGCCTGATACAACTCAATGGTAGTAAATTCCGGATTATGCTTGATATCCATACCTTCATTCCGGAATAAACGACCCATTTCATAAACCTTATCAAATCCACCAACAATTAAACGCTTTAAATACAATTCCGGTGCAATTCTCAAATACATATCAATATCCAAGGTGTTATGATGCGTAATAAACGGGCGTGCCGCCGCACCACCTGCAATTGTATTTAAAATTGGTGTCTCCACTTCCATATAACCGCGACAGTCCAAATAATTACGGATTGCGGATACAATTTTACTTCGCAGTTCAAACGTACGTTTCACATCCGGGTTGACAATCAAATCTACGTATCTCTGCCGATACCGCAAATCGGGATTTGTCAAGCCATGGAATTTTTCAGGTAAAGGCCGCAGCGACTTGCTCAACAATTTTATCTGAGAGGTGCGAACTGATATCTCTCCTTTTTGTGTGGTGAAAACTTCACCAACTGCACCGACAATATCACCGATATCCAGCTTTTTATATTTTTTATAAGGTTCTTCACCCATTTCATCCCGTTTTACACAAAGCTGTATTCTCCCGGTAGAATCTTGCAAATCCGCAAAGGACATCTTGCCCATAACACGTTTTGACATTAACCGGCCCGCAATTACTACAATTTTACCTTCAAATTCATCATAGTTTTCAATAATATCCCGGGTATAATTTTTTCTGTCAAAGCAGGTTACATCAAAAGGATTTTCTCCCTCCTCCTGAAGTGCCGAAAGTTTTTCCCTGCGTATTTTTAATACCTCATTTAACTCTTTGTCCAAAGCGGCTGCTTCGTTCTTTGGCTGCGTTTCTTCTTGCATAGTGACTATCCTTTCTATCTGATGATTTACTGCCCAACTTTATTCTATGGCCAAAATTTTATACGTTACCGGTCCGTCTGGCGTGTCAATTTGCGCTGTTTCACCAACGCCTTTTCCTTTAATTGCCATAAAAAGCGGGCATTCATTGGAAATGGTCTTTTCCTCCTCCCGGGTCGGATCCGCCTCGGTTGATCCTACCACAGTATACCAATCCGCCTCATCAAATTCAACATCCAATATCTTAACCTTGGTTCCAATGCCTACCTTTGTACGGTCAATATCTTCAGCATCAATAACCGTAACATTTTTCAGCATATTTTCCAGTTCATTAATCCTTATTTCTACCTGAGCCTGCTCATTTTTTGCTTCATCATATTCCGAATTTTCGGACAAATCACCAAAACCAAGTGCAACTTTAATTTTCTCAGAAACTTCTTTTCGCTTTTTGGTTTTTAAATATTCCAGCTCATCCTCCAGCTTTTTTAATCCATCTACAGTAAGGGTAATCTTTCTGTTTTCCATTTTGTTCCTCCACTTTTCTTGCCCGAAAAGGCAATTTCCTTCATAACTATATCTAAATATTATAATCTAACTTCATTGTCTTGTCAACAAGTTTTTCCCACACATCCATGTGCGAACCGGCAGGTATTCACCCAGCTGGGGACAAGTCTTCAAAATTATCTCGAAATCCACATGATATCCATGAAGATCTAACTCGCCCGCCGCACCGTCGATCACCCGGCCATGTCCAATTTGCACACACCTGCGTTCCATGTTGACAGTCACAGACATTTTCTCACTTCTTACACATGGAAGGGCTTGAACCTCCGGCAAAACACCATATTCATCACAAAGCAGTTCTCCCAATTCTTCTGCTTTTTCTGTACATTCTGTTAAAATAAAGATAGACCGCACTTCAAGACATAATTCTGACAAAATTGCAAAATTTAATGTCTCCATCTTTGAATCAATAATACACAGCGTACGTTTTTGTATTTCTTCTTCTGTCATGTCAAGCGCAAATTTTATACATGAAGGCAACATTGCAGGCGATAAAGGTATGCGCAACCATTTCTCATCGTTCTGCAACAACTCTTCTTTCTCACATTCCTTCGTCAATACTACTGCCGATACATTTGCTTTGTTTAATAATTCGTTACCTTTTTGTATTAATTTTTTGCGATGGTGTTTTGTCATACGCAGCCATTGATCTCTCGTATAAGCAAACTCAGCCACAGTCACCGGTATCTGCGTTTGAAAAGTTTCTTTTATCTGAACGGGAGCCCTCCATTTTTCAAAAAACCCCGCTTTATCCTTCCGCACCGAAAGAAGTCCTAACTTCATGCTATCGGCTTAAATACTGTACTGCAGCCTGCATCTGCTCATCATTTTCCGGCTCTAACGCAGATAGCTGTACATATTTTTGTACATCCATCGGAATATTTTCATCCGGCTCTATTCCCTGTCCATGAATACAGACACCACTGGGGGTATAATAGCGCGCGGATGTTACTGACAAAACACTGTCCTTCCCTACTGGGAAAACGCCCTGCACCACTCCTTTGCCATACGTTTTTTCTCCAATCTGATAACCAACACCATAATCCTTTAATGCTCCTGTTAAAATTTCGCTGGCTGAAGCACTACCTTGATTTGTCAAAAGTACCACTGGCATTTGAATTGCGTCCTTTTCCGCAATATAGTCGGTTCGATTTCCATGTTTATCCATCGTATAAACTATCACGTTGTCTTTTTCTATAAATAAATCTGCAATTGCCGTTGCTTCATCAACCAGTCCGCCTGGATTATTCCGAAGATCAATAATCAATTTTTTCATCCCTTTGGCTTCCAGATTTTCCATAGCATTTTCAAATTTATCAGAAGTTTCCGGGGTAAACTGCGTAATATTAATTCGGCCAATTTCATCTGTAACCATAGTTTCGCTCACATTCTGAATTTCGATTTCTTTTCTGGTCAAGGTTAAATCTTCTTCTACCCCAGTCGCCTGGCGACGAACCGTTATCGTAACCTCTGTCCCGTTGGCACCACGCATTGCGTTCGCCGCCTCATTGATTTGCTGGCCCGTATATCCCTGTCCATTTATTTTTAAAATCTTATCTCCCGTAGTAAGCCCAGCTTCTTCAGCCGGTGTCCCCGCTATTGCAGAGACTACGGTAATGGTATCATCTTCTGTATTGTTTTCAATATACACACCAATTCCTTGGTAATTTCCTTCCATTTCTTCCATATATGCCTGAGCCCCTTCGCCCCATAAATATCCGGTGTACGGATCTCCGGTTGCCGCAGCTACTCCTTGAAGCGCCGTATTCATGTATGTATTGCTGTCCACATCTTCATAATAAGTCATATCAATTAAACGACTGACATATGTAAACTTGATTAAATCTCCAAATGCAGTAAATCCGAACGGATTCACTGCTCCAACCGCCAATACACCGGAAACAATAATAAGGACAATCGCACCGATTACCAAGACAGATTTTTTAATGTACATATCATTCGCCTCACTTTGATTTTGTCCAGATACTTTTAAAGAATTTGCATAACTTCTATTGTTATGCTATTCTCCCCACCTTACTCCTATGCCTGGTAAAATAAAATTTCCAATTTTAAAAAACAAACATTCCAAATAGCGGAGCTGCAATTCCCAGCAAAAACAAACATGCAATGACAATCGCCACAATTTTTATGGTTTTGCTTTTCATATTGATCTCTCCTTTTCAATTTTTTAAATATCTGCAGGTAGAAACAAAGCTTCCCCAAAAACCAATCAAAACTCCAAGTAGGGCAAATATACCTAACACCCATTTTTGAATCTGTTCTACCGGAAGCAACAGAGGCATCTGCTCCATTCCGCCGAGCGTTTCAATCGCCGCACGGTATCCTGCCAGCACAATCACCGCAGCAATACCGGCCCCAATCAAACCTAGAGTCACGCCTTCCACAACAAACGGACCACGGATATACCAATTCGATGCACCAACAATCCGCATAATTTCCAGTTCTCGGCCGCGGGAAAGCAATCCCAGCCGGATGGTATTCATTACAATACACAAAGCAGACAAAATCAAAATAACTGCAATCCATAATCCAAATTTCCGCATTGCACTAGTCATCTTCTGAATCTTTTCTGCCTGCTCCTGTCCGTCCCTTACTTCTTCCACACCCTGTACTTTTTCAGCTGCCTGTGCCACCACAGAGGCTACTGACAAATCCGACAAAGATACGAAATATGCATCCCGCCAAACCGTTTGAACAGAATCATTTTCGGGAACCTGCTCCTGATAGGAATACAAATAGACGTCCTGGACACCTGGAATTGATTTAAGTTGATTTTCAATTTGATCCAAAGCCGCTCCTCCTGCATCTGGCAGGAGACGTACATACACTCCACATTGCTCCTCCATATGGACAAGCCAGCTTTGTACATTCCATCCAAGCAACAAAAAGATCCCCAACAATATCAGCCCAGCAGAAACAATTCCTGCCGAAGCCATACTCATCAGTCGGTTATACCAGATATTTTTTAGGCCACGGGTTACAAAATAAACGATCGTGTTAAACACTATAATATCCTCCATGCATGGTATCTCCTGCCAAAAGGCCCTTTTCCAGTGTCAGCACTCGCTTTTGCATTTGATCTACCAGTTCTTTCGCGTGGGTAGCCACAATCACTGTTGTTCCGTGCCGATTGATCCTTTCGAGAAGATTCATAATTTCTACAGAAGAAACAGGATCCAAATTCCCAGTAGGTTCATCAGCAATCAACAATGGTGGATTATTGACCAAGGCACGAGCCATGGAAACCCGCTGTTGCTCACCGCCAGAAAGTTGATGCGGCATACATTCTGCTTTTTCTAACAATCCAGTCAATTCTAGAACCTGCGGCACAATATGCCGTATCACTCGCCGGCGTTGGCCCACCACCTGCATGGCAAAGGCTACATTTTCAAAAACAGTCCTTTCCGGCAACAGCCGAAAATCCTGAAATACCACCCCAATGCCTTTGCGCAGCTGTGGTATTCTCCTGCGGTGTATTTTTGCCAAATCTACACCTTCTACCAGGACATGGCCTCGATCGGCTGTTTCTTCACGCAGCAGTAATTTGATCAAGGTCGTCTTTCCGGCTCCCGTAGCTCCCACCAGAAAGACAAACTCTCCTTGTTGAATCTTTGCACTGACACTACGCAGCGCCCTGACACCCGTTTCTCTATAAAATTTGCTTACATTTCGGAATTCTATCATCGCGCGCCTCTTTCTGCACATTTTCAACTCTTAGCACGACAGAGGCGGAGCCGAAGCCCCGCCGTTTCTCCCTATTTTATTTCAGACCAACTACAGCAAGACATTAAATTCTGGTCGGTTCTGATGTCAAGTACCGGTTCACCATCATGGCTACTTTAAATATAATTGCATCATCAAATTCCCGAAGGTCAAGCCCGGTCAATTTTTTTATCTTATCCAAACGATAAACTAAGGTATTACGATGTACAAACAGCTTCCGAGAGGTCTCAGATACGTTTAGATTGTTCTCAAAAAATTTCTGAATTGTCCCTATGGTTTCATTGTCCAACACATTAATAGACTCTTTTTTAAAGACTTCCTTCAAGAATAATTCACAAAGCGTAGTCGGCAATTGATAAATCAAACGACCAATGCCCAAATTATCATAACTGATAATATTCTTTTCGGTGTCAAAAACTTTCCCAACCTCCAAAGCAATTCTTGCTTCACGGTATGCCTGTGCGAGTTCCTGAATCGTACTCACCATAGTGGAAATACCGACCGAAACAGCAATCATATCTTCAGAGCTCAAGGTATCCACAATATTTTGTGCAACCTGAAGAATTTCATCTTTACCTGCCTCAGATTTAAATTCTTTAATCACAACGCTGTCATGGTCATCGATACGAATAACAAAATCCCGATTACGGTCTGGAAATAAATTTTTTAAAATATCCAACGCAGCATTTTCTACATTTTTCTGTACTCGAACCAAATATACAACCCGATTGGCTTCTACCGTTAAATGCAGTTCCCTGGTTCTATAGAGAACATCGCCGGGCAAAATATTATCCACAATAATATTCTTAACAAAACTATTGCGATCATATTTTTCATCGTAGTATTGCTTAATCGTCAGAAAGTGAATTCCTAAAAAACAGCAGGCATTGGCTGCAACATCATCTTCTCCTTCACAAAAAACCGCATATTCATTTTTATTAAATGTTTCAATTTTTTTATAACTAAAACCGCCAATACATCTAACCTCTCCGCTGGTATCAAATACGGTAAAGATATTATCAACCACATTTCCTATCCGACTTTCATCGCTGCAGGCAATAATCGTTTCCGTATCATCAATCACACCAACCACACGTTTCACATCTTTTTTCAGCTGTGTCAAAGTATTTTGAAACAGTCTGTTTTGCATAACGCCACCTCCCAATATAAACCCATTTTCCGCTTTTATCCCAAACAAAATATATGTTTTTATTATAACCGTTCTTTATGTAAATTGCAAGAATTTTGCGAAAAATTTACAGAAAAGTCACATTCTTTAATTTTCACATTACAAATCTATTACTATGGATGCCTTGGTGTACCATACACTCATAGTTTCAACTATTTGTATACTCACACTTAAACACATCTGCTACCTCATAAATTGCAATATACGCCTGTGGGTCAATACTATGTACCAGTTCTTTCATATTACTAATTTGAAATCGGTTCAATACGATCCAAACCATCTTTCTCTCTGTTCCTGAGAAAAATCCCTGCGCATCCATCACAGTAATTCCCTGCTCAAAGGTTTGTGACAGCTTTGCGCAAATTTCATCATGACAAGTAGTAATAATATAAACCGATTTTGCACGATCAAAGCCTTCCACAATTGCATCCACCATTTTTAATGCTGCCATATAAGTCACAATGGAATATAGTGGTAAAATCCAGCTTTGAATTACCATACCGCATACAATATACAGGACAATGTTATAACCCATAATAAAGGTTCCTACCGATATCCCCAATTTTTTTGCAAAAACAACAGCCATAACCTCAATGCCATCCATAGCTCCATGAAAACGTATTGCAAGGCCACTCCCCAAACCGGAAATCAGACCGCCAAACAATGCACATAGCAAAAGATCAGATCCAGCCAGAGGCGATACAAAACTGACATCAACAGGCAAAACATCTGTAATTAGCCATGCCCCTAACGAATAGATAATTACTGTATAAATTGCATATAGGGTAAACGAAATTCCCTGTCTTTTTAACCCGTAAAGAAATAATGGAATATTCAGCACAATTAAAAAGAACGAAAGCTGAAAAGTTTCCGGTGTAATCTGAGCCAAGAGCATGGACGTTCCTGATATACCGCTGTCATACAGCTTAACAGGCGTCAAAAAAATAGTTACTCCAAAAGCATTAATCATCCCAGCCAACGTCAACATCACAATATTTTTTAATTTTAATTTTTTTAACTCACAAATCATCTTGTTCCAAATATTTTTCATTTATAGACTCCTTCTGTCAAATTCACTTATGTATCAAAAAAACTCAGGCACACATTAATAAAAACAGCACAATAAAAGATTGTGTTCGGATACTCAAAACCTTGTTGTTTAACAATACAAGAAAAGGATAACGGAATTACTTCCGTTATCCTTTTGGCAAACTTAGTTATTTTTGAGTCTCATGAAGTCGCCACACAAATTATTGGACAATATTCTCACAATAACGCATAAAGATAGTAGCAACCTCTGCCCGAATTGCAGATGCGGAAGGATCCAAATTATTATTTTCCTTACCGGAAATCAAACCTGCTCCAACTGCCCAAGCCATATTTTGAGTTGCCCAATCAGAAACAGAAGAAGCATCCTGATATGCACTCAGATCAGCAAACTGTACCGCTTTTGCACCCTTATAGTTTGCATAACGATTTAAGATTGCAGCCATTTGTTCTCTGGTAATAACGTCATCCGGGCCAAACAAACCATCACCATATCCGTTTACAATACCAGCCTGTGTTGCCCATGCAATAGGGGAAGCATAGTAAGCATCAGAGGCAACATCGCCGTATACCGCAGTAGCGCCAGCTGCCGGGCTATTCTCCATTCTCCACAAGATGGTACAAATCATCGCACGGGTAGTTTCCTCATATGGAGCAAACTCATTAGAAGAAACACCATTCATTAAGCCATTGCTGACAACATAGGAAACGCCATCATAGAACCAATCCTGAGCATTGACATCATAGAAAGCGACCGCATCTGTTTCCTCAGAACTGCTGCTGGAAGTGCTAGTACCAGGCAAAATAACGCTGGTTCCTGGCAATTTGCTACCGCTTCCACCGACAGAGGTTCCGGGACCTACAGGATAGGCAGAAGAACCTGTTGCCTCTACACTAACACTAATACCGGTATTATCCTCCGGATTTTCATTCCCCGGCTTTTGCACGGCCGTATACGTAATGGTACGCTCCGTATTATTACCTTTGACTGTTGTCTCACCTGTCATCTCACCTGAAAACAAATACACGCCTCTTTGAGGAATGTCAATATTCGCTGCTACAAATTCTAAATCTGGCAAATATTCATCTATGTTCGCTTCTACTTCACTCTCCGTACAATACCCCAGACGGCTACCGTCATCTTGTACAGGTCCTGCCACTTTAATAACAATTTTTAAAGCAGATGTATTAGAGTCAACAGCAACAACTTCTCTGCTCTCTTCCTCAAAAACTTTTTCTGCTGCTGAGCTAAATCCGTAAAGAGCTTCACCGCCGGTAACAGCAGTAGGAAGGGTTAAGCTTTTGGGATACTTGAGCAAAATTTCAAAAGAACCAGAAATCTGAGATTCTGCCAGTTTTTGCAGTAAAAGATTTTTGGTTTCTTCATCTGCAATTTCGTTAATCGTTGCCTTGGCCTCTGCAACATAGCTTTCAAATGCTTCACGTACGCTGGACATATCCACAGTAGCTTTTAAATTAATACTGTCTCCAGCATCAATTTCTACCATTGCGTCTTGATAAACGCTTGAACCATTACTGGCCTGCAAATCAGCCGGGACTTCCACGCTCCCCCATTCATCAGCCATAACAAGGCAACTGGTCTGCATTACAATTGCCAAAGATAAGATGGATATTACTAACTTTTTCATGGTGATCTCCTCCTCAATTCTTATATCCACATTTAATATTTTTCATAAATTAATTGTATTTTCTTTCCTGATACGCTGTCTATATTTGACTTCCTTTGCCACTAGGAAAAGAAACATTCCCGTAATAACGCCAAAAACATCAAGCCCAACATCAGACCATTGGGCTCCGCGGCCCGGGACAAACCATTGATGTAATTCATCGCTGCCTGCAAAAATAAATCCAATGATCAAAA
The DNA here is from genome assembly GCF_014982785.1 of Ructibacterium gallinarum. Lineage (GTDB taxonomy): Bacteria > Bacillota > Clostridia > Monoglobales > Monoglobaceae > Ructibacterium > Ructibacterium gallinarum. The sequence continues at coordinate 20,424 of NZ_JADCKB010000005.1, forward strand.
CCGCTGTTACAAATCTCCACCGCCGCAAACCATATATATACATCAGTGCACTCAACACCACGCCCCAAACAGAATATATAATAAAGTGCGCATATTTTCGAGCGATATGATGATATGACAAAACTAATTGCTGCTGTTCCCCTTCTGGTAAAGTATCATATGCGGGCATGGTTTTCTGTAGCAGATGCTCTAAAACACCAGTACTCAATTCTGTGGACTGAGGCGCAGTCTGAGCAGATAATAAGAAAATACTCATACTGATTACGCCTAATACCAGCCATATAAAAATCGGTATTCTAATTTTCATGCACTGTCCTCAAAGTTATTAATAATATTTATCAATCAACGCTGCTTTAGTAATACTTTTCTCATTTTTATATGCAGTACGAATATCTTCAACCATGCCCGTATCGCCACCAGTACGCTTTAGCTCAGCATAAATTTCATTTAACAAACTTTCCATCTCAGCGTCACACTGTGCTTCTAAATTATTTCCCATTCCAATATATTTGCTTGCAATAGAAAAAATATTATCCTTACTTCCTGAAGCAATTACCTCTGCCTTAGCCTGTTCCACCAACGAATTCAGCTGACCTGTAAAACTTGACCGCAAAAGATAAATCCGCGCAAGCAATTCCTGTAAATGCAAAGTATCCTCAGATTTACTGTTTGTCTGTTCCGTTGTTTGTGCCGACCCTCCTGTTTCAGTGGGTTGCTCCAGAGTTCCCTGATCCAAACTTTCTGTTCCAGTGTCCTCCGGTTGTACTGCCGCATCAGAAGTTGTGTCCTGCGGCACCTCTTCTGGTATGGTACCAGTATTTTCTTCTTGCATCTCTGTTTCTGCAGAAGAAGTTCCCATAATACGCGCCAATGCTTCTTCTTCTGACATCTGGCCCGACTGAAGCAAAGCCTCATCTTCTTCAGAAAGCGGTGTAATCTGTACTTCCGGTACCTGATTTAAAATTTCCTGTACTGCCGCGTCGTTTTTCTTAAGCATTTCCTCCCGCTGCTCGGGAGTATATTGTTTGGCATAAGACAAAGCCTGGATGTTATTCCACTGTGCATAAACAAAAATACAGCCACCTAACAGTACAACTGCAATTACTGACAAAGCGACGATCCATCCAGTCTTTCTTGTTTTCTTTGCCATTTTGCCTGTCACTCCTCTCAGATGTAACCCATCCAGCTACTGCAGCGCAACTGTTAAATTGCTGCTAGCTGCTGGCCTGCTGCCTTTTTCTCCATCACCTTTTCTTTCACGCTGTTCTCCACCTCTTCTGTTTGAATAGACACTTCTTCTATTTTTCTAATATAAGTAGGTACCACCTGTGCAATGGCATTTTTTACAATTTCATTATTCTGTGAAGCAACAGCCGACTTCAACAACGCAAGGTTTTCTTTCAGTTTGTTTATATCATTAAAAAACGGAGTACCAATAAAAATTTTGTCATGTGATGTTTTTTTCAAGCCTTCCTCATTCATCAACAATTCTTCATACAATTTTTCTCCCGGCCGCAGTCCAGTAATCTCAATATTGATATCTACACCCAAACGCAACCCAGACAGCCGTATCAAATTCTTTGCCAAATCATAAATTTTAACCGGCTCGCCCATATCCAATACGAAGATCTCACCACCTTGTGCGAAAGCTGCCGCCTGCAGCACCAATTGCGCTGCCTCCGGTATCGTCATAAAAAATCGGGTAATTTCCGGGTGTGTCACCGTAACAGGTCCGCCATTTTTGATCTGCCGTTTAAACAAAGGAACCACCGAACCATTGGAATTCAATACATTTCCAAACCGCACCGCCACAAACTCTGTTTTACTTACTGTCTGCATTGACTGCACAATCATTTCGCAAATACGTTTTGTAGCTCCCATTACACTGGTGGGGTTCACCGCTTTATCCGTGGAAATCAAGATAAAACGCTTGGTTCCATATTTACTTGCACAGCAAGCAGTATAATATGTACCAAAAACATTATTATTGACCGCTTCCATAGCGTTGGCTTCCATCAGCGGGACATGTTTGTGTGCCGCCGCATGAAAAACCAGATACGGACGATATTGCTCAAAAACCTTTTCCATCCGCTTTCTGTCCCGAACAGATGCGATAACCACCTCAATATCATAACCAGGAAAACTGTCTTTTAGTTCATTTTCCAATTCAAAAGCATTATTTTCATAAATATCTAAAATAATTAATTTCTGCGGGAAAAATCGCATAACCTGGCGACACAATTCAGAACCAATGGAGCCACCTCCGCCTGTTACCATAACCACCTTGCCGCGGATATCCCGCATAATAGCACGGTTATCCAACTGAATTGGCTCCCTTTTCAACAGATCCTCCACTTCTACTTCGCGTATATAAGACACACTATTCCGACTTTTCAATGAATCGGCCAATCCAGGTAGAATTTTAAGTTTACAATCTGTTTCACCGCAGAGCTGAATCATACGTTTCCGCGCCTGAACACTAGCAGAGGAAACCGCAATAATCAATTCATCCGGTTTTAAATCATTACAAAGTTTCTGAATTTCAGCTGTAGTACCCAAAACCCGGACGCCCGCAATAATCGCATTTAACTTGGCCGGGTCATCATCTACAAAACCTAAAATATGATAATTCATATCTTCGTTATAGCTAATATCTTTTGCCAAAGTAACTCCAAGCCTTCCGGCTCCAATAATCAATACATTTTTGAGACGGCCACTCTGTGTTCTGCGCTGTTCTTCACACAAGGAAACGCAAACCAGCTTTCCCAGTACACGAACTGCCATGCGCAAACCTATCATACTCACGGCCATCATACCAGAAGCCAAAATATTAGCTTTTAAATAAAACCCACCGTCAGAATAAACTTCGCACAAGAGATCCGTAACCAATCCTGCCAGTAAACACGCTGCAACCACCCTGCCGTAATCTTTGGTTCCAGCATAAATCCAATAAACCCGGTAACAACCAAAAACATGCATCATACCCAAGAATACCGCTGCAGAAATAGCGAAAAAAGCCCAGTTACGAATCACAATTTCAAAGAAATACTGTTGCTGATACACTAAACCGACAGTAAGCAAATAAGAGATGAAAATAAAACAAAAATCCCCTATCAACAAATATCGGTTTCTTGTGATACGCTTCAAAAAACTCATGGCTTTCCCTCCAACGCATTTCCGCCAGAATACAACAGCAGAACAGTGCTTAACCATTTTATTCATCTGAAATCATTTTTTCAGAGCAAACCTCTATCTCATGTAAGACATCCATACTGGCATACCGCTGCACAACTTCTACAGCCTTTCCCAAGTTCGGCGGACGAAGCTGCATATCATGGCAATCCGAACCCAAAACCTGTACAAAACCCTTACGAAGCATACGCAATCCGAAACGTCTTGTCCATCTTCTCAACAAAACCTGCGCATTCATTTGCCATACTGCGCCCTGCTGCCACAATGCATACATAATTTCCCGATTCTTAGGAATGCCGTAATATCGTTCCATATGCGCTAAAATAGGGATAATATTTCTTTCTGTCATCAACCGGGATAAACTATGCTGCATTTCTATCCCCCAGGGTTCTGTAAACCCCTCAATCAGCATATACCGCGTTCTACCAATACACAGCTTTTCAAGCCCTTCTATATGATGTAAATAGCTCCCACACAAAAGAACTTCTGCACCCAAAATCATTTTGGGACCCAGCAAACATTCCTGTAATTTTCCGAACGATTCATCCCTTCTTTTTAAAAAATCATCTATACTCTCCTTCCGCATATCAAAATGCGGGGTCGCCACCACAGTAGAAATATTTTGTTGATGCATTTCTTGCAGCATTTCTAGCGTTTGTGAAACGCTGCTACTACCATCATCCATTCCAGGAAGAATATGAGTATGAAAATCTACCATTATTTATCCCTCTGCTTTTTTACCTGCAGATGACTCCTCCATCGCATAACGTCCCTTGTCATAACGATATCCTTTACTACCGTTCTGCACCGTGTCATTAAGAATAACTCCCAACACTTTTGCCTTTACAAAAGTCAGCTGATGTACGGCTTCCGACAGATCTTCTTTTACCGTTACACCCTGTCGAACCACCAATACAGTACCATTCGCCTTACCAGCAAGCAAAGATACGTCAGTAACTGTATTTACCGGAGGTGTATCTAGAAAAATATAATCATAACGTTCCCGTAGTGAAGTCAAAATCTCATCCATTTTCTCAGAAACCAAAAGTTCTGCTGGATTAGGTGGAATCTCTCCTGCATAAATGCAATCTAAATTTTCATATTTTGTATGGCGGAGCACCTCTTCCAAGGAATTCAAATGTACTAACGTATTGCTGAGTCCCGGCACCCCTTTCTGAGACATCAATCCAGCCAGCTTTGGCATACGTAAATCGCAATCCACCAGACACACTTTTGCACCCATTTCCGCAAATGTAATTGCAAGGTTTAAACTATTGGTAGACTTACCTTCTCCCGGACTTGCACTGGTGATAATAATTACCTTACTGCCCGCATCAGGAAGAGAAAAAATCAGATTGGTTCTTAAAGCTTTATAAGCTTCTTTCGTATAAAACGGTGTATCTTTGGATAGAATTTTATCCTGTGGACGGCCTTCCTCCTTTTTTTTCAAACGCCAAAACTTTTTCCGTCCTTTCTTTTGCCCTCCTGTCAAAAAACACCGCTCCTCTCCAAACCACCTTCTTTGTGCCTAAAATCCATATAAAAATACAAAGCGCTCCCGCCCATTTTGCCACGCTGCAAGGCGTAAGCGAACAAAACTACATAATAATTGTAGATATTCTACTTCGATATTATATCATATCCCCTGCAAAAGTCAATACTTTAAAGAAAAAAGTCAGGGCCTTTTTTCGGTAATTAAATTATTATAAAAAGAAAATACGGATTTTCATTGCAAATCCGTATTTCTAAAATATGGAATATATCACACATATCGGTCAATATCCGAAAGCCCAATCCCTTTATGCAAAGAAATATTAATTCCATTTGCAATCACATCAGAAATATCTGCAATAACAGCATCCACCTCTTTTGGAGCGACAATAAAATTCCCAAAGGCCGGGGCAATAGATTCTCGAATTAATTCATACTTATCCTCACCTTCCAATTCTGAAAAGACACGGTACAGCGGATGTTTTTCTCCTGCCTCATTACTAAGCCGGCGCAAAACCCAATTAATGGAATCACCTGCTATTGTTGCCGCATCCACTACAGTTGGGACGCCAATAGCCAGTACAGGGACTCCTAATGTGTCTTCATTTAATGCCTGTCGTTTATTTCCTATTCCTTCGCCGGGCGTTATGCCTGTGTCTGAGAACTGGATGGTTGTATTAACTCGCTCTACCTTTCTGGAACACAATGCATCAATTGCAATGACCATACGCGGCTGAACACGCTGTACCAGTCCTTTTACAATCTCACCGGTTTCAATCCCCGTTAATCCCAATACTCCAGGTGATATCGCACATACCGGGCGTATTCCTTCATCAATTTCCTCCGGCATATATTCCTTGAGATGCCGGGTAATCATCAAAGAATCTATAACACGCGGGCCAAGCGCATCTGCTGTAATATTCCAATTTCCCAAACCAACGACTAAAACAGTATCCTGCTCTGAAGTTAAAATTTTTTCAGATAAGTGTTTCAAAACCTCGGCACATGTCTTGCACATTTCTTCGTATATTTTCTGCTGTCCAAAAAATCGAGCAGGCATTTCCACCGTTACATAATCGCCTTTTTCCTTGCCGAGATGCTTGGCTCCTTCTTCCGTTTTTACTTGCACACTTGTAACATAGATATACCCTCCTACCGTCTTTTGTTTCACTTCAACGCCAGGGATTTCGTACTCTTCTCCATGGGCTTCTGTCAGCATTTCTCTTGCTTCAACCGCAAGATCACAGCGTGTGTTTTCGCTCATTTTTTCATCTCCTTTTTGGATAGTTTCGGCCTGTTGCTTGATTTTTATGTAAAATTAAAAATTTTTTAAAAAAAGACTTGCATTTTATTGAAAAGCATGGTAGAATATACATTACTGATGTAAAAAGGCAGAGGCTTTTTAGCCTCTGTTTTCGTGCGCCACAGCACGTCTATGAATATTGATGATTTGGAGGTGAAACCATGCCTAATATTAAATCTGCAAAGAAAAGAGTAAAAGTAATTAAAACCAAGACTCTTCAAAATCAGATGCTTAAGTCTCAACTCAAAACTGCAATTAAAAAGTTTGAGGCCTCTTTAAAAGAGGGTAAGGCAGCTGCCTCTGAAGCTTATAACTTCGTTGTTAAAAAGACAGATCAGGCTGTTGCAAAAGGGATTCTTCACAAGAATACCGCGGCTCGCAGAAAGAGTCAATATGCTGCAAAGCTGAATAAAATTGCGTAATGAATGAATTTATTTTTCAAGGTAAAAATTCTACTACTCAGTGGCTATCTATTGCCATATCTCTTTGAAATATGATACACATTAGCAAAAAAAGACTCGGAATTTTGTAGTTCCGAGTCTTTTTTCTAGCATAATTCCAATTCTTGATATACTGGTTTCAGCGCCGGATATAATTTTTGATAAATCCGATATATTTTATCATACACTATTGAATCAGCTTCACAGAATTTCAGCACACTATCTTTTTTGATAACAGCTTTGCACCCTTCCTGCACTGAAGCATATACACCGGCAGCTGTCCCCCCTAAAATTGCCGCCCCCAACGCCGGTCCCTCTTTGGAAACCATGGTGCATACATCACATCGAAACACGTCCGCCAGCATCTGCCGCCACAAAGAGCTGCTTCCTCCGCCCCCGCAGGCAGTCATATCCGAGACACAAACATCCATTTCTTTTAAAATACCTAAACAATCCCGCAAGGAATAACATACCCCCTCCATTATCGCCCGTATCATATCCCGTTTCTGGTGGACAGCAGACAATCCAAAAAATACACCGCGCGCAGACGGATCGAGATGAGGGGTTCTCTCTCCCATCAAATAGGGCAAGTACAGCAAACGATTACATCCAATGGGAGAAGCCGCTGCTTCTTGATCCATTAAATAATATGGATCAACCTGCATTTGCTTGGCTGTATTTTTTTCTTCCCCGCAGAACTGATCCCGAAACCATTTTAGCGACAACCCGGCCGCCTGAGTCACCCCCATAACATGCCACTGTCCTGGCACTGCACAGCAAAAAGTATGTACTCTTCCCTGTAAATCCACTGCCATTTCAGAAGTATGTACATACACCACGCCACTGGTTCCAATAGTGGTAAATGCCTTTCCGTCTTCTACTGCCCCAGTACCTACTGCCGCAGCCGCATTGTCACCAGCTCCGCCTGCAACCACAATGCCCGCACATAACCCAGTTTCTTCCGCCGCAGCAGTTGATACCCTGCCAGTTACCTCAGGGCTTTCATAAACCTTGGCCAGCAAGTTTTTATCAATTTCCAATTTTGTTAGAACTTCCTCACTCCAGCAACGGTTTTTAATATCCAAAAGCTGCATCCCACTGGCATCCGAAACCTCTGTTGCAAATTCCCCGGTTAACCGATAACGAACATAATCTTTAGGTAAAAGAATATGCCGGCACTGTTCATAAATCCACGGCTCATGATTTTTTACCCATTGGATCTTAGAAGCGGTAAATCCTGCCAATGCCGGATTCGCGGTAATTTGCAGCAGGCGTTCCTTTCCTATCCGTTCCGTAACCTGCTGGCATTCCGCCGCCGTCCGCCCGTCACACCATAAAATAGCAGGTCTTAGCACATTTCCATTTTTATCTAGCATCACCAATCCATGCATCTGCCCGGACAAACCAATCCCCGCAATATCAGCAGAATCAATATCCCGCGTGATCTCCTTCAACGTCAAACAAACCGCCTTCCACCAATCCTCCGGGTCCTGTTCTGCCCAGCCATTCTGCGGCTGATACATCGGATATTCCACCGTGCTGGAACTCAGCATTTTTCCATCCAAATCAAACAGCCCGCTTTTGGTCCCAGAGGTACCTATATCGATTCCGATTAAATAACGCACCATACCGCCTCATTTCTTTATAATTTATATAAACCTCCTGCGCCGCCTTTTGAAGGCGGCGCATACTGTGTGTAGTGTGTGTAAATTTTATTATCGACGAAACATCACAGAATTGACAACTGCTTCCAAGTACTCCTGTCTGCCGCTGTTATGATCCTGTACTTCACCCAAAGACAGTGCATAATCCGCCAGCTGCTCAAGAGAAGTCTCTCCGTTTACAATTGCCTGGCCAATTCCACTCTGGTAAGACGCATACCGTTGTTTTACAAATTCATCCAGCCTACCGTCCTGTAATAATGCATCTGCCACTTCTAACCCCAATGCAAAAGTATCCATTCCCGCAATATAAGACAGGAACAAATCATCCGCATTCATAGAAGCTCTGCGGGCCTTTGCGTCAAAATTCAAGCCACCGTTAGTAAATCCACCTGCTTTTAATACCTCAAGCATGCAAAGCGCTGCATCATATACATTTGTTGGGAATTGATCTGTATCCCATCCCAAAAGTGGATCCCCCTGATTGGCATCAATGGAACCAAAAGCGCCATTAATCCTTGCTGTACAAAGTTCATGCTGGAAAGTGTGTGCTGCCAAAGTAGCATGATTGGCCTCTATATTCAGTTTAAAATCCTTATCCAAACCATATTTGCGCAAAAATCCTAAAACAGTGGCAGAGTCAAAGTCATACTGATGCTTAGTCGGTTCCTTCGGTTTCGGTTCGATATAAAAATCACCAGTATATCCCTTGGATCTGGCATATTCTACAGCCATCCGCATCAAGCGGGCCATATTATCCTGTTCCAGCGCCATATTCGTATTCAGCAAGGTTTCATAACCTTCCCGGCCTCCCCAGAATACATAACCCTTACCGCCCAGTTCCATAGTAATATCAAGCGCCTTACGGATCTGACCTGCCGCATAAGCAAACACATCCGCATTACAGGAAGTTCCCGCGCCATGCACATACCGCGGATGGTTAAAGCAGTTAGCTGTTCCCCATAAAAGCTTAATATCATATTTCTTCATCTGCTCTTTGATCAGCGGAACAATGCTGTCAAGATTTGTATAAAATTCCTGTAAGGTGCGGCCTTCAGGCGCTATATCCTTATCATGAAAACAAAAATACTCTATGCCCAGTTTATGCATCAGTTCAAAACCGGCATATACCTTGTTTCTGTAGATTCCCATTTCATCACTACCGCCGAACGACTTGTCTGCCGTACCTGCACCAAACATATCAACCCCTTCACCGCAAAGGGTGTGCCAATAGGACATAGCAAATTTCAAAGACTCCTTCATCGGTTTTCCCGCAACAATTTTTTCCGGATCATAGTACTTAAATGCCAGCGGGTTTTTGGATTTTGGTCCTTCATATGTAATTTTAGAAATTGAAGGGAAAAATTCAGTCATCATTCATTTACCTTTCCGGTCTGCAAAATAATTTCTCCCGCTTACGGCAGACCTGCATAAAACGGAATAACCACATTCCTTCGTTATCATTTTGTTTTATCATAGCATGGTCAATGCAAAAAAGCTATCCCTTTTTTGCCGTAAGCTGGACAGATATTGCTTTTTTTTAAAATTATGCTATACTAAGGAAAAGGGGTGAATTTGTTTTGGAAAGGATTTATTTTGAAGATATACACTGCGCTGCGGATTTTTATCCATACCTTGATTTTTCCATGGAAAACATCAATTATATTGCGCATTTTCACGAAGAAATTGAAGTAATTTATGTCATAACAGGCGAACTGAATGTTAATACAGAAAACCAAGAATTACGCCTGTCCAAGGGAGATATTTGCTTCTTTATGCCCGGAGAAATCCACAGTTTTCAATCCTCTGAAAACAACCATATTTATATCATCAAATATCTTCCCCACTCTCCCAATGAAAAAATTAATTTCGCCCAACTCAGAGTAACCGAACAGCCTTTGTCCCCAAAACATCCATCTTACAGCGCCTTTCGGGATAGCATTCAAAATATTGCGGCAGAAGGAACCATGAAAGAATGGGGTTATGAATTTGCAGTCAATCAGCAGATCAACCGTCTGACCTGTCTTTTTCTACGAAATTTGAATTTTGTTTCCATATGTGCCGAAAACCGAAAAAGATTAGAAAAACGAACCCAACTGTTAAAACAGGTCAGTGATTATATCAAAAAACATTATACCGAACCACTTTGCTTAGACAATATGGCCAGCTTTTGTGGTTATTCCCGCTATTATTTTGCTCACTATTTCAAAGAAGCAACCGGTATGAGCTTTATGGATTATCTGGCTGCATTTCGGCTGGAAAGAGCCGCGGTACGCATGGAAGTTAGCGGAGAAAGCTTTACCGAAATCGCATACGCTTGTGGTTTTCAAAACATACGCACCTTTAACCGTATGTTCCGCAAGTATTATCACATCACTCCCACCGAATACCGCCGCCAGCAATTACTGCAAAACGCCGACAGGGGTAACGAGTAAATATATTGTTCTGGCCTTAACGCTTTATATGGAAAACATTTGTCCTCCCTTCAATAATCAAAATCTGGCACATATTCCTCCTTCGCAGCACTCCTTTCCTGAAGAAAGCCCACGGAAAAGCCTAAATCCACTACATAATTTACCACTCTGTCATATTCCTGCGCCGTAATGCGGCGCTGAAGTTCCTTAAACTTCGATGCCTTGTATGCGGGAAAATATTGACTCATCACACTGACTGCCATTTTCGCTGGGTCATAACATTCTGCCAAATAAGAGAATATTTTCATACTGTCATCCGTATGCGTAGGCAGCACCAGGTGTCGCACCAAAACACCTTTAGTCATATGTCCCTGCCGGTCAAAAGCAGCATAACCCGTCTGTCGCCACATCTCCTTCAGCGCATTGGCTGCAACAGAAAAATAATTCTCTGCTCCGGAATATCGTTTGCTAAGCATCGGAGAATAATACTTCAAATCCGGTAAATAAATATCAATCAACCCATTTAATTTCTTTAATGCTTCAACACTATCATATCCAGAACTATTATATACTACCGGAATGTGCAGACGTCCCCGTACCATTTTCAAAACCATGGCCAAATTTTCAGTATAATGACTGGGTGTTACAAAATTGATATTAGACGCCCCCTCCTTCTGCAAGCGCAAAATCTCTTCAGCGAGTTTTTCTATGGTAATCTCTCGTCCTTGATGTTCATGAGATATTCGGTAATTCTGACAAAAAACACACCGCAAATTACAACCCGAAAAAAAGATAGTTCCAGAACCATTTCCATAGGAAAGGCAGGGTTCTTCCCACATATGCATTCCCACCCGTGCCAATCGCACTTTTTTTCCACAACCGCAAAATCCAACTGTTTTACTCCGGTCTATCCCACATTCGCGGGGACACGCCCGGCAAATATTTTCTTGTGTTTCTTTCATTCCTTTCCCTTCTTTCAGCCATACAAAGTCATTTTCTCCGACTTTATTAAACTTTTTTGTCTAAAATTATTTTATATTCAAAAGCATCTGCAAGTAAAAAACTCCCGAAGTTATTTTCTTCAGGAGTTTCTGAAAAGCGGGTTCCTCCGCTTAAACACTATTTTACAGTTATGCCTCGCACTTTTCGGCTTTCCATAGCCGGGATCATACCCAAAATAGGCAAAGAAAAAGAATTTTCTATATCATCTGCTGTTTTAATAGAATGATCAAACATATCCCGTAAAAAGATAATAAGAACTGACAAAATCAATCCTGCAAATGCTCCAATTACAGTATTTTTCGGAATATTTGGAGACGCTGGTGCTTCAGGCAATTCTGCAGGATCAATGATAACTGCACTACCGCCCACCACAATTCTCTCAATTTCCGAAGGAGCAAGCCGTAAAATAGTATTTGCCAGATCACATGCCACCTGTGGCTTGGTATGACTAACACTAATTGCTAGTAATCCAGTTTCTTCCACATTGCTAATTGAAGTAAGCCGCTGAATCTGTTCATAAGTATAATTTGTATTGCTCTCTTGCGCCACTGTTTTAAAAAATGTATTGCTACTCAAAATCTGTCCATATGTTTTTGCCAATTCCTGGGAAAGCATCAAATCACTCAAATTGGTATTTTGTTTCACAGCCCCTGATACTGCGGTCACATCTCCAGTAATATATAGTGTCCCACCCGCAACATAGACAGGCTGTATCAAAAATAAAGAGATCAAAAGCGCCGCCATACCCAGTGCAACTGTACTTAGAAAAATAACCGGCCACTTTGGCAGCAATATGGATAAAATGCTATTTATACTGAATTCCTCGTTCATATTTTCTTATTCCTTTCCGGGAAATGCACGAAGCGCCCGATAATTTTCCGCATCAATGGTAACATCCATCACCAAACCGCCCACCGCAATATCCACAATAAACTGGTCGCCTGTATAGGTTTCTGTAAAATCATTTTGTTCTAGCAATTGGTTCAGAGAAAGACCTTCCGGATTTTCGGTAATAACAAGCCCTGCCCGCAAAATCGTATCTTCTTTAGTTTCTACCACCAATGAAGGCCAAAGGGTCCATTCTGCTTTTACTGAACTTGGAAAAGTCTGAGAAATCTTATTTAAAAAGTCAACCAGGGTCAAATCAAAGTTTTTTGCAAACTGATATGACTCCACCGGCTTGCCTTGGTCTGTCATGACTGTATCGTATATTTCAACTGGTATTTCATCTAAAATATATGCATACTCCTCCGCATGCTCCGGCCAAAGGTCTGCCTGTTTCAAAAAATGGGTAACATGGGCATTTCCCAATGATTTTGAAAAACCAATGATGTCGTCTAATTGAAGAAGAATACAAGCAATATCCTTCATAGATGCTGGTTCTTTTGCCCCCAGACTGCCATTCGGATTCAAGCAAAGACCTTTATTATACGCGTATTCCAGTCCGATCATTGCCATAGGTCCTGCTTCCGTCACATCCGGATACGTTTGCCCTGCTGCATATTCTAAAGTCCCCATGGCCTGTTTCATTGCATAAAAAGTTAAAAGAGCCACTGCATCCTGTCTGTTTACTGGTTGCATCATATATTCCTCAGATGCCATATCCTCTCCCAGACATTCCTGGCAAACCAACTGAATATCTCTTGCAAATGTTCCATCAAAATCCGGCTGTTCCTTTAAGGTATCATAATTTAGATCCTGTGTTTCATAACCAATTTGGAGTGCCAGCCGTGCCAAATACCCATTTGTGAGTCCAGCCTCTGGTTCATATGGAATTCCCGTTTGAAAACTGTTCCATATCCGCTCTAAGATAACCGGGGCAATCGTATCGGTCAGACTGGTCTGCTGTAAAGATTCCTGTTCAGCCCGGACAATCATGATTGCCGCCTCTGCTCGTGTCAATGAAGAAGAAAAGCGCAGATTGAACCCGTCTTCCCCTTGCATAATTCCATAAGAATATGCCCATGCAGCCGCATTAGGGTTTTCACTATGTCGTGTAATGGCCGATGATGCATGAGTTTCTGGTTTGCCAGCTCTTTCCCACAAAATTTCCGCGGCTTCATCCCGCGATGCAGGACGATCCGGATCTTCCAATACATCAGGGTCTCCGCCAGTCATCTTGACAAATTCCCAGCGTGTGACCTCCTGATCCGGTTTAAACTCTCCGTTCGGATAACCATTCACACGACCGTCCGAATACATTTTCTCCACTGCACTCCATGCCCAATGCGTATCAGAAAGATCTGAAAATGGCGTCTGCGAAAAAGCTGTCAAATACAGCAAAAAAACACAAACCGGAATAACCATAAAAAACTTTTTCATAGTGATAACTCCCTTCTCACCGTCTCTACGGCATCATAAGAAATGTTACAACGCAGTCTATAAACAGGAACTCTGCAAATCAATTTGCCGCAATTTTCCGCCGCCCGTTCCACAAAACAACGGAGCGGCAATTTGCGCACCTCACCCAGCAAGCGAGCCATGGCCTCCGTTTTTCCAATTGGACAAATTTCATTTTCTGTCCCACGTTCCAAAAAAACTACCGCACAAAGCGGTACGATAACATTAGTATTTTTCTGGTTTTTTCCACTCCATGGACTTCCACAGGCAAATACAGCTCCATCGGCATGACTTACATCAACCACCGGGGTATCATCATTGATATAAATGACATCTTTCAGATTTTCTGCCCAAAGACCTGTATGAGTACTCTTTCCCGTACCCGATGGAGCGGAAAAAATAATTGCTTTTCCACGATATGCAATGCAAGATCCATGCAAAACTATCCTATCCTTCGTAAGAATCAAATTGGAAAAAGCTTGTCCCGCAAAAATAAAATCCCTCCTATCTCTATTATCATCGTCAAGAGATAAAAGGGAAAGCGTTGCTTCATTTGATTGAAAATCCATGCGCACGCTGACCATATCGTCAAATCCCGGCAAAATTCGGTATACCGTATATCCCACTTCCGTACGCATCAGCTTCCAAATCCCGGACCGTCCCATTGGCTCTCCAGCAGGAAGGGCTATTTTTTTCTTTTTTTCAACCAATATCTTTATATCACAAGAGCGCCCTCCCCGCTGTAAAGGGGAGAGCGCATACCCTGCCATACGCTCGCTTAACTCATCACTGCCACCCTGTACATCCAATACAAGGTCTGAAATTGTGTATAACATAAACGTCAACCACTAATTGCTCCGCTCACGTTCATATCCAAAATATCCAGCTCATCTGCCAACGCTGCACGCAATTTATCTTCATGAGTAAAACCGCCGCCACTCTTTGGCTTATACACGGTATTAGGCGTTGCAAAAGCAATATTACTTTCTTTTTCCAGCCCTACCACTTTCAAGCTGGGCATTTCAAAGCCGTTTACCCCGGCTCCTTCAAAAGCAAACTTTTTCATCTGTCCTTCCTCCTCAATGATCTATTCTATATCCGCGCTGACCGCATTGGTTTCGGCAGCAGTTTCTTCCTTTTCTACTTCCGGTACTACTTCTTCTGTCTCTTCCACCGGTTCCTGTACCAATTCTGCCTCTTCAGCAGTATCTTCCACTATCTCATCTACAGTTTCTGCCACTTCATTCTCAGTGACCTCTGTCGATGCTTCTTTTTCCACCGGTTCATTTACAGAAGGCTCCGTCAAATCCACAAATACATCAGCCTGTAGATCTACATTTGACTGAGAAGCTTGTTTCACTTCTTCACCCTTTGTATCAGAACCACCGGAAATATCTACCTGATAAATGGAACCGTAGACATAGGTATTTTCACCTGTTTTGCAGTACGTCCGAGCATAAGCAACATTACCAGTAAAAGGATTGGTCGTTGCATTATTAAAATCATACAGCTTTACTGTAAATTTGCCATCGGTACCTTTGCCCAAAGCAGGATACGCATTTCCGCCTTGATCAAACAGATTGGTATATTTCGTAACATCTGCCTCGGAAGCCCCAAATAAAATACCATAGTCAGCAGAATATCCAGCAATCTGTCCTGCCGCAATCACAGAGTGTCTGCCGATGGCATCGCCTTCATATGTATCGGCATTTAAATACCCCAATGCCAGCGTATCAATCGCCGCAGCAGAAGTACTATCTTCCGTAATCGTCATGGTAGCAGCATTGTCAGTAAACTTACTGGCAGCAACCCAAATACCATCTGCCGCCACAAACCATTCATCTTCTGCAAGTGATACACCGTTTACAGAAATCGCTGTTATGTCTCCGGAAAGCGCATACGCTACTTTTACAAAACCGGACTCTGCATAGGGAACAGCAACAGAAGAAGTGTCGCCGTTGATTGTTACCATACAAACAGGACCCGTCAAAATGTCATCAGAAGGTGTTATCGCAGAGTCGTTAACAATTCCGCCCACCTTAACATTGGCTTCAATATCTGTCTGATCGGTTACATATTGAAAATTATATGTAGTTTCAGCCTCCGGAACCGTTTGCTGGTCGATATATACAATCTGATTTCCCTCAAGCATTTCTAAATCCGACACAGCTTTGGCATAAGCAAGATATGTTAAAACATCTCCGCCGTTCACACCGCCTACTTCTGTTTTAACATTAATGGTTCCATCTGTGCCATAAGTACTAGATGTACTTACTGTTACAGCGGACACTCCCATTGCCGCCGCAGCACAGGATATACCCACAACCAAACTAACTACCTTCTTAAACACGCACATCTCCTCCTTAGAATTGTTCATCTATATGACCGCCCTTCATCACAAAGACGTGATCACACAAACTCATTGCCGTTTTACGGTGGGTGACCAAAATTACAGTTTTTCCACACTGCTTCAAACGGTCAAGAATCTTTTTTTCCGCATCTGCCGAAAGTGCCGACGTGGATTCGTCCAGCAAAAGCACACCAGCTCGACTGTAAAGCGCCCGGGCAATGGCCATCCGCTGACGCTGGCCACCGGACAAACGGCTGCCGTCTTCTCCTAGAAAAGTATCCATTCCCTGAGGCAAATTCTTTACTACTTCTTCCAGTTCTGCGACTCGGATACAAAATTTCACATATTCCATATCCGGATTTTCATCAAACAATGTTATATTTTCAACCACCGTACCGCTCAGCAATAAAAATTCCTGTGGTACATAGGCAAATAATTTTCGATAAGCACTATTTAGCTCTACCGTTTCCTGTTCCAGCAAGGCAAGCATCTCGCCGGATTCCGGTTTGAGTACCCCCGCCAGTATATTCAAAAGCGTACTTTTACCGGCTCCGGACTGTCCGGTCACCGCTGTCAACTGTCCTTTTGGAAAAATCCCGGATATCGATGTCAATACCTCGCCTTCACCATAAGAAAAACGTACATTCCGAAGTTCAATTGCCTTCATTTTCTGATAAAACGGTTCTGGCTCTATTTCAGGAAGCAATTCTTCTTCATGCAATCCTTCCAGTTCTTCCAGACGGTCTGAAGAAGCGCAAACCGACATATACTGCGGAAATAATGAGGCAAGTTGCCGAAACGGCCCCGTCACATCACCGGTAAGCCCCAAAACAGCAGTCAAGGTACCAAATGTAATTTCTCCGCAGGAAAGCCTCCATGCCCCCCATGCCAACGCGGCATAATACCCGGCTGTCATTGCTGTAAAAAAACAAACATTTGCGCCTATACTAACACGATTTTTCCGGATCGTCAAATCATAAGAAACTGTCTGCAATTTTTTTAACTGACGCTGAATAACCGAATATACGGAAAATGCCTTGATAACCGCCAGGTTCTTCACAGTTTCTTGAAGAAAGGAACGAATTTTTCCTTCACTTTCCCGGGTTTCCCGAAATAACACACCGGTTTTCTTTCTATAAAGATGTGCCGCAAACAAGGTAACCAAGCCAGCTGCAACACACAAAACGGCCAAAATCGAATCCAACATCAAAAGTGCGACAAAACTCAGCAGAACTCTTGCACCAATGGCAGCAAAAGCCGGTACAATTTCCGCTATCCCTTCTGCAACAATCAATGTATCTCCCGAAAGCCGGTGTACCAGCTCTCCGGAATGAAATCGGTCAGCTGAAAGTTTTTCTTTTTTCAAAAAACGTTCTGTCAGATAAGATTGCATTTTGAATTTGACAGAGGCCGAAGTATGTACATGCAGAGTTGTCACACAAACTTGAAGCACAAGCTGTATAATGATCACAGCTGCAAGCACCAAGCCTTCCTGCAACAGCGCTCCCTGCATTTGTCCTGTTGCTGTATCTACCACACGCTTGGAAACCAACGCAAGATAAACCCCGCAGGCCGAAGCCCCCATTCCCAGCAGAGAAAGAACCAATATATTACGCCATGCCCCACGCAAAAACCTTTTGAAAAAATTTTGCGTCATGCCTTCCTCCTATGCCGTACAGAAACTCAGCGTGCTTCACCTTCTAAAAGTGATTTTTCCCGCAGGGAGTCCAAGAATCCTTGAACTGCCTTGCCCGCAAGCGCGTCCTCTATTCCATATTTCTTTACCAGTGCCTCTTGCAACGCAGAAACACTACACTCTGTCTCTAACTCCTGCCATAAAAAAGCACCTGTTTCATTCAAAGCTATCATTGCACCAAAAGATTCATAACTTTCATCCACAGGTATGGCATAATATTCGCCGGCAATCTCTTTTAAGATAAATCCATGCTTAATGCGCAATGCCATCCCTCTTTCTTCTGTTGCACGTCTCATAGAACCATCATTTTCCATAATTGCTTATCCGTAAAAACACAGCCCTTATTTTCGATTTTAGCACAAAATTTGTGTTTCTTAGCTCAATATTCCAATTTATGGAAAATTATACATATACTATTTTGATTATCTTTGAATACATAGATTATATACGTAAATTTGCATTATGTCAAGGCTTTTATTTAAATAGAATAAAAATTTTTCCACTTTCTTTGAAAATCAATGTTTCTTTTGAAAGTGATTTTTTGATCCTGGCAAAAACCAATGCGACAGCGCACTCCATCCATGCACCACCAACTGACGTTTCCCTATGCTCCGTTGAGGGAGATACAAATCTGCATATTCATTTTCCCGCTCCAGCACCAAATCCCGAAGCAGCATTGCCGCCGCCATAGCGTTGGTCATTCCCCAACGATTCCACCCATAAGCCACATATAATTTTCCATGTCTGCCGCGACACGGTCCCACACAAGGAATACCATCAAAGCTCATATACTCCTGTCCAGACCAATATTGCAGTACTTTGGCCTGTGGCCAGCACTCTGAAACCGCAGAAAGAAACTGCGTTTTTCCCCCGCGACCATTTCCGGAAACCAGAATCCCGCTGCCACAATTTCGCATTGCCAAACCTGCACGGGCAGCATCACAATAAATACCATCCATTGGCGCACAAGAATCTAAAACAACAGAATCTACCTGCCGCCGGTATAATTTCATACGACCGGCCCAACCAGTAAATTCTGGAGCATGCACCGCCGCAATCACTTTTTCTGCCGTAATTTTCCCTTTTTTAAAAAAAGCCTGTCCCTTTTCTATTTTTTCAATCCGTGTATGTTCATAAATATTTAATCCCGGTGCCAAACATCCAATCAAACGCTCCGGATCCAACTGTACCTGTCCCAGTGTTTTTACTGCTCCAGCAATGCCAAAAGGCAGCGAATGCCGTTCTGAAAACTCAGCTGTACCACCCAAAATCCGTACCGCACGCACTTCTTTCTCTATCGCACTTCTGTCCGTACGGGAATAAACATATCCGGTCTTTTGCTCAAAGCCACAATCAAGATTCCGACACAAACTAATATATCGCTCCAAAGCCTGCTGATTTGCTCTATAATACAGCTGTGCTTTTTCCCGGCCAAGCTCCTTCAGCATCTTATCATAAATCAAACCATGCTGTACCGTAATCATTCCGGAAGACAAGCCGCTAATTCCCTGGCCGATCTTTCCGGCCTCTGCCAGCATATAGTCTACCCCAGCCCAGCTTAAAAAATAAGCACACAAAATACCGCAGATGCCTCCACCAATAATTAGAACATCTGTTTTATATTCCCCTTCTGCCGCAGGGAAATCCGGCAGTTTTTTTCTGTCTTTCCAAATCAATTGTTCCATACTTTCACCTCGCACCGTTAGTATGAACCGCCTGCAATAAAAAATATCCACAAAAAATAAACTTCCGTTTTTTCCCATTTTCGCGTTGCTTGACAAGGCAATGTTATCTGTTAAAATCAGATCCACGCTTACCGCCTTCATTCAAGAAAGCCGGCTCCGAAAATCTTTATATCCAAATTTCTTGACAGTTTCTATCGTCCCGTCTGAATGCAAAACAGCAATAGATGGAAGGCAGATACCATTAAAAGTATTGTTTTTGACCATAGTATAGATAGCCATATCTTCAAAAACTAGCTGATCGCCTATTTCCAGTGGACATTCAAAGGAATAATCCCCGATAATATCTCCAGCAAGGCAGGTTGCACCTGCAAGACGATAATTATATGGCTTTTCTCCCGGCATTGCACTTTCTGTTAACGGAGGCCGGTAAGGCATTTCAAGCACATCTGGCATATGACATGCGGCCGATGCATCCAGCAGTGCTATATCAATACCATTGTGCACCACATCCAACACCGAAGCCACTAAATAACCTGCATAATAAGCGATTGCTTCGCCCGGCTCCAGATAAACCTCAACCTGATATTTTTCCTTTAATTTTAAAATACGTTTTATCAAAGCACTGCGGTCATAATCTTTGCGGGTAATATGATGTCCACCGCCGAGATTTAACCATTTCATTTGTGAAAAATATATTCCAAATTTCTCTTCCGCTGCATCAAGCGTTTCTATCAGTGCATCGCTGTTTTGCTCACACAACGTATGAAAATGCAGGCCTTCAATTCCCGCAAGCAAATCGGGGCGAAAGGCTTCTGCGGTAACGCCCAGCCGGGAACCCGGGGCGCAAGGGTCATAAATGGCGTGCTCCTGGGTGGAATGCTCCGGATTGATCCGAATGCCGCAGCTTGCCCCTGCCGCCATCGCGCGCGCCTTATATTTTTCCCATTGTGCAAAAGAATTAAAGGAAATGTGATCACAGATTTTTAAAATAGCATCAAAATCCTTTTCAAGATATGCTGCAGAAAAAATATGGGTTTCCTTTCCCATTTCTTCGTGACCCAAACGCGCTTCAAACAATCCACTGGCAGTGGTTCCGTCCAGGTATTTCCCAATCAATGGATAAAGCGAAAACATTGAAAATGCTTTCTGCGCCAAAAGAATCTTACACCCCGCCTGTTTAGCCGTCTCTGAAAGAATAGATAAATTTTCTATTAAACGCTGTTCATCAATGACATAACACGGCGTCTCTACTGAAAATAGTTTTTCCCTCATAATTAATCCACCAAAACAGGATGGAAGTTTTCTTTCCACGGCAGACCCCAACGGTTCAAAGCTTCCATAAAGGGATCTGGATCAAATTCTTCCACATTCCAAACGCCTGGCCGATTCCACTGTCCGTTCATCACCAGCATAGCTCCAATCATTGCAGGAACACCGGTAGTATAAGAAACTGCCTGACTTCCTACTTCCTTATAGCATTCCTGATGGTCGCACACATTATAAACATAATAAGTGCGTTCTTTGCCATCTTTCACGCCCTGAAAAATGCACCCAATATTTGTTTTTCCTTTCGTCCGAGGTCCAAGACTTGCTGGATCGGGTAAAACTGCTTTCAAAAACTGCAGCGGTACAATTTGATGTCCCTCATATTCGATCGGTTCAATGGATGTCATTCCAACGTTCTCCAGACACTTTAAATGGGTCAAATAACTCTGTCCAAAAGTCATAAAAAACCGAATCCTTTTGATTCCTTTTATATTCTTTCCCAAACTTTCTAATTCTTCATGATGCAGCAAATACATATCCTTTTTTCCAACCCCATCAAAATCATATTCCCTTTTAATTTCCATGGGTTTGGTTTCAATCCATTTGCCGTTTTCCCAATAACTTCCATTGGCAGAAACCTCACGAATATTAATTTCCGGATTAAAATTGGTGGCAAAAGGATACCCATGATCACCGCCGTTGCAATCCAAAATATCAATATAGTGAATTTCATCAAAATAATGCTTTTGCGCGTAAGCCGAAAAAACACCAGTTACCCCCGGATCAAAGCCGCTGCCCAGCAAGGCACAAATCCCCGCTTCCCGGAATTTATCCCGGTAAGCCCATTGCCACTTATACTCAAATTTCGCCGTATCCAACGGCTCATAGTTGGCCGTATCTATGTAATGTGTTTTGGTGATCAAACAAGCATCCATGATGGTGAGATCTTGATATGGCAAAGCGAGATTCAACACCACATCCGGCTGAAACTTCTCTATCAGTGCTACCAGTTCATCCACCTTGTCCGCATCTACCTGCGCCGTATGGATTTTCGTTTTGGTGGTTCCCTGCAATTTATCCTTTAACGCATCACATTTGGATTTGGTACGACTTGCAATCATAATTTCTGTAAAAACTTCACTGTTCTGACAGCATTTATGCACAGCGACGCTTGCAACGCCGCCGCATCCTATAATCAAACATTTTCCCATTGCTATCTTCTCCTTTATCTCGCAATTTGCAATAAAATTTCTCTGGTTAATTTACATGCCACAGCAGTAGAACATCCGCTGGGGTCATAATGCGGCGACAGCTCATTGATATCACAACTTACCACACGAAGCCGATGCAGCATCAGGACCGCTTCCATCAGCTCTTTAAACGTAATACCGCCCGCCTCAGGCGTTCCAGTTCCCCAAAAAACGGAGGGATCCAGCACATCTAAATCCAAACTGAAATATACTGGCTTGTCCTTTAATACTTCCGTCATTTCCTTAAAGCCGGATAAATCAAACTTTTGCAGTTTGGTATGTGCAGCCGCAAACTCAAATTCATATTTTTCACCGCTCCGAATGCCAAACTGATGAATTCTTCCATCCCCAGCCAGCTTCCACACCTGATACATCACGGTGGAATGCGACAGAGCCTCGCCCAGATATTCTGTACGAAGATCGGTGTGTGCATCTAGATGTATAATATGCAGGTCCGGATGCAACGGCATCAAGGCCCGAATTGTCCCCAGAGTAACCAGATGCTCTCCTCCCAGCATAACAAACTTCTTGCCTGCTTTCAGAACCGTTTTCGCATAGTCTTCAATCATAGAAAGCGCCCGCTCCGTATTGCCGAAGGGGAGTTCCAGATCGCCGCCGTCAAACACTTTGCATTCTGTTAAATCCCTATCGCAATAAGGGGAATACGTTTCGATGCCAAACGAGTCATTCCGGATTGCGGAAGGGCCAAACCGGGTTCCGGGGCGGAACGAGGTGGTTCCGTCAAACGGAGCGCCAAACAATACAACGTCCGCTTCTTCGTACTCTGCATCACACGCCAGAAAAGTCTGTATATTTTTATGCATGGTTCAAAATCTCCTTTACATAATTCGGAAGGCAAAACGCACCCCGATGCAGCTGAGTGTTATAATAACGGGTTTCTATTCCAAGCTGATTCCAGTGTTCGTCCTGCAAATTTGCTGTTGGGTGCAACTTCTTAGAGGCAAACCCAAACAGCCAATGTCCCGACGGATAGGTGGGAATATGCGCCTGAAATACCTCACTAACCGGGAACACTTGAGAAATACACCGGTGCGCCGAACTTGCCGCACGGGCATCTTCCGGATAAAATGGACTTTCATGCTGATTGATCAAAATCCCATTTTCTTTCAAAGCGTGAAAACAATGTCCATAAAACTCTTTGGTAAACAATACCTCTCCCGGTCCAAAAGGATCCGTTGAATCCACAATAATTAAATCATACGTATTTTCTATCCGGCGTACAAATTTGAGGCCATCTTGAATACGTACATGAACCCGGGGATCTTCAAACCCGCATGCTGTCTTTGGTAAATATTCTTTGCAAACCTCAATCACTCTTTCATCAATCTCAATAAGGTCAACATTTTCAATCTGGCTGTATTTGGCTATTTCTCTTGCAACGCCTCCATCCCCAGCGCCGATTACCAACACACTTTTTATTTCCGGATTAACCGCCATGGCAGGATGTACAATCATTTCGTGATAAATAAATTCGTCATGCTCCGTGAGCATCATAACGCCATCCAATGTCAAAAAGCGACCAAACTCCACTGAATCAAACACAGATATAGTTTGATAATTGCTTTTTTCAAAATGCAGCTGCTGCCGTATTTGAATGGAAAACCGCACCGATTTCGTGTGGTATTCACTGTACCATAAATCGTCCATTTTATTCTCCTTTCAGCACATTAAGGGAAGTTACATCCATGCTCTCCGGGCCAGTCAATGTGCATCCTTTTTCCTTTGCGTACTGAATGTACCCAATCAATTCTTTGGTTACACATTCTCCCGGAGCCAAAATGGGAATACCGGGCGGATAGCACATAACAAACTCCGCGCATATTCTTCCGGCACACTGTTCAAGCGGCAGGCTGACCTTATCTGCATAAAAAGCATCCTGCGGCGACATGGCAACAACAGGACTGATATATTCACTCTCCCACAGCTTTATATTTTCCCTTTTGTATAGCCGCCGAATCTCACTCAGCGCACTAATTAAACGCTCGATATTTTTATTTTTATCTCCCACCGAAATATAGGCAAGAATATTTCCCAAATCACCAAACTCAATTTGGATTTCATATTCATCTCGCAGCAAATCATACACCTCTATACCAGCAAGGCCTAATTTCAGCGTATTCACCGACAATTTAGTAGTATCAAAATCATAAACGCTATCTCCGTTAATCAGTTCTTTGGAATAGGCATAATAATCACCGATTGCGTTGATTTCCTCCCGGGCATACTCAGAAAAACGTTTTACTTTTTCAAAAATTTCAACGCCCCGCAGCGCCAAATTTCTTCTGGAAATATCAAGGCTTGAGAGCAGAAGATAGGAACCACTGGTAGTTTGTGTCAAATTGATCATTTTGCGAACATAATTCTCATTTACATTGCTGCCACAGAGCAAAAGAGAACTCTGCGTGAGAGAACCTCCTGATTTATGCATACTCACCGCCGCCATATCCGCTCCGGCTTTCATAGCAGAAATCGGCATATCTTTTCCGAAGTAAAAATGGGTGCCGTGCGCCTCATCTGCCAGGACTAAGAGTCCCGCCGCATGTGCTACCTCTACAATGGAACGCAAATCCGAACAGATACCGTAATAAGTCGGGTTATTTACCAAAATTGCTTTCGCCTCCGGATGTGCGGCAATGGTATTCTTTACATCGGTCATAGACATACCCAGAGCAATTCCCAGCCGCTTATCCGTCTGCGGATTAATATAAACCGGAACTGCTCCGCACAGCACCAAAGCATGAATCACGCTTTGGTGCACATTACGTGGAAGAATAATCTTATCGCCCCGCTTTACGGTAGATAAAATCATAGACTGTACCGCCGAGGTCGTTCCCCCTACCATAAAAAAAGCGTTTGCTGCCCCAAATGCCTCAGCTGCCAGTGCTTCTGCTTCTTTGATCACACTGACAGGATGGCACAAATTATCAAGGGGCTTCATGGAATTTACATCGACAGACAAACAGGCTTCCCCAAGGAACTGGGTCAACTCAGGATTTCCTTTCCCTCGCTTGTGCCCCGGCACATCAAAAGGCACCAGCCTGTTACGCCGAATTTTCTCTAATCCCTCTAAAATGGGAACACGGTTTTGATCCATCATTGCTCCGCCTCCCGGTATACATTACAACCACTGAAAATTTCTATCATTTCCCGGCGCAGGGCATTGGTAATATTCAGCCTCAACTGCGGGGGCAGTTCATATACGTCGGAATTAAACAGGTAATTCTGTAAAATTAAATCCTTAATCAGCATTTTGGTATGAAAAATATTTGCCTGATAAATATTCACATCCACCGCATCGTATTTTTTCAAAATATCTCCGTGAATATAATTCTGAATGGATGAAATATTATGATCCAGAAAAATTTTTTCTCCCTCTACATTTCTGGTAAATCCCCGAACGCGATAATCTATGGTAATAATATCTGAATCAAAGCTTCCTATCAGAAAATCCAGTGTAGACAAAGGCGTAATTTGCCCGCAAGTAGCCACATCAATATCCACCCGGAACGTAGCAATAGAAGTCTCCGGATGGTATTCAGGATAGGTATGCACTGTTACATGGCTTTTGTCTAAATGCGCGACCACTGTCTCACCACTCCGCTTACGCACCATACCCTCTTCTGCAATCAAAAAAGTTACACTAGCTCCCTGTGGCTCATAGTCCTGCCTAGAAATGTTAAGAATTCGAGCACCAATCATCTGTGTCAATCGAGTTAAAATTTCGGTTAAACGTTCCGAATTATACTGCTCATTAATATATTTAATATAATCCTGCTGTTCTCTGGCTGTTTTTGCATAACATATGTCGTAAATATTAAAGCTCAGCGACTTCGTAAGATTATTAAATCCGTACAATCTTAGTTTTTCCATTATCCATTACCTCTCAAAAACAAAAAAGTATACCACTTGCACGTGGTACACTCAAAAACGCATCCTCTTATACTGAATTTCACAGAGATAAAAACAACATTTCCCCGGATTTCATGATTGACAGAGTCTATATAGTAAGAACTACTTTTACCACTCTTATTGACCGTTTCACAAGTGTGTACCACAGTACCCTTGGTTATAAGTAACCAACTGGCAATTAAGTTGCCAACTTATAAAATTTGCGCTCTTAACGCAATCAATAATGCGAAGGTGTCTTCGCGACCGGCATCGGATCATATTCTCTTGATAGATTTTAGATCCACATAAAAACCAGTCAAAGTGTTCTCGCTATATGCGACTAAACATTTTTATTATATTGAAAAAAGAATAACTTGTCAAGTATTTTTCAAAAATCTTATAAAAAGAAATACAAACTGCGCCGGATGTAATGATACCCGGCGCTTATATTACATATTCAATGCATTTGCCGGGATTTCCTCCTTCTCTGCTTCCAGCATCAAAAGTCGATACATGCTGCTGCCTGCCTCCGACTCCAGCAAAAGCGTCACTGACTGGGCTGAAGAGAAAGGCAACTCGATCTGTAGTTTATGTCCTCTTCGGTTGGTATTGGCCGGCACAATTCCCGTATTCCAATCCAAAATATGTTTTTTTGTCTCATCTACAAAAAGGAAAACCCGCACAGTATCTTCCACTTCTTCACAACTGTCATTAAGCATCCAAAGTTCTGCTGTTAACATTTCTCCTGCCACAAAACTAAAATGTTCTATGCGCGCACTGGGCATGACCGGCCGCAAAGCATCACGTACAGCATAATATGCTTTTTTGGGATGACAAGGATAACCAATGATAGACTGTCCCGCCGCGGTGATCCACGGTTCATTAAAACACCAGTTTACCGCCATAGAACAATGCGGTTTTTGCCGCCGGGCTTCTTCAAAAATACATTTAAGCCCCTCGCACTGCAGCCACTGGCTTTTTTCAATATAATCCGCGAAACATATCTGCTTGCCAAATATTTTATCAATAATACCAAAACAAATCCATGCATCTTCGCCTGCATGTCCCCATGCGCCATAACCGTGGTGCAATTCCCACGCTGTTTTTGGCTGTGGATGGTCGGCCAACTCCTCAGGGAAAATTGTCCGCAATTGTTCCATTTCTGTAATGGAGGGAATTCCAAATTCGCAATAAGCTGTAAATCTACATTTCCGAACAGTTTCAAAAACCGACTCATCAATCTGAGGGTCATAAAAAATATAGCCACCGTGAGCCATTCCTGAAAGCGGAGATGTCATAAGAAATGGTGTTTTTGGATCTAATTCATAACAAAGTTTATTTAAAAGCCGCAGTGCCAAAGACTGATCTGTCATCTTGGACCATTTGTTAAATAGTTCATTGCCGCCACACCACAGCACCAGACACGGATGTTGTTTCAGCCGCAGGATAATAGCTGATGCTTCCTGCTCCAAAACCTTTAAATAGGCAGGCGTGCCAATATAATTATTGCATGCCAGTGGAAATTCTTGCCACACCATCATTCCCATTTCATCACAGATCTCAAAAAAACTATCTTTGTTTACGATAGCTCCACCCCAACACCGAAGCAAGTTCATATTCGCTTCTTTGGCCAATACAATTTGCTGATGATAAGTTTCTCTGGTAATTGTGCCGGTAAAAATTTCCGGATTGACCCAGTTGCTACCCTTAACAAAAATTCTGCGGCCATTCAGTTCTATTGTTGCAGGAGGAAAACTTCGACTTTTTGGAAAACTACTCGGTTCCTCCCATGTTCCCTCATTCATAACCAAGCGGATTTCCCGAAACCCAATTCTTCCTTCCCGGCTATCAAACTGGCTTCTCACCTTCCAATGATATAAATATGCCTCGCCCTGTCCGCAGCACCACCATAAATGAATATTTTCTAAATGGATGTGAGGGTCTGTGCCATAATAAACTTGCTCCCCCGTCATATCATAAATTTCAATCACAGTTTCCTCCAAACAACTGATCTCAAAAAGAATGTCTGCATTTTTTAAATCATCAGAAAGAACATAACTACAGGAACACGCCGTAATAAAATCATTGTTTCTGGTTTCTATATAAGTTTCTTCCCAGATTCCTGAGACTAACAGCCGCGGATGCCAGTCCCATCCGTATTCTACTGCAGGTTTACAGCTCTGATCCACTTGCTGGCGGCCATCCAGTGCACCCGGACGCTTTGGATGCGGATAAATATATACTTCCATTAAGTTCCCGTTTTGCAACTCATCCGTAATGTCAGCTTCAGCTTTACTAAACATTCCAATGTGATGCAAAATTTTCTTTCCGTTCAACAAAACATCGTATTCGTATTCTATTCCCAGCGTTACAAAATAAATGCGGTCACCAGGCTTTTTTTCATATTTTAATTCACTTCGATAAAACCAAGTATAGTCTTCCAGCTCTTGAAACTTCGTGCAGTTATCCATCCAATTTACATCCGCAAAACCATTTGCTTTTGCATAATCAAGCTGAATATTGCCTGGCACATCTGCCGGAAACTCTTGTATTATTTTCTCATTTAAGCTGCAACCACCTGTCCATGTCTGAAAATATTTCATAGCATTCTCTCCCACAATCAACTTTTTTCTTAATATAGCACGCAATTTTTTACCTGTCAAGAAAAGAACTTTAAAATTAAAAAATAAAACAAACACCGCTGCAGAAAAAAGCAGCGGTGTTTGAGGTTTTAATTTGTAACTTTTATTTCCAATTCTTCCATACATACTCTACCCCGGCATCATTTAAGGTGTAATCATGCGTAATGGTAGCCTCCAGTACAATAGTATAATACCACTTGTCTGAAGTTAAATCAGAATATGGATTAACCTCAAGCGTTTTAACATATTCATCATCCGGATTCCGTCCTAAAATACGATTTACAATACTCATAACCTCGGCACGGCTGATGGGAATTTCCGGACGAAAACTTCCGTCCTCATAACCATCAATTAATCCGGCTTCATATAACGCCGTGATATCTTGTGTTGCCCAAAATTCAGATGCAACATCCGGAAATGGATTCTCCCCCTCGGGCTGATCCAAATTAGCAAACCGGCGAATCAGAGCAGCAAACTCTGCCCGTGTCAGCTCACCCTCAGGCTGATACGTACCATCCGGATATCCAAGGATCACTTTCTGCTGTGCCAGATATTCAATTTCCGTAACCGACCAGCGCAAGTTGTTTACATCTGGGAAAACGGTTCCTGTTGTTTCAAAGGGCGCATCATAAGATTTGTCCTTAATTCGATATAGGATAGCCGCAATTTCTTCCCGGCTGATTCTTCCGTCCGCCCGCACACTTCCATCAGGATAACCTGTAATATAACTAATATGCGTCGGATGCTCCTTGCCGAAAATATCTTTGGTATATTTAGGAAGTGTCTCTGTTTGCTCCGTGGGTCTTGTAGGCAAGCCAACACCTCCACCGCCTCCGCCGCCGGATACACGGTTTATTTTAATAGAAAATGTTTTGGAATTGATTCGGCCATAAACCGCCTGACGGCATTCGCTGGGATTTCCTGCTTTACACATATCACAGGTTCCGCAAACATTATAATATACTGTCTTAACATTGGTATCTTTGTTGATGGACAAGGTCTCTCCTTGATATAATTGACGTGCCGTATTTTTATCTGAAGGATCGCTTCCATCCAAAGTATAGTATATAAATGTATTTTCATCTTCCGGCCAGTCATTTTCGATCGTATAATCCGTACCGGTATTTACCGCATAAATGTCCTGTATCTCCAGTGACGTTTTTGGTACACCCAAATCCAAAAATTCGTAGAAAAAAGTCTGCCTGCTTTGAGGAATCTCCATACCATTCTCATCGGTAAGCCATGCGGTAATAGACAAATCTTTCATGTTCCCCGTTGGTAAAATTGGCATGCTGTTATATAGCAACGCATCAGTAGTATAGACAATTCCCTGACGACTGGTATAAGTATATGTATAATAAATATCATTAGAAGGGCGGTCAGACAACAACCGAATCCCCTCTGCATATGGCTGCTCGTCCAGCACAGATATATCCATTCGCCGCACTAAATCATAAGGTGAGGCAACATAAACCGTCCCGCTCTGCGTATCACTTTTATCAATAATATAGCTCGCAATGGCATTGGGACTAAGTTTTCCAGTTGTATCTTCCACCGCGAATGCCTTTAGTGACATGCTGTGATCAATCTCTATTTCACCACCGGTATACCGTACATCCTGAGCATCTCCATTTCTTCGATAATATATGTAATAGGTTCGATCAGAGGGTGCCGAATCCGGCATTGCCAAGGTAAGACGCACCGTATCCGAATAAGTGCCTGATGCCTGTGAAATGACTGGCATCATCGGTACAAAGGTATATACATAGCTTACCGTTTCGCTTATCGCACCGTTTTTTCTGCTGCGCAAACGAAGAACGCTGTCATCAGAAAGCAAAATATCTCCTTGATATGAAAGCCATTCGCCACCAATAGAATATTCAATTTCTGCTCCCGCATCCAAACAGCCTGCTTTGATCTTCAGTAAATGATTTTCCGCATCTACTGCCTCTTGCGGATAGGTGCCGGACGGCTGATCTGTATAAGGAGGCGCTACTGCATTTTCTTGTACCACATAGGTATACGCATTCGTTGAACTCTGTACTCCGTTTAACTCGCAAAACAGGGATAAAGTAATGGGGTCTGTAGTCATAGACTGTGTATTTTCACAAAGCAGCTTTGTTTTTTCCCTATCTGCATAGGCATTTCCAGTTTGTGCATCAACATAAAACTGGTTGATTCCCAAAAGCTGTACCTGATTTTCTGCACCGCCCAAAGAATATGTAACCAATGCGCCGTCGATGGATTGAATCGGAATCATAAATGCCGCACTATCTATGATACAACTATCCGGTGCCGTAGGAGCTTCCGGAACCGCCATATAATGGAAAAGTCCCAAATCACTGCGGATACCTAATGAATTTTCCGCCACTGCTTTAATCAGCACATCACCTTTTACTTCAATGACATCCCCGGGCTGATATAGCTGTGTTTCTTCACTTCCCGGTGTAGGATCTACAGGCGGATAATTTGCGTCTCCAACGGCAGCCATGGTGTAATAAATCTTTACCGAATTGGCCGTTGGCATAAAGGTTACTGTAATAGGATCGTCATTTTTCACCGTATAAATTCCTGGTACAGGTGTCAGCACTGGTTTTGCCGGCCGCGACCGCACCACATCATACACCTGGGTCACAACATCAGAATATACTGCATCATCTTTGATTACCACAGCTGAAATCTTGGTATACTGGGTAACCGTAATATCTACACTACCGCCCTCTGCTTTTAAACTTTCCGTTGTTGGGACCGAACCGTCTAATGTATAATATAAGCTATATCCCTCTTTTATAATAGGCATGAACACCGAAACCGTCCCCGAATTAGTAAACTGCATACTCTCGGGGGCAAATACCGGTGCTGCCGGTTTAATTTTATACTCAAATGTATAAATTTGCCCGCTACGGCCATCTTCATCCACACATACCGCTTTGATTACTGTATCAGATGTAATCTGAAAAATTTCACCGTCTTGATACAAGTTTCCCAACTGTACATTCGGTTCGCTTCCATCCATTGTATAATAAATCTTTTTACTGCTGTCTTTTGCGGTAAGCGAAACTGTAACTGATTCTTCATATGCTCCGGCTGGGTGAAAAGCCTCTATGCTATAATTGTCCGTTTCGGTAAAAAGGTAATGATAACTGTGTACCTCACTATAAATCCCGTCGTATTTTGCTACAGTACGAAGGGTACATGTTTGCTGCACTGTAATAGGCTTGGTGTAACGGATTCCAGCCACTCTTGGGTCAGAACCATCCATGGTATAATAAATTTCTGCATTTTGAGTCTTGCTTTTCAGAGTGACATCTACCGGTTCCTGTGGCAGCTGCGGCACAGGATTTGCTTCTGCGGGGGCAGGCTGAATCCCTAGCTGATAAATAGCAGCTGGACTCAAATCTTCCCCTTTTTTTGTTATCAGCCGCACGGTTTCTGTCGTTGCAATGTCAATATACCCTAAAACCTTGCTCACCTTACACCACTGTGTAGAAGGATCATCTCCTTCCGCTACAGCCTCCTCAGGCAGGGAAAGAGAATACGTATAATATACATCGCTATCATCCGCAATTCCCATAGGAGTCGTTCCGTCATCTACATAAACCCGAAAGCCATCATTTGTTTCATAAATATTAGGTACGGATTTCATTCCCTCAGCATCAAAATACAATACAGGTATGGACGGAATCATCTGATACTGGTAAATCGCCGTCATGCTTTGCTGATTGTCAGAAAGTCGCTTTGCATAACAATATAAAACTGTAGATTTATCTATCGGAATAGGCTGGGTATAAAGCTGATAATCTTCCGTCTGCGGATCTTGTGCTGTGGTATAATAAATTTCACAGCCATCCTCTGCCTGTAATTCGACCTGAACGGGATTACTATAACTTCCTGAAGAAGGATCCGCCTTCGGAACAGCTGGACGCTGTTTTGCCTTAATATTAATCTGGTGTCTGCCGCCATTGAGTGCATCAACATCAAATACAGGCGAATATCCCTCTACGTCTTTGGCTAAAAGCTCAAGTGTATAGGGGTCATTATTTTGATAAACTGAAATAAAAACTTCAGATGTGCCAGTTTTTACTGGACGCAATGGAAGCGCACACAAATCATACCACGGCGTTTCCTTTTCAGGCAACCAGCTCCCGCTAAATAATACCGTGATATAAGCAGTTTGATAAAGTATGCCATCAATATTTTCTGTCCCTGCTCCATGCGCATGCACATAATATCCAACTTCTACATCCACATTTCCGGGATTTTCTCCCTCTTCTGAACTATTTGCTTTCTGCGGAATCTGATAATCAATTGGTTTTTGCGTGTCCTCTCCCGCAAATGTAAAATAGGCAGGGTCATAATAAAATTTAACCGTATAACCATTCATATCATACTGCGGTTCTTTATGTTCCCCTGTCCCACTGTCATAGTCTCCTTTATTCGGATCATCTACCGCCAAATACAGACGGAATTCGTCTCCAAGCGAAAGTTCACTGACAACTGGGGCATCCGCTTCCGGATTTTCCTGTGCATGCAAATACACTTTTCTGGAGGATTTCTCCGTATCTGCTCCAAAAACCATCATATTTGGCACCATTGTTATCATCATAAACAATGTCATCCATATGGCAGTCCATCGTTTTCCTCTTATCATTTTTATACCCTCCTGTAAAATTCTGTCTGTTATTTCCGTCTTTTTAGAAGACCCTCTGTCCTCCTGTCAATGCATAAAAACTATGCATTGACAGGAGGACAGAACGGTTTTCCCGTTCTGTCTCTCTGGCTCTATTTCCCCCAGGAAACCAAAACCATTGCTACATCTGTTGAATCAATCACTCCATCACGGTTTAAGTCATATCGGAGGATATCCTTCCCTTCTGCCTTTGCTTGTCCAAAATACGATACCACTGCCGAAAGGTCATACAGGTTGATGTTGTTATCCATCACTATATCTCCCGCCAGGAAAGTCACCGTCTTTTCTACCTCATCTACCACGACTGCCGCCGTATCCTTCGCATTATTCCACACATTCATGGTCTTTGCATTTTCCATCAGTACACTCTGTCGGAATGTCCGGTATCCGGCTCCCTTTACCTCTACCGTATACCTTTCTCCCTTGTTTACACTTGCGGTCACTTCTGCATTTCCTGCCGTATATTCTTCTTCATCTGTTCCTATTTCAAACGTCTGTTTCGTACCGTCTGCTCCAGTAACCGTAACCGTAAAGCCATTGTCTGCCGCCGTGTTCCCCTCGGCTATGTTATGGTTAAAGGCCAGTGCTACTGTCAGCTCTGTCTGCTCCTTGCTGACCGTAATGTCCAGTTCCGCCGTATCTGCTTCATTATTTACCACCAAATTCTCTCCGTCGGTGCTTCCCTGTTTCACACTGATATTCGATACGGTTACTTTGCCTGTTCCATATCCTCCTACGGTCAAGGTACCAAGCAGTATGCTCTCTCCGCTTAACCCCTTTGTGCCATCATTGGCATACAGGAGATATTTTCCTCCCGCCTGCTCTGCCACTGTCCAATCTGCATTTGCAGCTTCAAACCCGGCAATAGCAAGTTCTTCACCGGAAAGCGTAAAGGTCATTTCAGCAGTAACCAAATTCTCAATTTCTGCCGTAGTACCATCTTTGTCACCATCCAAATACACCTGTACTTGGTTTCCGTTCTGTACCAAGCGAATCTTGGCTTCAATCAGCGTAACTACCTGGGTCATTGCTTCATTCTTATAATAGTTATCCATAGTTACATTACCGTTAATCAGCTGTGTGAAATCAGGCGTTTCTGATCCCCAGTAATTGGACGAAACGTCCAAAACACCTTCATAACCATAATAACCATCTTTATACTCCAAATTTAACGGCACAACCCAACTGGGTGTATCCGTAACAGCAAACTTATTGCCGCTGATAGTAATGTTTTGTGATTTCACCGTATTGCTGTGATCCGGGCGAATTTCAAGTGCGCCGCTCTGCTGGAATGTATTTTCCTCGATCACAGCGCCATTGACTCCTAAAAGACGGAAACCATACAGACCATTAGAAACAACATTGTGGCTTAAGGCAACATCCGTTCCATTTGGATTGATATGAACCGAAGTTTCAAAATTCTCAAAGGTACAATCTTGTACTGTAATTCCGCTAAAACCACCGGAATTGGTTACAATACCTTTATACCGGCCGCTGATCCCTGTCGTTTCCGGAGCGGTAAAGTCACAGTTTTTTATACAGGTATTGTCTACGATATTTACCGCAATGCTTAATGGATTTTCATCATAATCACTTTTAACCGCCTGCTCTGTAAACTCAAAATTATCAATGGTCACATCATCTGCATTGATAAATATATAACCTTTGAAGACGACGCCTTCTTCTCCCTGCAAGGTAATCGGCTTATTAATCTCAAAAGGCCCTGTATATTCTCCTGCTTTTAACGTCACCGTTTCACCTGCACCGGCATCCTCAACGGCATCTTCAAGAGAAGTGTAATAATACACAACACCGCCCAGCTTTTCACTATATGCTACTACATCATCCTGAGAAGCAGAAACGGGTGTTACCACTCCGCTTTCGGTGTCATATTTTGCGGCAGGAGAAACATATGCACTGACATCACTGCTATAGGTCCCTCCTATGATAGAAGGGGTCCCCAATCCTTCATCGGCAGCAACTGCCTTTTTACCCTCCGGACAGGTAAAGGTTCCGCCAGTAAAGCAAACACTTGCCGGTCTTTTCAAGCCGCCGTCCGCACTGTTTCCAACCAATACGGCGTTATTCACCTTGGATTCAAAGGTTCCTTCAGATACCACCGCTTTTGCGCCGCCAAATTCTCCCGCTACATATAAAGCATAAAAAACGTTGTTATGCCCTTTTGGACACTGCTGCGTAGTAAAGGAACCATTTCTGATTTCTCCATAACCACCCGCAATGGCCAAGCCTCCCTGAGAACCGATAACGGTGGCGTCATTGACAATCATGGTGCCCGATGAATTCCGTACGCAGTAAGCATAGTACTTACCGCTGCATTCTGCGTGGGAACAAGAACTGGAGAAGAAAGTACCTCCATTGATGGTTGTCAGCCCTGGTTCCCCATTGGGACCATCCGCACTGTTAAGTGCAAAACCTTTGGCATCGACATAACCATCGTTAAAGGTAAGGGTACCTCCCAAATTGTTAAAAATGCAACTGCTTATATCCTGCCCGTCTGCCTGAATATCATGGATCTTTGCAGCACTATACGTTCCGCTCTCTACGGTCAAAGTACCATAGTTTTTTATAAAAGACGTATTGGCTATGATCTCACCGTCGCCAACACTGTCCCGCAGGGTCAGGTCACCATAGTTGAACAACATATAGCGATTTTGATTTTCGGGACACACCTGGGTAATAGTGTGCCCTGCCATATCCAAATCAATGGAAAAGCCCGCAGGGATATCCACGCTAATATTTCCGCTATAATCATTGGCAAATTGAAAATATACCGTATCCGCCGGTGCTGTTCCCTGAAGGAAAGCGGCCAGCGCAGCCTGATTTTCTTCATCGCAGGTCAGCAGATAAGGATCCTCTGCACTTCCCGTACCGGTAAATCCTTCGCTCTGCAACACAATATTATCCTGTACTGTCGCAACCACTGTTTGCTCATCTGACGCCATTACAGGCATCGCTGTTACTGTAACTACCATAGCTACTGCCGCTGCCGCTGATAGCAGTTTTCTAAACTTGTTGTTATACATAATAACACCCCTTAATATAATATGTTAATATAATATATTTCTTTATAATATGTTTCTTTTGCAATATTAATCAATTCATCAGCGCTAACAATCTCGCGCACATTACAGCGACTTCGGCGCGAGTGGCATTTCCAAGAGGATTCACATTTCCGTCACTGCCCTGAATGACACCTTGGCTTACCATGGAGGCCATGCCTGCACGCGCATAATCTGAAACAGCCTCCCTATCCGCAAATTGATCCAACACAGAAAGGTCATCTGTTTCTTCAATATATCCCCGGTTTAAAAATGCGCGGTATGCCAAAATAATCAAGTCTTGTCGGGTAATGCTATCCTCCGGCATAAAGTAACTTCCGTCTCCTTGTGCAACCCCTGCAGCTTTTGCACTACCGACAGCGTCATAATAATAGCTGTCAGTAGGAACATCTACAAAATTCTCTGTGAACACATCTTCAATATTTAACATCCGTGTTAAAATTAAAATAAAATCACAACGTTTGATCTGTTCTCCCGGAGCAAATTCGCTTGCACTGATCCCCTTAATAATACCTGCCTGATTCAGCTGAAGTATTGCGTCAGCAGCCCATTCATAACCCACCAGATCAGAAAATCCTGCCGCAGTGTTATTTTCACCTCCACTTTGTGGGTTTCCTCCTGTATTTCCGCCGCTGATTCCGCCGCCGATTCCAGCGCCGCCGGTGCCGCCTATGCCACCTGAAGATGTTCCCCCGCCGGAGCCAGTGCCGCCTGTGTTATTATTACTTGCAGTTTTTGCGCTGATGATTTCTGTGCGTTCTCCTTCGCCCTGATCATTTACCGCAGACATTGCAAGATAGTAAAGCATGTTTGCGCTGAGTCCGGTAATTTCAGCAGAAACAGCTGCTCCGTCTTCTATCGTCAAAACTTTATCCAAATTATTTTGATCGGTTCCGTAATAAATGCGATATCCGTTAACGGCTGACCCGCCTTCCTGTTCCGGCTTTTCCCATTTCACCGAGATTTTTCTGGATCCGCCCTGTGCCGAGAAAGCAAGGCATACCCCCGGTTTGGCTGTATTTTCAAAACGATCTCCAAACACTTCCCGGTCAAACTTGTCCGTAACGCCGTCACGGTTAAAATCAGTGGCCAAAGATGAAAGTTCTGCATCCTGTTCTGCTTCCAAAAAACTCTCAAAATCTTGTTGGGTCACTGCTCCGTCGCCGTCTACATCTCCCGGTATAAACTGCGATGTGGTAATCACCAACGGTTCATCAAAGCTGACTCCACTTACCTGATAGCTGATATATCCCAAGCCTTGCAAGGAAACAGTATATGTATCTTTAATCAGAATATTATCCACTTGAAAAGTAGGAATGGTCTGTGTCGCGTCCCGATGGCCGCCCTTCGATAAAGGAATATTGTTTAAATCAGTACAAAATACGTAATTAGGGATATTTTCTGCCGTCAAAGTCAAGGTTATGCCGGTAGAAGCATATGCACCATCCTGCTGAACTGCCGCAAAATCAGTAACATCATCTAACCTGAACTTCACCGAGGTCTGCACACTTTCATGACTGGTGTCGCTAGCCTTTGCCTCAACAACAGCATTTTCTTTAGGATATACCTTTTCGCCCGAAATCACATCACCTATCATACAATACGTAGCCGTCAGGTCTTCCAAGGAAACTCTGACATCCGCCCCAGGTTCTCCCTCAAATGTAAGAGTCACCAAATCCGTCAGGCCTTCCAAATCCATCCCGTCTAAATTGATCATTGAAATACGTACAATTCCTGTAGCATTTGCCTCTGCGCCATTAGGAAGTACGTTAAGCACCTTTGGAACTTCTCCTTCTGTATTAGCATGACATACAATGGACTTATACCTAACATTTCCTGTAAATGTCAATACTATCTGAATTTGGTACACCTTTTCCTGTATACCATCAAGACTAACCTTTATCTTGCTTTCCCCTTCCAAGGTGGTTAAATCTGACTCTGTTACATCCTCTAAAATAAAATCTGCCTGATTTTCTGCAGCCCAAACTGGTGGAAGCAAAGAAACCATCATGACAACGGCAATCCATATTGCCATTACTGACTTTTTCAACACAAACCCCTCCTTAATGATGCTTTTTCTTAGCATTGTTTCGCCATGTTGGAAATTTGTTTTATTTTCCTTTATTGGAAATATAATCTACCACTTTGTATTATATCACATTATACCGTAAAGTCAATACACAATATCTCTTTTATCCTACTTTCATGCTATAATTTTTACCAAAAAGAATAACATATCTTTATTCCCAGAACATTTTGTTTGTAAAAAAATAAGCGTATGAAACATCATACACTTATTCTTTCTAATAACGGAAATCATGCGTGCTTATACGGCATGGATCCTCACCGCAGTTTTCATCACCCCGTCCTTTTTCTTTTCAAACAACTCATAGGCTTTTTCAATCTCATCAAACCGGAAAGTGTGTGTAATCAACGGCGTAGTATCAATTCTCCCCTGTGCGATTAAATTTAAAATTTCTTCGCAGTTACAACCGTCTACTCCGCCAGTCTTAAAAGTCAAGTTTTTCCCATACATATCAGGCAAAGGAAGTATCTGCGGTTTATCATAAAGCGCTATCACCGTAACTATCGCATTCGGTCTTGCACATTCCCACGCCAAACGGAAAGATGCTTCTGTTCCTGCCGCTTCCAATACGACATCAGCACCGCCGTGATCCCCTGCTGCCGCTGTGATCTCTTTTACCATTTCAGGTACAGCCGTAAACACGCCAGGATAATGCTCCTTAACAAACCGAATCCTGTTTTCATCTTTTTCACACACAATAATTTTTTTGGGATTTTTTTGCATGACACATAAAAGAGTGCAAATCCCCGTTGGTCCCGCACCAAGGATCAAGACGGCATCCTCACTTTTGATCTCCGAAATTTTAGTCGCCCAAAAGCCGGTTGCCAAAATATCCCCTACAAACAGCGCCTGTTCGTCCGACACGAAATCCGGAATCAAATTCAGTCCCTGGTTGGCGTAAGGCACCCTGACATATTCGGCTTGTCCTCCATCAATTCTGCACCCTAGTGCCCAACCGCCGTTTGGGTCTGTACAGTTATTGACATAACCGTTTTTACAGAAAAAACATTTTCCGCAAAAGGTTTCCACATTTACTGTAACCCTGTCGCCGGGTTTCACCTTTGTCACTGCCGCACCGACTTCCTCAACAATACCCACCATTTCATGTCCCACCGTAACGCCAGGCACGGCACGCGGCACGGCTCCGTGTTTAATATGCAGGTCGCTGGAACAAATACTTGCCAAAGTCACTTTCACAATGGCGTCCTGTTCTTCTAACAGCTGCGGTCTGGGTTTTTCACGCATTTCAAACTTTCCTTTTTTGACATAGGTAAATGCTTTCATATTAAACCTCTTTTCCTTATAGCTTTTCTGAACAGTTCATTTTGTCTGGTACAAAAAGCATGTTTTTTCATGAGAATTCACAATGCCAACCGCCTGTAAATACGAATATACAATGGTTGTTCCCACAAATTTCATACCGCGTTTTATTAAGTCCGCAGAAATACGATCCGAAAGCTCGTTGTGGGTAAGATCCCGTTCAAAAATAGTTTCTCCATCCCAAAATTGTTTTAGATAGGCAATAAAACTCCCGTATTCATGGACCACAGCGTCAAAAATCACAGCATTATCCACTGCCGCCTTTATTTTTCTCCTATTGCGTATAATCCCCGGATCGCAGGCAAGCTTTTCCTGTTTTTCCGCGTCATAAGCCATGATCTTGGCTCTTTCAAAACCATCAAAGGCTCTGCGAAAGTTTTCACGTTTATTTAACACACACTCCCAAGATAAGCCTGCCTGAAAAGATTCCAGGATTAGCATTTCCAAAAGATATGTATCGTCAAACCGCGGCCTCCCCCACTCAGCATCGTGATACTGCATATACACTGGATTGTTTTCATTGCACCAAGCACACCGTTTCATTTTCCTACTCCCTGACATATCAGTTTTATTCACTCACATACGCCAGCAGATTTTTCAGCGCATTTTTATCTGTAAAATCTCCTTCGGTATCGCACAAATCCAACAAAAGCTTTTCCATCTCGGTAGGGTTTTCCTTACCGGATATGATTTTCTTCAATGTTTTTATCGCTGTTTTATGAACAAAGGAAAGTTCATTCATGAACATTCTGCCTGGGAAATGATACACTTTGATTTTAGAAAGGCTGTCGCCTTTAAAGTTTTTTTCCGCCACCAATTTATCATAGTATTCCCGGCAAGTCACCGGGGTCAGCCCAGTCGTATACACAATCAGCTTTTTCCCTTCCAGCAAAGAAAGATGCTTGGTAATCAGCCCTACTCCCGCAATCGATTCCGCATACAATCCTCCACCGTAAATAATGGTATCATACGGCAGCAAAACCTCTGCTTTCAGGTTTTTATTTTCTTTTATGTCACAGGAAAGCGATTCCGCAATCCACTGTGCATATTTTTTTGTGGCACCGTATTTTGATTGATAAACTACCACTGCATTCATATTTTCCCCTTCTTTCTTTAAAAACGAAAATATAAAAATGGATTATAGCTCTGGCTCACCAATGATGCGGTACAAAGCAAAAGCACCACTGCGCAGACCACTGTTTCTATCCAGCAATGTCTGGATCTTGCCGAAAGTTTAAAATACCACTGTTTCCAAACAGGAAGGCAAGCGGCAATCGCAATAAGCAGCAAAGGCAGATAAGAAAGCAGCATGCTTCGGGCATGTCCGCTCAGCACTCCTGCATCCATGGTAAACATCAACTGCAGATAAGATACCATATGTCCCAAGTCTTCAAAATAGAACAGTACCCATCCGATAAGTACAAAAAACAATGTATAAATATAACCGACCGCTTTGGGTAATTTTTTTAACCATTTTCCCAAAAACAGCTTTTCAAAGGCCAGCAGTACAAAATAATACAAACCCCACAAAATGAAGTTATAGCTGGCCCCGTGCCAAAGGCCGGTCAAAAACCACACAATCAACAAATTACACAAAGTCCGTCCCATACCTTTTCGGCTTCCGCCCAAAGGGATATATACATAATCCCGGAACCATGTACTTAAAGAAATATGCCATCTTCTCCAAAAATCCGTAATACTGACCGCGGTATAAGGATAATCAAAATTTTTCAGGAACCGAAAACCAAACATCTGTCCCAGTCCCCGTGCCATATCCGAATATCCCGCAAAGTCAAAATAAATTTGAAGCATAAATGCGGCGGCTCCCAGCCAAACGCCAAGCAATCCATTTTCCGAAGCCGACGGCCAAAGATTATCCCATAAAACTCCCATTTGATTAGCCAGAAGTACCTTCTTGGCAAGTCCAATCACAAACAGTCGTATTCCATCCGCAAATGCGTCAGGTGTCTCTTTTCTATCTTTCAACTGGTCTGCAATATCCCGATAGCGCACAATAGGTCCGGCAATCAACTGCGGAAAAAAGGAAACATATGTACCATAGGCTATCGGATTGTGCTGAGCCGGCGTATCCTCCCGATAAACATCAATCGTATAGGACATCGTTTGGAAAATGTAAAAAGAAATGCCAATGGGCAGGGTTATCCCAACCGATGGTAAACCTTCCAAGCCAGGAATGTTTCGCAAAATATTCAACAAAAAATCAGCATACTTATAAAAGCCAAGCATACCCAGGCTAACCACTACCGAAGCCGCCAAAAGGCCTTTTGCCATCCGTCTGCGGCTTCGGTATTTTTCAATCAGCCACCCCATTGTCCAACTGAAAAAAATAGCAAACAGCATTAAAAAAATCAACTGCGGCTCGCCCCAGCCATAAAAAACCAGATTCACCACAAATAAAAAGAAGTTTCTGTACTTGCGGGGCAGAAGATAATATCCTCCCAGCACCACCGGCAGATACAGAAACATAAAAATCAAACTGGAAAAATACACGTTTTCAGCCTCCGTTATTTGCTGTTATTGGACTGCCAAAGCGCTTCAATAGCAGCAGAAGCCTGTCCGCTGTCCTTGGAAACACAAAATACAACATAATTTCCTCTTCGCACGGTTACCGCATTTTCAAGTTTTGGTACCTCCTCTGGGCGATAAGAGGCATAGCTTGTCTTTTGACTTTCAATCCGGCTTTTTATTGCTTCTTCAATCTTCGTTGCAGCCGCCGCATCCTTTGCTTCCCAGACTGAAACCTCATCCACAACCGCAGCTGTCCCGGTATAAACAGCCATGTTTTTCACAGTGTCTTCCTCAACCTGATACAATTTCCGCGCAACGTCATTATCCATTTTTTCCAGCGGTTCATCAAATATATCCAAAGCCGTCAGCGTTTCCGCTGCGGCTTCCGTATCCAATGTTACATTTTGTCCGCCACAGCCGCCCATGACCAGCAGACACACCAACACTGAAATCAACACTATAATACTTCTCTTTTTCATAACTGGCTTTACTCCTCCGTAAACGTATCCCGCAGATAATCTACCCAAATCTGACAGTACTTTTGATTAAAATGCACACCGTCGCCGCCCACATCATCCGGCAGACAGCCATACTCATTGACCACTGCACTGTGCAAATCAGCATAGTACACCTGATTTTCTTCTGCAACACGACGAATCAATCCGTTGATATCCACAATATTTTCATTGGTTACACCAAAGCGAGCATTTTCAGATGCTTTGGCCGTAACCGGGGTAACCGATTGAACATATATTTTAACGTCAGGCATACTTGCCTTCACCTTTTGGATCAAATCACTGTATTTGCTTACAAACACCTCCGGCTCACGCCAACCAAGTTCATTTTCACCAAAAACCATAAATACCCGCTTGTATTGTTTTTGGCATACTGCGTCAGCTGCCGGAATATCTCCGTTGCGCGCCGGAAGCTCCATCACGGAATCTAAATTGAGCCCAACCCGCCCAAAAAAATCAGCCTCTTTTATAAGTCCACTATCTTCCAAATCATTGACAAATGAATTCCCGATAAAAGCAGTATTCTGAAAAAAATTCTCCTTTGTATCAGGCTCTTTGGTTATGGCAGGCACAGACGCCGTAGCAACAGTGTCTTCTGCCGGTTTCCTATGGAACAGATGGTACCCCCCAAAACAAAGTCCACCGGCCAGGAGGGCAAGAATAAAGCATACAATCACCCGATCCCTAATCTGGCGCCGTCTGCGCCGCCGTGCCCGGCGTTTGGCACGGTAACTCATTTCTTCTGATATATATCTTCCGGAACGCTTTCCGTTCCCGTATGTCCGCATTTTGCATTGACCCCTCTTCTGTCAAATTTCCATATTTCTTGTCGCTACTTGTAATGTTAGCACGCCCATAAGAGTTCGTCAAGACATTTTGCTATTTGTCAACAAATTGTTAATATACTTGTAAAATCGCTCCTATTTTTGCAGATATTTTCTGATTACATTCCGGGCAATCGGCCCTGCATTGGTACCACCAGCGCCCCCATCATATTCCAACAAAACCGCAACTGCGATCTGCGGGTTCTCCGCCGGCGCATAGCCAACAAACCAGGCGTGATCCTGATCGGTCTCATTTTCTGCCGTACCAGTTTTTCCCGCAACAGTAATCCCTGATATCTGACAGCTTTTCCCAGTTCCGTTGGCAACCACACCCTGCATCAGCGTATCCAAATATTCCGCACAACCCGCATCCATCACATCATACAAAACCGCCGGCTTTGTTTCAGACAGAGTTAAACCGGACGCCGTCGAAATCGTATCCACCAAATAAGGCTGCATCATCTTACCGCCGTTAGCTACTGCCGCCCCCATCATGGCCACATGAAGCGGTGTCATCAAAAGCTGCCCCTGCCCAATGGATACCAAAGCTGCATCCTGGGCTGTCATTTTTTTATACTGTATTTCACTTTTCTCTACAGGAATATCAAATCCAAATTCTTTCCCAACACCAAACCGCTCTGCTTCTTCCAGTACCTTTTCCGGCCCCATTTCATAACCTAAGGTACAAAAAGCATAGTTACTGGATACCTCAAAGGCTCGTTTTAAATCAATCTCCCCATAGGCGGCTTGTCCATAATTATCCACTGATAATCCATCCCGCTCAAATTTTCCATTATCCTGAAAAGTTTCGGTGATCCGGCCCGTTTCATATGCCGCGGCGGCCGTCGCTATTTTATAAGTAGAACCAGGCGGATACAGTCCTTGGGTTGCTCTTGCCAGCAATGGAGAATCTTCTCGCTCCACGATGGCATTCCAGTTTTTCTCCAAACTTTCGGCGCTGGGATCAAAATCCGGATAGCTGACCATAGCCAGCACTTTTCCCGTAGTAGGTTCCAGCGCCACCACCGCTCCTTCCCGGCCGTTTAGCTGGTCATAAGCATATTGCTGAAGATCATTGTCAATGGTTAAGGTTAAATCATATCCAGATCGAAGTTCATTAAAGCTGATGGCAATGTCTCCCTGTCCCAGGAGTTCTTTATCGTATTTCATCTCAAGCTGACTTTTCCCATAAACTTTCGAGCAATAACCGATCACATGGCTGTACAAACGTCCCTGCGGATATTTGCGGATACGTTCGTCACCACTTACTTCTGTTTCAG
Source organism: Ructibacterium gallinarum (assembly GCF_014982785.1). Classification (GTDB taxonomy): domain Bacteria; phylum Bacillota; class Clostridia; order Monoglobales; family Monoglobaceae; genus Ructibacterium; species Ructibacterium gallinarum. The sequence goes on from NZ_JADCKB010000005.1 coordinate 65,389, forward strand.
CCAGCACAACTCCATCCCGGTCATAAATAGTGCCCCGCTTTACAAATTTTTCATCTTCCCATTGCCGCTTATTATATGGATTGGTGGCCACTTCTTCTGCCTCAAACATATTAAAATAAAGCAGATAGGTAACCAACGACAGAAACATGACGCAAACCACTACCAAAACCCGTATGATCTTTTTATTTGGATTCATGGCCTGCACCTCCTGTTCCGCGCTCTTCTTTAGCAGAGATTGCCTGAATGATACCCAAAGAAGCGAAATTCACCACAATAGATGTTCCGCCATAACTTACGAAAGGCAAAGTAATACCTGTCAACGGAATCATTTTGATGACACCGCCCACAATAATGAAGGTTTGTACCGCAAACATCAGTGTCAGCCCCAGGCAGACCGCTTTATCAAATGGATCCTGTGCCGTAATGGAAATTTTAAAGCACCGATAAGCAATCAGGAAAAACAGAATAATAATTGCCGCACCGCCAAACACGCCCATTTCTTCACACACGGCTGCAAAAATAAAATCAGAATGCACTTCTGGAATGTAATTTGGTGAACCGTTGCCCAAGCCACGGCCGAAATAGCCGCCAGATGCAATGGCAAACAAAGATTGGGTAATTTGATACCCCTTGTCCGCAATATCCGACCAGGGATCCAGCCATGCGCTGACACGCACCTGAATATGGTATAAAAACTTATATCCCAGTAATGCTACAATGGCTGCCACACCCACATTACCAGCCAAAAATCCATAGCCTTTTTCATAGACATAGATCATAAAAATATAAATTGCAAACAATACCAAAATGGTTCCCCAGTCTCTTTGTAAAACCAAAAAACCAATGAAAAGATAAGTTCCCAGCATGGTCACCCACTTTGGCTTTAACCGCAGAAAGGGTTTATTCCAAGACCCGGAATAATAACAAGCAAGAAACATAATAAACAAGATTTTTGTGATTTCCGCGGGCTGGAAGCTAAAACCACCCAAAGAAATCCAGTTTTTAGACCCATTCACTACCTTACCAAATAAAAGCGTGGCCAAAAACAAACCCGTTCCCAGTGCCAGATACAAGAACCACATGCGATTCCAGAAGCGGATATTATAATACACCACATAAACTGTAAAAAAAGCTGCTCCGCCGATCGCTACCCACATAATTTGACGAATTCCATAATCAATTTTAATTCTGCAGAGCAAAAGTACACCAATGGTAATCAGCATACAAGCCATCAGCATAATAAACTTGTCCCCCATACGGCAAAGAACAATAATAGTATACATTAGTATAAATAGACCCAGTAATCCGGCTCCCACATATAGTATATTGGGATTATAGCTGTTTGCCACAAACAAAAGTCCAAAGCCAAACATATTCATCAGCATCAACAGATATGCCGGACGCCGGTAATTTAATCCTTTAAATTTTCCCATAGGACGCTCCTTTATAGCTCAAAAACAAAACGCAGGCCGCCAATCGAAATTTCATCCTGCGGATCCAGCATCACACGCTGGCGGATTCTTTGGCCATTGACTTCGGTTCCATTGCGGCTTCCCAAATCCTCCAGATACCATTCTCCCTTTTCAAACCAGATTCTTACATGCTGATTGGAAACATATTTTTCACGCAGTACAATATCACAAGTCTTGCTTCGTCCAATGACTGCCTCCCCATAAATCATATATCGATTTTTTAATTCTGTTTCAGCCTGGTTCTTACCGTGCAGGGTTTTCAGGCTGGCTGTCTCCACCCCGCTGACACTATTATTTTCAAAACGGCTCATTTTTTTCACATCCAGATAAATCAGCCGAATCACGCCAAAAATAAAAAGATAAATAATAAATGTAAATACATAACTTAAAATAGATGATAAAAAATTATAAAAAGTCAATTTCCTCACCTCCGCCGCATTTTGCAGACTCCATCTGCTTCTCCTCCTAGTCCTAATTACTCCTATTATACACAAGACGGTGCGGGAAATCAAGTCTTTTCCCCTGTACATAACATAAAAGGACGGAGCACCACGTAAGGCGCATCCGTCCCTTTGATTCTCTGCCGCAATTTCGTTCTTTTATTCAATGGTTTTTCCTAAAAAGCCAGCGGCAGTTTCTGCCAACTTGCTCTCCAGTTCTCCAAGTTTACTGGAAGAATCCGCAAGAAAAATAACCGAGCCAATACTATCCCCGTCAAAGACAATAGGAGCTACCACTCCTGCACCATACTGATCATTTTCATCTAAAATCCGTATCGTTTTATCCCCAGGGTTTGCTACAAAAACAGTTTTGGACGCCATCACTCTCTCCAAATCTCCTGATACTTTCTTTTCCCGAAGTTCTTTTTTGGGCACTCCGGAAACGGCAATTACATTGTCCTTGTCAGTAATACAGGCAGGAATACCTGCCGTTTTAGAAAGGGATTCTGCGTATTGACTGGCAAATTCACCCAGTTCACCAATGGGTGAATACTTTTTAAAAATAACCGTCCCATTGCTTTCGGTAAAAATTTCCAGTGGATCTCCTTCATGGATTCGCATAGTGCGGCGAATTTCTTTAGGTATGACAATACGACCAAGGTCGTCAATTCTTCTAACGATTCCTGTTGCTTTCATATATCTTCCTCCAAATTGCAAATTATTATTACAAAAAGTATTATTTGCAATGCGGTGAATTTTATCCATTTAATTCACAGTTTCAAGAAAGATTTTGTATATATTGATCATCTTAGCGAACTTGTTTTACAAAACGATATCTGCCACGAAAAAACGGCACAGCATTTGCTGCACCGTTTCTTTCCAGCAAGCATGGCTCATATACCACTAACCTGCCATCACCGTTCCCCCGCTTTGATTCATTTGATAAGACTGCACGCTGTTTCCACAAGCTGCAGCTGCAAACGCCAAAATCAAAACTGCCAAAAGAATGATAAAGCGTTTCACAAAATCTCCCCCTCAAATATTTCGAAACCACTCTGTGCTGTTTCTTATTATAACCAAGTACTGAAGCGCTTGTCAATAGCAAAATATGTAAATTCTTTGTTGTAAAACAACTGTAAAATGAATGTAAACTTTAAGTTTTATCCTTACTCAGCATCACCAATAGGATTCCTCCTTCACGGAAGGAAATCTGAGCAATATCTTCCTGTGCAAACTCATTACAAGAGGCCTGCACCTTTCCACAATCTAAGTACATATGATCGGCTTCATATTTCAGTCCACGAATACAAAAATCCTCCACTGGACCACCATACGGAAAAAAAGAGACATATTTCTTTTCGGTACGTTCGAGAAAAAAAGAATGATCTATCATCCAGATCTCATTCTGTCCATTGACCATTTTGACTTCTGCTCCCCGCCGCAATGCATACAGCAAAAGGCAAAAATGCGAAAATTCATGATCCAATCTTCCTCCAATTCCACCAAAAAGCCAAATTTGCGTACAGCCCAGTGAAAGAGCATAATCTAAACACAAATTAGTATCCGTTGCATCTTTTTCGGGTGGATAAACGAACTGTGCCACCGAGGAAGGATATGGCTCTTTTGAAGAATCACAGTCGCCGATCACAACATCCGGAGTAATTCCCAGTCTTCTGGCATGACGTAATCCTCCGTCTGCGCAAATAACCAGAAACTGTTCTCTCTCAGCAGCAGGCCAAACACTGTCATCATCCATCTCTCCACTGCAAAAAATCGCCGCTTTTTTCATACCTTCCGCACCGCCTTCTCCGCATTATCACGAAGTCGAGTAATTGCTTCACCCAAATCTTCCGCACCAAACACAGCCGAACCTGCCACCAGGACATCTGCACCGGCCGCCGCAGGAGCATTGATATTTTCATCACAAATGCCACCGTCTACTTCTATGTGTAAAACCGGATTTTCTTTATCGGCCAACTGCCGTAATGCAGCAATTTTATCAGTCACCGCATCTATGTATTTTTGACCGCCAAACCCCGGCTCCACGCTCATCACCAAAACAACTTCAAAATCAGCCAGAAGCCCCTTAACCGTCTCCACCTTTGTTGCGGGCTTTATAGAAACACCGGCATGAATACCCCGAGCATGGATTTGTGCCGCAAGCCCACGCAACGCTTCTCGGTCTTTCGCCGCCTCGGCATGAACCGTAATCAAATCTGCTCCTGCGTTTGCAAAAGCATCAATATATTTTTCCGGCTGATCTAGCATAAGATGCACATCAAAATACAATTTGCTCCAAGGCCTGAGTTGTTTGACCGTCTGGGGCGAAAAACTAAAGTTAGGAACAAAATGCCCGTCCATAATATCTATGTGCAGCCAGTCAGCACCTGCCTGCTGTGCCACACAAACCGCTTCGCCCAGCCGTGCCGTATCTGCCGCCAAAATAGACGGCGCAATTTTTATTTTCATATTCTCCCTCATTTCCATGGCTTTGCCTCCCGGATCTCCTGCACAAGACGACAGTAGCTTTCATGCCGTTGCTGCGAAATTTTCCCTTCCCGCAGCGCTTCCAGCACACAGCATCCCTTTTCCACTGTATGGCTGCAATCTCGAAACTGGCATCCGTCTATAAATGGTGCAAATTCCCGAAATAACGCTGCACAATCCTGAGGGTTAAGCAAGGAAAAGTCCAGTGTACCAAATCCCGGTGTATCAATAATATATCCGCCGCCGGGAAGTGCCGCCAATTCACTATGTCGTGTGGTATGCCGACCCCGATCTACTCTTCCGCTTACTGCGCCGGTTTCAAAACTTTCCTTTTCCAGCACCTGGTTGAGCAGGCTGGATTTTCCTACACCGGAATTTCCAGCAAAAACCGTCACCTGATCCTTGAGTTTTTTCCGCAGCTGCGAAATATTCCATCCAGTTTCTGCGCTGAGACGCAGGGTGTCAAAGCCCGCTTTCTCATAAATCTCTATATAAACACTACCTTCATCTAAATCCGTTTTGTTCCAACAGATCAACGGCTGTATTTGGGCATATTCCGCAGAAGCAATCAGCTTATCAAGCAAATACAAATTGGGTGCAGGATTGGATGTAGATACAACAACTGCCATCTGGGTTACATTTGCAACCGGCGGGCGTATCAGTACATTTTTTCTTGGCTCCACTGCATCTACCGTACCAGTCATTGACTCCACATCACCCAAAACCGTCACCACATCTCCCACCAGTGGGGTAAGTCCCTCTTTTCGGAAAATGCCCCGGGCACGACATTCAAACATACCTTCGGCGGTATCTACATAGTAGAAACCGCCGATTCCTTTCGTAATTCTTCCCTGTAACTGTTTCATAAGCCGCCTCAATCACCAATACCCGGTGCAGTATTGGTATTTCCTCCACCAGTTCCGCTTCCGGATTCTTCACTTTCCGTTCCGCCGTTTCCAGAGCCGCTACCTCCTGTCTGCCCAGAACCGCCACTGGTTTCAGGCGTTTTGGTAGGCGCCACCGTTTTTTCTGGCCTTTGTGTTGGTCTCTCTGTCCTATCCGGAGTTTCCGTCACGGTACTTTCCGGTTTTTTGGTTGCAGAAGGGGTATTGGTTGGCTTTGTACTTGCAGAAGCAGAAGGTTTCTCATCCTCTGAGCCCTTGCTTACATACAACGTCACCAAACCTCCCGGCGAAACAGCTGTGCCTGCCGCCGGATCCTGTGCCATAACAGTATCTTTGGCTTCCGAATCACTGTATTTTTCAATAATGTTTACCTGGAAACCGCTTTCTTTTAAAGCATTGCTGGCTTCCGTAATATTTTTCCCTACATAATTTTCCAAATTCACCGCTGTATTGCCCGCACTGACCACTACATAAATAATAATATCTTCTCTTTTCTGTACTTTGGTACCGGCTTCCGGGCTCTGTTCCAAAATAGCGCCCGCGGCTTTATCACTGGGTTTTTCCGATTTTTTGACAATACTAAACGTATCCTTATACTGATGTTGTGCTTTTTCCAGATCCATATCCACCAGTTTCGGTATTTCCACTGTTTCTCCGCCTTTTAAGAAGTCCAGCCCCCCTGTCACGCCAGCAAACACAGCGCCCAAGCCCGCAACCACCAAAATCGCAGTCAAAATTGCAATCATGGTTACTCTGCGTTCTTTTTTCTTCTGTTCACGCCGGGCGCGTTTTTCATCAATTTCTCTCAGTTTTCTCTCCTCCACTGCCTGATCAACTTTCTGGGCATAATCCGCATACCCTCCAGTTTCGTTGCGGCTTTTTTTCTGATTATTTTCCGGATGATTCTTCCGGTAATGCTCAATATCATTCTCGCCAATACTGGGCATTTTCATGGTGGTGTCCATATCCTCGCCATCCTGAATGTCTGAACGCTCCTGACTTTCCATTTGGTAGTCAGGATTGATCAACACGCGGTTTAGATCCTTTAAAAATGCCTCTGCACTGGGATAACGTACATTTTGTTCCTTGTTCATAGCCCGAAGGGTAATCTTTTCCATTGCCTCTGGAATATCCGGATTCAATTCCCTCAGCGGGGTAGGCGACTCCTGAATATGCTTAATCGCAACCGCAACCGGGCTGTCATCGTTAAACGGCAAACGTCCGGTAAGCATTTCATACAAAACCACACCCAAGGAATAAATATCTGTACGCTCGTCCGTATATCCGCCCCGGGCCTGCTCCGGCGACAGATAATGCACGGTACCAATCGCATTGTTTCCCATGGTCATGGTAGCTTGCGTTGTAGCCCGGGCAATTCCGAAATCTGTTACCTTCAGCACCCCATCCGGTGTCATAATAATATTCTGTGGTTTAATATCTCTGTGAATGACATGATTTTTATGGGCCGCTTCCAGGCCTTCACAGATCTGTGCTGCAAAGCCTGCCGCTTCACGCCATGGGAGCCTACCTTTTTCGGCTATGTACTCCTTCAGCGTAATCCCTTCCACATATTCCATAACGATATAATAAAGACCATTCTCAAATCCCACATCATAAATGGAAACCACATGTGGATTAGATATTCCTGCCGCCGCCTGTGCCTCTACATTGAAACGGTGCACAAATTCTTTGTCATCCTTGAACTCTTCCTTCAGAACCTTAATTGCCACATATCGATTTAAAACATTGCACCAGGCTTTATAGACCTGAGCCATTCCGCCTTTGCCAATTTCTTCCCGAATTTCATAGCGGCCGGCCAATACTTTTCCAACTAAGTCCATTTTTATCCCTCCTGTATGAATCGGATACAAATTACCGTAACATTATCATTGCCGCCATACTTCTTTGCTGTTTCAATCAACTGTGTCACTGTATGTTCGGCATCATCACCCTGTTCTAAAATTTCTAGAATCTCTGCATCTTCCACCATGGTACTCAATCCATCGCTGCAAAGAAGCAGGCAGTCACCGGGCATACAGTCATATTCAAAAATATCCGGTTCTGTCACGGGATCGGTTCCAACTGCACGGGTAATAATATTTTTCTGTGGATGAACACGGGCTTCTTCCCGGGTGATGGATCCATTTGCTACCATCTCTTCCACCACAGAATGATCCCGCGTAATCTGCACCAAAGCATGATCACGGCAGGCATAAGCCCTGCTGTCACCTACATTGGCGATATAGGTCTCTCTTTCACAGATACAGGCCGCAACTAATGTTGCACCCATTCCCCGTTGGTTCTGATTTTCCATTGCCATATTATAAATTTTTTTATTTGCAGAATGCACAGCCTGATTCAAGCATTTTGGAAGACTAACCTCACTCTCGTGAGGTATATATTCCATTAATTCTTCCGCCACAAACTGAACTGTCCGCTGGCTGGCTACTTCGCCGGCATTGTGTCCTCCCATACCGTCAGAAAGAACACAAAACCCCGGAGCACGGTTTTGCTCAAATCCATAAACACAAAAACTATCCTCGTTTAATTCTCGTACACAGCCTACATCACTCGCCCCGTAAACATCTAATTGCAAGCAAAGCACCTCCTCCTGTTCAATGCCGCTCAGCCGCTCTGGATGCCCGCAGCTGGCCACAGGCCGCCTGAATATCAGACCCCATTTCGCGGCGAATAGTGGCGGGGATACCACCTGATTCCAATATTCTTTGGAACTGTTCGACAGACTGCCGGTTTCCTTGGCAAAAGCCTGTCTCCTTTACCGGATTTACCGGGATTAAATTCACATGGCACAACATTCCCGCAAGCAACTTCTTCAGTTCTTCCGCTTCCCGCGGCGTGTCATTTATACCATGAATTAATGTATACTCAAAAGATACTCTTCTATTCGTCTTCTGTATATAATATCTGCAAGCCTTCATCAATACAGAAATGGGATATCGGCGGTTCACTGGCATAATGGCCGAACGTTTTTCATCGTTCGGCGCGTGCAGAGACACTGATAGCGTGATCTGTAGCTGTTTTTCTGCCAAATCCTGAATCCGGTTCGCCAAACCGCAAGTAGAAAGTGCAATATGCCGCTGTCCAATATGCAGGCCCTTAGGATGGTTTACAATATCAAAAAAGCGTAGTACCTGTTCATAATTGTCCAGGGGCTCTCCAATTCCCATCATTACCACATTAGAAATTCTCTCGCCCAGATCCCTCTGTACCGCCAGGATTTGTCCCACAATTTCACCGGCAGATAAATTCCGTATTTTCCCGCCTCGGGTGGAAGCACAAAACGCGCATCCCATAGCACAACCCACCTGAGATGAGATACAAACCGAATATCCATGATGATATTTCATCAATACTGATTCAATCATATTTCCGTCTTCTAATTGTAACAGATATCTACGGGTTTCGTCAATACGTGAAACGTATTTTTCCAAAATCGTCAAATTTCCTATAGAAAATCGTTCTGACAAAGCCAGACGAAGAGACTTTGAAAGATTCGTCATCTGTTCAAAAGAAGCAATGCCGCGGTAGAGCCAGGTAAAGATCTGTGAAGCCCGAAACTTAGGTTCTCCCAGTTCTCCGGAAACCAACGCTTCCAGCTCATCATAAGTATAGTCTTTGATATTTGTTTTCATTCCTGATTCCTTCATTTTTCCTGCACACATACCATTTTTGCAATATAAAATCCGCTTCCGCCTGTTTCATGTGCAAGAATTTGTTTTTCTTTATCCAACCGAAACGTCTTATTCCGATTCAAAAAGGCTGCAACCTGTTCTTCGTTCTCTTCTTTAAGAATGGTACAGGTCGCATACTCTAAAACACCTCCAGGCTTTACATACCGGCAGGCCGTGTCCAAAATATCCGCCTGCACAGTACACAGCTCCGGAATATCCGATTCCTGTCTTTTCCATTTGATATCTGGTTTTTTATGCATCACACCAATACCGGAACACGGAACATCAGCAAGAACCCGGTCCGCTTTTCCCTGCCATTGCGGCATCAGATGTCTTGCATCCCAAATACTGGCTTCCACACAGGAAACACCCAGTCTCTGCATGGTTTTCTCAATCAGCTGAATTTTATGCGGATGCAGATCAAACGCCAGCACTCTGCCCCGATTATCCATTATTTCAGCTATCTGCCCTGTTTTTCCACCGGGAGCCGCACAAATATCCAAGATGGTTTCCCCCGGCTGCGGATTCAAAATCCGTACCGCCTCCATAGAACTGGTATTCTGCAGCGTATAAAGCCCCTGTGCATACGCAGGAGATCGACGTATATCAAGCGCACTTTCCGCCTTCAAACAGTTCTCACCGATTTCCCGGGTGGTTACCCCTTCCTCCAGAAGCAGTCCTATTAATCGTTTCGGCGTTGTTTTCAGCCGATTCACGCGAAGGGTCACCGGATGCGGTATGTGGCTGTCACAAAGGATCTTCTTGCAGCCTTCTTCTCCATACTGATCAAGCAATTTCCGAGTCAGCCAAAGCGGGCAGGAATACAAAACACTAAAACGCTCACTTATCTCCTCCGGATAAACAATCTGCCCTTTTTCTCTGGCAATGCTGCGCAATACCCCGTTAATATATCCTCGTGCCGCCTTATGTGCATATTTTTCCGCCAGATGCATCGATTCACTGCAGGCGGCTCGGTCTGGAATATGCTCCATTTCTGTCAGCTGGTATACACCCATTCTGAGAATCAACAACACCCACAGACTCAGCTTTTTCAATTTGATACGGGAAAACAGCTGAATAATATAATCCAACTTCAGCTTGCTGCCTACCACGCCCATCAAAAGCGCATTAGCAAAAGCACGATCCTGCTCTGAAAGTCCTGGCGTCCTTAAAATATCTGTCAAAACTTTGTTCGAATAAGCTCCATCCTTTTCGATCCTGTATAATCCTTTTAAAACCAGTTCTCTTGCTCCTGTCATTAATCATTTCTCCTGTTGCCAAATAACAATATCAAACGCAGAAGGCTCATAATCGAACTGACCGCAGCCGCCACATAGGTCAAAGCTGCCGCACGCAGGACAGCAGAGGCTCCACGCATCTCTTCTTCATCCAAAAGGCACTGCCCACGCAGCGTCTGAAGCGCTCTCCTGCTGGCATTGAATTCCACCGGTAAAGTAACCAGCTGAAACAGTACAGTTGCCGAAAACAGAATAATTCCCACATCAATCAAAGACGGAAAAAAGCTTCCCAAACCGGCAAACAAAACGCCAATCAATAAAATTGGCATAGACAGCCAGTTGCAGACATTGACAAAGGGCACAATTCCATTCCGAATGCGAATCGGAGCATATCCTACCGCATGCTGCACCGCATGGCCTACTTCATGGGCCGCCACACCGATTGCACCCACCGATTGGCTGGAATAGGTAGCCTCTGATAATCTGACTACGTTGGTTTTGGGATCAAAATGGTCGGTCAGATTGCCCGACACCCGTTCTACACGCACCTGATACAATCCATTCATGTCTAAAATTCGCCGAGCAATATCCGCACCGGTGTATCCCCTCCGGTTATACACCTGGGAATACTTCCGAAAGGTTCCATTAACATTGGCCTGCGCCCAAAGGGACAAAATAAACGCAGGAATCAATAAAATAATCGTCCAGTCAAAATAATAAAAATAATAAGGCATGGTTTTCCTCCTTGGTCATTTTATATTTTCTTCTATCCCAAAAAAATGCCGCACGGTATTTCATGTCCGTTCAGATAACTGACCGCAGACATCCGTTTACCGCCCTGCATTTGTAATTCGTCGATCACAACTGCTTCACCGCCGCCGCAGGCCACACAAAGCCCCCGCTTATCCGCAAAAAGCACTTGTCCCGGCTGTCCCGTCTGGGCTGTTTTGCTTGCACGGATGATTTTCATAACCGTATCCCCCAACATTGTATAGCACCCCGGCCACGGATCTGTGCCCCGAATCAAATTTAATATTTCATCCGCCGTGCGTGTCCAGTCAATATGCCCTGTTTCCTTGGTAACCATAGGCGCATAGCTTGCCACACCGTCCTCCTGCGGCACACGAGGCGCCGTCCCATTTTCCAAGGCTTTTAATGTTTCCACCAAAAGACTGGCTCCCATCACCGAAAGTCTTTCAAACAGCATTCCCGCAGTTTCTTCCGGCGCAATCTTCGTTTCCGCTTTAAAAATCATATCCCCGGTATCCAGTCCCTCGCCCATATACATCGTGGTAACTCCAGTCTGGGTTTCCCCGTTGATAATACTCCATTGAATCGGACCCGCACCGCGATATTTGGGCAAAAGGGATGCATGGACATTAATACAACCCAAACGCGGAAAATCCAAAATATATTTAGGCAAAAGTTTGCCATAAGCAACAACAACGATTACGTCAGGCTGAAAACGCAGCAATGCCGGCATCAATGCCTGTTCCCGCAGGCTCTGTGGCTGCAATACTTCAATTCCGTATTTTTCCGCACAGATCTTCACCGGCGGTGCCATCATCTTATGCCCCCGGCCTTTAGGCTTATCCGGCTGCGTCACCACAGCTTTTACTGCATATCCTTCCTGCACCAGTGCTTCTAAACAAGGCACCGCAAAATCCGGAGTCCCCATAAACAAAACATTCATCATTATATACTACACTCCATTTAAGATTGTCTTTTTTCGGCTAAACTTTTCCTTTTATATTATACCGCACCATATATAAATTATCAAGGTATAATTTGTGAAGAATTTATGAAATCTGTCGTTTGGAAACCACACATTTTATTATTGCCAATTTTTTAAAACTGTTGTATAATAAAAAAAATACATAAAAATGAGGTAACATCATGATTGCAATCATTGACTACGGCGCAGGAAACTTGCGCTCTGTACAAAAAGCCTGTGAAACTGCAGGTGCTCAGGCGGTCATAACTTCCTCCCCTGAGGTAATTTTAAAGGCTGAACATGTGATTCTCCCGGGAGTTGGCGCGTTTGGCGACTGTATGCGCCGGTTAGAGGAAAACGGACTCCCTTCCATTATAGAAGAAACCATACACCACGGCACCCCTTTCCTGGGTATTTGCCTGGGTATGCAGCTTCTTTTTGAAGAAAGCGAAGAATCACCCGGCGTCAGCGGCCTTGGAATTTTTAAAGGTAAAATTGTTAAAATTCCGCATAGAGATGGGTTTAAAATCCCGCACATGGGATGGAATTCCCTGCATTTTTGCAAACCTTGCCGGCTGTTTACAGGCCTGCCTTTCAATCCCTTTGTTTATTTTGTTCATTCCTATTATATGCAGCCGCAGGATCCTTCTATTATTGCGGCCGATACCGAGTACTGCGGCACTCTTCCAGTGGCTCTCAATCAGGATAACGTCTTTGCCGTACAATTTCACCCGGAAAAAAGTGGAGATGTTGGACTTAACATGCTGAAAAACTTTCTTCAGACAGGAGGTAACTGCCATGTTAGCTAAACGTATCATTCCCTGTCTGGATGTGCACGCAGGCCGAGTCGTCAAAGGGGTAAATTTTATCAATCTGCGCGATGCAGGAGATCCGGTGGAAATTGCCCAGATGTACAACCGGGCTGGTGCAGACGAATTGGTTTTTTTGGATATTACTGCAACACATGAGGCACGTTCTACTGTAATTGATCTGGCCCGCCGGGTAGCAGAAACTGTCTTTATTCCCTTTACCATCGGCGGTGGAATCAAAACGGTAGAAGATTTTAGACTGCTGCTGAAAGAAGGTGCAGATAAAATTTCGATTAACTCATCTGCTATTAAAACACCACGGTTGATCAGTGATGCGGCAGACCGGTTCGGCCGCCAATGCGTGGTCGTAGCCATTGATGCCAAACGCCGTCCTGACGGCAGCGGCTGGAATACCTATGTACACGGGGGCAGAATCGATACTGGCATGGACGCTGTACAATGGGCTATGGAAGCAGACCGGCTTGGCGCCGGAGAAATTCTTTTAACCTCTATGGACTGCGATGGCACCAAAGCCGGATATGACATTGAACTGACTCGCACCATTTCCGAAAACGTTTCCATTCCTGTGATTGCCTCTGGCGGTGCGGGAACAATGGAACACTTTCGTGATGCCTTGACCGCCGGAAAAGCAGATGCCGCTCTTGCAGCTTCTCTGTTTCACTTTCGGGAGATCGAAATTGACAACTTAAAAAATTATCTTGCCAGACAAAACGTGCCAGTGCGCCTTTAAAAGAACCAAAGCATGACAATTTATTAGTTTGCAGGACACTTTGCCACATTGGCTGGACATTTCCTGTGTTCTGTGTTACCCTTTAATAAAAATTTAAAAATTGATGAACACCAAAGGAGTTTCCATTATGAAAAACGAAAAACTGGAAAAAGGCCTTTCCTATTCTTTAAAACAGGTAGACCGTCTCATGAACGACTTTCCGAATTCTTATCCGGCAGATCAAAGTACAAACTATGTCTATCCGGAAGGAAACGGTAACAGCTGGACAGAGGGTTTTTGGCCTGGAATGCTTAACCTGGCTTATGAATTTACTCACGATGCCAAATATCAAACCGCAGCAGAACATGAAGTTCAGATTTTTAAAAAACGAATTGACAATCAAATTTCCGTAGAACATCATGACCTTGGATTTTTATATACGCCATCCTGTGTGGCCGCATGGAAGCTCTATCATGACGAAGACGCCAAAGCTGCTGCAGTGGAGGCCGCTAACACCCTACTGCGTCGTTTTCGTCCCATCGGCGGATTCTTACAAGCCTGGGGGCCCATGGATGACGACCCTAAAAATTACCGCCTTATTATTGATTGTATGCTCAACATCCCTCTTCTGTTCTGGGCAACAGAAGCTACCGGAGACCCCAAATACCGCGAGCATGCCCTCAGCCACTTAAACGCCTCTGTTCAAAACGTAATCCGTAAGGATTATACCACATATCACACTTTTTATTTTGATCCTAAAACCGGTGCGCCAGACCGTGGTGTCACCCATCAGGGATATTCAGACAATTCTATCTGGGCAAGAGGTCAGGCATGGGGAATCTATGGTCTCGCATTAAGCTATCACTATACTCATGACCCCGCACTGCTGCCGCTTTACCGTGGGGTTACACAAGTCTTTATTGATAAACTCCCCAAAGACAAAGTACCCTTCTGGGATATGATTTTTACAGACGGAGATGACCAGCCGCGTGACAGCTCTTCCGCCGCGATTGCCATTTGCGGTATTTTGGAAATGGAAAAATATGAATCTCATCCCGAATTGAAAAGACAAGCAGAGCAAATGACCGAATCGCTGATTGACCATTATTTAACTGAGCGTATTCCGGAATCCAACGGCATTTTAACCGATGGTATGTATTCCCGTCCGAACGGTCATGAACCGGAATGCAACATTTGGGGCGACTATTTCTTTATGGAAGCTTTAATGCGTCTAAAAAATCCTGATTGGAAAATGTATTGGTAAATCAATTCCTGCAACAACAAAACCTCTCAAATCAAAACAGCGATTTGAGAGGTCAGACTGTCGAAAAAGTCGTTATACCGCAAGCGAGATGATAAAAGCAAAATGCGCTTCCTTTTCATAAACTTTATGTTGTCGTATAAAATGACGCCGGATTCATTGAGAAACCGGCGTCATTGCTTGCTTTTCCCGCAATCGCTCTCTACCGTACCTTTGTACGCCGACGAAAGCAATTGCGGAAAATCTAACTTCCTTTTTCGGCATCTGCCAGCGTGTCGATACTTTATCGACACGCTGACCTCTCAAATCAAAACAGCGATTTGAGAGGTTTTCTTTTATTGAGAAATAATTTCCATACTTTTAATTACAATTGGGGTAATCGGCTTATCCGCATTATCCCGGGGTGTTTTCAAAAACTCATCTACCGTTTCCATTCCTTCAGTAACCCGCCCAAAAGCCGCATATTCTCCATCTAAATGCGGCGCTGTATCATAACAGATAAAAAACTGGCTGGAAGCTGAATCCATATCGTTTGGCTGCCGCGCCATGGACACCACACCCCGAGTATGCGATAGTGTGTTTTTTGAATATCCATTGGCCGCGAATTCACCTTTTATCGTCTTTTCACTACCACCGGTACCATTTCCATTGGGATCACCGCCCTGCGCCATAAAACCATCGATGATCCGGTGAAATGTCAAGCCATTATAGAACCCGGACTGTACCAAGTTTAAAAAGTTTTCCGCTGTTTCCGGGGCATACTGCGGGGCCGTTTCAATCGTAAATGTTTTACCGTTTTCCATGGTGACCAGGACTTTTTGCGGCTGAGAAAAATCGATGCCACCGTTACCGCTTTCCTGTTTATCTCCACAGCCGGATACCGCCAGACATACTGCCGCAGCAAGACACAATATAATTATTTTCTTCCATTTTTGCATTGCTTTCCCTCCGTAAATCCAGTTTGCCCCCATATTACAACGTCTGTCTTCATTTGTCAAGCAAAAAGCTGTCAAATTTTGCAAAACGCATAAAAATGTATCTCCGATCTCCATGTGTATAAATGTGAAGAATCTGTAAAAACTTTTAAAATAAACTTGTTTTTTCATTTATGCTATGATATAATATTGACTTAATTGAATACAATAGTTTCCAGTTATAGTTTTGGCAATTAGGAGGAGATTGAGTGAAGAGATATATCAAAGGAATCGGCTTCTACGTTTTGCTCTTTTTGATTATCATAATGATTTTTGCACTGACTTCCATGCCCGGGAAGCAGTCCAAAGAGATTTATTCTGACTTGATACTGAAAATCCAACAGGAGCAGGTGACGGAGCTCTCCGTTGTCGATAATGTAGCAACCGCCCAATTAAAAGATGGGAGTACCATTTCCGTTGAGGTGCCTGGATATAACACCTTAAAAGCAGATGCGGGAGAATCCATGCAGAAACAAATCAATGAAGGGACCCTAAAAGTAGAAACGCCCCTTCCCTACAGTCCGCCGTGGTGGCTGACTCTTCTTCCCACCGTCGGGCTTTTGGTAATATTTATTGTCTTTTGGTTTATGTTCATGCAGCAAGCTGGAGGCGGAGGCGGGGGCCGCGGCGTTATGAACTTTGGAAAAAGCAAAGCCAAAGTTTCTATGGACGGCAAAACCAAGAAAACCTTCGCTGATGTTGCTGGAGCAGACGAAGAAAAAGATGAACTCAAGGAAATTGTGGATTTCCTCAAGGGTCCGGAACGGTACCGGCAATTAGGCGCCCGTATCCCCAAGGGAGTGCTTTTGGTAGGACCTCCTGGAACTGGTAAAACTTTGCTTGCCAAGGCAGTAGCCGGTGAAGCAGGCGTTCCGTTTTTCTCTATTTCCGGATCGGATTTTGTAGAGATGTTTGTCGGGGTCGGCGCCTCCAGAGTCCGCGACCTGTTTGAAAACGCAAAGAAAAATGCCCCCTGCATTATCTTTATTGATGAAATTGATGCCGTTGGTCGGCACCGCGGCGCTGGGCTTGGCGGCGGACATGATGAACGCGAACAGACCTTAAACCAACTTCTGGTTGAAATGGACGGTTTTGGTGCGAACGAAGGCGTCATTATTATTGCCGCCACCAATCGACCTGACATTTTGGATCCGGCTCTGCTCCGTCCGGGACGGTTTGACCGGCAGGTAGTTGTAGATTCTCCGGACGTGAAAGGTCGAGAAGCTATTTTGGAGGTACACTCTAAAGGCAAACCCCTTGCCAAAGATGTTGACCTTTCTGTCATTGCCAAAACAACCGTAGGATTTTCCGGTGCTGATCTGGAAAATCTGATGAACGAAGCTGCGCTTTCCGCAGCCAGAAAAAATCAAAGCGAAATTTTCATGCTGGATTTAGAAGAATCAATCATGAAGGTCATTGCCGGTCCTGAAAAGAAATCCCGGCAGGTTCCGGAACGCGCCAAAAAGCTTACCGCATTTCATGAAGCAGGTCATGCGGTGGTATCAAAAATGCTGCCCACGCAGGACAGGGTTCATCAGGTCTCCATTATTCCCCGGGGTCGCGCCGGAGGATATACCTTATCTCTTCCAAAAGAGGATACCTTCTATCATTCTAAAACTGAAATGCTGGAAGAGATTGTGGTTCTTCTGGGAGGACGAGTGGCTGAACAGCTGGTATTAAGCGATATCAGCACTGGTGCCTCAAACGACATTGAAAGAGCCACCAGCCTGGCAAAATCCATGGTGACCCGTTATGGAATGAGCGAAAAACTGGGAGCACGTACCTTTGGCGATCAAAACAACGAAGTATTCATTGGATTGGATTACGGACACACGGTGGATTACAGTCAGGAAACTGCCGCACTGATCGATGAAGAAATAAAACGGATTATTGATGAATGCTACGAACGCTGCACGCAGATTCTCACAGAACACATGGATCATCTTCACAAAGTAGCAGAATTGCTGCTGGAAAAAGAAAAAATTGAAGGTGATGAATTTGACGCGATTTTTGCATCACAAAATCCGGAAGCAGTAGATGCTGCACTTGATGTAGTTGCAGATCTCCCCAATAACGGTAAAACATTACAAACACAGGAACAAACTCTGCAATCAGAAGGAGAAGGTACTGATTCTGATTTTGATTCCAATTCAACACAATCATAGGACATTCCCGTACAACTCACAGATTCTTATAGAATCTGTGGGTTTTATCTTGCGGTTCATGCATGGAGATAGAAAACCATACATAAAATAAAACAAAGAAAGAGGTGAGCTCATGAACAAACTAACTTTGGAATGTCGAGCCAAAATTAATTTAGCCATTGACGTTATCGGCAAGCGCGCGGACGGATATCATGATGTAGAAATGATTTTACAGGAGGTACCACTGGCAGACAGGTTGACACTGCAGCTACGCGGTGACCAGGACATCCGCTTGACTTCCAATCTTTCTTCTCTTCCTCTGGGTGAAGAAAATCTGGCCTACCAGGCCGCGCAAATATTCTTCAGAAGACTTGGACAGCCTAGCGGCGTTGATATTCATATTGAAAAACGAATTCCCATGGGCGCCGGTATGGGCGGCGGAAGCGCCGATGCTGCCGGCACACTAAAAGGTCTCAATGCCATATTTGGTCAGCCTTTTGAAACCGATAAACTAATGGAGCTGGGCGCCGATTTGGGCGCCGATGTACCTTTCTGCATTATGGGAGGCTGTGCCTTGGCACAAGGGATCGGCGAGATACTAACGCCTCTTCCGATGCCACCGGCCATGAAATGTGTGATTGCAAAGCCAGAGCCTTCTGTATCCACAAAGTGGGTCTATGAGCACCTCGATTACACTAAAAAACCTGAAAATCTCAGCGTTTCCTGTGTTGCAGAAGGAATTCGCAACGGCGACCTTTCTGCTATTTGTCAAAACGCGGCCAATATTTTAGAAACCGTAACCATTCCAGCCTATCCTGTGGTTGGCTGGCTGAAACAGGCACTTAGCGAAGCAGGCGCTGTTCTCTCTCTGATGAGCGGAAGCGGTTCCGCTGTTTTCGGCCTGTTCCGCAGCACAGAAGAAGCGGAAAAAGGAGCGGCTCTAGCCCGTCAATACACCAATGATATTTTTATTATATAATTTTAAATACCCGCATTATTCAGATAAAATTTGGATAATGCGGGTATATTTTCTTATCTGCAGGCTCATACTATCACTGAGGTGATAAATCGTGAGAGAAAACAGGAAAAAGGAAAGTATTTTTGCAAAACGTGGATTTTTTATTACATTAATTGTAATTACCGCCGTAATGGTCATTGCTGTTGTCATGAACTTAATCATGCCCGATGACACGGAAAAGGACACCTTTGATCCCAACGCATGGCAAAGCGCAGTCGAACAGTCGGCCAAAACCTCCGAAAACACCAAGGCTGTCAGTTCCACTGCCATACCGTCTGAAGAAAAAGCCAACAGCAGTCAAAACGCCTCCAATCAAACACCCGGTTCGGTTCCAGGAGGAACAAACACACCTGCCGCCCAAACATGGGGAGAAGACAAAGAAGAACCCGCCCCCTCCTCTTCGGTCGCTCCATCCAGCACGAATACAGCAAACGGGAAAATTCTACTAGAGAAGCCAGTATCCGGTGCAATTATAAAGGATTATTCCGCAGATGAACTGGTATATTCAGAAACCATGCAAGATTGGCGGGTACACGAAGGCATTGATTTTGCCGCGGAAGAAGGCACGGATGTCAAAGCAGCCGCTGATGGCACAGTACAGTCTATAGACGAAAACGGTATGCTGGGCACCTGTGTGATTTTGAAACATTCTGACGGCACACAAACACTTTACGGTAATCTTCAGGAAAACAGCGGTCCTCCCATAGGCACGGAAGTCAAAACCGGAGATACCATAGGCAAAGCCGGCAAAACCGCAGCATTAGAAATCATGGATCCGGCACATATTCATTTTGAGGTCATTGTCAGCGAAAAAAGCGTCAATCCGCACGATTATTTTGGAGAATCCTCTAATACTGAAACTGAATAAGAAAAATCACCGGCCGCGGCCGGTGATTTTTCTTTTCTTCTCTATATCCTAAAAACACAGCGTACTCCTTATATTTTTTGTCCACGGATATAAACAGCATGAATTTTGAGATCATCATCCATAATAACAAAATTTGCAAACTTGCCCGGTTCCAACGTCCCCATTTGATCAAGAACCCCCAGTTCTGCGGCAGGATTATACGTTGCCGACCGAACCGCACTTTCCAAAGGGATTCCACAGGCAACGGTATGCCGCATACAGTCAAATAGGTTGGTAGCAGATCCGGCAATGGTTCCATCTTTTAACAAAGCACGGTTTCCAGTCACCTGAACCGGCTGACCTCCCAGAGAATAAAGTCCGTCCTCCAGTCCTACTGCCATCATACTGTCACTGATTAAAATAACATGCTCTCCCCCAAACAACTTATACACCGCCCGAATAACAGAGTCAGCAATGTGGATACCGTCACAAATCAGCTCCACATTTGCCCCTGCATCTGCCGCGGCACCTACCACCCCGGGCGCTCTGTGAGTAAATGGTGGCATGGCATTAAACAGATGGGTTACATGAGAGGCTCCTGCCGCAAACGCCTGCATAGCAGTATCATAATCCGCCGTAGTATGCGCTAAAGAAACGACTGCTTCCCCAGAAACTTCGGCAATAAACTTCTCAGCTCCCGCAAGCTCCGGTGCAATATCAACCAACTTAATTTTCCCCGAAGCGGCTTTTTGCAGCCGCCGGTACAGCGCAATATCCGGCTCTTTTAAATAGGCAGGGTTCTGTGCGCCTTTTTTTTCTTTGGAGAAAAAAGGGCCTTCCATATTAATCCCGCAGAAGACTGCACCCTTGTCCCATTGAAAATCTGATGCATTTTGAAATACCCGTATTAAAGTTTCTTCTGGCAAAGTCATGGACGCTGGCGCAATACCGGTAACACCATTACGCGCCTGGTATTCAGCGATTGCTTGAAACGCTTCTTTCGTTCCGTCACAAAAATCGTAGCCCACACAGCCATGAAAATGCAAATCAATAAGCCCTGGGATTATCATCATTCCCTGGACATCCCATACCTGCCCGGAGCCCTTATCTGTCAGTATTTCGCCTTCAAAAGAGAGCTCTCCCGGGACAAAGGTAAAATCCGGTGAAAAAATTCTGGCGTTTTTAATAATCATTTTCTCTGCTCCTCTCGCTTATTATCTAATCATCCAAGGACAAATACCGCTCCCCCGTATCCGGCAGAAGCACTACAATATTTTTTCCAGCATAATCCGGTCTTCCCGCAAGCTGTGAAGCAGCCCATAATGCGGCACCGGAAGAAATCCCGGCAAGAATTCCCTCCGTTTGTGCCAACGCTTTCCGAACGTTGGTCGCCCCCGCTCCCGGCACTTTGATCACTTCATCATAGATGGCAGTGTTTAACGTTTCCGGCACAAAACCAGCCCCAATTCCCTGAATTGTATGCGCACCCGGTTTGCCTCCGGAAAGAACAGGAGAATCTGCCGGTTCTGCCGCAATTATTTTAATATTGGGATTCTTTTCTTTTAAAAACGCACCCACTCCAGAAATGGTTCCTCCGGTACCTACTCCAGCTACAAAAGCATCAACTTTGCCCTCTGTATCCTCCCAAATTTCCGGACCTGTCGTCAAATAATGAATCTCTGGGTTCGCCGGATTGGTAAATTGCCCGGCAAGAAAACTGTCCGGTATCTCTTTGGCCAGCTCTTGTGCTTTTTCAATCGCGCCTTTCATACCTCTACCGCCCTCAGTTAAAACAATCTCTGCCCCATACGCACGGATTAATCGCTGACGTTCTACGCTCATGGTTTCAGGCATGGTAATGATTACCCGATACCCGCGCATTGCTCCAACAGCAGCAAGACCTATTCCTGTATTCCCACTGGTGGGTTCAATAATCACACTGCCTTTATGCAGCATCCCTTTCCGTTCAGCATCTTCCACCATATATTTTGCGACCCGGTCTTTCACACTGCCTGCTGGATTAAAATATTCCAATTTGGCAAGTAGAACGGCCGGAATGTCATACTTTTTTTGATACCGCTCCAACTTCAAAAGTGGGGTTTTCCCAATTAAATCTATCATTGACGTTGCTATTTTCATACCGTTCTCCATTCTGCCGTTTTACACCGGCTAATTATTTTCATTTGAACCTGCTAAAATCATTATAAACAATTGAGTCTGCTTGTCAAGGGGAAGAAAGGTTTCTGGTATAATTTTGTGAATTTCTCCATATTTACCTTTATCACAAAATCTGATATACTGATGAAAAACATGAAATTTGCTTTCGGCCCTACTTTGCCGCCGAACCGCTTTCAAAGGAGATACCTATGCAAGAAGCCATAGAAACAATTTTTCGGGACAATCTTTTAAAAGGCATTATCAGTAACCCCAAGGGGAATGCCAAATACCGCCAGATTCGTTTTCGTCGGCTTGATACCCAGTATCAAATCGAAAAGCGAACGGAAAAACAAGCCTTTCACAGCTTCTGTGCACCTTCTGATCTTCCTGCAAAGGTATGCCAGCTTCTTACGTCTGAATACCGTCAGTTAGATGCCTGGAGCCTAGACTACCAATACACATTAAAAATTTCCAAAAAAGGAAAAGCAGGGCTTTCGAAACACAAAAACTCCACCGCACTTTCGGCAGAAAAACTGCAAAAACACAATCGAGAAAAGCAGTACATCCTTAAGGAAAACACCATAATTCCCCCTTTGGTTGATTTGGGCGTCTTTACCCATGACGGTAAAATCGTTCGCAGTATGTATGACAAATTCCGGCAAATTAATCGGTTTACTGAACTGATCCGCGATGGCATTGACGAATTACAAAAAGACCGGATACGTATTTTGGATTTTGGTTGCGGCAAATCTTACCTGACCTTTATCCTATACTATTATCTGACCGAACTTCGGGGAATACAGGCAGAAATCACCGGTCTGGATTTAAAAGCCGAAGTAATGGAAAAATGTAACCGTTTGGCCAAACACTATGGTTATGAACACCTTCACTTTCAAACTGGGGATATTAACGGTTTTCACTGCACAGAGCTTCCGGATATGGTTATCAGCCTGCACGCCTGCGATACGGCCACAGATTACGCTCTTTTTAATGCAATACAGTGGAACTGCAAACTCATCTACTCGGTTCCCTGCTGTCAGCATGAGTTAAATCATCAAATACAAAAAAGCAGTTTACCGCTTCTAAGCCGCTACGGCTTGCTCAAGGAACGTTTTTCTGCA
Source organism: Ructibacterium gallinarum (assembly GCF_014982785.1). Taxonomy (GTDB): domain Bacteria; phylum Bacillota; class Clostridia; order Monoglobales; family Monoglobaceae; genus Ructibacterium; species Ructibacterium gallinarum. The sequence continues at coordinate 88,398 of NZ_JADCKB010000005.1, forward strand.
CTGTCCACCGACGCCATCCGCGCTGCTTTATTAGAAGCCTGCGGCTATCAAGTACAAATACTGGAATTTGTAGATATGGAGCATTCACCCAAAAACCTGCTTATCCGGGCAGTCAAAAAAAATATCTCATTAGAAAAACGTTTTGCTGCCTTTAAGGAAGCCAAAGAATTGATGGATGCATTTTCCTTCCGGCCAACTTTTTTTACACTCCTCACAGATAGCGGCTGTCTTGACCAAATAAAAGGACAGGGGTAATCATAAGAATTTTTGGAATTTTCATTGACAATTGCCCGTAAAATGAGTATACTAAAAAGAATGAGCATCATATCGGGAAAGGAGTTTTGCTATGAGCCGATTAGAATCGATCAGAGCTATGATTTCCAACACCCCGCTGCTGGAGATTGATCTGACTTACCGCGGGAAACCAATGAAAATCTACGCAAAAGCGGAATATTATAATTTAACTGGAAGCATCAAAGACCGTGTCGCCTTTTATATTCTGAACAAAGCCGAAAAAAGTGGCCTGTTAAAACCGGGCGACATTATTGCCGAAGCCACCAGCGGCAATACCGGTATTGCCTTCTGCGCTGCCGGCACCTACCTAAAGCACAAGGTAATTATTTATATGCCGGACTGGATGAGCCAGGAACGCATTCGCCTGATGGAAAGCTTTGGCGCTGAGGTTCGGCTGGTATCCAAAGAAGAAGGGGGCTTTTTGGGTTCCATCGCCATGACTGAAGAACTGGCCAAACAAGGTGGGGTATTTTTACCTGGGCAATTTTCCAATATCGAAAATATCAATGCACATATCGACGATACCGGTGCAGAAATTCTGCGTCAGCTTAGCGCTATCGGGAAACAGCCCGGCGGCGTAGTTGCAGGCGTTGGCACGGGCGGTACAATCATGGGACTTGCACGGGCATTCCGCGCCGCAAACCCCAAAACACTGGCATTTCCGTTAGAACCTGCCAATTCCCCCACGCTATCCACCGGCTATAAAACCGGCAATCACAAAATTCAGGGGATTTCAGATGAGTTTATCCCCTCAATTGTGGATTTAAATGAACTCAATGATGTGGTTTCTGTAGATGATGTGGATTCTATCATTATGGCACAGCGTCTGAGCCGGGAACTGGGTATTGGTGTTGGCATTTCTTCCGGTGCCAACTTTATTGGCGCGGTGAGCAAAGCCGGCCTACTGCCGGAGGACAGCGTTATGGTAACCGTCTTTGCTGACGATAACAAAAAATATTTATCTACCGATTATAACAAAACATGGGAACCAAAAGAAAATTATATTTCTTCTGAGATTGTTTTAAAAGGCTACCGGGCGTTCCGGTAAATATTTAGAGCTATGCACATTATTGCGCATAGCTCGTTTTTTATATTTCTTTCTTGAAAAAATGCAAACAACATCAAAAAAACGCGTATTCTCTGAAAGAAGAAATTGAATATTTTACAAAATTTAGCAGTAGAATTTGTGCATATTTTTTTTGAGAAAAAATGGACAATATAAAGGATATATGATAAAATAAACTTGTCTATATTAGATAAAATGCAGCGTAACTGTGGGAAAAATTTTGATATTTTACACAGAAATGCAGGCAGGAGGGGTACAGAAGATGAAAAACCGGAGAAACACACCAAAGCCCTATCAAACCTATATTGACGAACCGCCTATGTATTTATTTAATCAAGGCGTAAATTATGAAAGTTACCGTATGCTGGGTGCCCACAAAATGCAATCTTCTGATGGAGAAAATGGATATTTGTTTGCCGTATGGGCGCCTAACGCTAAATCCGTATCTGTAGTCTGTGACGGCAATGGCTGGGACAGAAATTTGGGACGGATGCATAAACACAACGCTTCTGGAATCTGGGAACGATTCCTTCCCGGTATTACCGAAGGCCAAAATTATAAATTCAGTATTGAAACACACCGCGGCGACCTTTTAATGAAAGCAGATCCTTTCGCGTTTTATTCTGAGGTTCGCCCCGCCAACGCCTCTGTTACAACCGATCTTTCCTATACCTGGAAAGATCAGACATGGATGGATGCGCGTATTCATACCCCACTGTACGACAAGCCCGTCAATATTTATGAAATGCATTTTGGCTCTTTTAAAACCCGTGATGACGGCAGTTTTTACAGCTATACAGAAATGATTGATATTCTAATCCCTTATTTGAAAAAAATGGGATATACCCATGTAGAACTGATGCCCATATGCGAATATCCTTTTGATGGTTCCTGGGGCTACCAGGTAACCGGATATTACTCTGCAAACAGCCGTTATGGCAAACCAACGGAATTAAAGGCATTGATTGACGCGCTTCATCAAAACGGGATTGGCGTTATTATGGATTGGGTTCCGGCGCATTTCCCCCGGGACGCTTATGGACTGGCACAGTTTGACGGTACTGCTTTGTTTGAACATCCTGACAGCCGGCGCGGTGAACACAAAGAATGGGGCACACTGGTCTTTGACTGGACCAAAACGGAGATTTTCTCTTTTTTAATTTCTAACGCACTGTTTTGGCTCGGCGAATATCATATGGATGGTCTCAGAGTCGATGCCGTATCCAGCATGCTTTATCTTGATTACAATCGACGTGATGGGGAATGGCTGCCAAACCGTTACGGCGGAAAAGAAAACCTGGAAGCCATTGATTTTCTTCAAAAACTGAACACCGCTGTTTTTGAGCGGTTCCCTAATGTTATGATGATAGCAGAAGAATCTACCGCATGGGGCGGGGTGACGAAACCGGTACATGAAGGCGGCTTGGGTTTTAATTTTAAATGGAATATGGGCTGGATGCATGACGTTTTAGATTATATGCAGTGCGACCCTCTTTTCCGGAAGGGAAATCATAACAAGCTGACATTTCCCATGATGTACGCATTTGCCGAAAACTATATTCTGGCGCTTTCCCATGATGAAGTTGTACACGGCAAACGTTCTCTGATTGATAAAATGTGGGGCACTTACGAAGAAAAATTTGCAGAGTTAAAGCTGCTATATTCTTTCATGTACGCCCATCCCGGGAAAAAACTGCTTTTTATGGGTGGAGAATTCGGACAATTTGTGGAATGGCGCTTTGCTGGGCAGCTTGACTGGATGCTGGATCAATATGAATCTCACGCAAAGCTTCATAAATTCTGTGCGAATTTAAACCATTTTTACCGCTCACATCCGTGTCTATTCGAAATCGAACGTGAAACCGGAGATTGGAAAGGCTTCCGTTGGCTCAATGCAGAAGATCGGGACAATAGTGTCCTCTCCTTTATCCGCAGCAACGCAGATGAAACAGAAAAAATTGCGGTTATTTTAAATTTTACTCCGGTGGAACGGGTAAAATACAAAGTAGGGGTTCCAGAATACGGTGAATATGAAGTGGTTCTCAATACCAATGCAAAAAGCTATGGCGGGGATGGGAAAGGCACGCGCCGGGTCAAAGCGCGCACCAAGCCATTAAATGGCTATCCTTACTCCATTGAACTGACACTGCCGCCTTTGACAGCATATTATCTGCATCTAACCAAACTCCCGGTTCCTGCAGCGAAAAAAAACACCGCTCGGGGGAAAAAAACCTCCAGTACAAACAGCAATAAATAGTGAATAGATAGACAACCAAAGGCGTACTGCATACAAAATGCACCGCCAGTGCGTGCATCCGGCTCACGATGCCCGCGCCAATGACATAGCTTGTGAGCGGAAAGGCAAATGGTGATTGATATGAAATCAAAAGAATGTGTAGCCATGATCCTGGCAGGGGGACAGGGAAGCCGTCTGGGGATCCTTACCAAACAGGTAGCCAAGCCGGCTGTTCCTTTCGGCGGGAAATACAGAATCATTGATTTTCCTCTAAGCAACTGCACGCATTCCGGTATTGATACAGTAGGTGTTCTGACCCAATACCAGCCGCTGGAACTGAACACTTATATTGCCAGCGGGCAATCCTGGGATCTGGATCGTTCCAACGGCGGAATTTATGTCCTGCCGCCCTATACCTCTGCAGACAAAGGGGAATGGTATAAAGGGACAGCAAACGCAATCTATCAAAATTTAAGCTTTATTGCCCAATTTCATCCAAAGTATGTCGTCATACTTTCCGGCGACCATATTTATAAAATGGACTATAATAAAATGGTGAGACAACACAAAAAAGCCAATGCAGATGCTACTATTGCAGTGATTGAAGTTCCTTGGGATGAAGCTTCCAGGTTTGGAATTATGAACACGGACGAGGACATGAACATTATTGAATTTGAAGAAAAGCCTGCAAATCCTAAAAATAACTTGGCCTCTATGGGAGTTTACTGCTTTAGTTGGGAAGTTTTGAAAAAATACCTTACCGAAGATGAAAATAATCCGGAATCCTCCAATGATTTTGGGAAAAACATTATTCCTGCCATGCTAAAAGATGGCCTAAAAATGGTAGCACACCGTTTTGACGGCTATTGGAAAGACGTAGGTACCATTCAAAGCCTTTGGGAAGCCAACATGGAACTTTTGGATGATAACCCAGGCTGTAAATTGGATGATGACGACTGGCGGATTTACAGCAAGAACCCAATTAAGCCCCCTCATTATGTTTCGCCTGACGCAAAACTGAAAAATTGCTATATTACAGAAGGTTGTGAAATTTACGGGGAAATAGAACATTCCGTCATCTTTGAAGGTGTCACCATTGAAGAGGACGCGAAAATTGAAGATTCCATTATTATGCCTGGTGCCGTTATCCATAAAAACGCCTATGTTTATAAAGCCATTGTCGGCACAGGAGCCGAAGTTGGCGAAGGCGCAGTGATTGGTTCCATGGAAAACACCGCCAACAACCAGTGGCATAACAGCAAAATATGCAGCGAGGATATTACCCTTCTTGGGCCAGATATTCAAATTGGTGATGGCGTCAAAATTGCCGTAAATTCTATGGTAACAGCCGATGTGCTGAATTAGTTAAGGATTTTAGAAAGAGGTGTATGCACGATGAAAAACGATATGCTTGGTCTGATTTTTGCAGAAAATCCGGAAGCAGGCATGGGCGAGCTGACCAGCCGCCGTGCTCTTGCTGCCGTACCTTTCGGCGGGCGTTACCGTATTATTGATTTTATTCTTTCCAGTATGGTCAACTCGGCAATTATTAACGTGGGAATTACCACTCCATATAACTATCAATCATTAACTGACCATTTAGGAACAGGAAAAGATTGGGATATGGATCGAAAAAACAACGGATTGTTTATTCTTCCTCCCAAGGACTCAGGAGAACAACTCTCTGGTGAACCCTCCGGCGGGATTGACATTATTTACGGCGTCAACCATTATTTGAGCAAAAGCCGTCAGGAATATGCTGTAGTGGCAGACTGCAATACTATTTGCAACATGGATTTTTCAGAGGTACTGAAATTTCATATTGAACATCAAGCAGATATTACGCTGATCTATCACAAAATTGCTTCTATGCCGTCCCATGCATTAAAACGACAAATTCTTCTTGATGTAGATGACGAAGACCGGGTACAGGATATGCATGTATACCCAGCCAAACAAAAAACCAATGATTCCTATATGCACATGTTTGTTATAAGGAAGGATATGCTGATGGATCTTGTCGACGATGCCGTTGCACACGGAAAACATTCTATTTCTAAAGATATTTTTCTTTGGAATATCCATCGACTTAAAATATGTGCATACGAATATACCGGATGTCAGCTCAAAATCGATGACGTAAAATCTTTTTTTGATGCTAATCTAAAGCTTTTGACCCGTTCCGTTCGGGAAGAATTATTTGGTCTTAAAACAGATATGCCGATCTATACCAAAGTAAAGGATACCGTTCCCACAAAATACGGAAAAAACGCCGAAGTATCCAATTCCATTATTGCAGACGGCTGTGTCATTGAAGGCACCGTGAAAAACTGTATATTATTCCGCGGCGTTCATATCGGACGCGGCGCCTCTGTAGAAAATTGTATTATTATGCAAAATTCTGAAATACTTGAAAACTGCATGATGGCGAATGTTATTTTTGACAAGGAAGTGGTCCTACGAAGCGGCAAAAAACTGATTGGACAAGATACGTATCCCATGGTCATAGGGAAAGGAACTGTCATTTAATCGTTTCATTCACTCTATACCAGCAGCTTTTGAAATTAGAAGCTACTGCTTAAACCGCTGCAGAATTTCTTCTCAGCGTTATCATCTATAGGAAAGGTGTGATCATTATGCGTAAAATTTTAATGTGTTCTTCCGAAGTTAGCCCCTTTGCCAAAACCGGTGGTCTGGGCGATGTTGTCGGTGCGCTTCCGCAGGCGCTTTCCAAACTAGGCCATGATGTCCGCGTCATTTTGCCCAAATACGGCTGCATCCCAGAAGAATACCGTCAGCAGATGGAATTTCAATTTTTCATCTATGTCCCGCTGGGCTGGCGCAGAAAATACTGCGGGGTATTTGAATTGAAAAAGGATGGTGTCACCTACTATTTTATTGACAACGAATACTATTTTGGGGATCCTTATTTGTATAAATGGAACGACTTGGAAAGATTTGCTTTTTTTGATAAGGCCTGCCTGGAAATTTTACGCCATTTGGACTTTAAACCGGACATTCTGCATTGCCATGACTGGCAAACCGGTATGATTCCTGTTCTGCTTAACGCTTATTTTGTCCGCGACAGCTTTTATCAAGGAATCAAAACGGTTTTTACCATTCATAATCTTAGATATCAGGGAATTTATTCCATGGATATTGTAGCAGATTTCTTCTCACTGGATCAATCTTTCTTTACGGAGGATAAACTGGAGTTTCACGGCTGTGCCAATTTACTCAAAGGCGGTATTGTATATTCCGATTATGTAACCACAGTCAGTCCCACCTATGCCGAAGAAATTAAAACACCCCTTGGCGGTGAAAAACTGGACGGCCTGCTTTTTGCCCGTTCTCAATCTTTGTTTGGCATAATCAACGGTATTGATTATAATGAATATAATCCAAAAACTGATTCACATATTTACGAGAATTATGATCTGCGCAACTTGTTCAGCAAAAAAAAGCTGAATAAAATAAAACTTCAGGAACATCTTGGGCTTCCCATAGACGGCGAAAAAGCCATGATTGGTATTGTTTCAAGGCTGGTAGACCAAAAAGGCTTTGATATCATTGCAGAAGCCATGGGTGAGTTAATGAGTATGGATATTCAGCTTGTTGTTCTGGGAACCGGCGAAGCAAGATATGAAGAAATGTTCCGGCAAAACGCTTGGTATCATCCCGAAAAACTGTCTGCAAACATTATGTTCAGCAACGATCTGGCACATAAAATCTATGCTGCAGCCGACCTGTTCCTCATGCCGTCCATGTTTGAACCCTGCGGCTTAAGCCAGATGATTGCCATGGCTTATGGTACAGTTCCCGTCGTACGGGAAACCGGCGGATTGAAAGACAGTGTACAGCCATTTAATGAATTTACCGGAGAAGGAAATGGATTCAGTTTTTATCCTTACAGCGCACACGATATGATGTTTACTCTGAGGATGGCTCTTAATTTCTTTGCAGATAAAAATATTTGGAATCCGCTTATGAAACGAGCCATGAAAACAGACTTCTCCTGGGAATCCTCCGCTAAACAATACAGTGCTATGTATGATTCCTTGCTTGGATAATTGAATTATCCGGTGACTGCATCAAATCTAAAAAATGAAGAAAAAGTCATGACCATTGGTTAATTCATTGGTCATGACTTTGTTATTATCAAAAACGGACAGGACATTCCTCGCAAGCTTTGACATCAGCCATAATATTTTCCCATGGCACCTCTGGTTCCAATAAATGTGTGGGGGCACGGAAAAATCCATACTCTCTGGCAATTTCACATTCTATACCTTTGACCAATAAAGTTAAGCGTTTGTAGATATAACTTGTTATAAGTTCTTATATCTAGGAGGAATCCCGTATTTTGTGTAAAAAAGCGATTTCCATCTTCGCGCCACACTCACACAACGATTCGATGCCGTTCATAAGCTTCGGTTCCAGCATAGTATAAAAACGTTTTGCCGGGTTCTGCAGATTAACAGAAGTACTTACTATAAGCATTTCTCCGCCATCCCTGCCCCGTGTAGAGGAGCATCAGCACATTGCTTCTTTGCTCCTCTACCATAAGCGGCTTGGCGCATATAAAACAGCTATTGCCCTGCAGCATAACTCAAACATTTACACTAGCAGTTCCAGCAACATCACTAAGCCTCGTATAGGTCAGTGATGTTGCTAATATCAAGGCCGACGGAAAATGGTATTATCTTTGTATTGTAATGGATCTGTTTTCCAGAAAAGTTATCGCATGGCATATTTCTGCAAAACCGGATGTAGAATTGGTTATTTCCACATTTAAAAAGGCTTATGGAAAAAGGTATGCCCCTTATGGACTTATGTTTCATTCCAACCGTAAAGCTCAATACACCGCTTTTGCCTTCCGGCAGCTTCTGGATGCCCTTGATGTTGTGCAATCTATTTCAACAAAAGGTTCTCTAATTGATCCATTCATTGCCCGTTTTTTTATCTATATAACTACAACTTTGTCTGTCATAGCAGAATATAAATTGTTACTAGTCAACTAAACTCTTGCACTATTCAATTAACTGATTTCTTGAAAATATATGCTCTCCTGCATCAAATGCAATTTCCTTATTGTACACCAGAAGCTTTCCGTTTAAATTGGAATTTATTTTTATCTGTTTTTTGTCCCAAAACACTTCAATATTTTTGTGTCTTCCTTTTGCAAACGAAAGACCTTTTAAAAAGCACGGTTTTACAGTAATGGATTTAGCCCCTTTTTCTATATGTATTCCTGCTATATGCTTGTACAGCCACATATCAATTTCACTGTACATATGGTGATTACAGGAAAATTTCATATCCCATGTTTCGCACAAGGTAGTCATGCCGTTATTAATCCAGTAAGCATAACTTGGATATTCGGAATTGACCACCATTTTATATATTGTATCAGCATATCCGTATTCAGATAATGCTGTGAAAATATATTTCATGCCGAGAATTCCACAATCTATGTGATATCCCTTTATGCTTAAGATGTCTGATAGATACTTTGCGGCAATAGGTTTTTCGTCATCAGTATATAAATCTTGATATATTGCACAGGCTATTGCACAGGTATTATTGCCGAGATAAAAATCTTTATGGATAAAACTATGCCGAAAAGCAGCTTTTATTTCATTAGCACGTCTTTGGTAGAACGAGCTATCTTTGCCGAGCAATTTCGCACAGCTTGCCATTATTTTGTTATCCATATAGAAATATGCGGTATCAGTTATAACGGTCGGGCATATTTCCACTCCCTTTGGGGCGCACCAATCGCCAAGGCCAAAACATACAAGATTATTTTCGGACATGCTCTCCATAAAGTCCATATACAGCACCATACTATCCCAGAACTCTTCAATTGCACTTATATCGCTTGTGTAATAATAAATATAGTATGGCAAATATATATATGCACTATCCCATGCAGGCCCTGATCCCCAGTTATATCCCCAACCGCTTGTAGGTGCAATACAACAAATCTGGCCGCTTGGTCTTTGCGTATCCTTAATATCATATAGCCATTTTTTATATGATGAAACTACATCATAATTCATAAGTGTTTGCTCTGCAGAAATAAGAGCATCACCTGTCCAGGCATTCTGTTCACGCTGGGGACAATCTGTGGGTAACCCTACAAAATTAGAAAGGGTAGCCCTTTGTGATGCAGCATGAATTTTGTTAAGCATTTCGTCGCTGCATATAAATTCACCGATAACATCAAAATCTGTATGAATCATTTCACCAATAAGTTCAAACTGTTCAGGTGCACCTATGGCTTCGACATATCTAAAGCCATGATAAGCAAAGCTCGGTGCCCAGCTTTCTTCTCCTTCGCCCCTCATTATATATTTGTCAAAATGAGTGTCGCTACCAACAATCGTGTTGAGTTGTTCAGGGGCGATTGTGCCGTCGTCATGTAAAACTTCGCTATATCTCAGAGAAATTTCGGTTCCGCGTTTGCCCACTGCCCTTATTCTTGCCCAGCCACTTATATTTTCTCCAATATCATAGACATTGTTACCTATATATTTTGCTTTTAACTGTTTTATTACCCTGATAGGCGGAATGTTTCTCTCCTTTAAAATTCCGCCCGGACTCCTGCATATAAACGCAAAGTCCCAACTGCTGTCATCAAACAGCGGTAAATTCCAATCCTTATTATAAAGGCGTGCATCGAATACTTCACCACGCTTAGTTTCATTGTAAATAATAGCACTGTCAGCGGTTTTCCATGAGGTGTCAGATAGAATTTGCTCTCTTGTTGCATCTGTATATTCGATGTCAAGCTGAAATATCAGTTTCGGATGATGCAGCCATGTTGGCTTATTGTAATCCCAGCGCCAGTAGGTTACAAAATAACATCCGTTTCCGAGTATGCAGGCAACCGTATTTTTCCCTGTTTTAAGTAAGTCTGTTACATCATATGTATTATAAATAACACGGCTGTCATATTTTGTAAACGGCGTTGTTAAAACTTCATTGGATACGTTTTTCCCATTGACATAACTGAGAGCGAGACCGAGTCCGCATATGTGCATTTTTGCTGATTTTACAGTTCTTTTTATATCGAAGGATTTGCGAAACAGAGGAGCTGGTTTTATCTCTTTTATATCCTCACGGGCAATCCATCTAGCATTTTCAAACACTATGATATACCTCCTAATCAACAGTCACTGTTCTATCTAACCTAGCTTTATAATAAACTCTATTTTAATCAATTCCTTGCAGACTCCTTGACCTCACCCGTTATTTTATTACCGTTATAATCAACATTGCAGTCCAGGCTGTCAAGTATTGCCTCTTCTATCATATCAACGCTTAACTGTTCTGCCGGCTTATGGAGTTCCAGTATCTCAATTGTATTTTCCTTTTGTAGCAGTTCCCCCGGCACGTATAGTGTAAGCTGCGGGCCTATACTCCAATACCGTCCTAAATTGAATCCGTTTATCCAGACATTTCCCTTTGTCCATTTTTCCATATCCACAAAGCTATCGATCCCTGGTTCTGCCTGAAAGGTTCCTTTAAAAAAAGCTGGCTTTTCATCCCGTATATACTCTGATGTGGGCAGATATTGTAATTTGGACAAATCATTCATCGGCAGTGTGTATATGTCAAAGCCCGTCTGTTGTTTGTAATTATGGATATCTTCTGTTTCATCATGCAGGTAGACGCCGATTTTCACAAATTCCCTTATTCCTTTTCGATCTTCAGCCATACGATAGCCATAGCATATCCTGCCCATATTTTCAACAAAAATATCGAGTTTCATCCCTTCCTCCGGCACATAGAAGGTGATCAGCTCGCTTTCAACATCACGCATGTATGTTCCCAGATATCGGCCGTTTCCATATATGGATGCGCGGTCGGCAAGGCCATATAATCTGATATTTCTTTTACAATCATCCGTGTGCGAAATATACGTAGAATACAAAATAAATCCATAATCCTGCCCCATATTTTCCATCGTCTGTGTACTGCCGCAGTGTTTATGCGTCCGGCACAACGCCTCCAGATTTTCAAATACTGATGCATATTCCGTTAAGGCGATGTTGCCGACTTGCTGTGTCCTGTATTCATATTTTGTTTCTTCATATTCCTTACCCAGCTTTTCACATAATACCTTTTTCAGTTCATAGTATTTTCTTGTTGGTATTCCGTTTTCGCTGACCGGTGCATCCACATCATAGCTCGTGGCATATGGAATATACCTGTTGGGCGAATTAGGTGAATCGCTTCTGTATCTGCCCTCCGTTGCGCCGTTCATAAATCCGAAGTTTGTGCCGCCACAAAACATATAAAAGTTCGCATAGGCATTCCGGTTTAAGAGATGCCTGTATCTTTCAGCGACCTCATCAGCAGGCTCACGCATAAACTGTCCGCCGACTTGCTGTCCTTTTCCACCCCAGAATTCTGAGATAAAAATTGGCTTATCCGGCTGATACTGTTCAATATTTTCTTTTGCAATATCCGTAAGGTCCCCAACATCCAAGGCGGTCATAATATCTTTTGGAGAACCGGTCTTCATTTTATACTCTTCAAACCCATCTGCGCAGTAAAACGGAACATCTATGCCGTTTTCAATATATAAATCCCGTATTTTTTCTATATACGTATACTCTGTCCCATAGGAGCCATATTCATTTTCGATTGCCATTGCAATGATAGGGCCACCATTAGTTGACAGATACGGAACTATTTTGGGAAACAAAACCTGATAGTAGTCTCGAACATGCCGCATGAATTTCTCATCAGTTGTACGGACTTTGCTGTCATACTCCTTTAAAAGCCAATACGGCAGTCCGCCGAAATCCCATTCGCCGCACATATAGACCGAGGGCCGCAGTAATATTTTGAGTCCAAATGCAACACACGTTTTGAAAAAAGCTTCAATATCCAGGCGCCCTTCAAAACAAAAATGACCCTTTTCCGGTTCATGCATATTCCATGGAACATAGGTCTGCACACAGGTCAGGCCAAAATCTTTCATCAGCTGTAAGCGTCTTTTCCATGCGTCTTGATTGTAGTACCTGAAGTAATGCATATCGCCTGAAGCAATATAAAACTTTTTTCCATCCAGTTTAAAGCCATCTTTATTAATTTCTAAATACAAAACTATCGTCCCTTTCTCTAATTAAGGTTATCCTCCAACGTTTTTTACCAAAGTACTTCCACTTCGTCCGGCGCTTTTATTTTACTGAATATCTTACCTTTTTTATCACAGCAATGTTCTATCTCTATACTGCCATACGGAGTTGGGTAAGCCCCCTTCAACCATTTCAAATCGCACATTTGCGGTGTGATTTTTACTTTTTTACATCCGCTTTCAAGGATCTTAACACCCATAATGCAGTGGCTCAAAAACGGCGTCGGGCCGCTCGCCCAGCCGTGGCATAAGCTGTGCCTAAACTGGGTGTAGCAGAACTTTCCAAAGTCACCGTGGATATCATCTTTCCCTTCAACCGGCAGTTCATCTATTCGGAAAGCATTTTTCGTCCATGCAAGATCAAAGTCTTCCCAAAAGCTGGTGGCTCCCATTTTCAGCATACCTCCCCAATACCCGCGGATTATACTTAAGGCATCCTTATGTTTCCCTGCTTTGCCCATTGCCAGCAGCGTATAATATCCGAGAAATGTTGATAAACCATGTAGTAAATCTTTTGATAAAATTTCATCATATACTTTCTCACTGTCAGCAATCCCAGAAAGAGAGGCCAACGCCGCAATCTGCTTGTTCTTTGCATACGGATAAGTTCTGTTCGTTAAGCTGGCAATTGTATATTCACATTTGAGCGCCATCGCTTCGTCACTATACAGTTTAAAAATATTCTTTGCCGCCTGAAACCCTAAAATGAATATTGCCATAACCCCCGCATCCGCACATTCTGTCAGATGTGAGCTCCAATCAACAAACCGGTCAAAGTCTCTGGTGATTTTATATGCTGCAATCCATTTGGCGGCATTGTTAATTAAGTCTGTTATGTACTGCCTTTGTTCATTCAGATATTCCAGGTTTCCGTTTTGCATATACCAATCATATTGTATGATCAGCCACCACATGCTGTATGTCGGAATATTATTCATCCATTGATCTGCGGGTGTTCCATCTCTCACAAAGTCCAGGCTTTGGTACACGCTTTCATGTTCTCCATAAACGCTGCAGATCGTTGAAACTTCAGGATGCATATCACCGATCCATACCAGCCGGTCTCTCTTTATTCCATCAAATATGTAATTCTGCATATTCAGATGCACCGTATATGCGCCGGTCTGCCATACTCTGTTTAAAAGCGGATCATCGCATGCAAAACTGCCCACCATCTGTGCGGTATCATGGATATAGACTGCATGTATTTTCTGGAATTGTACCGTAACGTCATTTATTACATCAATTTTTATAAATCGAAAACCGGTTTCTCCGTATTCGGCCGCTCCCATTGCAGCCGCGATAAACATAATATCTCTTGCGGTATGGTTATTTCCCGCATTTTTTTCTCCTAACTCCGCCATAGACTCACTGACCGATTCGCCGAACCGGATACGTAGTGCGGCTGTTTTCGACCGGCCCTCAATATAGTGGGTGATCAGTCTAACTGAGCCATTAAGCTCCCTGCCAAAATCCAGTATAACTGAAGACCCCTTTTTCATCAGACAATACGACATGTTTGCAAACACCGGCTGTACCGGAGCATTGCCGAGCAGTATTTCTGCGTTTTCAACATCTTCAGTCTTATATATGATTTTGACCGGATCTATATATTCTCTTTGCCTTTTATCAATACCAGAACCCTTTGACATCATTCACCTCTATGTGCCAAATGAGGAGTAAAATACGAAATATGACTCCTCATTTGAAATATGACTAATTATACAGATAAACTCCTCGATCGCCATCATACCAAGTTTGATGAATCAATCTTGTACACTCACTGCCAACGTCGTTATAGCCAAGTATGGCACTATAATCTACTAATTCAATTGTGTCTGTTTTTTTATCGTACATTGGACACATCTTTCCTTCTACGATAATCCGTTCACCTACGGGAGCGATCATATCCTTACTTATGGCAATTATTCCATCATAATTTTTCATTACATATCCAAACGAAAGATTGAGTACTGCGGCGTGTTTTACATCAACACCAGCCGTCGTCGTCATCCCTTCCACCAGCAACTTTCTGGTATCTGTTTCACACTCCCAGCCAATCGTTCCATTGCCGTCACTCTGGCCGTCAAACACCTTTTTTACCATATTTATTTTTCCATTATCATTTTGATAAATTACCAGCAAATCTCCTTTGCGACTATTTTGTAAATCTTTTGTATCTACATCCGAATCAAGGGTGTGTTCAACAAAGGAACCATTCGAATACCCAGAAAGTTTATATAATACTTCTCCCTCTTCATTAATGGTTTGAGCAACTTCCTCGAGCATTAATGCTGTTTCCGGCTCAGATAAATTGACATCTCTCTCTAGTATGATTGCATCAACATATCCGCTTTCGCTGCTTGCGTAATACGCATCTAAAGTTGCAGCAGTATCAGTACTTTCAGTAACGGCGCCTTTACGCGTATAATAATTTGTTTCATCTGTATTTCCGTCTTCTGGAATACAAAAAGTTGTTGTCTCTGTCCCACTGCACAACGCTACAAATCCATATCGGCCACTGTGATACCACCGGCTCTCCACAGTTTCAAACACTCTGGAGAGAGAATATTCAGGGTCTTCATCTGGCCCAACGTAAAGCGTATCAATGTCCTTTAGGTTTCC
This sequence comes from Ructibacterium gallinarum, assembly GCF_014982785.1. GTDB lineage: Bacteria > Bacillota > Clostridia > Monoglobales > Monoglobaceae > Ructibacterium > Ructibacterium gallinarum. The sequence goes on from NZ_JADCKB010000005.1 coordinate 103,770, forward strand.
GTTGCTGTCTAGTTCATATTGAATTAGCTGTGAAAGAGATCCACTATTGATTAAGGCGTTTTCAACTGCTTGGACGGACGGATCTCTATATCTTATACTGTCAATGGTTAAATTATTTGCAACTGTGGCTGTAAAGATCTCATTGTCGGATGATAGGATTTTAAAAATAGGTTTTGCGTCAAAAGGATCATTATTTGAAACCATATCAATGATATATCCAAGAGTCATCCGCCTTGCATCAGCCTGAAAAACATATGCAATATTACCCAAATGGTCTATAATATAACTATAGTTTCCTCCGACTATCGTCTTGCTCTCAAACGCATCCTGATAACTCCGCTCTATCTTATAGGTTGTACCGTCAATTGTAACTTCACTATCGTTTTTGGAATCAAGGACACCTGTTACAATTTCAGAATTTATGATTATCTCTACAATTGTATTGTCAGCACTGGAAGCAACCGACAAGAGCGAATCTCTCAGCAAATCCGATGCCGTAACACTTTCTCCGCTGTTGTATATTAACAAGTTCTCTATCTGATCTAAATCTATCACATCGGATGGCTCTAATTCATTATAAATTTGATTAATGTTAATTGCATTAATATAAAAATTGCGATAATTTTTAACAAAAACATAATCGTACGCGCCATCACCGTTACCATCTTTGATTGTAATTGTGCCTTTATTAAGATTCTCAAAAAATTCTTTCACATTATCTGTCAACAGACTGCCATTATATACAATTAGATTATTCTGAAAATCCAAATTTCTAAGCCGGTCTGAAGACCAATAGTACAGCTTTGTCCCATCCAGGCGATCAAAATCATCAATATTGATAACCAGATCTTCTTTAGCGGTTTTTGCAGGATACATACAAACAAGCGTGTTGTATCGTGTTTGAGTATCTTGAAAGAAATATTCGACATAATTACCCAGATATTCCTCAGCATCTATACCTTCGGGCAGCTCATATATCTCTGTATCAATACGGACTTGATTAGCCTCCACCTGATCCGCAGAATCTACCGACCCGCCGTATGTCGTACGAACCATGCCTTTAGCATATACGATATCAAAAACGACTTCCAATAGCGTCTCGTCGCTTTCAACATATTGAGCACTTACCTGATCGCCGGATGTACCTATGCTTTGTAAACTGCAAACATGTGTCTTTAGAGTGTTAAAAATCATACAAAAGCCATCGCGATATGTTAAAAACATATCACCGAATTGATCCCATACTTCAAGCCTTGATGCAATTTGTCTGTACCCTGTTGGAAAGCCTCCACGGACACGGGCATCCGTGGTATATCCTAACGCAGAAATCACCATCTTTACCGCTTCATCCTGCGTTATGGGGTCGTTTGGCCTGAAATATTTATCATCACTTTCGGAAATAATTTTGTTTTCCACGAGTCCGTTTATGTAGGCAAAAGCATAATCATCTGCTGAGACATCAATGAAATATCGAACCGTATCACTGCCGGATATTCCGCTCATTTTGGCGATATAGTATGCGAATTCTTCTCTGGAGATATGATTATCCAAAACATTCACATCTATACTTTCCACAATTTCCAACGCCGAAAGCAAATTTAGCTCATTACTTATATCCTGCACGCCTTCTGCCGTCTGGGCCAATACAGGCAAGGCTCCTATTATGAGCAATACTGCAAGTATGAAACTTACTACTTTTCTCATATTCGTACCCTCCTATTAAAGTTGTTGTGTTAAAGAATATATCATGTTTGCCGCCTCAGCCCGTGTTGCGTTTGTAATTGGCGCAAAATTATATTCGTCAATTCCGTTGATCACGCCAATGGCTTTTAGAGAATAAACAGCGTCTTTTGCATAGTCTGATATAATCCCGTCATCATCAAAAACAATTCCCTCAGAACCATTGTCAAATGTATAGCCTAATTTTTCCGCTAGCCTGAAAAGAACAGTAGCCATATCCTGCCTGGAAATAAAATCATTTTTACCGAAACGTCCGTCATCATAACCAACAATTACTCCAAAGCCATAAGCTTTTGCAATGTATTCATAAGACCAGTCATTCCGTGAGACATCGCTAAAACTAATCTCCGCAGCTTCCTCATCCGGAATAAACGCACCTACAGCAATTTTTATAAATTCTTCTCTTGTGATATTTTCGTTCGGCTCAAATCGGTTTTCTGATCTGCCGTTAATAATTTTTTGCTCAGCAAGGTTAACAATGGCCTCAATAGCCCATGGAACATTTCCAATATCATCAAAGATATTTTGAGGGATCGGCTGTGCAGAAATATTCTCATTGTGAGTAGCCTTATCTTCCGTCACGTATGTACCGCCCCAGCCAGAGTTTGAAGAACCAGTCCCAGACATGCCAGAACTGGATGAGGTTCCTCCTCCACCGTTGTTGTCCCGGTAGCCATCAAAAGTTGCTTTTAATTCTGCATAGCTTTCAAAACTTTTATTTGATACATAATTGTACCGTGCATCGCTGCCCGTTGCACCCGTTCCAATTTCCTCCGCAAAAGCCTTCATAACCTCTTTGGTATTCGCTAAACCATTTGGATCTGCCACAACCGAAAGCACAAATGCCTCAGTGAGCTTAGATTCAAATTCCGAAATATTACCGAAAGAGACTCCTGTAAGCCTTGATGTCATTGCCCTACCAATTGCCTCCGTTACATAGTCTTTGCCCAAGAACTCTCGAATAGGGCTAGTGTCGAGAGAAAATTGTATGGATTCATCCAACACACTCCCGCTTAAACGGTTATTTTTTAATTTTGCCATCCCCCCCGCAATCCTAAAAACCATTTTTGCTTCAGAGAGATTCGGATCGGTATCCTGCATATATGAGGTCACAACACTTGCAATATAGGGACAATATTCCTTTGCCACATCGTCAATCCAAAGCTCATACGGATGATTTTTGATAATGTCTTCTATATCAGCAATTCTATTCTCATGATAAGCTGTTTTTATTTGTTCAACATATATCTTTGCTGTTTCCGGATTCGTATACAAAAATTTTTCTGGCGTTATCGCCTTAGAGGATTCAGGATATATATATGCTGTATATATGCCAGATTCAGCTTCCTCATTGTCCAAGATAATTTCAATATAAAAATTTCCATTTTCGTTTGCTTCCGTCTGCTCCCAATACAGCAAACTATCTTGAAAAGCCTCTGGGGAAGCCTGCAAATCCGAAAACTTCTTGCCCGGCTTATACACCTCAATGGATATTTTTTCACCAACAGCGTATTGACTATCCGATACCACAAAGGTTCCATTGTCATCTGTCTGTATTTGTGCAAAACAATTCGTTGAGTATATCGTCAGTATCAATCCAAACAGTACTATAAATTTTTTCATACTTTCCTCCATTCTTACGCTGTTATTTTCAGCCTTGGGGTTAATGCTTCATCCCATAAATATGCTTTGACGGTGTCAGCATCTAAAATATCAATTTTCCCGGTATCTACACATCCGGAAAAATCATGTGCCACATGACAGATTGCTACATCAAGGAGTTTTTTCTCTTTATATGATGCAATAATGAGTAAAGCATCTACGCCAAGTGGTGACCCCAAGTCCAGTTTTGCATATTTTGTATTTGCGATATCCCCGTCAAAAATACTCACGTTTTCTATATTGGTAACAGCTGTAATATATATTGGCGATGTTGTAACCGAAAGGTCAAAGCTTTTATCGCTGCTGTACAACATCTCACAATTCCCGTATATATCATATACTTTAATACAATTTCCTGATGCTGTATAGGGTTTTTGAATTGTACCATCCGTTGTCCACATTACCGTAACTTCAGAACTATCAGGTCGTTCGAACACTCCCGTGTAAAAGGTGTTATCATCACTAATATCCAGTGAGGTTCTTTCCGCACCTTTTAACAGTGTATTAAAGTTTGTCAGCGCAAGATAGGCAGGCTTTGCTTCATATGGCAGTTCCTCGCCCGCCCACGCCTTTGTTAATCCGAAATTCGTTTCAAATGCACTTTCATTAATTTTGTTATTGAGGGTATGCCAGCACATTCCATCTAACTCCTCGTACAGCAACACCCCGGCGCGAACGCTATACTCTGCCTGCTGGACATCTGTAACATAAGGCGGTTCAATCCAGCCTTCTGAATACTCATCAGAAGTACTCCAGCCCATTTCTGTTGCAGTAATTTTCACTTCGGTAAGTCCAAAATCATCAAGGAGCTTCCGGACGCCGATGACTTGTTCCCTAAGTGTGCCATCTTCATCTTGAGCGGTCTGTCCGGTTTCCGGTGAACGGTTCACTCGTTTATACGGATGAATAGATACGCCGTCTATATAATCCGCAAGATTTAAGTGCTTGGTATCCCTGATATAGATCAGCACATTTTTTATCCATGTCTGCGCCTGATTACCGGCTCTGGCTGTTGCCATAACAAGCAGCTTGGCGTTTGGATTAGCTTTTTTTAATGCATCTTTTGCCGTAATAATGAGTTCTGCGTAAGTCGTTGGATCGTATCTCAAGTCCCAGTTAAGTTCATTAAACAACTCAAAAGTATCAACTGTTCCCATAAGCTCGGTGGCAAGATTTTGAACATAGTCTGAAAATTCACTGCGTTCGGCGGCATTGCTCGGTACACCTGTGCCATCGTTAAAAGTCCCGGACACAATAATAATTGGCTTTATACCATACTCGGAAGCATACTCCTTCCACACATTATACCTTTCCGGCAACATATATGTTCCGTCTGCCTGCTTGTACTGGTCATAAGATATGTAATCTCTGATAAGGCCAAATCCGCCATTATTCATCAGCGACATATTTGTTGCCGCATCGCCGTATCCATGTCCGAACATGGTGTGTATTCCCATCTTGGTATTTAACCCTGCCGATCCGTTTGCAACTGAAAATCTGGACGATGTTTTGATCATTTGTGAACTGTCCACTTTGTCAGTCAAGATAAGTTCCGCCGTAAACATCCCAAATTGTAAAACAGCTTCATTCATATCTATGGTGTGATATTCCGTTTTCATTTCATATGCCCTAAGGGATAAATCAAAATTTTCAGTATAAATAATACTACCGTTTGTATCCAGAACATTGAGTGCCGCAGCATAATTCCGTGCTGCATTTTCCCTGTTTACTGCACTCATATTGAACTTTACATGCTGTTCGTCAAAAAATATGTTGCCTGGCCGATCTGTTGTAAGGAAGACGTTTACACGCTCATCAACATAAGAAGGCCTTGCTTCTGTAAATACATCACCGTACGCAGCAGTTTCAAATACGGCATTTTGCAACAGTGTTTTCTGACCGCTGCTGGCCCCGGTAAATTGGAAAACAACATTATATAACGCTGTAAGGCCGGTGTTTAACCGCAAGGTTTTGTAATGTGCGCCGTCAAGATACACAGACAGGATTTTTCTGTCCATATCAATCCACATATCCACATGGTAACTCTCACCATTGATATAAGACGCAATGCCATCCGCCATGAACCAGCTGTTTAATTCTGTAATAACGCCAAATTCCCCGACATCCGTAAATCGCACTGTACCATATATGTCACTTCCGCTCCAAGGGTTGACATTGGCTTTGCCGCCAAGCCAAACGGTGAGATTAGCAGCATCACTGTTCACGACAACGTCAAAACCTGTATGTATAATTGTTGACGTCTTTGCGTCTGGGAATTCCATTGTATAGGTTCCGTCACCTAATACTTCTATTAAAGAATCTCCGCTAAGTTCGGCATTTCCCGCAAGTTTTGTCTTTAATGCGTTATTGGTATAATAAAAACTTTTAGTCACAGCTTCAGAACTTAAACCACCAACCACTATAGTATACATGCCATCTGCACGGTTCCCCATGCTAAAACATTCTGACCAATAACCTCTTGTTCCCGTTGTACACTGATCCAAGTATACAAGCTTGGCCATCGATCTATCCGTATCGTCTCCTTCATATACACTTACAGTAAAATTTTTGCCTGAAACCTTTTCTTCCGCCTGTCCGCTTACCGTTATCTGGTTATTCTGCATCTGAATATCAAGCTCAGCCGCAAATACTTTCGTAACGATTAAGCATACACAAAACAACAAAACTAACAAAATTTTCTTTTTCATTCGCTTCCCGACCCTTCAATGGTAACCTTGTCCGTCAGCGGAGAATGCAATTCTGCACCATTAAGTACCGTTAAGACCAAATCTGAACCCGGCGTATTTTCAGCAGTTACAAGCTGATTCACTGCATTTACTGTAAATATTTCTCCCGGATTTAAGCTTTTTTCTGTGAAGTGAAAACCCATTAATTTTTTTTTAATATATTCACCGCTAACCACCAAAATCGTTTTTGTTTCGGTTGTATTATTTGCTATCACACAACTTCCATAAACTGGACCTTCACATTTTTCTATAATTGGGTTGCCATTTTCATCTACGTACTGCAGTTCGAGTATCGCAAAGCCGCCCGCGGCTTCGTCCTGATAGATATAGGTATTATACGCAGCCAGCGTATCTCCATTAAAATTTTCAACGCCATTGACGCTTACATACAACATATTACCCGGTATAAGAATCTCTTTTGGATAAATTGTATATCTCATCTCATCGGCCGAATAAATCCCTTTTTCATACACAACCTCTGCTCCGTTGCAATATAGCTTAATCGTTTCATCTGTCAATGTCTCGGGATTGATCTCACCGCTGAAGCAAACATCTATTTTATAAACGACTGCGTTTATCTCTGCCAGAGGACCGTAGACGGCTCCATTTACCGCAGAAAACTCGACGGTTTCCACATATGGAACAGAAACATATTTTTCGTATAGAATATTGTCTATATAGATTGCTTCATTTCCAATTAGTGTTTCGGCAAGCTTATTATTTTGCACAACTGTCATGCTCCGAAAGCCGTTATACCCTGCAATTGCTACATCCTCTTTGATCTTTTCCCCATTGAGATAATAGCTGAAGATATCTTTTGCTTTATCATACTCAATTTTAAAACTTATCCATTCGCCGATTTCGTATGCCCCCATAAAAGTGGGTAAATCTTTTATGGCATCATAGTCTGCGCCACCTCCCGCTCCAATCCATCCGGATCCACCAAGCAGATATCCATTTTTGTTAAAAACAAATGAAATCGGATTGTTATTAGCATCTCCCATGAAATAAATATATCCGGTGCGGTTTGCATTTGGAATCATAAAATCAAAACTCAGGGCAGTGTAGTCATATTCCTCAAAAGGCAGCGGGACTTCGCTTATATCTGTCCCTGCTGTTGTCTTTGCCGCAAATGATATAACCGTTCCATGTTCTTCGCCGACATCCTTACGATATTGGTATTCGGTTTCTTCAAACGCGGGCGTCGTATCAGACGAATTACAATCATAATAAAAAACCTGTGAGGGCGTTTGTGCATCACCTGCTGTACGGAAATACAGCAATATATCTTCTGCCATTTCTCCGGACGCAGCACCTGTTGAGTCTTTTTTTATTTTGACTGCATATTGCGTATTGGGCGCAAGATCGCCCACGTAAGTAATCTCAGCAACAGCGTCATGCTGTACAATAGAATCCATCGCCACAGTATCTCCGGTCTCGGTGTTTAATATTTCAGCATCTATACTCGTCATACTCTCCGAAAATACTGCGCGCACCGTTTTGTTTTCCAAGTCTGTGTATCCGCAGGTTGCCTCAATAGCATTCTTGGAGGTATTAAAGCAAGCGATATTATCAAACTTTAAATACTCATCGCCGGTTGGGCTGTCATTATATCCCTCTCCTCCGCGCATTGTAATGTGCATGGTGTCAAACATTATTTCTCTTCTTGAAAAAGAACTGCCTTCTCCCCATTTTTGTCCGTCTTTATACCAAGCCGCCCTGCCGGTTGACATATCAAATATGATGTCTATATGAAACCACTGGTTTGCTTCATAATCAGTATACACATAATTTGATGTTAATGTCCCGTCCACTTCGCTTTTCGGCGTGGACCAGGCCGGCTCTTTCATATATCCAAACTTACCGTCCGCTGTAAAATAAAAAGCAGCAAAAGCTATGTCGTGATTATCAACGGTCTTGATAAACTGCGTAAAAGTCCACTGATTTGTCTGCCCTGCACAAACGTCAAACCCGATTGTAATACAATCCGTTTCAATAGGTGTATTTATACTAAATGTCTGCTGTGCATAGGACTCTTTCGTACCATCCCCATCGAAGTACATAACCCTGCCTTTTTGCTCATCCTCCACAATCTTCGCATATGCGCCGCTGACTTCATAGTCATTATCAAACCCATAATATGCAACAAGTCCGTTTCCTCTATTCTGTGCAATACCCGCAGAAAATACGGGTACTGTGAGAACGATTGCAGCTATCATGAAAATCGCTATCATTTGCTTTTTCATAAAGTCCTCCTTAAAATTATATGTCCATTATTTTGACAGATTGCTTGCACTTAAATCACATAGCGGTGTCAGTTGTCCGTCATCTAACCAAATAAATGCCTTGATGACCTCTGCATTGGTCGGAACCGTAAATGTCATTGCTTCAGCTGAATCATAGTCTAATTGATACGTTGTCCCATCTTCTACCGACACTTCTTTGCGTTGAACATCTATCATTTCTGACGCAGAAGTATATGCGGCCCAGATGATCATACAATCCATTGCCGTGCCGCTGCTGTTTGCAATAGTTGCTTTTACAGCAAGATCATTTTCTGCATTAAAGGTCGGTGCATCGCTTCCAGTATCAGCATTGACAATTTTCACACTTGTAGGAATATCATCGGCCAAATACCCAATTTTAAGATTGTCTATGTACATATAGCTATTAGTATCCATTAACGGATTAGGCGCTCTCAATCTCAATTTAAGTGCCTGAGAAAGATTATCATCTGTGTCATTAAAACTGGAGACAAAGCGGTTGTCTACATAAAACAGGATCCGTTTTTTTACATTATCAAATTCAAACTTTACGTTGTGCCAAGTATTGTCTGCAAAGTGTGCATTGCCAAAATTATCGCCCCAGCCATTTACGACATTTTCTGTACGTGTTCCACCCGTCAGCCATAGTACCATATCACTCCATCTTGTTGAGATTCCGCCGGCTCCGTAACTTCTTATCCATTCCGGAGGCTGCAAGACGGAATAGAAATATGTTGAACCATTCATGAACTCAAACGTCAAATCAAAACTATCTTTCTTATAAAGATCAAATTCTAAAAAACGTAGATTGTTTTGCTCATCAGGATATGCGGGTATCTCTATATCGGCAAACGCTGTCGTCTGTGCTCCGGAAGACTCTGCTGGAGCTGCCGAATACCACATCTGAACCACATTTCCCCGTCCGCTTTCTGTCGGATCTTCTACTACACTCGCGCGGTATTGATTCAATATCTGTGTTTTGTTCCCCTCGGTATCAACGGCGTCTGTAATACTGTATACGGCCTTTTTGACTGTTTTTTGTCCGGCAACGCTTACGGTACCGAGGTATAAGCTTATCTCAGATGTATGATTTCCATTACAGCCAAGTCTAAAATATTTGGGATACCCACATGTATATATAACTCCATCATCTGTATATGAAGTATAATCTGTCTCAACTATGCCAATTAAGTCATTATCCAGATAATAATTTGTTGTCCCATCCGCTTTGATATACTGAACTTTTATCGTGTGCCAAGTGTCACTGCTGAACGGCACACTAATAGCCGCTTCACTGTCATACGCTCCAGCAGATGTATCGTACGAAGCACCAACGCTGTTCCAAATTAAATTTTTATAAATAACAAGATTTCCATATGAATCCAGTTTTAAAAATCCTCTTGTGAGATTGCTTTTTGTCGCTCCATCCGCAGCAGTGCCATCCGAAAACAAGTCTATCCAAAAATCGTTAGAACCTGTTTCAGACGGCCGATACAGTTGTATAGATACTGTCTGCGTCGGCGCAGCGTCATTTGTTTCTAAAAATCTGTGTGTCATGTACGGATTATTTTGATTCGGTTCATATCGCACTTGAAAACATTCCTGGTCATCATTTAAGTTCACAGAAAAAATTTTTGAAAGCGTTGTCGCTCCAGATAAAGTTTTTACACTCTGATTGGTCGGTAAAGTCATATTTCCGGGAACAGTTTCGCATAACACTTCTTCCTTCTGCGAAAGCAGCGCCTGCGGCGTGATCGATTCTTCTGCCGAAACAGACAGATCGGCAAAGCAGAAAAGTATTACAGCAACACATAAAATCAGCAAAGATAAGTTTCTTTTTTTCATTTTTGTCATCCTTTCATTATGGTTTTATATAAAATTACTGTACTTTATAAACCGGAAGTTCCATAAAGAGTTCAGGATTTTTTGAACTGCCTATACCGCCGCAATACTCAAGCCATCCCCTTCCAGCCGAATTATTGTCATGGTCATTTATCAGCACCGAAAAATAGATTGATTTCATGTGACTAATATTTATCGGTTTTGCGTAAATCTGATCCCATGGCAGCTGCAATTCATAAACAGTCCGCTTTTCCTCTTCATAGCGTTTTACCGCATACAAGGTGTCGTCGGAAAACGTAAAGGTATCGGCAGCCTGTTCACCGCCTATCATCTGGGATATAAAGCTCTGCAGCGTTGCCTCTCCGTTTGCAATTCCCAAACCGATTTCTGTGCTTGCGGCGCCAAATTTATTACTTACTGCGATGGCAAATTGTATGCTGTCAACCGCCCAGACCGTGGACGGCTCGGTCTCGTCATAATAAATATCATCTTTCACATCGGCCGCCAAATAAAAATACTCATCATCACACATGGTATAAATTGTCCCGCTTAAATCATCAACGCCCTTCCATTCTTTCTTCTGCGCCATTGATTTTTGGTCAATTTTAATTGGCAAAAATTCATGCCATTCTCCGTCATCCAGCTTGCCATCTATAACCGGTTTCTTGTCTCCGTATTTTAAACAGCCGAACTCCTTTGAAAGAGTGACAGCCATGCTGTCATTGACTTCTTCCCCTTCTATGGTTATCGTTCCGGAGATATCCAACCGATTTATATCGGCGTCCTCGATGGGGATGTTAATTTTTATTGTCCGCTCATTTCCCGGTACAAGGGTGTCAATATTGTATGTCTTGCCGGCAAGACTTTCAGGACTATCCAGGGTCAGCTGCATGGATACGTTGCTGCTGCGCCGGTTTGTCACTTTTAAGACCCCCTGATAGCGCTGCTGATTATACGGAATGATTGAGTATGTATAGCTGAGCGGTTCGATATAATTTAGCTCTACATTATGCGTGTATGCAAGCCTACCGTTAAACTGAACATTGATAACAATCTTTTCTTCATCCTGGTTGTTGACACCTGAAGAGAAACGGATTGTATCCCCGCTAATTTCTTTCACAGAAGTATTATCCGAACAGGCGGCCTCTATCTTGATTTTATCATCAGCCGGCAGAGTCAAACGTAAGTCAAAATCTTCAGCCTTTATTACATCCGTCTCGTATTGATATGCAGAAAATTCTGCCTCACACAAATCAACCTGACTGAAGTTGCCAACTAAATATGTGACGTCTCCGCATATGTCAAAATTTAATTTACCGTTATAAGCATATATAGTTCGGCTATTACCGTACATATCCACCAGCTCTGCACTATCTGTACCCAGATCAAGGGCTATGGATTGATTCGTATCGTTCATATTCCATACAGCAAGGACATCCTTCTCATCAGCACGCTTGAACTGATATATCCATATGTCCTCGTTTTCCGTGTCTATCTTGCCGAGGTTTTCAGCATTTGCGAGCAGACTGTTGAACGTCGAAAACGCCAAAAGCACTGGTTTTGCCTGATAAGGCACTCCGCTGTCCCCCCAGTTCGTTATCAGTCCAAAATTGTTTTCCAAAGAGGTATCCGTACCCTTTTCTTGATCGTTGTACCAAATAAACAGATCTACGTGTTTTTGAGTAAATATGTATTGCCTAAGGCCAAAGGCCGCCTGCTGCCGCTCACTTGCGTACCCGGCGCCTGAGCTGTAGGATAGCTCACTGATCGTGATTTTCTTATTTTGTAATCCATATTGATCCAACAAATTTCTAAGGCTGATGACCATATCCTCCGCTGTACCTTCTCCCTGCATCACACGCCCGGTCTCGGGAACGTTTTCAACCGTATACGGATGACAGGAAAACTCATCAAAATAATTCCCCGCACCGGCCTTCAGCAGCATCTCTATCCAGTCAAGTGGTACCCGCGCCGTTGCACCGCATAAGACAATACTATCAGGATCCGCCCGTTTGATCGCCTCGTATGCAACTTTTTGTGCCGCAACATATCTTTCGGCGCCGTCCTCTTCACTGCTTAAATTCATTTCATTAAATATCTCATAATATTGCACCGTATCCTTTAGTGCAAGCGCAAGATTATAAACATAACCGTCAAACCGCCTGAATTCTTCTTCCGTTTCCGGCAAGTCTTTACCAATGGCTGCCTCGACACCACCCATTAACTGAAACATTTCTATGTCTGAATTATTAAGCGCATCCTGTATCCGTTGATCCAGCTCGTTAAATTCATAAGATTCTCCGCCGTTTTGTTCAAAATACGACCAATAAACCGATTCTCTCTGATACTTAAAACCAGTCTTTGCAAACAAATCCAGTTTCCTCTCAATTTCATCCGTACCAAAATTCCACGTTGAATGAGAACTATATCCCAGTCTCTGATTTTGCTCTTCTGATTTGCGCAGATAAACAAGTGTTGTCTCAGTACTTGCAGGATTATATCCATTTGCTGTAAAATCAGAAGTTACATAATAATAACCGTATCTTTTGAAGCCGAAAACAAAAGTTTCCGTTTTGCTTTCGTTGCTGTCTATTGCTATATCTCTGTCTTCATGCAGTATCACATTACCATATTCATCTGCTATACTCAGCGAAAGTGAGCCCTGTACTGCATCCTTTGTGATACCGTTTATCTGAACGTTCACTTCTCCTTCTTCGGTAAAAAAGTTATTTCCAAGTTCATCAGTTGTTAAACTAAGCATCACAGGAGACTCAATATAATCGGGAATTCCCTGTATGCCGTCGATAACAATCTCTTTACCGATTTCCGATAGGTGGATTAACTTATAATTGTCAAGATACTCTATGCCTGTACCGTATGATCCATTTCCGTTTCTACCATAACTTGAAATCTCTGTACATTCATTCGTTATCGTTGTATGCCCTACCTCAACACCATCAATAAAATAATACGCGATACGATTATCCAAATCCCACCAGGTATCTATATGGTGCCACTCGTTTAACTGGGGACTTGCACCGCTGGGCCATGGTTGTTTAATTGCATCAATATGACAATTCTCATAATATGAGAATAACGATGTTGTTCCCCCTGGCCATGTGGAAGCCATAAAAAGGCCATTTCCCCAACTGCTTTGTGGCGTCGCACCAAATGCGTCTTCTGTTCGTCCGCTTGCTGTCCGCAAAATGTCATACCCCAAGTACAACGTTCCTGATGAAAACGCCTGTCCGAAGTCCTTGCGGATTTTGGGATATTTACTATTGGTGTCATCCATCACCATCTTCAGGCTGCTCCCGTGCTCTGCATCATATTCAGCAATACTTACATCCAGCTCAGAATAATCAACACAGCTGGATACACTCCTCACGTTGTCAAAATCTTCATCCCAGAGGACAGTGTATCCGCTTAAACTTTCATTTGCGCCTTCCGCCGCCGAAAAAGATACCAACATATTGGATGGAAAAATCAAAATGAATGAAAGCGTAAATAATACCATTTTTTTATAAATACTCATTTATTTCACCTCTCTTAGACTGCTTTAGATCTTTGAGAACAGAGTGCGAAAATACGATTTCCAGTTCTGTTTTTTAATATGAATGCTATTATCATCCCTTTACACCGCCAATGTTGATACCGCCCATGATCTGCTTTTGGAATAGAATGAAGATAATCGCCTGCGGCAGGAGGGTAAAAAGTGCTGCGACCATCTGCTTATCCATGGAGAGATTAGAGTTCTTTATTTCAAAAAGCCGAACGCCCATGACAGTTTTTTCAGGATCCGTAATCAAAAGGTATGGCCAGAAGAAGTCACCGAACGCCCCGTTAAAGGTAAAGATTGAGCAGGTTACGACAACCGGCATACTCATCGGAATAACTATTTTCAAAAAAATCTTTATATCCGAGGCGCCGTCAATCTTTGCCGCCTCTATTATCGAAAGCGGTAATCCATCAAAAGACGACTTGAACAGCAAAACATGAAACATATTCATCCCCGCGATCAGCCAAAGCGGAATATAGGAATTGAGCAGCCCCAAATCTTTATACAGCATATAGTTAGGCACCATTGCGGTTGTAGCAGGCAGCAGCATTGTAATAGACACAAGTACAAAATAAACTCTGCTGCCCTTTGGTTTCAGTCTTGACAAAGAGTATCCGGCAAGACCGCTGATCCCCACATCAAAAATCACACAGCCGACCGCTACAATCAAGGTATTGAGGTAATACCTATAAATCTCAAGCTGATTCCACAACCCTGCAATCTTTCCCAAATCAATGGATTTGGGAAAGAAGGTAGGCGTCTTGCTGTAGATTTCTGCCGGCTCTTTAAAGCACAACATAATCATCCATACTACCGGGATACACACAATTAATAGATGCAAAAGCATGACCACCGAAAGGATCCCATATGTAACCCTTCCCTTTGCGCCCTTCATATCCATAGGACGAAGCGCGCCGTTATTAATTCTATTCGAAAAATCGTCTTTTTTCATTTTAATTTAGCCTCTTTTCTGCACTATGTGATATTACATATTTTCGCTTGCTCGCTTATCTACATGATTGTATATCAATGTAAATATCATAATCACACAGAAAGTGATGACATTCACCACCATCGCAAGTTGCGGCCTGTAATTGACAAACGCATAATTATAAGACAAAAGTCCCATGGACATTGAAGCGTTGTTCGGCCCGCCCCCGGTCATCTGCAACGGTTGGTCAACAACCTGAAATACGCCAATACACTGTCTGGCCGCAAAAACCAGTAACATGGGCAACATGTAAGGGATAACCACAACACGCAGTCGTGTAAAAAATCCCGCTCCGTCAATCATGGCCGCCTCATACAGTTCGTTGTTTACACCCTGCAACCCGGCAAAATAATAGATCGCTGTCCCGGCCATGCCTGACCACGTCATACTAATAATAATGTATAAAATGGTAAACCGTCCGTCCTGCAGCCAGCCATATGGCTCAACGCCAAACTTTGCCAAAATGGCATTCAGCATGCCGCTGACATTCGGCTGATAGATAAATGCCCAAAGCACCGATACGGCAACGGCAGGCATGATGCCTGGAAAATATACCAGTGTCCTGATTGTTTTTCTGAAGACAGCCATTTCATTCATGACAATGGCAATGATAAACGGCGGCAAAAGCCCAATTACCAACGACCATCCTAAATACTCCCACGTATTGATAAACGTCTGCAGAAAATCGGTGTTGGTCAATACGCGTTTAAAGTTATCCAAGCCGACAAATTTAACGACTTGAAAACCCTTCATTTCAAACGTTGACCATACCATTCCCATAATCTGCGGCCTGAGAATCAGCACACACATTAAAATAAAAGAAGGAGCAATCAGCAGCCAACCGCTGATATCGGCGCGTGTAAATAATTTTTTTTTCTTTTTCTTGGTTGCCAAGTTAATTTCCGAGGTATGTAACATAGTGTTTCCTTTCCCGCTTTAATTTGCATAATCCAGATTATTCTGCTGGAAGTCGTTCGCCGCGTTTTCAATCAATCCCTCAATATTAGCGTCAGGATTGGTCAAAACCTCCTGAATGACATTGTCAAATACGGCATACAGTGCCTGGGCATCTTTCGGCTCCTCCTGCTGGAATTCAAGTCCAGTTTTGTCATTGTAATTTTTGATATGATTGATATCTACATTTAGGTTTTCTCGATTCAGTTCTTGAATATAAACACCGTATTCACTTTCCGCCTTCCATGGGCTGATGCTTTCAAGACCGATCAGTTCGCCGCTTGCCGCCCTTGTTTCATAATCTTTTGCGAGAGTTTCTTTCCTTTCTTCTGTCAAATTACAAGTGTAGCCCCTGTATTCTATGAAATTCATGGCAGCTGAAACCTGCTCCGGTGTTGAATCTTTATTGATTACATAGAAGCCGCCCCCCATAAGTGATACACGTCTTTGGTCACCAGCCGGGATACCGAGCATGCCGATCTTGTTTTTATCCATGCCATAATTCTGCACCAATTCAATAATATAGTTCGGCTCCGCAAATGTCATGGCAACATTGCCGGCAGAGAACTGCTCTTTCGTGTTTGTACCGCTAATCAATGCATTTTCCGGTAAAACGTCATATTTCCATTTTAAATCACTGACAAATTGCATGGCTTTCACACACTCGGGACTGTTAAAGGTTGCTTGCCAGCCGCCATCTTCCAGTTGCGTTTCAAATACTGTGCCATAACTCCAGGCGATTGGGGTAAATCTCCATCCGCCATTGTTTTGTGTGGTCGGAAATATAAAGCCGTCAACACCGGTGCTATCTTTGATTTTCTTTGCAACCCCCGCAAGGTCTTCCCATGTTTCCGGCTGATACAGATTGCCATTTTCGTCTATAAAACCGGCCTGGTCATACAAATCGATATTGACTGCAATTCCGACATCATAACAACTTGTCGGCATTAGATAAATTCTATTATTCTTTGAAATCTTCTGAAGAATGAACTCTGACAATTTATCTGTCATTTCTCTTTTTTCAAACTCATCGGTAAGGTCTGCGGCAAGATCTAGGTTCATTATATTTTCTGCCTCAGTCATGGGTACATAATATAATGTTGGTAGTGTTCCGCCTTCCGCCTTGGCCAAAAATGTATCAACGTTAAAATCCCACCTCGCGTCCTCAACTTTCACATTTGGGTATGCTGCTTCAAATCCTGCCACTTCTTCCATCTGAGATTTATATACTTCCGGGTTTGTCTTTTCATCGACAAAGTTTGCAACGGATATGACAACTTGCCCATTTTCTGCGTTCTGATCCGCTCCGCAGCCTCCCAGCACCCCCAGTGTCAAAATTATGGCTGTAACTAACACTACTGTTTTCCAAATTCTTTTTTTCATCTTTACTCTTCCTTTACATTTAAATTTTGCAGCTGATTGACTCCACTATCAAGCCAATTCAGCTTGAATTCAGTATATCTCTTTCCCCAAAATTTGTATAGTGACAAAATTTCCCGAGTGTCATTTCTTGCAAGGCATCTGCCGCAAAGCCCATTCTGCCGTTGATTTGTTTTTTTTTGAAAATTTTGACATCGCAGCTCTTGTTGACTTTT
Source organism: Ructibacterium gallinarum (assembly GCF_014982785.1). Classification (GTDB taxonomy): domain Bacteria; phylum Bacillota; class Clostridia; order Monoglobales; family Monoglobaceae; genus Ructibacterium; species Ructibacterium gallinarum. The sequence goes on from NZ_JADCKB010000005.1 coordinate 121,124, forward strand.
AAATCAGAGTTTTGTAAAATGTACACATACAGATTAGGTGGGGATGAAAATGAAAACAAAAAATACAAGACTTTTTAAAAAGACATATTTATTCCTTCTGGTATCAATCATTGTCCCTTGTCTGCTGGTCAGTATTGTATCAGGTATTATCACATTTGTGACTGCTAATCATCTGGCAGATAAAATAATTGAATACTCAACAGAAACCATGCTTTCTATATCCAAAAATGCAGATGTGAATCTTGATTCTTTAAAAAATATTGCACAGGTGCTTTCTGCACAACCGGAAGTCAGAAATGCACTGTCTGATTCCACCTTGGTATACTCGCCGGAGCTTGGCTCCGCAATAGAACAGATAGACCCTTCCAATCTGCATATCATTAATACATTTATTTTTGACAAAGACCAGCGCACAGTCTGCAGCAATGACGGCGAGTTTAACTCCTGGGATTATTTTACCAACCAGCTTGTCTATAACGATTATAGTTCGTCGTATTGGAATAATTTTACCTTTTTTAGTACCGAAGCATTCAGAGTGCTGTCTCCCGGAGAGCTGAAGACCCAAAACGGTACATATAACGCTATACCTGTCGTTTTTAGAAAAATTGGAAGCTTTTCTCAAAAACGCTATCTTGTTTTTAATGTTGAGCTTACCTCTCTATTGCCGGTGAACACTGAAACGTCTTCCACGCAGTTTTATATATTAAATAAATTTACAAATGACATCTTTTCCTTAAGTCCAAATTATGATACAGCAAAAATTAATGATCCGGCTTTTCTGGACTATGTACTAAGCAATCCAAACGCCGATTTTGAATATACGCTGCCTGACGGAAAATATTTTGTATCAACCAGTTCCAATGATGCCTCCATCATTGGATATACCTATATCTCTATCGTCTCAAAGGGCAGCGTTTACGGCGGTCTTATTCCTTATACAATTATATTAATCCTTATCAATGTATTAACATTGTTGACTGTTATCGTTTTAGCCACCAGAAACGCAAGAAAGATTTTTGTTCCGATCAAAAATGTATGGCTGTCTTTGGCTAAAAAAGAGCATACCGCTTCTACAAATAACTTGCTGTATGAAATTGTTGCACTTTCTGCCGAATCAAAGAAAGAAAGGGAATATCTCTACAAAATTCTCCCTCATGCGCAGCAGAATTATTTGGTTAATTTATTAAATAATCCAGACTCGATTGAGAGCTATGACAGTGATACAAAAAAATTCCTTGAGGAATCTTTAAACTTTCAGTATCATTATTTTTCAGTTATATTGCTTCAGTTATCACCCGCATCGAATTTTTATGATAGATTTAGTATAGAAGAGTATGAAGTAATTAAAACCGGACTTTATAATATTGTATATGAGATGTTCTCGGATGAGTTTGATTCGTATATACTGCCTACGCAAAATAACGTGTTGGATATTGTGCTCAATATGGAACGTGCTGAGCAAAATGAAAAAGTGAGAAAACTATTAAAAGACTTGCTTAACTATTTAAAAAACGATTTTGAATATATCACCCTCTCCATTGGTATGAGCAAAAGCTATCATGATATACCCGGTCTAAAAGCGGCGCATGCGGAAGCGCTGAATAACTTTGTACCATATGTGACGCCTGAACAGCAACCTGTCATTGACCTTAAATTTAAAAGCATGATTGTATTTACAAACGCAGATGAATCAGCCTTGTTCTCTGCGCTTTCATCCTTTGACAAAAACCGGATAACTGAGACAATCGACAACTTTTTACAAAAAAATCAAGATTTTTGTGTACGGGAACTGAAAATGCTGTATAATTACATTTTAAATACAATACTCAAATTTATCCATATCAATAAAATTTCTTATATGGATGAAATGCTTGATTTTGAAATAACAAATAAAATCCTCTCGCAGCCGCTCGCCGGAATACGAAACGAAATCAATCAGATTATCGATTATGTATCATCCTTAAAGCATACAAAAACAAACTTTGATGATTTATATACTTATATCAAGGAGAACTGCAATTCAAGCGAATTATCCCTAAAGATTCTGGCAGATGTCTTTTCAATGAGCCAAAGCAGCATCACCAGGATGATACAGGATAATACAAAATTTTCATTTAAGGAACTATTGTCGAATATTCGCATTGAAAATGCAAAAGAGTTGCTAAAAAATACCGATTTACCTATAGATAAAATCTGTGAAATGACTGGATTTTCAAATAAGCGAACATTTTTTAGAGTGTTTAAAATGGTCACAGGTACCACCCCCGGCGAATACCGCAAAGGATAAAGAAATCTTTTTTCAGCAAACCACTGATACAAAACACATATAAAACCTGCAATGCCTAGATGACGACATTGCAGGTTTTAAGTTCTATTTTATCCAACAAGTTACAAAGGCTTTTTCAAATTTAATTTCTACATCATTCTTACACCATTTCGTCATAATTTTTTATAAGGTTATATGGTATTTTAAAACCTATTTTTTCCTCAACCCATATTTTATGAAATTCTATGAGCTTTTTACGTGCTTCACATGAAATTATAAAATTCGGGAGTCATGTTACAACACCTAAGATAACAAGTATCAAATAGATCCTCATATATTTTGTTGTGACCAAGCATTTTTGTAACACAACAACCTAATTTTGCCACAGAACTTATACAGCCCCACAGCGTGCCTCGAAAGGTGTTTTGTAATTATGATAAGAATGCGGACGTACATGATTGTAATGCACATACGCAAATTCTTCTATAGCTGCGTAAAGCTCCTGCTCAGTATGGTAATAATGCCTATATATCAAATCATTCTTCAAAGTATTGAAATATCTTTCCATTGGAGCATTATCGTATGGATATCCAGCTTTACTCATGCTTTGTGTAATTCCAAGGGTTTCACAAAACTCGGTGAATTCTTTGGATGTGTACTGGCTTCCTTGGTCGGAATGTACCAGTAAATTACTTAAATTTATCCCAGGCTGGGAATCAATCGCTTTCTGAAGTGTGCGTTTGGCTAGATCGGCAGTTATATGTCGATCTGTAATATTAGCAACAATACCTCTGTCATAAAAATCAATAATAGAATAGTTATATCGTTTGTTTCCATAATTTGATGGCATATACACACGCATATGTTATCGCAAAATATGAATTTGGGGCTCCCGTAAGCGCCTTCTTAACCAACCGCTTTAAATTCAGTGCCAAAGCCGAAAAGAGGCATTCTTCATAAACTCTGTGAATGCCTCTTTTTTCGACTTGTTTTAATTTATGCTCGCATTTAAGAACCGAAAAGGTCCCTTCGCTCCAAAATGACCACAATATTTTCGGTGCTTGTATTCGTCAGTGAAACAACGCTTGCGATTCCTGTGCATGGTACCATAATGCGAACTTGCATTCATTCTGATTCTTCCATAATCAACAGCACAATGCTGTAAATTCTCACAGTCAATACACTCCTGACGGGGTAAGTTATACATTCTGTAGTAATTAAAGATACCTTTCTTAAACATCAATTTATTAAAAGCAAGGTCTTTCCCCATCCGGCAAACAAAATAATCTTTAGCGCTATCATATTCAAATCCTTTTTTCAATGCGTTGTTATGAAATTTTATGGACGAACATATCTAATAATTCTAAGCCCCTGTATACGGCGCCTACATCATATCCACTGTCAAGTGTGAGATGCTTTATGTCCAGCTCCAATGTCTCTTGCTGCTTTTGGAGATGTTTTAATATGATATCACTTTCCCGACGATTCGCTCCAAAACAGTCTACTCCAGTGATAATGCCATTGCTGGCATCTACCGTCATCTCACATAGATAACCCAGTCCTTTTTTGCGCGGCTGTTTCACATAGCAGCAGTCAGGGTCGGTATGACTTTTTAGCAGTTTCTTTTCTTCTATTACCATAGGCGGCTCCTTATATCCGCTTGTATTTTCCA
>NZ_JADCKB010000050.1 GCF_014982785.1 Ructibacterium gallinarum
GCGTGCTTTAGCACGTTTATTTTACCCTTGACAAATTTCAGTCGAGCATTTAAAAGCTATTTGGCAAAAATCGGCGGAATTTTGTGAAATCATTATGCTATTTTTTCATTTTAACTTTACAAAACCGAAATGAATTCGTTTGACAATTACAATTTCCTTCTTTTTCCATATGTCGACTATAAAAGTGTAAAAATAAGTAGTTATGACAGTATTATACAATGATTTTATTTTGTTGTCAAGTTATAACATCTAAATGATAATGAAACATCTTTTTGATTATAATAAAATTATTGTATAGAGATGAGGTGATGTCATGGCAAAGGAATTGTTTTTGTTAGCCGAAAAAATCAAAACCATTCGTGAACAACTGGGAATGACACAAGCTGAACTTGCTCGAAAACTGGGATTGACCCGCTCCAGTATTAACGGTTGGGAAATGGGCTTGTCTGTTCCATCTACTCAATACATTGTTGAACTGGCAAAGCTGTTTCGTGTATCTACCGATTATCTTCTTGGTATGAAACAAGGAGCGGTTTTAAATATAGATGATTTGTCGGAAAAGGAAGTGTCTGTTTTACTCGATGTAGCAAATTGCTTTCGTGCAAGACATACGAATGATGAATAACCTTTAATTTGCCCTCTGAACTGTCTATCACTTATATACGGCAACCTGTCCGCTGAAATAGATTACAACGGCTTAACGTCCTCTTAACACGTCAAGAGAGGGGCAATACATAGGCATAAGAAAACGCCTCACAATGAAGTGGGGCGTTATTTTTATAAATACTAATTTTTATTATATTCTTCTGCTTCTTTATCAAAGTCTAATATTTCCTCTGCATTTTCCACATCAATTTCATATGATTTGTCTGAAACACGTTGCAGGTTCTGTCGTAACGACTCATATATTGAATGTAACTGTTCTTCTTGCCTTCGTTTATGGTAATTGTCTGGAATCCGTTCATACTCTTTTTTAATCAGTTTAAGGATTTCCTCAAAACTCCCAACGATTGCATATCGCAACAGTAAATCATCATCAGCAAGTGTCCTTGCTTGTCGTTCTGTAACCGTTCCCTCATTTTTGAAGTAAGTAGGCGAGATAGAGGAAACGGCATATAAATAGATAGCTTCAAACATAGCATTTGCAATTTCTTCATGTCCTAATATAAGATTGATTATTTCTAATAAATGTGGTTTTACGTCTTCAATAGATTTCAGCCAGTTGATAGAGTAGTCATTCAATCTGGTTCTAATATGTTCTTCTCTATTTTTTGATAATACTCCTGTTATAATTTCATCAATGGTAATATCCAAAAACTCTGATATACATTTTAATTCATATACATTAAAATCTCGTTCAGCACGCAAGGAACGAGATACTGAACTTTCGTCTATGCCAATATATTTTGCAAGTTCTTTTTGCGTAATATTTTTCATGCATAATGCTTCTGATACATAATACGCAATATTTTCTCTTAATTTCTCTTTATTATCGTAATAATTGAACTTTTTTAAACTATTTGCTTCTTTCATTTTTCTAATCACTCCAAATTGAGATTTTCTCAATATAAAAAACTTATGTATATAATTGCAATCCGGCACTGTAAATCTAAATATGGTATCCTAATACTGTAATCAAACAACGGTGCGCACCAGATGATTTGATTATATCACGAACAGGCTCTATCTTCAAGAGTACGAATCATTGTTCTTTGACAATTAAATATTGCTCCTGATGTGGAGCTTGTAAGAAAGAGGTAAAACGTTATGGAAAAATTTAGCAAAAGTGAACATTACACTATTCCCAACGAATGGCTGTACGAGGACACGGATGGACTACATGTTAGTGAGCCGAGACTGACTAAGCATTTTTTCACCGAACATCATTATGTCAGAATCGGCAACACAGAACTACTGCGGTTTGACGGTAAGCGATATGTGAACACAAGCACAAACGATTGTAAGTGTGAAATCAAACAACATATCCCTCTGGAAATTCGTATGAAGAAGCATATGGACGCCGTATATAATGAACTGATTACTGAACCCTTGGTTCCGTTTTCATCATTTAATGCAGATGAATCAATCATCAATATGGAAGATGGGGTTTTACATCTTGATACAATGACAAAAACACCGCATAGCCATGAGATTTATTCGACAATCCTCATTCCATGTAGGTATTCAGCAGGAATGACATTTGACGATTGCCCGAAATTTAGGGACTATCTCCATGAACTTGTCAATGGTGATGAAGAACTGAAAACGCTGATAATGGAATATATGGGTGTTATTGTCAGCAATGTCTATGGCTATCGGTATAAGAAAATGCTCATGCTTCATGGCAAGGGTAATACAGGTAAAAGCGTCCTTCGTGAACTAATTATCAGAATAATTGGCGAAGAGAATAACCAGTCAATCAATATTGAGCAACTAAATTCAGATTTTGGAGCGGCACAGGTGAAAGATAAGCGCCTAAGTGGCGCAGGAGACATGACGGTTAAAAGTTTGGGACAGATTGAAATTATCAAAAGCCTTACCGGCTCGGACAATCTCAATGGCAACCGCAAGCATAAAGATGCCATTTCTTTCCAATATCGGGGATTGTTGATGTTTTGCTGTAACGAATTACCGAGATTTGACGGAGATAAGGGCGTCCATGTATATGAACGATTCCTTATCATTCCCTGCAACAATGTGGTTGAAAAATCCCGAAGAAATTCACAACTGGTAGACGAATTATACGAAGAACGAGACGCTATTGTCAGCATTGCCATTGACACCATGCGAAAGACCATAGAGCGAGGTTACAAGTTCACAGAGGGGAAAGTCATTCTGGAACAACGTAAAAAATACGAAATCTTGAATAACTCGTTATATGGATTTATCGAACAATGCTGTATTCTGAATGAGGGTGTAACAAGACGCTCAGAGTTTAACTATGAATACGGTAAATGGTGTAAAGACAACAAGTTGTATGTGGAGCCTAAAAATCAAATTGGGAAAATTCTGCGTGAAAAATTCCAGATTGAAGCACGAAAGATACATGGAGGTATCATGTGTTACGATTTGAAAATCAACTACGAAAAGGCGGGGCAATAAAGGCAACAGTTGACGGGTTTATCACTGGCTCATAACCAAAGCAACACAACAGACCAGTAACAAACTATACAATAGTTGCCCCGTTTGCCCCGTAAGCAGAAAAAACATTGCCCGTTCACGTTCTGACGAACGCTCAGGGAGAAAAGGGGGCAAAAAGGGTAAGTCATTTTGAGTTTGTACGCTATCATAACATAGACAGAGTAGCAACAACAAAAAGTTTTGTCCGATTTGTCCTAAAATAAAAATAACAAAGGAGTGCTTATAGCATGAAAATTAAAGTAATTGGAATTAAAAAAGTAGTCAACGACAATCCCGATATGGGAAAAGTGATGAATGGCGCACATGTGCATTTCTGGACCATAATCAAAAAAGTAGACAGAGGAATGAGGAAAATAGGATAGCGGCAGTTTAGGGCTGCTTCCAGTATAACAGTTCAGCCTGATTGGGAGTAAGCATGCCAAGAGAGCCATGAGGGCGTCT
>NZ_JADCKB010000051.1 GCF_014982785.1 Ructibacterium gallinarum
ATCGCTCTCTACCGTACCTTTGTACCTAGGCGAAAGCGATTGCAGAAAATCTAACTTCCTTTTTCGGCATCTGTCAGCGTGTCGATAAACTATCGACACGCTGAATCCATCCTTTCTGGATGGATTTTAAAAAAACAAATAGATAGATATATTTCAATATGTTAATATGAGGAGGTATGCTGGATGCAAATAGGGTTATTTTTGCAAAATCAAGTATTGGGGATGCAATGGCTCAAAGAGGGAATCGGAGGTATCCTTACTGTGCTGGGGCTGGATCTTTCGGGGAAAATTGGCGGAAGTATTCACTTTTTTCTTTATGATGTCATTAAAATTATGCTGCTTTTGTGTGTTTTGATTTTTGTCATTTCCTATATTCAAAGCTATTTCCCGCCGGAGCGGTCCAAACGGATTTTGGGACGGTTTCGCGGGATTGGCGCCAATGGGATTGCCGCTCTGCTGGGAACCGTTACTCCCTTTTGCTCCTGTTCGTCCATTCCCCTTTTTATGGGTTTTACCAGTGCGGGCCTGCCCCTTGGCGTCACCTTTTCCTTTCTGATTTCCTCGCCCATGGTGGATCTGGGATCGCTTGTCCTTTTGACCAGTGTGTTCGGCTGATAAAAAAGTATTACGGTATTGATATGGAAAAAAAGCAATTCCCTAAAACCATCGACCAGGTCCCTATGCCGGATCTTGTCATTTCCATGGGCTGTGACGCCGGCTGTCCGTACATCGGCAGGGATTTTGATGATAATTGGCATCTGCCCGACCCAACTGGAAAAGGAGATGCCGCCTTTATTCAAGTGATGCAGGCGATTGAGAAAAAAATTTCTGTTTTTTAAGCTTTATTTAACCTTTCGCTGATAAAATATGGGAAAAGATCAGAAACAGAAAGGAAGAATGCTATGAAGCAGAAACAAAATTTCAAATTGGCGCTTGATATTATCATGCTGCTGCTGTCGGTTACCTTTTTTAACAAAAGCCTGATCAGTCTCTCATATCATGAAATTGCCGGACTGATCTTGATTGGTATTTTTGTTTTGCATATTGTTATCAATCTGAAAGCCATTTCGGTCATGTGCAGAAAGTTTGTCAAGGTTCCCGCTGAAACCAAGGCCGGCGTGGTGGTGGATTTTCTTTTGATCCTGTGTTTTGCGTGGATTGGCATCAGCGGCATTATGATTTCCAAAACCATCTTGACCGGCATATCTTCAAATCATATGGTCTTTAAGCTGGGACATATGTTTGCAGGCGGCTTATCGGTTGTTTTGCTGGGCGTTCATATTGGACTGCATATCTGCCACCGCCGCTTTCCTGCGGCAGCTGCGGTACTTCTTTCTGCCGTGATCTTGTGCGGGGGCGTATACGGAACGGTCAATTCCAGCCAGCTGCGCTGGCTGAGTATTCCGTTTAGCGCGGCGCTGTCCTCCGGTGAGGAAGGCGGCAAGCGACCTGCCGAAGATAGGGAAATAGAAAAAAATGCGGGCTCTGCCGAAGCCTCCGCAGCAGAAGAGGGAGCCGGTCAGGACGAGGGCTCTGCCAAAAGGCCGGAAATAGAAAGTAATTCTGCCGAAGTCTCCGCAGCAGAAGAGGGAGCCGGTCAGGACGAGGGCTCTGCCAAAAGGCCGGAAATAGAAAGTAATTCTGCCGAGGCTTCCGCAGCAGAAGAGGGAGCCGGCCAGGACGAGGGCTCTGCCAAAAGGCCGGAAATAGAAAGTAATTCTGCCGAGGCTTCCGCAGCAGAAGAAAGGACAGAAGAAGCCCCTCCAGAGGGCAGACCCAGTCGGGACGCAGCCCCGCCTGAGGAGGGGGCAAGCAGGCCAAAAGGCGGCACAGTACCGCTGTCTCAAAGATTAGAAAGCGTATGGATGTTCCTAAGTATGATACTATCCTGTGCGGTAGTGACCTATTGGATCGTTCGGGCCAAAAAGGCCATACAGGCAAAAAAGAAGGCATAAAGAACCAGAAGCTCAGCTTCTGGTTCTTTATGCCTGAGGGCTTTCCGGACAAAGCCCTCAGCCTGATAAACTTTTTATAAGATTACTAATCTAAGTACCTTTTTGCAGCTTCTAATAAATCATTTTTTAATGAATAAAGATCATTATTGGATTCAATATCATGTCGAACTTCTTTTTTGTTTTCATCTGGAATAGCAATACTCTTTTTTCGGCCATCTAATCTTAATCTGCATACCCATTTTCGTATATTGGAATCTATTAAAATCCCAAAATATGTTTCGGTGTCTTTATAACTGATTTTTTCAAGTGGCATAATCTCTGCCAATATTGATTTTACAATGTAAAAGGCTTCCAGTTCTTGATCCGTTGTGTGTATTTTTGAAATATGCTCTTCGTTTGCATTTTCTTCATTTTTTTCTATGTTGTTATCGGAATCGGGATTTGATGTATCATTCTTTAATGCGGCTGAAATTTTATCGTTCATCAATTCACTAATAAAGGTATTAAGAGATTTTTTTATAATTGGCTTAAAACGTTCGATAACATTTTGGGTTTTTGAACCTGTGTATATTTCCGAAAGTATGTATTTGACAAAATCATCTGATGGGGACTCAAGCTGTCTTTGCATAAATTCCCGAATGTTTTTGCTGTATTTTAATTCAGAAGCCGTGCTGGAAATGTCTTCAACGCTAAAATTATCTTTATGAAATTTCTTTAATTCCATAATCATGGCTGGTTTTAAATTAAGTAAGTCAACTTCCAAAAAAGGTGTCAAATCCATTTTATTTTGCTCGTCTAAATCTGTATAAAATTTATAAATAATTCCATTCGTTAAAATCCCAAACCGTGCAGAGGTCACACCAAAATACCGAAAAAGCTGGGAATCATGTTTGTCTAATGTGTCACCACACCATTTTGCTTCAATAAGTATCACGGGTTTATCTCCGTCCATAATTGCATAATCTACCTTTTCGCCCTTTTTTATACCAACATCCGCAGTATATTCTGGCATAAATTCAGCAGGATTAAATACGTCATATCCAAGAATTTGAAAAAAAGGAACAATGAGCGACATTTTAGTTGCTTCTTCCGTTTGTAAATTAGGAATCATTTGTTCGACTCTTTTTGAAAATTGGTTCATTTGATCAATAAAATCCATTTTAATTTCCTCCTGTATATGTGAACAGGTCCAGTAAAAACGGACAATAGAAAAAATCGCCCTCCTATGGTATAATAAAAACTATCAAAGGGGGGCATTGTTATGCCAAGAAAATACATAAAAATAAGGCAACACGAAGAAGAATTGCTGAAAATGAAGGAACAGGGATTGACACATCAAGAAATGGCAAACAGACTTGGATACCGAAAAAGTCAAATAAAAGAATTTTTCTGTGCATACAACAAAAGGCAAAAGAAAATAGCAGCAGGTATTACGATAAAGCCAAAAGGCAGACCAAGAAAAGATGGATCCAATCTACCGCCCTCTATTCAACAGTTGAGCAAATTAACACAATTACAATATAAACTTAATCAACAAGAACAACACATAAAACAATTGGAAATGGAGAATGAATTAATGCGGGATTTTCTCTCGCTC
>NZ_JADCKB010000052.1 GCF_014982785.1 Ructibacterium gallinarum
TTTGTTCCTATATGCTGTTTGAGAATTGAATAAAGAGGAGAGTAAGAGGACTCGATAGAGATATCGAGAGACTTACGAAGAAGCATTAGAAATAATGCGAGGTTTTTTCAGAAAGAACGCGCGATATATGAAAATATATCAAGGGTAACTGGAACTATTCTTTGGAAGTAACACTTACTCACATAAGAAATCGCTGAGGAGAACGAGAGATTGTTCTAGATAAGCGCGAGACAGAAAGCGGAAGCTTTTGCGAGGTCAAGCGAAGAAGAGCACATGGAGAATGCCTTGGCATCAGGAGCCGAAGAAGGACGTGATAAGCTGCGAAAAGCTGCGGGGAGCTGCAAATGAGCATAGATCCGCAGATATCCGAATGGGGAAACCCGGCAGGGCAATACCCTGTCAACCTATACTGAACACATAGGTATAGGTGGGAAGACCCGCTGAACTGAAACATCTAAGTAGGCGGAGGAAGAGAAATCAAAAGAGATTCCCAAAGTAGCGGCGAGCGGAATGGGAAGAGGCCAAACCATGGATAGTAATATCTGTGGGGTTGAGGACTGCGTAACGAATTGCGGAAAGATAGTAGAATTACCTGGGAAGGTAAACCGTAGAGGGTAAGAGTCCCGTAAACGAAATTTAGAAGCATCGAGCAGGATCCAGAGTACTGCCGGACACGTGAAACCCGGTGGGAAGCAGGGTAGACCACTATCCAAGCCTAAATACTACCTGATGACCGATAGAGGAGAAGTACCGTGAGGGAAAGGTGAAAAGAACCCCGGGAGGGGAGTGAAAAAGAACCTGAAACCGTGTGTTTACAAGCAGTCGAAGCACGTTAAGGTGCGACGGCGTACTTTTTGTAGAACGGTCCGGCGAGTATATGTATGCAGCAAGGTTAAGATATTAAGTATTGAAGCCGCAGGGAAACCGAGTCTTAATAGGGCGAGAAGTTGTATATATATGACCCGAAACCGGGTGACCTACCCATGGACAGGTTGAAGCGAGAGTAAAATCTCGTGGAGGACCGAACCCACGTATGTTGAAAAATGCGGGGATGAGCTGTGGGTAGCGGAGAAATTCCAATCGAACTCGGATATAGCTGGTTCTCCCCGAAATAGCTTTAGGGCTAGCCTCGGATTAGTTTAGCGGGGGTAAAGCACTGAATGGGCTAGGGGGCGTATAGCTTACTGAACCCTATCAAACTCAGAATACCGCATAAATGATGTCCGGGAGTCAGACTATGGGAGATAAGTTCCATGGTCAAAAGGGAAACAGCCCAGACCCACAGCTAAGGTCCCGAAATAGATTTAAGTGGAAAAGGATGTTTAGTTGCAGAGACAACTAGGATGTTGGCTTAGAAGCAGCCATTCATTAAAAGAGTGCGTAATAGCTCACTAGTCGAGTGATTAGGCGCCGAAAATTCAACGGGGCTAAAATCTATACCGAAGCTTGGGAATTAGTTGAATGACTAATTGGTAGGGGAGCATTCTATAGTAGGGCGAAGGATGATCGGAAGGACATCTGGACGAGATAGAAGAGAGAATGCCGGAATGAGTAGCGAGAATTATGTGAGAATCATAATGGTCGAAAACCTAAGGTTTCTTGAGGAAGGTTCGTCCGCTCAAGGTAAGCCGGGAGCTAAGGCGAGGCCGAGAGGCGTAGTCGATGCACATACGGTAGAGAATCCGTAGCCGCCGAAAGTGTTAAGCACAGGGACGCAGGAACATAGCCTGACCGTACGGATGGTAGAGTACGGCGAAAGGGAGCGAAAACAAGTAGCGAAGCAGGTGATTGTACACTGACGAGAAAAGCTGTGTGTATTGCTGAGGCGCCCGTACCGTAAACCGACACAGGTGGGTGAGGAGAGAATCCTAAGACCAGCGGGAGAAGTGTTGTTAAGGAACTCGGCAAATTGACCCCGTAACTTCGGGAAAAGGGGTGCCTGCGAAGGCAGGCCGCAGAGAATAGGCCCAAGCGACTGTTTAGCAAAAACACAGGTCTCTGCTAAATCGAAAGATGAAGTATAGGGGCTGACGCCTGCCCGGTGCTGGAAGGTTAAGAGGAGAGCTTAGCGCAAGCGAAGGCTTGAATTGAAGCCCCAGTAAACGGCGGCCGTAACTATAACGGTCCTAAGGTAGCGAAATTCCTTGTCAGGTAAGTTCTGACCCGCACGAATGGCGTAACGATTTGGGCACTGTCTCAACAACACACCCGGTGAAATTGTAGTACCGGTGAAGATGCCGGTTACCCGCGACTAGACGGAAAGACCCCATGGAGCTTTACTGTAACTTGATATTGGATTTTGGTATTGCATGTACAGAATAGGTGGGAGACTGAGAACTCATGACGCCAGTTGTGAGGGAGTCACCTTTGGGATACCACCCTTGTGATACTGGAATTCTAACCTGTGGCCATGAAACTGGTCAGGGGACAATGTCTGGTGGACAGTTTGACTGGGGCGGTCGCCTCCTAAAGAGTATCGGAGGCGTTCAAAGGTTAGCTCAGCACGGTCGGAAATCGTGCGGAGAGTGCAAACGCAAAAGCTAGCCTGACTGCGAGACGTACAGGTCGAGCAGGAACGAAAGTTGGAGTTAGTGATCCGGCGGAATGAGAGTGGAATTGCCGTCGCTCAACGGATAAAAGCTACCCTGGGGATAACAGGCTGATCTCCCCCAAGAGTCCATATCGACGGGGAGGTTTGGCACCTCGATGTCGGCTCATCGCATCCTGGAGCTGGAGTTGGTTCCAAGGGTTGGGCTGTTCGCCCATTAAAGCGGTACGCGAGCTGGGTTCAGAACGTCGCGAGACAGTTCGGTCCCTATCTGTCGCGGGCGCAGGAAATTTGAAGGGAGCTGTCCTTAGTACGAGAGGACCGGGATGGACGTACCACTGGTG
>NZ_JADCKB010000053.1 GCF_014982785.1 Ructibacterium gallinarum
GGTTGGCTTATGTGAAATTAATGTATAGGTGAATTTTGATGGGGCGCGTGGTGATGGGAAACCATCACGCCACGTGCTAAGCGGGGGAAAAGCCGGAGATTACTTCAAAGGCTTACCTATCGCAACAGATGCTCCGAAGTGTTGCACCCCTGCTGCTGGAACAAGGCTATGATGTTAAGGTGTTTAACCTCATAGAGCCGCAGAATTCGGACGGTTACAACCCGTTTGTCTATATCAAAAATGACGAGGATGTGATCAAGCTCATATCCAATCTGATACAGAATACCACGCCGAAGAACGCATCTCAAAACGATCCGTTTTGGGAAAAATCAGAAATCGCACTGGATACCGCTTTCATGCTGTATCTTCTGCACGAAGCGCCGCCTGAAGAACAGAACTTTGAAATGCTGATGTTTTTAATTGAGAACGCCGCACAGGTTGAGGATGACGAGAACAATTATATGTCGCCGGTCGATATGCTGTTTCAGGGTTTGGAGGAGGACAACCCCGAACACATCGCGCTGAAGCAATATAAGGTATTCAAGCAAGCCAGCGGCAAGACCGCAAAGTCGATCCTTATTTCCGCCGCAGTGCGGCTTGCGGCGTTTAATCTGCCGGAGATTGCAAAGATGACATCATACGATAATCTTGATATCGGCACACTCGGCGAAAAGAAACGAGCCATATTCTGCGTCATCCCCGACAATGACAATTCCTTTAATTATCTTGTGGGTATGCTCTACACACAGGCGTTTCAGGCACTTTACTATAATGCAGACCATGAACACGGCGGCGAGCTGCCCGTTCCGGTGCATATTGTGATGGACGAATTTGCAAATGTGGCGCTTCCCGATAACTTTGAAAGATTGCTTGCTACAATGCGTTCACGGGGAATTTCAGTATCTATTATTATTCAAAATATGGCGCAGCTCAAGGCGCTTTTCAAGGATAGCTGGGAAAACATCACTGGCAACTGCGACACGCTTCTCTATCTCGGCGGTAACGAACAGGCGACGCATGAGTATATCTCAAAAATGCTCGGCAAGGAAACCATTGACACAAGAACGCGGGGCGTTACCAAAGGACAGCACGGCTCCAGCAATACCAATTACCAAAACGCCGGACGTGAGCTTTTAACGCTGGATGAGGTGCGCCTTTTGGATAATTCCAATGCGTTGATTTTTGTGCGCGGCGAACGCCCTATTATGGACAAAAAGTTTGACATCATGGCACACCCGAACATCAAGAAAACAGCGGACGGCAAGGCAAAACCGTACACGCACAGCAAAAACAGCAAATATCTCAAAAAAGATTTATCCTTTACCATCAATGAGGATATATCAAATGTTAAGTTTATGGAGGTTGAACAATACGATGAAAAATCAGAACAAAATAGCAAAAATTCAGACAATTCTTAAAAAGATAAAGATTGCGCTTGGGGCAGCCGCCGTTATGACGATGGCTCTTTCAGGCAACGTGTGTGCCGCCGATCCGCTTGGGACGATTAACAGCCTGTCAGAATTTATCTTTTCCGCAATTAAGGCGATAGGCTTTATCCTGCTCGGCTTCGGCGTGGTGCAAATCGGTCTGTCACTGAAATCCCACGACGCATCCCAGCGTGCAAACGGCTTTCTGACCTTTTTCGGCGGCGTTATCATTGCCTTTGCAAAGGACATTTTGGACATGATTATGTAAAAACTACAAGAAAACCGCCGTCTGTAAAAAGGCGGCGGAAGAGTTTAGGCAGGAGGTGATTATTTTTGTCCGATAATTGGATCGTGGCAAATTTGGAAAATGCCTTTCATACATGGAATGATAAGATGGCGGAAATATGGAGTCTTATCACCACTTCGCCGCAGGACTTCCGCGGCGGAGCAATTTGGAGTGTGATAAGCGGAATTAACGGAGGATTGCAAGCCATCGGTCTTGGCTTGTTAGTCCTCTTTTTTGCTATGAGCATTTTCAAAAGCACGGCTTCTTTCAGGGACTTTCAACGCCCGGAATATGCCTTAAAGCATTTTATCCGCTTTTGTGCCGCAAAGGTCGCCATCACTTATGCGATGGATTTAATGACCGCCATATACTCTATCTGCGGCGGCGTTGTGGAACAGATTGCAGGAAGCCTCGGCGGGATCGGCGGCGCAGCGGTAACATTGCCGTCGGCAATCGAAACCGCCGTTGAAGAAGCAGGTTTTTGGGCAAGCATACCACTATGGCTTGTAACCATACTCGGCAGTCTTTTTATAACCGTGCTTGCCTTTATTATGATTATGACGGTCTATGGCAGATTTTTTAAGCTCTATATTTATACAGCGATTGCACCTGTGCCTTTGTCATCGTTTGCCGGCGAAACCACATCATTTATGGGAAAATCATTTTTGAAATCCTATGTGGGCGTGTGTATGGAGGGCGCTGTTATCGTACTCGCTTGTATCATCTTTTCAGCGTATGCAAGCAGCAGTACCCCGACGCTTGATACGGGCATCACTACCGTAACCATGATATGGAAATACATTGGAGAGGTTATTTTCAATATGCTTGTTTTGGTAGGCTTGATAAAAGGCGCAGACCGAATTGTAAAAGAACTGTTTGGAAGGTTTTGTAAAGTTAAAATGAAAAAATAGCATAATGATTTCACAAAATTCCGCCGATTTTTGCCAAATAGCTTTTAAATGCTCGACTGAAATTTGTCAAGGGTAAAATAAACGTGCTAAAGCACGCC
>NZ_JADCKB010000054.1 GCF_014982785.1 Ructibacterium gallinarum
TGTTGCGATAGGTAAGCCTTTGAAGTAATCTCCGGCTTTTCCCCCGCTTAGCACGTGGCGTGATGGTTTCCCATCACCACGCGCCCCATCAAAATTCACCTATACATTAATTTCACATAAGCCAACCTTTTTACGCAATTTATTTAATCGCTGAAAATTAATCGTTACATTTTGGAGCTTTATCAAGTATTTCTTTATCATTTCGGGGTCTACGGCGTGGACAAGTTTATGTACATCACTCATAATTATAGTAAGATTTTCGTATTTATCCGTACCTTGCATATGCAACGGTATTATGTGGTGTACTTCCATCTCACCAAACCTAAGCGGTTCACCTGTAATGTAGCAGCGTCCGCGTTGAGCAACATATAACGATATGCGGTTATCGTTGAGTTCTGCGCTTCTTTCCCTAATGGGGTTTTGCAAGAGTAATTGCAGTATTTGAGGGTTGATGGCTTTTTGCATAGAATGAATTTTCTTTCGCCCTTCTGCCGTATAATTGCATATTCCATTTGGAAAGCACATCGGCGGCACTGTTTTTACGCCATTGATTGGATATAGTGCAATTCCGCATACGTTAAATATCTTTCCCGTAAACTCACCATAAAACTTTTGAAACGACTCGCTTCTTAGCCCCGATTTGCTTCGGTGACTCTTTGTTCTGCATAAAAGTGTCTTTCTGACATCAAAGGCAATTCTGTCAAAATCAATGTACACGTTCGTGGCGCAATTATAATAATTTTGATACCCCAGTATGGCGGCGTTAAAATTCATAACGCTCCATTGATTGGGTTCCGCGCCCATCTTGTGTATCTGATTCCTGATATTTTCCTTACATTTGTTGAAAGCCTTGTCTGTCATATGCGATTTGATTACCCATTTACCGCTTTTCGGACGTAGTTTCATTTTAAACCCAAGAAATTCCGAGTAATTCTTTTTAAGATTGACGATATGAGATTTTTCTTCGTTTATTTCCAACCCCAAACGCTCTTTTAACCACATTTTTGTTGCCTCGAACATTCTTACGGCGTCTGACCGTTTTCGGCAGAACAATTTGAAATCATCTGCGTATCGCACAATGAAAACTCTCTTTAGCGTTCCGTTTCCTTTGTGGTACGGTCTGGACATATACCTTGTTTTAAGCGGATTTGTCTCCCATTGACTGGAAATCCACCAATCAAGTTCATTTAAAACTACGTTTGACAATAGCGGACTGAGTATTCCGCCCTGCGGTACGCCCTTGTCAGGTATGCCTACGCCTTTAATTTCGGCTTTCAGCATTTTTGACAGTATTGACAGCAAATTTTTGTCCTGTATCCCTAATGTCCATAACTGTTTTAACAGCTTGCCGTGGTTGACATTATCAAAGAAACCCTTGATGTCAATATCAATGACAAAATGAAAATCAGCTAAATTGGACAGAAACATCGCTCTTGCGATAGCATGGTGAGTACTTCTGTTCGGACGAAAGCCATAGCTGTGCTTATAGAATTTTGCCTCACAGATAGGCTCCAACACCTGCTTGATACATTGCTGTATCAGCCTGTCCTCAATCGTGGGAATACCAAGCGGTCGTTTTCTGCCGTCATACTTTTCAATCTCCACTCTGCGAACAGAATGGGGTTTGAAATCAGCCAATCTTTTTCTGACATACGAAACTATTTCGGAATTTCCCATTTTACCAATATCGACTATATTTGTTGCATTGGTACCACGAGTTTTACTTCCTTTGTTTTTCTTGATATTGCGGTATGCCAGAAGGATATTATTTTCACTTTCAATAACTTTTAGCAAGTCTTGAAAGATGTGCCCCGATTGACTTTGGGCATATAAGTCATCAAATATTTCCTGTGTTCCGTAATACTCATTGTTACGGAGTTTCTGCTTTTTCAGCTTGCGTTCTTTCGTTGCCATAAGTCGGCATCCCTCCAAGTAACTTTGAAGTTATCGCCTCTCTTAGTCATACTCGAACCTTATGCAGAATAAATTTTATTCCGTTTGTGAAATAACTTTATTGTAAATTTTGACTGGTGGCTATCCCTCCACAGCTTGTTATCACTGTTTCACAGGTACTGTGCCACCACCTTCACCGATATTAAGGCAAGTTATATGAAATTCATTTTCCTTGCCAACGCTTCACAGGAATTAAGCCTCTGCGTTATCGGCTTACCACGTTCCAATAAACCTATCTGTATTAGATATATTTAGGTTCTCTCTATAAGCCTGCCTGCTTGATACCGCCTGTAACGGTATAAGGGCTTTCATAAAGGAGGAGTTTTACTCACCCTCACAGACCTCACACGATGGTGAGATTAGCCTGTTAGACTAATACCCGATTTAGACCCGTACATTCGAGAGTTCGTCTCGTGCGTATTGTCCTACGCAAGATTCTAACCATATATATCCATAGACTCCCGGTCTATCACATACTCGACCACCTCTGGTTCGCTATTCCTGTACCACTTAGAAAAAGTGTCTTTAGGGTATGCTCTCAACCGACTTCACCGAGCTTACGACCATTTCGACGCTTAATCATCTACTTTCGCCGTTCGGAGGATTAGAGCAGGCGTTTTAGGGCGTTACCCCTTCATTCCACCTGTCGGTTTATTAGTTCTATGAAACCTGTTCGGAAGCTCCTTTCAATCTTCCGTCTATCTTTTGGCTCCACGCCTAACCTTTTCAGTTAGGAACGTGTCGCACC
>NZ_JADCKB010000055.1 GCF_014982785.1 Ructibacterium gallinarum
ATAGGAATGTCCGGATAAAACATATTGTACTGCTTCTAGTTTTATTTCTTTACAATATAATTCTTTGCCCATAATATACACCTCCATAATCTCAACTATGTATGTCCAACTTTTGGGGTGCATATCAAAACCACCGGGCGCCCTTGACATGCCCTCAAAATTGTGCTATATATTAGTTAAGGCAGAAAAGCCAAAAATTGGCTTTTCTGCCCACAAATTATTGTATTTTATCATAGAAATTTTATTTTTACAGAAAAAATCTCACACCGGGGGATGCGGACATAATCTTGGACTGTTTATATAGCTAATCCAAGACTATGTCTGTACTCTACCGGACTCATATATCCCAATGACTGTTTGATTCGTTTTGTGTTATACCAATTGATATAATGATTAATTTCAGCGATAAAATCATCAATGGAAACATCAAGCCATGAACGTCCATAAAACATTTCATTTTTCATTCTACCGAAAAATCCTTCGCACGCTGCATTGTCGGGAGAACAGCCTTTCTTTGACATGGAACGTGTCAGTCCAGCAGCATCCATTCTTTCTATCCAACCCGGCCAGCGATAATGGCAGCCTCTGTCAGTATGTACAAGCGGATGTTCGGACGGCGATAATGTATTAATAGCGTCATCAAGCATTTCATTAACTAACACGGAATCCGGGGATATTCCAACCCTCCATTTTACAATCATACCATCGAAGCAATCAACCATAGGTGATAAATATATTTTTCCTGCCGGTATAGCAAATTCGGTTATATCTGTCAGCCACTTTTGATTTGGCTTTTCTGCGTGAAAATCACGGTTAATTATATTCTCGACCTCGGGGGTGATCTCGCCCTTATAGGAACTATATTTTCTTGACCGCTTGGACATAACCGAGAGTTTTTCAGATTTCATAATGCTGCGAACTATCTTTTCCGATATTGTAATGCCAAGCCTTTTTAATTCCTGGTAAATTCTCCTATATCCATAGCACGTTCTGTAAAGTTAAATGAAAGTTGAAGACCCGCCCGCCTTTCTGGTACAATGGTTTTACCACAAACACAAGTA
This sequence comes from Ructibacterium gallinarum, assembly GCF_014982785.1. GTDB lineage: Bacteria > Bacillota > Clostridia > Monoglobales > Monoglobaceae > Ructibacterium > Ructibacterium gallinarum. Next base: position 1,062 of record NZ_JADCKB010000055.1, read on the forward strand.
CCTCCCGAAAGGAGACGAGTCTTCATGGCTAAAGTATACCAAATTCACTGTCCAAAATGCAACAACCATCATTCTTTTTATCGCTACGGCAAAGATAAATCCGGTTTTCAAAAATATCTCTGCCGGAAATGCGGTCATCAATTTGCCCCAGATGCACCTACCGGTAAGCCCGGCAAACCGCGTACGCGGCCATATCCTTCTTGCCCGGTCTGTGGGAAAGCCACCTTCCTGCACCACGATATGCAACATTACAGCAACTACCGCTGCTGCGACAAACGCTGTAACCATTCGTTTTTTGTGCCTAAGCCGACCTCTATTACGCCTTCGTCCGTCTCAAAGCTGTTTGGCAAAACCGACTTCAAACGAATGCGCTATCCTGTCCATATCATTCTCATGGTGCTGAGCATGTTTTATCTGGGCAAGAATTCCTTCCGCAACATTGCCCTGATCCTGCAAACCGCCATGAATATTCAGGTGTCCCACACCACCATCGGCAATTGGTGTACTCGTTTTGCACCGTTATTTCAAAATATTGCCATTCAGCTCATTCCAGCGCTCAATTTCAATTCCGACGAATGGCATGCAGACGAAACAGTGGTCAAAATTCAAGGCGTTAAGCATTATCTCTGGCTGATTGTTGATGCCGAAACCCGCTTTGTCCTTGGTTTCCATCTCTCACCACACAGGGATAGCCCTCAGGCTTTTACACTACTGCAATCGACCAAACACATGGGCAAACCGCGAACCATTGTCACCGACCGTTACAGCGCGTACAAGGTACCGGTTAAGGCATTTGATGATGTACAGCACATCCGCGTACAAAGTTTTGGCGATGACATCACCAACAATCTCATCGAGTGCTTCAACAAGCAATTTAAGGCGTGGTACAAGACCAAACAGGGCTTTGCTTCGTTCGCATCGGCAAACAACCTCATTGCCATGTTTGTGTTTTTTCACAACTTTGTTCGCCCGCATTCCGCCTTGAACGGTCTTACCCCGGCTCAGTGTGCCGGACTTCATCTGTCCAAAAAGCGCAAACGCGAGCTTCTGCTCGTTGCTTAGCCAGATTGGCTGACTTCGGGTCCTATTTTTTCATTTTAACTTTACAGAGCCAATATATTTTATATTTTTTTATCTTCTGTTACCGCCGAAGCACAAACAATATAACCCAAATGTAAAACATATTGAAAAAAGAGTTGCCATAAATAAATCCCTCCTTTATTTCATCTATTTCATCATTGATATAATTAAATATTCGATACATTCAGCAATCAATACGATTGCTATTCCGCATAAAATTCCGGTCAATATTCTCCTAAAATTATTACTTTTCATTCCTAAAAACATTTGTAAAATTCCGTCCGCTGCACATGGAAATAATAATATAATTCCTAAAATAAGTGTACTCAAATTAACCTGTACAGGGAAAATATTAAATATAATTATCATTATAATGGTTGATAAAGTGATCGCCGTGCATCTCCAACAAAGAGGGAAACAGTGTTGTGATATATTATAGTTGTAACACTACTACCAAAAAAGATATAATCTTAGAAGGAAAAGAGGATGTTACAAATGAAACACTATGAAACTGAATTCAAGAAGAAAATTGTTCGCCTTCATCTTG
>NZ_JADCKB010000056.1 GCF_014982785.1 Ructibacterium gallinarum
CGCTGTAGGCTAAGTACCCGGCGCCTTGTCATATTTCTATGACAGGTTTCCGAATACTCGCCCCGGAACCGTGCTTACACCTCTCAATGTACACGGCTCCCCATTTATAAACTCAGTCTAATTTCCCACAGTGTAATTTCTTATGACATTCCCTGCATAGGGCAAGTGTTTTTCTTTGTCTTGCTATCATAAGCGTTTCCCAGAAGCTCTTGCCTTGAAGGTCTTTAAGCCTGTGAACGTGATGTATTTCTATAGGCATATCTGTACTGCCGCAGATTTCACATTTTCCAGCCTTCAACCTGTCTATAAGACTTGTACTGCTAAAATATTTAATATCGCATTGAATTTCGTCCTCATTGGGATAAAACGCCTTTTCCTGCCGCTTAAAACCTTGATTGTAAAATACTCTGACACATTCAACTCCTTTAGAATTTGTAAACTTAACAGCAAAGTCTTTACCATATCTGAATTTGTTGATAATCTTGTGTATTGACGTTCTGTATTTTGTGCCGTAGGTTTTGTACATACTGTATTCCAAAATATATTTGTAACTGTTTATTAACGAGCTGTTGTTGGCTATACAATAATAGTTATAAAACCCTCGTATCTTGCTATTGTACCAATCAAGAATTTCTAAGTCATCACAATCCTTTAATCTGTAAATTGCTTGCGGTTTCCATATTTCCTTCCCGTTTTGGTATATGAATTTCATTGCACCCGCTTCTATCAAGCGTTTTTTGATTACATCGCTTGATACTTCTAAAACTACGCGTCCTGTGTAATTTCTTACCAGTCTGCCTATTTTGTCTCTTTTGCTAAGGTTGCTCTGTCTGACTCTGATTTCAAAACTAAGGAATTTAGCACTTTTTTGAGCATTGGTAATAAAAGTTTTTTCTTCTGATAGCTCTAACTGTAGTTTTTCATAGAGAAAATTCTTAAAATCTTCTTTAATCCTTTTACAATCATCCTTTGAACCAATAACTCCGCAAAGCCAATCATCAGCATATCTGACATAAAACAGGCGTGCGTAATCTTTGTCCATAGGGTCGCTATGAGGAATATTAACTCTTTCTTTTTCCAACCTCCGTATAAGCGCAATGGCTTTTTGTTTTTCTGTATCGTCTGCGGCATTTTTCAATGCGCTTCGAGCATTACGCAGACTGACTTCATTTTTGCGATATTCTGTTGTACGCTTACGTCTTTCGCCTCTGTTGAAGTTTTTAATATATTCACTCACATATTTATCAAATTTATCCAAATAAATGTTAGCCAATATTGGACTGATTATTCCACCTTGCGGCGTACCCGAATAGGTATTATGAAAAGTCCAATCCTCCATATATCCCGCATTGAGAAATTTTCGTATAAGCCGCAGAAATCTTTCATCTTTTATGCGCTCACTCAAAATGTTTATCAGGGTATTATGATTTATGTTATCAAAGAAGCCTTTTATATCTCCTTCGATAAACCATTTTACTCCTGTAAAAGTCTTTTGAATTTTAGTAAGAGCTGTATGACAGCTTCTGTTAGGTCTGAAGCCGTGAGAGGTATGTTCAAAATACCCCTCATAAATTGCTTCTAAAATCATTCTGATTACTTCCTGAAGTAATTTATCATCAAAAGACGGAATACCAAGCGGACGCATTTTTCCGTTTTTCTTTGGTATATACGTTCTTCTTGCAGGATTAGGCTGATAGCTTTCATCTTTGAGCGAAAGTATGATTTTTCGTATTCTTTCCATACTCATACCGTCAACGGTTTTATGGTCAGTACCTTTTGTCATACTTCCGTCATTTGAATAAATGTTTTGATACGCAATTAAATACATTTCCTCATTATAGAGTAAACGATATAAGCGTTCATATTTGTAGTCCTTTTTATTACTGTGTTTTATTAGACTGATTAACACATTTTCAGGATTTCTCATAATGTATCACACATTTTCCTTTCTATAATGTTAATGTTATAAACTGTTTCCCTTCGCCGTGTAATAGCCGTTAACTATCTCTGACTACTATGGAAACTCCGTTACCATATCAAATATTCATAAGCCTTCTGCTTAATAGCTTGCATAATTTTACAAGCATTTTGACTTAGGTAATCCCCGTTTAGCAATATAATAACTGTTTGGCGCGTTTGGTTGTCGGATACGACTTCCATCCTTTTATGCTTATTGCATATACGTCGCAGTCTATCTCTGCCAATGCTCCTGAGCAGCGGAACATCGGTACTGCGATATGACGATTTATAACTACCTTACGTCATAGTCCCGACACTGACCGTTTGGACTATCGTTCAACCAGTATGGGCTTTATCCTCATACCAAACTTTTCATCTCCCCATTCAGTCGCAGCTTGGTAGTTAGCTGACTTATGGCTTTACCGACATGCTATGTTCCCTGATATTTGGTTTCCCTCACAGGTAAATCGGTTGATGATAAACACACCGTTTAATTTCCACCTCCTTTTAACGGTGTTGAGATGATTGTTTACTACCTTGCCATAGGTAGATTTATTATATCTCCTTTACGGGCGCACGCTC
>NZ_JADCKB010000057.1 GCF_014982785.1 Ructibacterium gallinarum
AGAAGGGTGCCCGGCGGCAGAAATGCCCCTGTGCTTTGGGCAAGTTCCTTCTCGTCAAGGCCGCAGTACGGACAGACCTGTGCTTCTCCTTTTTCTTTCATGCACCCCATACATAATCCCATTTTTTCGCTCCCTTTTTATAAAATTCCTCGTTTCAGCTTTAACTCCAGAATACGCCGAACACTTTCATTAATCCGGTTTTCTTGAATGGTTCCATCTTTAACTTGATTTAAAATTTCCTGTGCCGCACTCTTTGCGTCTGGTGACATCAATAGCAGATCCACTCCGGCGTTCACGGCGGCGACAGCCGATTCTGCGGCAGTATAGTGGTTGGTGATAGCTCCCATATTCAGTGCGTCTGAAATGATCACACCGGAAAAGCCCAGTTCATTCCGCAAAAAATCCATTATGACTGCCTTTGAGAGCGTAGCTGGTGTATTGTCACCGCTCAAATTGACGGCGGCCATATGTGCCACCATTACCAAATCCGCTCCGGCTTCAATGCCTGCACGGAATGGAATGAATTCCGCATTACGCATTTCTTCCAGTGTGCGTGTGCAAACGCCCATTTCTTCATGGGTATTTGCGGATGTACTGCCGTTGCTTGGAAAATGCTTCAAGGTAGCGCTGATGCCCTGACTCTGTAATCCCTGAACCTCGGCTGCAACCATTTGTGCCACTATTTCCGGGTCTTTGCCAAAAGAGCGGTCACCGATATCTTCATTGCTGTCTACGGTAATAATGTCTGCTACCGGCGCAAAATCCATGTTAAAGCCCAGTTCTTTTAATTCGCGTCCCAGTGTTCGACCAATTTCTTCGGCACGGCCCGGATCGCCGCCTGCGCCAACCTGTGCCATAGGCGGATGCTGTGTTACGCCAATGTCCGCATCACCCAGCCGAGCCACTCGGCCGCCCTCTTCATCCACGGAAATAAATAGAGGGAGCTTGCTATAGCTTTGAGAATTTTGAATCATTTCTACCAACTGCTCACGGGATTTAATGTTCTGGCTGAAATAAACCAGTCCGCCCACTGGATACTGTTCCAAAGCTTTTTGAGTGGTTTCTCCTGCCTGAATCGCAACGCCGATGCCTGTAATATCTTCTGGACGGACAAAAAACATCTGCCAGACCTTTTCCTCTAAAGTCATTGTTTTCAGAATCTCTTCTGCCTGTGCTCGGAAAGACGAGGAGGCAGAGTAAGTTGGCGTTTTTGCATCTTCTTGCGGAATCTGACTTTGGCTGATTTCATTGCCGGCTGGTGTACCCGACTGTATTTGAGTATTCCCACAGCCGGTCATAATAAGCAAGAAGCTGACCGCCAGCACAAGTAAAATTAATTGCTGTTTCATCAATGCTACACCTCATTTTGTAAAATTATTCATATTCAATGATATATGCAAGAGTACCGGAGCGGTATTCGGATAGATCCTCCCCCGAATCATTGTAGGACCATACATATCCATCAACTTTTGGTCTAAAAATTTGTAAAAAACGTTCTTCTGTCCCCAGACGGGCGTCATAGCCGCTTGGTTCTCCTTCTCGCCATTTGGTAAAAAGGAAGGGTTCGCCAGTTACCCATCTTGCCTGAGAGGAAGCCCAATAGGCCTGTGCCTGTGCAGGGCTGGTCAGCCCGGCAGGAGAACAGGCGCCAATCCATACATTGCGTACGCCGTCATATTTGCTGTCAGACAGCAACCGAAGGACATGATCAAATTCTTCCTGGTCTGAGAAGGTCACCAGGTGTCCGCCGGCGAGTGCCGCATTTTGATTGGCTTGGTCCCAGCTAATGTGATCAATAATGATATCATAGGTATGAACCGGATGGGGAGTGGGCGTAGGAGCAGGCGTAGGGGTAGGAATGAGAGTCGGAACAGGTGTGACGGCTGGTGTTTCCTGTTGTACGGCCTCGGTTTGTGCGGTTGTTGTACTGCTGTTGGCAGTGGTGTTTTGGCGTCCAGACATGACATAAAGCATCAAAGCCAGCATGGCGATACAGCAAAGTATTGCGCAGCAGGAAACGGCAATCAGCAGTTTGGACACAGCCTTTTTTTCGCTGGAAGGCGGGTTTGGCGTTTGAATAATATTTTCCTCGGGAGTCGTTGGAACCCAAGTTGTGCTTTGGCCGTTGAGGGCATTTTGCAGCTGTTCCACAGAGGAAAAGCGATCGGCGGCCCGCACTGCCATGCCAAGGCGAATGGCAGACTGAATGT
>NZ_JADCKB010000058.1 GCF_014982785.1 Ructibacterium gallinarum
AGATTCCGGTGGGCGATCGTTTAGAGGAGACCTATACCTCAAACAACCAGGAAGTGACGGCAGAGCTTGGAGCACCGCTCTTTACGACCCAGGTGACTGGGAATGAGATGAGCCGGTTTGGAGCGACAGGAGCAGACTTAATAGGCATGTCCCATGTCTTGGTCAACCACAATGATACACATAAGCAAGCGTCAAAGAAATTTAGTACATATAAAGATACCAGTAATGCAGGATATTATATGTACAAGAACCGAGCGGCATTCTTTACCATGCAGGCGGCCGCAGGAGGAACAGTGTATGTATATACATTGGGTGCAGCTGGAAGCATGTATGACAGCTGGACAAAGAAAGAACTAAATGTCGGCAGTGCGCCGGAAGGATATGACAGCTGGGCGGCAGTGCCAGACGGAACAATTTTGGAAGGCGATCAGTCAGATGTATTGGTAAGAAATCAGTATTTTACAGCAAGTGAAATGACAGCAACACCATATACCCATGTATACAGCAGAAAGTTTAATGCAGGTGATGTGGTGAGTATCCCGACGATAGGTCAGGATTCTTACAACATTGTTATGGTTTTGATTGATTGGAATCCTCTTGGAGAAGACGAAAAATCCAGCAATGCGAACCTTACAAGTCTTGGATATAAAGTCAACGGCGGAGAGGTCAACGCACTTACGGTACAGGACAGCCAGGCAGTAATGGTACCGAATGATACAGAGACAGTAGAGCTGAGCTTTACGGCAGAAGACAGCAAAGCCCAGGGCGCAGTGCAGAACCCGGCCGGTGCGGTGAGTATTGGAAGTGACCCGGTAACAATAACCGTAACGGTAACGGCAGAGGATGGCAGTACCAAGAGCTATACAGTGACCTTTGAAAAGGAAGCAGTTGCAGCAATGCCGGACGCTACCGGGATCAAGGTAAACGGAACGGCGCTGACCAGCTTCGATAAAAACCGTCTGGAATACGATGCGCAGGTGGAATACGGCACAGAGAGCGCCACGGTGGAAGTGACAGCAGAAGATGGCGTAGAAGTGACTTATGCACCGTCCCAGACCATCAACCCGACAGAGGTAGATACGGTAACCGCAACCTTGAGAGCAGAAAACGGAGCGACTAAGGAATATAAGATCCACGTAAGACCGATCACCATTGAATCCAGTGACGCCCGTAAGGCATATATGAACGGCAACCATGATACTGGAGACAATAAAATTGTACTGTCAGAAGTTCTGATCGGCGATACGCAGGAATATACCTATACTTCAAACGGGAAAGAGTATACCGGCTTGCTTGGGGGTAATGTATATACCACCAGATTGTCAGGAGATGTCATGACCCGGTTTGGAGCAACGGGTGAGAATTTGATAGGGATGTCCCATATCCTGGTCAGCCACCGGGATTCCAACAAACAGGCGCAGAAGGATTACCCAGACACCTATAAGCAAAGCGGAAACGCCGGCGCATATATGTACAAGAGCAAGAGCGACCACTTCTATTTCACAGCAGGTGTATCCGGAACCATGTATATCTATACCGTAAACGCCGGCGGTGAAAGATTTAATAATTGGTCCAAGAAAACGCTGGACACCACGGTGCCGGCAGGATATGATAGCTGGGCGGATGTGCCGGCAGATACCGTGCTGACAGGCAATCAGGGCGATATGATGGTTCAAAACGAGTATCTGGTTGCAAATGCAATTAACTGTAAAACATATACAAATGTATATATGCAGTCCTTCAAAGCGGGCGACAAAGTGAGCGTACCGACCATAGGTCAGGATTCCTATGAATCTGTTAAAGTGCTGATCAAATGGGATCCTCTTGGAGAAGACGGAAAATCCAGCAATGCGAATCTTGTAAGTCTTGGATATAAAGTCAACGGTGGTAGTGAAGTGAAAGCACTTACGGTTCAGGACAGCCAGACAGTAAAAGTAGAGAGAGATACAGAGACAGTAGAGCTGAGCTTTACGGCAGAAGACAGCAAAGCCCAGGGCGCAGTGCAGAACCCGGCCGGTGCAGTGAGCATCGGGGATAAGCCGGTAACAATAACCGTAACGGTAACGGCAGAGGATGGCAGTACCAAGAGCTATACAGTGACCTTTGAAAAGGAAGCAGTTGCAGCAATGCCGGATGCTACCGGGATCAGTGTAAACGGAACGGCGCTGACCAGCTTTCACAAAGATCGTCTGGAATATGATGCGCAGG
>NZ_JADCKB010000059.1 GCF_014982785.1 Ructibacterium gallinarum
CCTGCGCATCATATTCCAGACGATCTTTGTGAAAGCTGGTCAGCGCCGTTCCGTTTACACTGATCCCGGTAGCATCCGGCATTGCTGCAACTGCTTCCTTTTCAAAGGTCACTGTATAGCTCTTGGTGCTGCCATCCTCTGCCGTTACCGTTACGGTTATTGTTACCGGCTTATCCCCGATGCTCACTGCACCGGCCGGGTTCTGCACTGCACCCTGAGCTTTGCCGTCTTCTGCCGCAAAGCTCAGCTCTACTGTCTCTGTATCATTCGGTACCGTTACTGTCTGGCTGTCCTGTACCGTAAGTGCGTTGACCTCTCCGCCGTTGACTTTGTATCCAAGACTTGTAAGGTTCGCATTGCTGGATTTGGCCGGACCAACTTCGTCCCACTTGATCAAGACCTTGACAGATTCATAGGAATCCTGTCCAATGGTCGGCACACTCACTCTGTCGCCCGCTTTGAAGGACTGGATATATACGTTCGTATATGGTTTGCAGTTGATTGCACTTGCAACCAGGTATTCATTGTGAACCATCATATCACTCTGGCTGCCTGTCAGTACCATATCTGCCGGCACATCCGCCCAACTGTCATATCCTTCCGGCACCGTGCTGTCCAGCGTTTTCTTGGACCAATTATCAAATCTCGCACCGCCGGCTCCTACTGTATAAATATACATGGTTCCGGATACGCCTGCTGTGAAATAGAAGTGATCACTCTTGCTCTTGTACATATATGCGCCGGCGTTTCCGCTTTGCTTATAGGTGTCTGGGTAATCCTTCTGCGCCTGTTTGTTGGAATCCCGGTGGCTGACCAGGATATGGGACATCCCTATCAAATTCTCACCCGTTGCTCCAAACCGGGTCATGACATCTCCTGACAATCTGGTGGTATATACATTACCCCCAAGCAAGCCGGTATACTCTTTCCCGTTTGAAGTATAGGTATATTCCTGCGTATCGCCGATCAGAACTTCTGACAGTACAATTTTATTGTCTCCAGTGTCATGGTTGCCGTTCATATACGCCTTACGGGCATCACTGGATTCAATGGTGATTGGTCTTACGTGAACTTTATATTCCTTGGACACCTTTCCGTTTGAAGAAGTCAAGGTGGCAGTTACCGTATCCACCTCTGTCGGATTGATGGTCTGAGCTGGTGCATAGCTGACCGTTACGCCGGACTGTGCAGCAACCTCTACCGTTGCACTCACTGTGCCGTATTCCACCTGCGCATCGTATTCCAGACGGTTTTTATCGAAGCTGGTCAATGCCGTTCCATTTACCTTGATTTCTGTCGCATAGATTTCATACTCCGGTTTTAATATGTAATGGAGGGTAAAATCAGCTGTGGTTCCATCCGGAGCGGTAAACCGATACTGTGCATCACCAGGCACCGATGCAGCCGGACTGAGACATTCTACCTTGGTTGCACTGTTTTCCATATAAAAATCCGCCTGGGGAATCACATCTGGTTCGGTTTTGAACGTTGCCTCGTTACCTTGTACCTCTACCTGGGTTCCTCCAACCATGAGTTTCCAAATATTCGTATTGCCTGACGGGAAAACCGCCGGTCTTGCGAGGGGGACGATTTGTCCGTCCCCACCCCAGAAAAAGACCGATATCTCGCCGTCTGCCGGGACATTGGCAAGTTCTGTGCTGAATTCTGCCGTCTGTCCAGAAGCAATTTGCTGGCTAACTGCCGCACTTTGCTGCGTTAAAATATCATTTTCATAGACACAGGCCAGCATAATCACATCAGCCGCCGCACTGTCGGAAAGATTCCGCAAGTTAGCAGTGACACCAACTGTACCGTCTGCCGGCAGCTTTGTAATTGGCTGATCTGCGCCATCGGAAAAGACCACACTTTCCACCTTTACGTCAGTGGACTGCGCATTTTCTGCATACACAGGAGTTAAAACCATTGTGCATAGCATTGCAATACATACTAAAATTGCACTTATTCTTTTCATTCAACAAATACTCCTTTCAGCATTTTACGTTTTGTTAAGTTAAATGAAAATTGAGACCTTGAACTCCTTATGGTATAATGGTTTTACCCCAAACCCGAATACCTCCCTGAAAATCAGAGAAAGGAGATCAAGATCTCATGGATAAAATTATACC
>NZ_JADCKB010000006.1 GCF_014982785.1 Ructibacterium gallinarum
TTTCGTAGCATGATACCTATATCTTTTTTGATTTTTCCATATATCACCTGCCTGCGATACTTTGGTGCAAACACTATGTGATACTTGCAATTCCATTTCGTGTGTGATAAACTTTCTGTATCAAGTTTCATTACTTGATTCCTCCTTTGATTTTTTTGGCGGTTGGCTAGACCTGCCTTTATTTTATCAAAGGAGGATGCCTTTGACTACTCATAGCTAAAGCTTTTCGGAACCACCGGCACTGCCGGTGGTTTTCTATATACAAATAAAAAACAGTGTCGGTATATATGTACCGGCACTGTTTTTTTGAGTATACTATTTCGAAAAATTTTCTTGTAATTTTTTTAAGAACATTTCAGCCGCTTTAGAAAACACCTGATATCGTTTCCAGACAATATCCAGTCTTGCGGTGCGTTTTGGTTTTAAAGGACGGAAACATAAAGGTCCGTCATCCGTTATTCTAACCAGTCTGTCGATACATAGCGCATACCCTATACCTTCTTCAACCATAAGAGAAGCATTATATAAAAGGTTATATGTGGCTGCAATGTTAAGTTGTGATTTATCACGTTTAATCCAGTTTGAAAGTTCGTTATTTGTATCAGCCTGCTGTGATGTAATAAGCGGAACATCCCATAAATCATCGGGACAAATTTCCTTTTTTTGAGCAAGCGGGCTGTCTTTTCGCATGAGTACTCCCCATGTATCTGTATATGGCAATTGTATAGAATTGTATTTTTGTAAATTTGAAGCTTCGAGAAAAATACCGAAATCAAGTAATCCTTTGTCAATTTTTTCAGAAACATCAACAGCATTGCCGCTAAATATATGATATCTGATATTATATCCTTCGTCATTGAGCTGTTTTGCTGTCTGTGCGATCAATCTGATACCTTCTGTTTCTCCGCCGCCAATATATACATCACCGCTTATATTATCATCTGATTTCATAATTTCAGATTCAGTTTTATCAACAAGGCTTATAATTTCCTCAGCTCGTTTTCTTAAAATCATGCCCTCCTCAGTAAGCACAATGCGTCTGTTCCCTCTTGTAAACAGAGTTTTTCCAAGTTCATCTTCCAAATCCATTAACTGCCTTGATAATGTTGGCTGTGTTACGTGAAGACTTTCCGCCGCAGCTGAGATATTTTCCTCTCTCGCCACTGCAAGAAAATATTTTAATACTCTGATTTCCATATATTCACCTACCTTTTGGCGTTTGATTTAATAATATTGTAACACAGATAACTATGCCTGTCAAGTATAGAACGATATTGTATATAAGTATTGGACATTTTAAAAGGAAGATTGTATAATAAAATTAATAATTAATCAAAGAGGTGACAGTAATGAATGTTAATGGTTTTTTCGTGCCTGACAAAGAGATAATGCGTGCCTTATGTGACGTGGGGTGCGATGATACGATAATTGATAAATTCATAAAAACAGATGGCAGAAAAAAAGATATGTTGCATATATTGCAAGAGCAGCGCGTCAACATTCTAAACATACTGCACCCTGTTCAAAGACAGCTGGAGTGTATCGATTTTCTCATATATAAAATAAGAAAGGCAGGAGAAAAATGAAATTAAAGATATTTGTGATTACATTTGTTGTATTGCTGACGACGCACACATTTGTTTTAGCGGCAAACATCGAAATAGGCGGCGGAAATATCACCGCATATAATGTGCCTTCAGATAGTATATTGATGACAGCTTTGTATCGTGACAATATGATGATTGATGTAAAGGCACATCCGGGCGGTGGAACCCTCACAGCAAATCCCACAGAAGATTTTTCAGAAATAAGAGAAACAGATACCATAAAAGCTTTTTTGTGGAACAGAGATACTTTAAGCCCGTTGTGTGACGCGGTTACAACAAATATGAAAGAAACTAATGACAGCGATAATATTGTAAAAATTACGGTGAACGGACATACATTTACAGCAGTACTTTATGATAATGATACGGCAAAAGCTTTTAAAGCAATGCTTCCAATGACAATTACCATGAATGAACTAAACAGAAATGAGAAGTATTATTATTTTGACAGCTCTTTTCCCACGGACAGCACACGTCCCGGCACAATGAAAGAAGGAGATTTAATGTTATACGGTTCAAGTTGTCTGGTGCTTTTTTATGAAACTTTCCAAAGCTCCTACAACTATACAAAAATCGGCTATATTGATGATACTGCAGGACTTAAAAATGCACTTGGAAGCGGAAATGTGACGGTGACCTATGAGTAAAAGATATATATACTATTTATTATTGCGGTAATCATCGTTGGTGTGCTTTTATTGTTAAGATATATAAGGAACAACAAAGGAACAGTATACATTACTCCCGGCGTCCCTGTCACCCTGTCGGACGAACCAATTCAATTAGAGGACGGACTCTCAGCAGTACAGTTTGAAGGAGATTACAGATTTGAAAGTTTTCTTGAAAAAGGCGGTGCAGCATCAGATCAAGAAGTTGTTCAATTTTTGGCTGAGAATATTATCGGTTACGAAATTGATGGCGGAATATTTCGGTCTTTGTTTGGATGCAGTACCATATCAGTTGAAAGTCCTCAAGGGGATAGATTGTTTGGCAGAAATTTTGACTGGAACAAATGTAATGCAATGATTGTAATGTCAAAAACAAATAACGGTTATCATTCCATATCAACCGTAAATGAAGATTTCATTAAAAGTGGTGTTGGAAACTTTTATAATAAACTTCCGCAAGAAATAAAAAACATTGCCGCAATTTACGCACCACTTGATGGCATGAATGAAAAAGGTCTTGCCGTTGCTGTAAATATGATACAGGATCATTCTACTATTGAGCAGAACAGTGAAAAACCGGATATTACAACCACAACCGCAGTAAGGCTTTTACTCGATAAAGCGTCAACTATCGATGAAGCAATAAAACTGCTCTCTGAATACGATATGCACGCCTCGATGGGATACATGGTACATTTCGTTATATCAGACGCATTGGGACACAGTGTATGTGTTGAATATATAAACAACGAGATGTCTGTAATTGAAACACCGGTGGTTACAAATTTTTACCTGACAGAAGGAGAAAAATACGGCATAGGCACCGAGCAGAAAAGAACTATATAGCTAAAATATGGCTTACTGAGGACGAACGACAATTGATTGATGAAAAAATGAAGCTGTTAAAAGGGGTGTTGCCAAAATGCCAAAAACGAATATTTTAACTTCCCTTGTAAAAAAGAGCATAGCCCCCTATATTGTTTGCCGCTATTCTTTACAATCTGCTTTACAATCTGCTTTTGCATTATCGTGTAATATGGAACGGTAAACTATATGTATTCTTGTTACATCGGTGCGGCTGATAAAATGCACCGTATGAAAATCACAAAACAAGAACCGTGATACAGCTGCCAAGTGTGGCAAAACCGTATCACGGTATTTTTTATGAAAATGTGGAAAGATAGAATCCAGTATTGTCATCACCAACAAAAGCCATCATATCTTTGTAGTTACTGTTAGAGCCGGAACGAATTAAAATAAGGTTACGCCCCGTTTTTCAAATTCCTGTTCAAACTGAGCAAGCTCTGTATTCAGTACATCACTGATGCCTTGCCCCATATCGTCAAGTAACCGTTTCATTCTAATGGTGTCTCCGGATAAAAGATGATTCGCTGTTTATTTTCTTATGCAGAGTATCGCATCCAAATCCTGTTCTGAATCGGTGATAGGTCGAAGTCCATAGGTATCGACAAGTACCTTTGTCACTGTTTCCGAAAGAAACGCCGGCATTGTTGGTCCCAGATACATATTTTTTACACCCAAAGCAAATAAAGTTAAAAGAATACACACTGCCTTTTGTTCATACCATGACAGCACAAGAGTTAATGGCAATTCGTTAATATTGCATCCAAATGCATCCGCTAACGCTAGTGCAACTTTTATAGCACTGTAGGCATCATTACACTGTCCCATATCAAGAATTCTCGGTAAACCGTCTATCTCACCAAGATCAAGATCATTAAATCTGTACTTCCCGCAGGCAAGCGTAAGGACCAGAGAATCCATTGGCGTTTGTTTCACAAATTCCGTATAATAATTGCGTCCCGGATGAGCTCCATCACAGCCTCCCACCAGGAAAATATGCTTAATTTTTTCGTTTTTAATCAGGTCTATGATCTTTTCGGCATTAGAAAGTATTGTTTTATGTGCGAAACCCGTTGTAAGCATGTGCCCGCCGTTAATTCCGCTCATGCTCCTGTCATGCTCATATCCGCCAAGCGCAAGCGACTGATTAATCAAGGGTGTAAAATCTTTTTTTCCGTCTTTATCTTCATCAATATGGAACAGTCCATCAAAGCCTACTACAGAGGTTGTATATACTCTGTCCACATAGCTTTTCCTTGGTGGCATAAGACAATTCGTCGTAAACAAAATCGGTGCAGGAATACTCTCAAATTCTTTTTGCTGACTTTGCCATGCTGTTCCAAAATTTCCGACGAGATGACTATATTTCTTTAATTCAGGATAAGCATGTGCCGGAAGCATTTCACCATGAGTATAAATATTGATTCCTTTATCCTTTGTTTGTTCCAGAAGCTGATGCAAATCCTTGAGGTCATGACCTGATACCACTATAAAAGGCCCTTTTTTTACATCTACATTTACTCTTGTCGGACCAGGATGGCCGAAGGTTTCAGTATTTGCTTTATCCAAAAGCTCCATACACTTGTAATTTATTCTGCCAAATTCCATAATAAGGGAAAGCCATTCCTCTACTGTATGGGTACAATTCAGTGCACATAACCCTTTATAAAACCATGCTATAACCTCGTCATCAACGTACCCAAGCTGCATAGCATGATGAGCATATGCTGCCATGCCCTTCATGCCAAAGAGTAACGTTGAACGTAGGGATACGATATCTGTTTCACCTTCGAATAATCTAATGACTTTTGAATCATCGTTACCGCCAAGCCTTCTCCGTTCATCAATTATACGCCCCATCAATTTTTTTATGGCACTGTCATCAAAATTAACATTGGTGAGTGTTGTAAAAAGTCCATCTGGGATAAGTCTGTCTGAAAGATCACTTCTTTTTTCTTTCGCTGCTTCTGCAAGTCGTATCAGTTCATATACAAGTTCATCCTGAAGATTTGCTGTAGTAGGTTGCTTGCCACATACTCCTGTGCGTACGCATCCTTTATTACCTGCTGTCTGCTGACATTGGAAACAAAACATGTTTGACATATTATTTACCTCCATAACTGTAAATTGACATGTTTTATTTTTTCCAATTATATACATAAAATACATTGTATGTAACAAAATCGAATAGTAAAAGCAATCATTTAAAACAAATAAATTCTGACCCGGCATTTCCATCATGTTCTGTTTTAATTTATAAAATCTTTTATTAATTTGTAAAAATAAAAAGCTATTTATTCGCATAAAAACGAGTAAATAGCTTATTTTAATCATGTATCTTGTATTATAAAACAAGAGTTTTGCCATTACATAAATAACCCCTTTGCATTAACACAAAAGTGTATTTATGTATTAAAATTAACGCATGAAATAGGAGGCGAATCTACCTCATATTTATTATTGAATCAACTCACAGGCATCTTCTACAAAAGCAGAGGCATCATCTACTTTAAAACCTTCCATCAGCAATGCGCAGTTATATAACACATTGGTAAGTTTATTTAATTTTTCATTATTGGCTGCATTTGCTTTCAAAGTTTCAAAAATCGGATGATTGATATTGATTTCCAGCACGCGCTGCGCTTTCATCATTCCGCCTTGGGGCATGGCATTTAATGTTTTTTCCATCTCCAGAGAAATTTCCCCTTCGCTGCTGATGCAGACAGGATGGGATTTTAGCCGGGAAGTAGCTTTCACATTGACCACTTTATCACCCAATGCGGTTTTCATTGCTTCAAGCAGATCTTTATTTTGTTCTTGAGCAATAGCTTCTGCGGCCTTGGCGGTTTCGTCTTCTAGGTTGAGATCTGCTGCGGATACTGACTTAAATTCCTTCTCCATATATTTATTGAGAATTTTAATGGCAAACTCATCCACATCTTCTACAAAATATAGAATCTCATATCCTTTTTCCTTAACCATTTCAGTTTGCGGAAGATGGTCAATTTGCTCGATGGTTTCGCCGCAGGCGTAGTAAATATATGTCTGATCCTCTTTCATCCGTTCAATATATTCTTTTAAAGTTACTGGTTTTTTCTCTGTTGAAGAGTAGAACATGATTAGGTCAACCAGAAAATCTTTTTCTGCACCATAGTTGTCATACATACCAAATTTCAGCGGCCGTTTAAAGGCCTCATAAAATTTTTCATATTTTTCCCGCTCGTTTTTTTGCATGGCAAGAAGTTCATTCTTGATTTTTTTCTTTAGATGTGCAGCAATGGTTTTTAGTTGTCTGTCATGTTGAAGAATTTCCCGAGAAATATTTAAGGACAAATCCGCAGAATCTACAAGACCACGTACAAAGCCAAAATAATCTGGCAGAAGGTCTTCGCATTTATCCATAATCATAACACCGTTAGTATAAAGAGAAAGACCTCGCTTAAACTCTTTGGTATAGTAATCAAAAGGCGGACGGGCAGGAATAAACATAAGGGCCTGATAACTTACAGCTCCGTCAGCACTGGTGTGAATGACTCGAAGCGGATCCTCAAAATCGAAAAATTTTTCTTTATAAAAATTATTATAGTCTTCTTCTGTCAGCTCAGATTTGTTCCGTCTCCAGATCGGAACCATACTGTTGAGCGTTTCGTCTTCCTGATAGGTTTCATATTCCGGCTCAGCATCTTTATCTTTGTTTTCCGTTTCCTTTAATTTTTGTTTGGTCACCAGCATTTTAATGGGGTATTTAATGTAATCAGAATACTTCTTGACAAGATTCCGGATGGTATATTCGTTTAAAAACTCATCATAGTTTTCTTCGTCATTGTTTTCTTTCAGTTTTAATGTAATAATGGTTCCAAAATGATCCAAAGTGCAGGGGGTAATTTCATAGCCTTCTGCGCCTTCCGAATACCACTGAAATGCATCTTCACTTCCAAATTTCCGGCTTTTTACGGTTACCTGGTCTGCTACCATAAATGCTGAATAAAATCCAACACCAAACTGTCCGATAATATCTACGCCGTCTTTTTGCTCAGCTTCGTTTTTAAATGCAAAAGAGCCGCTTTTTGCAATGGTACCTAGATTTTCCTCTAATTCTTCTTGTGTCATGCCAATGCCGCGATCTTCAATCGTTAAGGTCCGAGCATCTTTATCAGCCGTAATTCGGATATAAAAATCATCTTTTTGAAACGTGACATTTTCATCGGTGAGGGAGAGGTAGTAAAGCTTGTCCAATGCATCATTCGCATTTGAAATAAGTTCCCTCATAAAAATTTCCTTGTGTGTATAAATGGAATGAATCATTAAATCCAAAAGCCGTTTTGATTCCGACTTAAATTCATAAGTTGCCATGTTAATCGCCTCCATATTTTGTTAGCACTCATACTCATTGAGTGCTAAGATTATTGTAGCATTATTTTACAATTTGTCAAGAGAAATTTGTGACAATTTTATTTTTTTAAATAGATGTGTTTTGTTTTTGTTGTGTTTTTTAAAAATTTATGTTATACTGACAAAAGAAAAAGAAAAGGAATGTAAAAAAATGAATGTATACGATTTTGATAAAACCATCTATGATGGTGATAGCACAATTGATTTTGTGTTTTGGTGTCTTCGTCGCAAGCCACAACTTGCAGTACGGCTTCTGCGTGGGACAGTCGCTTTTGGCGGATATTTGCTGAAATTGTGTAGTAAAACTACTTTTAAGGAAAAATTTTATTGTTTTTTGCTTTCTGTTCCTGATGTTAACAATTGGTTAGAGGAATTTTGGGATGAACATCAAGAAAAGATAAAGAACTGGTATTTACAGCAGAAGCAGGAAACAGATGTCATTATTTCAGCATCTCCGGAATTTTTACTCAGACCTATATGCAAGCGCCTTCATGTTCAGAACTTGTTGGCTTCACGTGTAGACCGACATACAGGAATGTATATGGGTGTCAATTGTTATGGGGAAGAAAAAGTACGGCGGTTTAAAAAGATGTTTGATGGACCTGTGGATGCGTTTTATTCAGATTCGCTGTCGGATGCTCCGATGGCAAATTTGGCAAAACGTGCTTATTTGGTTGATGGGGATAATTTGATTGCATGGGAAGAGTGAGAAAAGGTTTGTTTTCTGGCACAAGGCGAAAAAAAGATTTATTTTTTGAGGAAAAATCTGAAAAAAAGCTTGACAAATTACAAAATATATAGTATCATATACAACGTTGGCGCGCTAAAAGACAACAAATATGCGGCTATGGCGGAATTGGCAGACGCGCATGGTTCAGGTCCATGTGAAAGCAATTTCATGGAGGTTCAAGTCCTCTTAGCCGCACCATACCGAGTGTTCTTACAAATTCGAAGAGAGTTTATAAGACACTCGGTTTTTTATATTTTGGCGCGACCTTTCAATAAAAAAGATGGTGCTGGTAAGGGAGAAGATAAAATGGAAATAAAACAGCTTTCGTCATTAGAAAAAATTTTCATATGCCAAGAACTATCGGCAAACGAGATAAAGGAAGGAAGTGCTTTGCGGGGCGAGGTTTTTTCATATCAAGTGGCCTATCATGATGAAAATGCACTGTCTGAAAATTTATACCTCACTGTTAAAGTAGAAACTGACTTTCCTGGGAAAATAAAACTGTACACAGTGGGAAATGTACCCTCCGAATTTCCGGCCAATCCAACCCAGATGGATGATAATTATATTACAACAAAGCCCGGAATATATCCTGATGTATTATTTCCATATCAAGGAGAGGAACTGCGATGTCATGATACCTGGCAGTCAGTGTGGATAAGTGCTGAGGTTCCGAAAGAAGCTCCTGCAAAAGAATATGATATAAAAATTTTATTTTATAAGGAGCAAAAGGTTTATGGCAGCTGTAGCTTCAAACTTCAAATCATTGCGGCTGAGCTGCCGGAACAGGAACTGATCTTTACCCAATGGTTCTATGCAGACTGTATTGCAGATTATTATCAGACCGAAGTTTTTTCTGAACGGCACTGGGAATTGATAGAAAGTTTTGCAAAATTGGGAGCGGAAAATGGTATCAACACAATATTAACACCGGTGTTTACTCCCCCGTTGGATACGGCGGAAGGCGGTGAACGTACTGCGGTGCAGTTGGTGGATATTTCATTGATTGGGACGGAGTACCAATTTGATTTCACAAAATTAGAACGGTGGATAGAAGTGTTTCGTCGTTGCGGATACCGTTATTTTGAAATTGCCCATTTGTTTAGTCAATGGGGCGCAAAATATGCTCCGCAGATTTTGGTTTTTTCTGATGGGGAAACAAAGAAAATGTTTGGCTGGCATACGCAGGCGGAATCGGAAAAATATCAAGACTTCTTAAAACAATTTTTACCTGCACTTATTCGTTTTTTTGCAGAAAGAGGCCTTGAAAAAAGACTGTTTTTTCACCTTTCCGATGAACCTTCCAAGACAGCATTGCCGCAATATTTAAAACTAAAACAAATGCTAGATCCGTTTCTTAAGGGTTTTCGGATTATTGATGCCTGCTCGGACATGGCGTATTACAAGGATAACGTTATCAGTTGCCCTATTCCGGCGATTGATCGTATTCAGCCATTTTTGGAAGAAAAGGTTCCTGATTTATGGTGTTATTATTGCTGTGAACAGGGAGAGAAAGTAAGCAATCGATTTATAGCTATGCCGTCTGCAAGAAATAGAATCATTGGAGTACAGCTATATAAATATGATATTCGTGGGTTTTTGCATTGGGGTTACAATTTTTATAATAGCGCCCTATCTAAAAAGCATATTAATCCTTTTTTAATTACAGATGCTGATGGCGTTTTTCCGTCCGGTGACGCGTTCAGCGTATATCCGGGAGAAGAAGGCGCTTTGCCGTCTATTCGTTTGAAGGTATTTTATGAAGCAATACAGGATATGCGTGCGCTGCAGCTTTTAGAACGTCTGGCAGGCAGGCCTGCTGTGCTTTCCCTGATAGAAGAAAATGGAGAGATACGTTTTGATCAATACCCGAAAGAAGCCAATTATTTATTGTCTTTGCGAGAACGTGTGAACCAAATGATCGCACAGTATATAGTATAAAAAAGAAGGCTGGTGTAAACGATTTTATTCGTATGCGCCAGCCCCAAATATTATGAAATCAGTTTTGCATTTTGAAAAAATTTTGTAAAATCTTCTTTTCGATTTGGATGATCAGCAAGTGGGAACGTCATGCCAAGCATTTGGTACTTTGCACCAGCCAGAAAATTATATGGCATTAGTTCTGCTGAAGCCTCTCCAATCAGTTGTGATATTGCTGTCAAATTTTCTTCTGTATCTGTGATGTCTGGAATCAACGGAATTCTAAATACATATTCTTTACCACTGTGGAGGAGCCAGTCTATATTTTTGAGTATTTTTGCATTGCTGGCACCAGTATATTTTAAATGACCTTGTTCGGATATCAATTTTATATCCTGCATAACATAGTCCATTTTAGCAACCACCTTTTGATATACCTTAGGATCAGCATATCCGCTGGTTTGAATTGCTTTGTGAAGTGCTGGAAGCTGATCTGCTGTTTCACAGACAAAATCGGCCTGCATCAGAGGTTCTCCACCAGAAAAGGTAATGCCGCCATTAAGGCTTTTTAGCAGTATGGCATTTTCATTTAATCTTTCTGCAAG
Organism: Ructibacterium gallinarum; assembly: GCF_014982785.1. GTDB lineage: Bacteria > Bacillota > Clostridia > Monoglobales > Monoglobaceae > Ructibacterium > Ructibacterium gallinarum. The sequence goes on from NZ_JADCKB010000006.1 coordinate 10,787, forward strand.
CCGGAAAGATGATATGGATTCACCTGAAATAGAAAGGCAGCCATTTGGACAGGCATGTGCGCAACGGTGAAAGGGTTTACACTCTTCATGTTTACAAGAAACAAAACAACGGTTGCAGTGTGTGCAGAGGCTTTCTTTTACCATTAGTTGAGGAGTCGGTAAAAGACCTTCTGGGTTGTGACACCATTGACAGCGGAGTGGACAACCTTTCAAAAAAACGGTTATTCTTGCACCAGGCCCATCATGAATGGAAAATTCTTTTATATCAAAAATAGTACCGTTCATTATCATCCTCCACTTATACAACATATTGCTGACGCTGCATCACATGATTCTGGTATGCTTTGTCAAGTTCAACAAAATAGGCGCTCCAGCCCCAAATCCGAACTACAAGCTGACGATGTTTTTCAGGATGAAGCTGTGCATCCTTCATCAAGTCAGTATTCACGGCGTTCAGTTGTAGTTGATGTCCTCCCAGCGCAATAAATGCTTTTACGAGAGATGCTACCTTATGAATACTGTCTGGGCTTTGAAACATAGAGGAAGCAAATTCCAGGGTAAGCGGACCGCCGTTTATAACCTTTTTGAGGTCAGGCTTGGTGAAGGAATGGATGACAGAAATAGGACCGCGGGTTTTGGCAAACAAGCTGGGAGAAAAATTCGTACCAAAAGCTTCCCCTTGCCGTCTGCCATCTGGAGAGGCGCCGATTTCGGATGCATGCCATAAATAATACATTGCTGATCCAGTACCAGCCCGATAAATTCCGCCTCGGCAGTTTATTTTTCCTTTTAAACTGTCTGAGAATACGTCCAGCAGAAAAACGGCGTTATTGTCCGCGATTTCATCATTGCAACCCATCTTTGGGGCTTCATATCGCAGCAAAGGCAAAAACTCACTGTGTTTCTCAAAATTGCTATCTACGGCTTGTATCAGGTCTGTTTTGGAAATTTTTTTATCCAGATAAATATATTTTTCTATGGCTGCAAGGGAGTCGGCAGCCGTAGCAATTCCTGTGCCGTGAATCCCAAAATTATTGTACTTCCCGCCTTCATACACTCCAGGATCCATCATGCAATTCATCAGCGGGGAAGGAACAAACCAGAGATTTTGAATACTGCCGCATATTCTATCACATTCTGACTGAATTTCCTTTCGGATGCAATCGGTAAATGCATCATACGTTTTACAATGCATTAAATCTCTGTGCAAGCAGGTATCAATTATTTTGGGAAAAGAAAGAGCGGCAATGTTTGGAATATCGGTACCAACCTTTGGAATAATAAATTCCCAGCATGCGGCAACAACATAATTCCTGGCATCCTTCAAATCATAGCCCAATTTGATAAGTCCGTCAATCACGATATCATCATTGGAGTATTGCGGAAAACCAAGTCCTGCCTTTGTCAGTTCACTTCCCAGTTCAAAAACGGAAATAGGAGTATTCTTTCCTACTCGGAGATTGATTTTTGGATCAATCATTAAAAGATTTTTGCTTGCTTGTAAACAAAGTTCAGACAGGAGGTTAAAAACATCGTTCCCATATTCATCTATCCCGCCTAATACCATGCTTTGACCGTTGTCGCCTTGCTGAACACCGTGATAGAGATCAGAGTCCTTGTTAAAGGAGAGAAAAAAATCTTCTAAGAGTGCAAGGGCAGATTCTCTGGTATAAAGCCCCCTTTCCATATCTGCTTTCAAATAAGGATACATATACTGATCAAATCTTCCAACTGTATTATGATAATTTCCTTCCAGCCATAAAGAATAATGAAGAATGCGGAAAAATTGCAGCGCTTCATAAAACGAAGTAGCACCATACCGCGGGATTCGGGTCAAAACTTCTGCAAGCGCTGTTTTACCTTGTTTTTCGGCTTCATCCCTGTATCGATCGGAAAGCCGGAAGATAGCGTCAATGATACGTTTTCCGTAAGAGTCCGCATTTTGTTGTACAGTTAGCAGGCCAGAGGCAATCACTCTTTCATAATCTGGTGAAAGATTGGAAAGATATCCAAGTTCGTGAACATAATGGTTTTCTTTTATCGTTTGCCATTCTTCTGGAGTGAAACAATCGGGATAAGTTGTCACTGTCCGCATAAAGCATATTTTTTCATCTGGAAGAAGAACAGGAGTTTCTAGGCTGGTGAGCAATTCAAACCTTCTTGTCATTCGTTCTATTGGGGAAAGATGCTCGTTACTGAACTCTTCGGCTAAATTCTCATATTCCGGAAAGCTGCGTCTGAATCGATGGTGTTTTTGATTGACAATAAAATCATACAAGATTGTTTGCATAAAATCACCCCTTACATTATCGATAATGTAATTATGGCATAGAAAAAAACAATTGTCAAGAGGGGAGAGTAAAAAAGCAATTTATTTATTTAAGCTGGTGCTTTCGCGCAGCGTAATTTTGGTTGGGAGAATGTGCTGATGCACAGCAGAAGGGTGAGAAATAATATCCAGCAAAGCATCTACGCATTGTACAGACATTTTGGTCTTAGAAGAGGTGACTGAAGTCAGCATAAGAGGGAAGTAGAATTTTGAAGCAATATTATCAAATCCTACAACCGATACACTCTGTGGAACAGTTTTCCCCAATTGTTTTAAGAAATAGCAGACCTGCATGGCGATCATATCGCTGAAGCAAATGATACCTGTGCAGTCCATATGTTTTTTTAAAATATGCAAAAGCTGATCATCCTTGCGGGAAAAAGAAACGGATTCACAGTGCAGAACAGCGCTGGAAATGTTGGAAGCAGCACGCTGTATTCCTGTCAGCCGTTCTTTCGCACTGGAAATGTAGGAAGGACCGTTAATAAAAAGCAGGTGATGATGACCAAGGGAGAGCAGATGATTGGCTGCAGCATATCCGCCGTTTTCATCGTCACAGACAACAAAACTGGAGGAATCATTTAAAAAATGTCTTCCAAGTAAAACAAAAGGAGTACCGTTTTCTTTTAAAAATAAAAGGTTTTTTCTGCTCTTTTGGACAGGGCAGAGAATAATCCCATCTACATTTTTACTGATTGCAGAAACAATGGCGGCATATTCAATTTTTTCATCCTCGTCAGTGTTTAAAATGAAAGCAGTATATCCGAATGAACGGAGTTTCCGCTCTATTTCCTTTATCATGATAGAAAAATGGGGGTTGGAAATATCTCCAATAATAATAGCAATACTTTTGCTTTTTCCTGAACGGAGTGTACCTGCAGATGTATTTGGAATATAACCCATTTGCTGTGCTGTTTCATGAATATATGCTTTGGTTTTTTCAGAAATATCGGGCATATTGCGTAGAGCGTGAGAAATTGTATTAACGGAATACCCTGTTTTTTTTGCAATATCAGACAGTGTAACGGATTTCATTTTGACGACTCCTTTATACGGGATAAAAAGGCTGCCATTTTTATCAAAAAGTAGCGGCAGCCTTTTTTGACTAAAACATTATTTTAATTTTTGTCCATCGTGAAATGCTTGCCCGGCAATTTCACCAAGGACGCGGTAAGTATGATGAACTGGGTCATAGGTGATGGGAGAAAGCTTTGAAACATCAATTTTTCCTGTTTCATCCAGAATGCTTTCATCTACACTAATATTTACGATTTCTCCTATGAGATGTCCGGTTTCTCTATCATAGCTTTTTAGTTTACATTCCAGAGTAAGCGGAAGTTCTTCAAAAATAGGGGCATCCACGTTGGAGCTTTTTACAGCATGCCAGCCAGCTTTTTGAATCTTATCTGGTTCTGTAAGACCGGAGACAATCCCTACATAATCGGCTGAGGTAACATTTGCGGCATCTGCGGCACTGACCGAAAAGGCACCGCGGGTTAAAATATTTTCAGTGGTTTTGTGGGTATTGCTAATGCAGATGGAAATTTCTGTTTCACCGCTGATTCCGCCCCAGGCGGCATTCATAGCATCAGGAGTACCATTTTTGTCATAGGAACCGATAATCAATACTGGCATGGGATAAAGAATTGCTTGTGCATTAAAATTTTTACGCATTTTCATTTCCTCCTATATCATAAATTTTCATTGTTTCCGCTTTTCTATATTCATGTTTTTCATAAAAGCCAATGAGTGAACCGCAATCATCCCGAAGCGCAACCATATATACGTCTCTTTGATCCTTTTCTTTATGATAGGTATAAACAATATTGTGTGCAGTACTTTGTTGAAACCAAGCGACAACCTGGTCAATCATATGATTGGAATGTTGGTTGTGACAGTCTTTAAGGTTTTTACCGGTCAGATCCGCTTTATAGCGGCGGATTGCGGAAGGATTCATATAAAGAATCGTGCAGTTTACGTTGCAGATTACAACAGGTGCAGTGTCTTGATCAATCACACTTTTAAAATATTGGTTTAGCATAGTCACATCTCCCATTTAGTAACAACTTTCAAAGATTGCTTTAATTTTATTAAAATCAAGTTCTGTATAACTTTTGACGCTTCTTGTTTGACCAAAGGTGCAAAGATCGGCAAGGCGGTTAGAAGCATCTGCGGGAATATGGAATTCACGCAGCCGAAGCGGCATTTGAAGAAACCGAAAAAAGTCCTCCATTTTCTCAATGCCAAGAAGAGCGGCCTTTTCTGCATCCGGTTCATTTATATCAAAAACCCGTCGCGCGAATTGGGCAAAACGCGCAGGGCATTTTTTATAAATGAATCTTGCCCAGGCGGGAAACAAAACGGCCAAACCGGCTCCGTGGGCAATGTGGTCAAATTCACCGCTTAGAGCGTGTTCTAACTGATGTACAGCCAAGGTATTTTCTCTGCCGCAGCCGGTTAAATCATTATGAGAGAGGGAGGAAGCCCACATCACAGTAGCTCTTGCATCATAATTACAAGGATCATTCATCAAAACTCTGCCAGCCGATATAACGGCTTTTAATAGCCCTTCTGCAATTCTATCTGTTAGGTCTGTGGATGGGCAAACAGTAAAATATCGTTCCATAGTATGCGCCATAATATCAACAATACCGCAGGCTGTCTGAAATTTACCAACAGTAAAGGTGAGTTCTGGATTGCATATTGCAAATTTACAGCGATTAAATTCACTGTTAAAACCACGCTTCATATGTAGTTCTGTATTAGTAATGACACAGGAAGAACTCATTTCACTTCCGGCGGCAGCATGGGTTAGAATACACCCTACCGGAAGAGCGGCTTCTGGCTGGGCGACCCGGGAGGAAAAGTCCCATACATCACGGTCGGTGACAGCGCCGACGGCTGTTGCCTTAGCAGAATCAAGTACGCTACCTCCGCCGACTGCCAAAATCATCTCTACACCATTTTCTTTTGCTTTCTGTACCGCTTTTCGTACAAACGAAAGCTTGGGATTTGGTTCCACGCCTCCCATTTCAATCACTGTCAGGTTGTTTTCTGCCAAAGAAATCATTACTTCATCGTAAAGGCCGCTTTGTTTTATGCTGAATTGGCCGTACTGAAACATAATGGTCTGATACCCGTATTCTTTCAGAATTTTTCCGACATTGTGGTGTGTCTCTTTTCCAAAATAGACTTTTGTCGGCGCATAATATGTAAAATCAAGCATTTGCAAACACTTCCTTCCTTATATTTTCTTTGGCCATTAGGATTGGCCCTCTATAAACTATCTATTTTATTCTTAATTTAATCTTAGCACATTTGCTTTTCTTTTTCAATCATCAAAATAAATATTTTAAAACTGCCTAAGGTGGACTTTTTCGCACCAAATAATAAAATGTTAGGTAATTTTTGAAATTTTTGGATTCAAAAAGGCTGCTTTTGCAGCATAAAGCGATTTTTTGTGCGAAATTAACTGAACTTGCAAAGAATGCAAGATTGCCAGTGCTGCAAGGTACTTTTTTGGGAAAAAAGAAGAGTAAGAGAGCAGTCGAAAGACTTTATTTTTGTAAAAAATAAGTCGGAGCAAAGCGAACTTTGCTCCGACAACGTGGTGAGGATGAATGGACTTGAACCATCGACCCCTTGCATGTCAAGCAAGTACTCTAACCAACTGAGCTACACCCTCGGATCGAATAAAATGAGTATAACACAGTTTTATTATTTTGGCAAGCATTTTCCCCAAAATTTTTAGAAATTTTGTTTTTCCAGAAAACAACCCCTTTTCTTATCTTATTTTAATAAATACCTAAAAATAGAACAGCGTTTCTTTATGAATTTGTATAAATTTTTTTTAAAAGTCCTTGACAAATTTACAGCTTCGTGATATGCTAACCATAAAGGTTTTAGCACTCTATCAAGGTGAGTGCTAACAATCTGAAAAAGATATGGAGGCGCTGACACTATGGCATTGGATGATCGTAAAAAATCAATACTGCGTGCCATCGTTGAAGGCTATATTAAAGACGCGGAGCCGGTTGGTTCCCGCAGTATTGCAAAAAATACGGATTTAAATTTAAGTGCTGCGACCATAAGAAACGAAATGGGAGACTTGGAAGAAATGGGATTTTTGATTCAGCCGCATACATCGGCTGGGCGGATTCCTTCTAGTCAAGGATTTCGGTTTTATGTGGATAGCTTGATGGAACGGTATCGTATGACAACAGCAGAAATTCAGCAAATGCGGAGTGCACTGCTTCATAAAATCCGTGAACTGGATAAAATTGTGAAAGATGTTTCTGCGGCATTTTCCGGTATTACGAATCTGCCCACCTTTGGTGTAATGCCTACTATTGAGTATGGGGTGATTAAAGGTATCAAGCTTGTGGCGGTGGATGAAAAAACCATTATGGTTATTGTATCTGATAGTTCCGGATTGATTAAGAATAAGTTACTTCGCCTTCGGGAACCGGTCAATGATGCTTTCCTGGAACAGCTTAATTCAGTATTAAATCAGAACTTAGCTGGTTTTACGCGTTCGGAAATCAACTTGAACCATATTATTGAAGTCATCAATGCAATGGGCGGGAATCATGAAATATTGGCTTCTGTTTTGGAGCTGGTTCATGAAGCCATTTCTGAAATTGATAAAAGTGAAGTATATATGGAAGGGACCACGAATATTCTTCGGTTTCCGGAATATAACGATATTACAAAAATTAAAGAGATTTTGGAATTTTTTGATGACAAGAAAAATCTTAGTGCATTGGTACAAGGTCTTCCAGAAGTGAAAGACGGAGAAGTTAAAATTTTTATCGGAGATGAAAATGCGCTCCCGCAGTTAAAAAACAACAGCGTTGTACTTTCTACCTACAAGGTAGGAGAGGAACTGACGGGCATTGTGGGGGTGGTAGGACCGATGCGGATGGATTATGCCAAGGTAATTACCGGTGTTGACTTTTTCTCCAAGCAACTTGGGGAAATGCTGAGCAAGCGGTTGGAAGGTGGACCGCTTCCGTCAGAGATTCCGGGAATTGAAGATGGAAACAGTAAAGGAGATGGATAACCTTGAGTAAGAAACAGCAGGAAGAAAAAAAGGCGGATGCCCAGGAACAAACTACGGCAGAAAAAGAAACAGAGACACAGCCGGAGGAGAAAGAAAAAGAGACGCAGAACGAAACGGACGAAAAAGAGGTTAAAAATGAACAAACTGCTCTCCAGAAGGCGGAAGAATCCATTGCCAATTTAACAGACCGGTTGATGCGGACTGCGGCAGAATTTGATAATTATAAGAAACGTTCTGCAAGGGAAAAGGACGAAGTTTACAGTGTGGCAGTATGTGATACAATCAATAAGCTCCTTCCTGTTCTGGACAATTTGGAAAGAGCTGTATCAGCCGGTGAAGATACTGGGGACTGCGGCAGCGTGCTGGATGGTGTAAAAATGATAAAAAAACAGTTTGAAGATGCTCTTCAAGAAATTGGCGTTGCGCCTATTGATGCGGTTGGTACCTCGTTTGATCCGGAGAAGCATAATGCAGTTATGACAGCAGAGAGTGACCAGGATGAAAATACAGTTCTTGAGGAGTTTATGAAGGGATACGTATATAAAGATAAAGTAGTACGGCATTCCATGGTTAAAGTGAGCAATTAATTCTTTTATTCTTGTATTTTAGTTTAAGAAAGGATGATAAATTATGGGAAAAATTATTGGTATTGATTTAGGAACAACAAACTCCTGCGTAGCAGTTATGGAAGGCGGTGAGCCTACAGTAATTACCAATCCGGAAGGCTCAAGAACGACACCGTCTGTAGTAGCTTTCACCAAGACCGGAGAGCGCTTGGTTGGTCAGGTGGCAAAGCGTCAGGCAATCACGAACCCGGATCGTACCATCAGTTCTATTAAGCGTGATATGGGTACCGACCGGAAGGTTAGCATTGATGGCAAGAATTATTCTCCGCAGGAGATCTCTGCTATGATTTTGCAGAAATTGAAAGCAGATGCAGAAGCCTATCTTGGCGAAACTGTTTCCCAGGCAGTTATTACTGTTCCGGCTTATTTTAGTGATTCTCAGCGGCAAGCTACCAAGGATGCCGGAAAGATTGCAGGCCTTGAGGTATTGCGTATCATCAACGAGCCTACCGCAGCGGCGCTCGCTTATGGCCTTGAAAAAGACAACGATCAGAAAATAATGGTGTATGACCTGGGCGGCGGTACCTTTGATGTATCGATTTTGGAAATTGGTGATGGTGTTTTTGAAGTATTGGCTACCAGCGGTAACAATCGTTTGGGCGGTGATGACTTTGATGAGAAGATTATGAATTATCTGGCCGATGAATTCCAGAAGGAAAACGGTATTGATTTGCGGCAGGATAAAATGGCGCTGCAAAGATTAAAAGAAGCCGCTGAAAAGGCGAAAATTGAATTATCCGGTGTAACAACTTCCAATGTAAATCTACCGTTTATTACAGCGGATTCCACTGGTCCAAAACATCTTGATATTACTATTAGCCGTGCGCAATTTGACTCTTTGACGGCAGATTTGGTGGAAAAAACAATGGAACCTACCAGAAATGCGCTGCGTGACGCCGGTTTGTCGCCAAGTGATATCGACAAAGTTCTTTTGGTTGGTGGTTCTTCGAGAATTCCGGCTGTGCAGGAAGCGGTACAAAGATTTATCGGCAAAGAACCGCATAAGGGCATCAATCCGGATGAATGTGTGGCAATCGGTGCTTCCATTCAAGCAGGTGTTCTGGCTGGTGATGTAGAAGATCTGGTACTGCTGGATGTTACACCTCTGTCTCTTGGTATTGAAACCATGGGCGGTGTGTTTACAAAATTGATCGAAAGAAATACTACCATTCCGACCAAGAAGAGCCAGGTATTCTCTACTGCGGCAGACGGGCAGACCAGTGTAGAAGTACACGTACTGCAAGGCGAGCGTGAAATGGCTGCGTATAATAAGACGCTTGGAAGATTTAACTTAAATAACATTCCACCGGCTCCCCGTGGTGTTCCGCAGATCGAAGTAACCTTCGATATTGATGCAAACGGTATTGTCAAGGTTACGGCAAAAGATTTGGGTACGGGACAGCAGCAGGATATTACCATTACCTCTTCGACGAATCTGTCTGATGAAGATATTGACAAAGCGGTAAAAGAAGCAGAAAAATTTGCCGCTGAAGACAAGAAGAAGAAGGAAGAGGTAGATGTCCGCAATAATGCAGATAATATGGTATATCAGACAGAAAAGACGCTGGGCGAACTAGGTGATAAGATTGATGCAGGAGAAAAATCTGCCATTCAGAGTGAAGTTGACAAGTTAAAAGAATTGTTAAAAGCATCGCCTATTGATACAGAAGCAGTCAAGAAACAGACGGAGGCAGTATCGCAAAAGTTTTATGCGGCATCTGAAAAACTGTATGCAGCGGCTCAGCAGGCGCAGGGCGGTGCCCAAGCAGGCCCTCAGCCGGGTGCAGGAGCACAGCAGCAGAATGCATCCGGAGATAATGTAGTGGATGCTGAATATACCGAGGTTGATGACGATAAAAAATAAGCGGCGCAGAATGAAGTGCAGCAGGCAGACTGAATTCAGTCTGCCTGCCTGCGGATAAGGTGAGGTATGGCTATGGCAGAAAAAAGAGATTACTACGAAGTGCTGGGCGTGAGCAAAAATGCATCGCCAGACGAAATTAAAAAAGCATACCGCAAGCTGGCAAAAAAGTATCATCCTGATTTGAATCCGGATGACCGAGAAGGAGCAGAAGCAAAATTTAAAGAAGCTACCGAAGCCTATGAAGTGCTCAGTGATGCGGAAAAAAAGCAGAAATATGACCAATTTGGCCATGCGGCATTTGATGCGACAGCGGGCGGCGGATACAGCGGCGGCAGTTATGGCGGATTTGACGGTTTTGATATGGGTGATATTTTCAGCAGCTTTTTTGGCGGTGGCTTTGGCGGGCAGAGAACCAATCCAAATGCACCGCAGCGAGGGCGGGATATCAGCTATCGCGTAGATTTGACATTTGAAGAAGCATGCTTTGGCACTGAAAAAGATATTACGGTCAATCATTTGGAAAAATGTACATCTTGTAATGGTACCGGTGCAGAGTCGGGATCCAGCCCGGAGACCTGTCCGATGTGTCACGGCACAGGACAGATACGTTCGGTACAACGGACGGCGTTTGGAAATTTTCAAAGCGTTCGTCCCTGTGATTCCTGTGGCGGAAAGGGAACGATTATCAAAAATCCGTGTATGGCCTGCCATGGCGAGGGAACAGTACGGAAGCCCAAAAAGGTTCGGGTCAAAATCCCAGCTGGGATTGATGACGGGCAACAGGTATATGTTCGCGGCGAAGGGGATGCCGGAAGCAAAGGTGGACCAAATGGTGACTTGATTTTAGAGATTCGGGTTCGTCGACATAAACTTTTTGTACGGCAAGGCTATGATATCCTTTGTGACTATCCTGTGTCTTTTGTACAGGCAACTTTAGGAGCAGAAGTGCAAGTACCTACCATTGACGGCAAGGTCTCGTATAATATACCTGAGGGGACACAGCCGGGAACGGTGTTCCGTCTGCGCGGAAAAGGGGTTCCTAAACTAAATTCCAATCAGCGCGGTGATCAATATGTCACTGTAAAAGTAGAAATCCCTAAGGGACTCAATGATAAACAAAAAGATATTCTGCGGCATTTTGACGATAATGTTGATGCGTCAAAATATCGGCAGCGGAAAAACTTTTTTGAGAAAATGCGTGAATTATTTAAGTAAGAGAACGCCGGCGGTTCGGACCGGCGTTTCTGCATTGCAAAGGAGAAAAATATGGATTGGATAAAAGTAACCATTACAACAACCTCTGAGGGTATCGATCCAGTCAGCGGATGTTTACTGAATCTGGGAATTAATGGTGTGGAAATTGCGGATAAAGATGATTTTATGGCTTTCTTGGAGGAAAACCGTAAATACTGGGATTATGTCGACGAGGAATTGGAAAAACAAAAAGATGCGGATACGACCATTACCTTTTATCTTAGTGATGAAGCTACAGGTTTAGAGCAGCTTGCCGCGGTACAAAATTCTATGGCCGAGTTAAAAACAAAAGACCTGGAACATCGGTATGGGACGCTTAGCCTGCATTCGGATCATGTAAAAGATGAGGATTGGTCAGAAATTTGGAAACAATATTTCCATCCGATTCCTGTGGGAGAGAAGGTTTTGATTTGCCCTGCATGGGAAAAAACAGAGAACTCCAAAGGACGGACTATTTTTACGGTAAATCCTGGAATGAGTTTTGGAACGGGATCCCATCCCAGCACCCGGTTTTGTATCGAAGAAATGGAAAAATATTTGAAGCCCGAAGATACTATTTTGGATCTTGGCTGTGGTTCTGGAATACTATCTGTGATTGCACTTTTGCTTGGAGCTAAAAATGCAGATGCAGTGGATGTCGACCCCAATGCAGTCGATGTTGCATATAGCAATTTAAAACTGAACGGATTATCCAAGGAGCGGTATCATGCATTTGCCGGTGATATTTTGACCGACCGTAGTGTACAAGAGCGACTTGGCACTTATGATATTGTTCTTGCTAACATTGTAGCAGATGTCATTATTGCTCTTTCCGGGATAGTACGACGTTTTATGAAAAAAGATGGGATTTTTATTTGTTCCGGCATTATATGCGAACGTCTGGAAGAAGTAAAGACTGCGCTAAAACAGGCCGGTTTCGAAATTATGGAAATACGCGAAGACAAAGATTGGGCGGCTTTGACCTGCCGATAAGGGGAAAAGGGATTTGCAAGTTCATCTTGCAAACCCGTTTTTTTTATGATATGATAATAGGGTTATTGAAAATTGTAGATAAGGAGGAAACGGGATGCGCCGTTTTTTTACAGACCCTGCATATGTTGACGAAAATACCGCACAGATCATAGAGGATGCGGAGCATATTACCCGGGTTCTCCGCATGAAAGTTGGAGATGAGATTCTATTATTTGATGGTACAGGCTATGAATACAAAGCAGTTTTGACTGTCATAGACAGCAAGGAATGTCAGGCTAAAATTTTGGAAAAATATCATTCCGCACAGGAGCCCCAGATACAGGTGACCATTTTTCAAGGGTTGCCAAAATCCGGAAAAATGGAAGTGATCATTCAAAAGGCAGTGGAACTTGGTGTTTTTGATATAGTGCCGATGATAACGGAACGTTGTGTTGCCAAAATGGAAACGGATAAAAAAGTAACAGAAAAATTAAAACGTTGGAATCGGATTGCGTTGGAAGCTGCGAAACAATGTGGCCGTGGAAGAGTGCCGCAAGTTTTACCTCCAGTACCGTTTCATACAGCGGTACAGAAAGCTGTGAACATGGACCTTGGTTTGATGCCTTATGAAATTTTAGGACATCAGGGCGATCGGTCATTGAAAAAAATTCTACAATCTGTATCATGCAAAAACATTGGCGTTCTGATTGGGCCGGAAGGTGGATTTTCTGATGCAGAAGCCGAACAAGCTAAACAGATGGGAATTATGTTGACTGGCCTTGGAAAACGAATTCTGCGTACTGAAACAGTTTCAGGAACCTTATTATCCATCATCATGTATGAAAAAAATGAAATGTAATGATATAAACAGAAAGGATGACCGGAATGAAAAAAAAGAAAAATAACGATCGCGTTACACGCCGGGAACGGAACGAACATTTAACAAATTGGTATATGATCAATTTATGCTGGGGAATCGTCGGCCTTTTTGTACTGATTCTCATTTATTACGGATATAATAATGTAAAAACTATTCTAACTATGCAACCAATGATGTGGGTTTTAACCGGCTTGTTTGCCGCTGGTACAGTAGCAATATGGATTCTTGGAAAAACGGGTGTCATCAAAAATAAAAAACGTGCAGATCATTATACGATATTTTTGGCTGTATGTTTGCTGGCGGCTCTTTGGCTGGCCTTGTATAATCGCATTCGGCCAATCATGGAAAGTTGCGCCAGAACCATTTTGAACCGTCCTAATTTAACGGTAAGTTCATACTGGAATGTTTGGCTGCTTATGATTGCCATCGGTATTTATCTTATAGTCGCATTTATTTACTATGTTGTAAAAGTGACACGAAAATAATTTTTATTGTATTAAAAATTAGTTTAAAAGGATTGATTTGACCTTGCAAATGTAAAAATAATGTAATATTTCTACACTTGTAATCGAAATAACAGTATATTATAATGATAAAGCACAAGGAGGGAACAAAGTGGATGGCAATGTGACAGGCATTTTAGCAGATGTACTTTGTTTTCTTTTCTTTCTGCTTGCCGTGTATTATTTTGGTATTGCAGTATTTTCCTTGTTCCCCTTTCGTTTAGGTAATCCTAAAGAAGGGTATACACGATTTGCAGTCGTGATTCCGGCGCATAATGAAGAGACTGTATTGCGCTCTTTGCTACATAGTTTGCGGCAGCAAGATTATCCGCAGCAGTATTTTTCGATAATCGTAATTGCAGACCGATGTATTGATGCTACTGCAAAAATTGCGCGGCAAATGGGAGCTTCTGTGTTAATCCGAAATGAGGATATAGAGATCGGAAAAGGGGTTGCATTGCGGGATGCGTTTGAACAAATTTTAAAAGAAAAACAGCAGTTTGACGCTGTAGTTGTTTTAGATGCGGATAATCTGCTTGACTGCAGATTCCTAAGTGAGATGAATTTTGCATTACGTCAGGGAAATCAAGCCGTACAGGGATATATTGATGCAAAAAATCCAAATGCGTCATGGGTTTCTTATGCATATGCAACCTGGTACTGGATTACAAACAGAATTTTACAAATGGGATTTTGGCATTTAGGAATTGGCTGCAGTCTGGGGGGAACCGGATTTGCGCTTTCTATTGACTTACTGCGCACGATTCCATGGCAAACGGTTTCGGTGGCGGAAGATGCGGAATATACTTTAAAACTGGCTTTAGAAAATGTTAAAATTGCTTATGCGGCTAAAGCGGTTGTATTTGATGAAAAACCCGATACGTTTAAGGTTTCAGTACGACAGCGCTGCCGTTGGGCACAAGGGATTACTGCTGTGCAAAGAGATTATATGGGCAGTTTGCTGCGTTATGGAAAATGGAATGCTTTGCTGCGGTTTTGGAGCGATCTTATGATGCCATTATGTTTTTGCTTATGTTTGGTACTGGATTTTTTTGCAATTTGCAATCTGCTCCAAATTACGAATGCGGCATTTGCGGACTTTTGGGCTCGGCCATTGCCCTTTGTATTACTAAACTTTTATATATTTGGTATGCTTTTTACGACTGGTTGTGGATTGATTTTGGATAAAAAATGTCATCATAAGCTGATCCTGAATTTTTTTGGATTTATGATTTATATTTTTAGCTGGATTCCGGCGGGCTTATTCGGAATTTTGCGGCATACAAAAAAAGATTGGTATCATACTGTACATAAACATAATGTTTGATGCCGGACAGGAGGAAAATCTATGTGTGGAATTGTTGGATATGTCGGGAAAAAACAAGCAGCACCGATTTTGTTGGATGGACTTCGGAAGTTAGAATACCGTGGTTATGATTCTGCTGGAGTTGCCGTTATGACCGCAGAGGGGATTAACGTACAAAAGGCAAAGGGTAGACTATCCGTTCTGGAGAAACGGATAGATGGTGGAAAGCTGCTAAAAGGGACGATGGGAATTGGCCATACGCGGTGGGCTACCCACGGAGAACCTTCTGACACTAACTCCCATCCGCATTTGAGCCGTTCTGGCAGATTTGCTGTTGTACATAACGGGATTATTGAAAATTATATAAAATTAAGAGAGTATTTGACAAAAAAAGGGTTTACTTTTCTTTCGGAAACGGATACGGAAGTCATTGCTCACTTGGTGGAGTATTATTATCAAGGTGATATTATTGATACAATAACCAAAGTAATGAATAAAGTGGAAGGCTCTTATGCGCTTGGTATTTTGTGTGCAGATAATCCAGATCAGTTTGTAGCTGTAAGAAAAGAAAGTCCTTTAATTGTTGGCCTTGGAAAAGATGAAAATTTTATTGCATCTGATATCCCTGCCATTTTAGCCTATACACGTGATGTGTATTTTTTGGAGAATAATGAAATTGTTGTTTTGCGGGCTGATGAGGTGAAAATTTATAATACAGACCGTGAAAGCGTTCAAAAAGAAATTTTCCATGTAGATTGGGATATTTCGGCAGCAGAAAAAGGCGGCTACGAACATTTTATGTTCAAAGAAATTATGGAACAGCCTAAAGCGCTCCAGGATACGATCAGTCCCAGAATTAAAGACGGACGGATTGTTCTTGATGATATTACATTATCAAAGGAATATATTGATAGTATTGATAAAATTTATATTGTGGCCTGCGGAAGTGCATATCATGTCGGTGTCGTCGGAAAATATGTTATAGAAAAGATGCTTCGCCTTCCAGTGGAAGTATCTGTGGCCTCTGAATTTAGGTATATGCAGCCTATTGTGAATGAAAAGACTCTTGTGGTTGTTATCAGCCAATCTGGAGAGACAGCAGATACTATTGCTGCTATGCGGGAAGCGAAACGGCTAGGCGCACGAACCTTTGCTATCGTTAATGCAGTGGGAAGTGCCATTGCACGGGAGGCAGATGATGTGTTATACACCTGGGCTGGCCCGGAAATTGCTGTGGCAACGACAAAAGCATATAGTACCCAGCTCACAGCAATTTATCTCCTTGCAATTTATATGGCACAGCATATGAACTGTTTAACACAAGAGCAGATTGATAGGTACATCAACGCTTTACAAACCCTGCCCGAACATATTGCGCAGATTTTAGAACATAAGGAAGAGATACAGTATACCGCTTCTTTGCATTATAATAGCAAAAGTATCTTTTTCCTGGGTCGAACCTTGGATTACGCGGTTGCATTAGAAGGTTCTTTGAAATTAAAAGAAATTTCTTACATTCATTCTGAAGCTTATGCAGCAGGAGAGTTAAAACACGGGACGATTGCTCTTATTGAGCAGGGGACAGTGGTAGTTGCTCTTTGTACTGTCAAAGAGCTGTTTGAAAAAATGCTAAGTAATATTAAAGAAGTAAAAGCACGGGGAGCAGTTGTGATTGCGGTGGCAGAAGAAGGCCAAACTGCTATTGAGCAGGAGGCGGATCACATCATTTATGTCCCGCATTGTGACAGTTTGGTAATGCCTTCCGAAGTAGTTGTTCCGCTTCAGCTTTTTGCATATTACGTTGCATCTTTAAAGGGTTTGGATATTGATAAACCTCGAAATCTTGCAAAATCTGTAACTGTTGAATAAAAAATAGCTCTGCCAAAGTACGGCTTTGGCAGAGCTATTTTGCTAAGCAATTATTGATCATACTTAGTGATTTCATCAAAATATACACGATATTCCTCCGGCGTCATTACTTTCAGAAAATCATATTCCTGCTCCAAACGACGCAGTATTTCGGGAGTGTCATCACGAGAGCCTAGATCCATTACAATCAAATCTTCTCTGATATCCTCCCAGGCTAAAGAACGTATTACGCCTTCAATGGTGTCTTCACAGTCCCGGACGCCAATGACGCGATGGACATAAGCGGGTTGGCGCCCGCATTTGGCTTTTGATAAGAATACCCCTTTGGCAATTAATTGCAAAATTCCATAAACAGCAAAAAAAGAAATCACAACAGAAAATGCTATGCCCATAATAACACCCCTTTGCAAAAACATATCTAATGTTATTCTATGCAAAAGGCGTATTTTGGTTAAATCCTAAAATAATCGAACAGGCATCCAAAATCGATTCCGTTGATTTGAGCATTGCGGTACTGGTGGCATAAATTTCGGTTTCCTTCCTGCAATGCATGCGTGGTAATACCGCATGTATGTGACATATAAGTTTCAATGCAAGCCGCTAAATGATCACAGCCACGGATAATTCTGCCGTCAATAGGGAAATATTTGTCTTGATTATACATGGTATTCATTTTACCTTCAGGCACAAAGGAAATTTTCCCGTTTAAAATCACTTTATCACAGAATTCATCATTAGTAAAATACTCAATTTCTTGCCGCCATGTTTCCGGAATCAATGGATAAAGGACAGAGTCCATCTGCTCTTGTTCGATTTGCTTGATCAATTCATCCAATCCTTGTACAGAATTTTTGACAGGAGAAACAATATCTCTGGTCAGCACTTCCGGAACATCGTGAAACAAACCGCCCCAAAAAGCATGTATACACCGTTGGGAGCAAGCACTGATCTCACAGGCACAAAAGTAGGATAAAACAGCAACAATGAGCATATGTCCAATGACGGAAGTGGCAGGGATTCTCGGGGATCGGGACCAGCGCTGTTGAAAGCGTAATTCTCCAAGAAGATTGACAAAACCTTGATAATTATTGTTCCGCATGTAAGAAGAAAAACAGGGAAGCGTTTCTAGTGTCTGAAGTTTACTGTCAATTTCACGTCGGGTCTGATCAATTCCGTAATAGGTGTGGCACATATCGTAAATAATATCAAATTCCCATTTCGTGGCAAGATAGTGCGCTGCTTCTAAAACTTTTTTTTCCGCTACTGCATACGCAGGATCGGTAAAATACCGTTCAAACCGACTGGCAAAACCGCCTGAAACCGCCTGAATATCCGGCTGGATCTGCTCGATAGCCCAGCGATTTAGTTCTGTCCCTTTTTCTTCCATAAGGCGGTGAAAAATGGGTGGTTTAATATCTGTTAAAACTAACCTGTGTAAAAATTCAAAAATCCCGCCCTCGATTAACAAAAAAGAATCAATTTCCGGGGCAAGTTTACTTAGAACATAAGCACATATCATTTTATGAGATTGTTTATCCAGTTCGGTAAATCCGCGCGAAGGCCGAATATGATCGTTCCAGCGCTCAATAGATGCGGCTTCAAAAATAAATTCAATCAAGGATTTGCGGATCAAGGTCGTTCTCTCCTTTCTTATGGACTCGACATGCTTCATCTGCAATGAGGCGAGTCATGGCCTTTGCAACACGGGGATCAAACTGTGTCCCGCTGTGTTCGCGAAATTGACGTAAAATTTCACCGCGCTCAAGAGCACCTCTGGTAGCCCGCTCGTGTGCCATAGCATCATATGCATCTGCAGCAGCAACAATCCGCGCAATCATAGGAATGTTTTCACCGGATAAGCCTTCGGGGTACCCCGTTCCGTCAAAGCGTTCATGATGAAACATGGCTGCAAGCCGTACATCCGGTATTTCGGTAGTACCCGCCGTTAGCTTTGCGCCGATTTTCGGATGTTTTTGAAGAATTTTTTCTTCATCAGGACTTGGTTTATGGTTGATTGCCAGCAGTTTATCAGGAAGCTCCAGTTTTCCAATGTCATGGAGTAAAGCGGCATAATAAACTTCATGCTCCCGGCCATAATGCAGATAGGATGCAAGTTTTACAGACCAAATTGCCACTCTGTAAGAATGACCAGCTTTATAGGGATTTTTTGCGTCTAAGGCATTCATAATTGCCCGGATGGTATCCAGAGTAACTTTGCGGCTTTTTCGACGAGCCTGATATTGTATGGCAGCCAATACAGCGCAAATGCCAGCAGCTAGAAGACAGATAATCGGCCAAAGAACGGCACCAATAAACAAAGCGTATCCGTGCATAAAACCATCCTCCTTTGCTATGAAACAAGCATTATTTTTTATATTATATCATAGTATCTAAAAAAAAGATAGAGGAAATCCATTTTTTTCTTAAGTTATAACAAAAGATATCATAATTTACCAATACAAGCATATATTTTAGAAAAAGCAATTAAAGTACAGGATTTTGGGTTTGTAGGAAAAATGTAACATAAATTTAACATTGTAGATTTTTACCTACTAAACACGAAATTTATTGTTAAAAATGCACATATTTAAGCTATTTTCACAAAAGAAAACCTAATTTTTTGTACATTTTTACGGAAATAAGCATTTTTTTGGCTTTTATTAAAAAATTAGTTTATAAAAAATTTATATTTAATTTATATTTTTTTTATATATTAGCTATATAAATGTAATGATATATGATATAATTGATATGAAATAAAGGTGCTGCAGCGCACAGATTATCAAGCGGAAATACGCGATAAGGAGATTGTCATGAAAACAATAATTTATTTGAATTGTATGATCTCGATTGTCTTTACTCTATGTTATGCTTATCAGTTTTTTTATATTTTTATTGGCCTTTTAAAAAAGCCAAAAACATTCACTGCTTCCTGTAATCATCGTTATGCGGTTGTGATTTCGGCGCGGAATGAACGGGATGTTATTGCTCAGCTTATAGAGAGTATAAAAAGTCAGAGATATCCGTCTGAACTAGTGGACATCTTTGTCATTGCTGACAACTGCACTGATGATACTGCGAAAGTAGCGGAACAGGCAGGGGCTATTGTATATGAACGTTTTAATAAAAAACAGGTTGGTAAGGGCTACGCTCTTGACTGGATGTTTAATATTATTGAACGGGATTATCAGGATAAAAACTATGAAGCATTTATGATTTTTGATGCGGATAATCTGCTTGATCAGAATTATATTATGGAAATGAACAAAGTTTTTGATCAAGGGTACCGTATTATCACAAGTTATCGTAATTCCAAGAACTTTGGAAGCAACTGGATTTCTGCTGGATATTCATTATGGTTTTTGCGGGAAGCTAAATTTTTGAATAATTCAAGAATGCAATTACATACTAGCTGTGCTATCTCCGGAACCGGTTTTTTAGTTAGTGCGGAAATCATTCACGCGAACGGAGGTTGGATTCATCATTTGCTTACAGAAGATATTGAATTTACTGTGGACAGTGTCATTCACGGTGAAACAATTGGATATTGTGCTGAAGCGATTTTGTATGATGAACAGCCCACTTTATTCCGTCAGTCGTATCGTCAACGTCTGAGATGGGCAAAAGGCTTCTATCAGGTTTTTGCCAAATACGGCGGTCAGCTCTTTAAAGGGATACTGCGCGGCAGTTTTTCCTGTTTTGATATGTTGATGACAATTATGCCCGCTATGCTGCTGACACTGATCAGCACGATTATTAATGCAGTGGCTGTTCCGCTTGGCTTTTTGGCTAATTCACCAGAAACCAGCATCTTGCTACAGACGCTATTACAGACATTGATGAATTTTTATGGATTGTTCTTTATTTTAGGTACGATAACCACGATAACAGAATGGAAGCAAATTCATTGCAGTAAAATCAAGCGAATTTTAAATTTATTTACTTTTCCGATTTTTATGCTGACTTATGTTCCAATTGCAGTGATTGCACTGTTTAAGAAAGTGGAGTGGAAGCCGATTAAGCATTCGGTTGTACGGACTTTGGATGAAGTGCGCGGTGATCAGATCGCTGCTTAGTGCAAACGCTTAAAGGCACAGCCTTACCGCTGTGCCTTTTCTTTTTCATCTTTATTTTTGAATAAAAGAGTTGTTTTTTGGACAATGCAGTAATATACTATATCATAACTTTGTGTGCAGAAACCTTGAGGAGTTGAATGAAATTGGAGAAAAACAGACAGACGACAAAACAGCAAACGTTTATTCAGGGAGCACTCATTTTAGGCGTTGCAAACTTAATTGTCAAAATTATTGGTGCTGTATTTAAGATTCCTCTCATCAATTTGATTGGGGATGACGGTATGGGATATTTCAATATCGCATATCAAATTTATACCTTTATGTTTATTATTGCAACTGCAGGATTTCCGATTGCAATATCCAAGATGGTAGCAGAAAGTATGGCTCGAGATGACGAACGCAATGCCCACCGTATTTTTCAAACAGCGTTTATATTTCTTGCGGTCATTGGTTTTTTGGGAAGTGCAGTGCTATACTTTTTCCCAAAACAGCTGGAAGCGCTTGTGGCTGTGCCTGGTTCTTCTAAAGGAATATTAGCCATTTCTCCGGCCGTGTTTTTTGTTGCCATGACATCGGTTTATCGTGGATATTTTCAAGGTAGGCAAAATATGTTTCCGACTGCTGCTTCTGAAGTAATAGAAGCTACGGCTAAACTTTTAGTTGGAATCGGTCTTGCATTCTTTTTTATGAATATGACAGTGAATGGCAGCCTGGAAACAGCGATTGACTGGACAACGCGTCAGGTGCAGTCTACTTATGATCGAACCGTTTTCGCTTCTGCCGGAGCGATTTTTGGTGTAACTACCGGAACATTTTTATCTTTTGCACTCCTGAGCTGCATTTTTTTAGCACTTAGGAAACGAAAAAAAAGTCAATCACTTTCTTTGTTGCGCAGCCGGAAATCTATCTTAAAAGAGTTAATCTTAATTGCCATTCCTATTACGATTGGTGCTTCCGTATCCAGTCTTACCACTTTGATTGATATGGGAACCATAACGCGCCGGCTTGTAACGCGTCCAGAAGTCCTTGCGCACTACGATTTTATGTTCAAGGAAGGAACTTCTTTTTATCAAAAAGTGATAGAAGAAGGATGGACGGGCTTGGAACTGTACAAACAGCAAGCTGCATCGTTATATGGTATGTATACCGGAAAGGCGCTTACTATGTTTAATCTACCACTTACTTTGGTGGTTGCATTGGGAATGAGTGTTGTACCGGCTATCTCTGCTGCACTGACTCGCAGGAATGAAACAGAATCCAAAGCAATTACTGAAAGTACAATCCGTATTGCTATGCTGTTTGCTGCTCCGTGTGCTTTTGGTATGTCAGTGCTTTCCAAAGAAGTTTTATTCTTGTTGTTCCAAGACTGCAATGCTAAATCTGTCCTGGCCATTTTATCCATAGCAATTATTCCGGTTGCGGTTGTTTCTGTTACAAATGCAATCCTTCAGGCATATGGGAAAGTATACTGTCCGGTCATCAATATGGTAATCGGCGGGGCAGTTAAAGTGTTGTTTAATTTTATATTCATTCCATATCTGGGAATTGACGGAGCGCCCGCAGGCACTTTCTTGTGTTATCTGATCATTGCTGTATTAAATATGAGATATATTATAAAATACGCCAAGATTCGGTTTCGCTGGAATGCGTTTATTTTCAAGCCAGTTGCTGCGGCCGTTATTATGGGAGCTGTAGGATTTGTGCTGAGCACCTTTTTGACTGGAGAAAGCTTTTTGCTTTCTGCCTCAGTAAATATATGGTCGCGACGAATTCTGATTGCCGCAGAAATCGTTATTTGTGCATTGGTTTACTTTTTGGCCGTTTTTACTGTCAGGGCCATTCAGCGTGAAGATATTTTGCGCCTTCCAAAGGGAGAGAAACTAGCTTCCGTATTAACCAAATTGAAACTATTAAAATAAAGGTGACTTGCAAATGAAAACAGAAAAATATACTTTTGAAGAATTTTTAAATGTCATAGCTATGCTCAGAGCTCCCGGCGGCTGCCCTTGGGATAGAGCACAAACACATCAAAGCATTAAGAGCAGTGTTATTGAAGAAGCATATGAACTTGCAGAAGCAATCGACAGCGGCAATCCGGAAAAAATTGCAGATGAAAGCGGAGATTTGCTGCTTCAGGTAGTCTTGCATGCACAAATTGCCGCTGATGCCGGCGAATATGACATGAGCGATGTTGCAGATTTAATTTGTAGAAAAATGATTCATCGACATCCGCATGTTTTTGGATCAGAAGAATCGGAAACTGGCGGAGCGGAAGATTGGGATGAAATCAAACGCAAAGATCGCCAACAGCAAACAGTAACCGACGAACTGAAAGCGGTATCAAAAGCGTTGCCTGCATTAATGCGTGCGGTTAAAATTCAAAAAAAGGCGGTAAAAGCCGGATATTTGTTTCAAACAGAATCTGTACCTGAAACAACTGAAATGGAGCTTGGAAGGCAGCTTTTTTCCATTGCATCAAAATGCAGAGAAGAAAAAATAGATCCAGAAACGGCGCTCAGCATGTATCTTCAAAAATTTATAGAAGAGTTTGAAAAATACGAAACAGAAAAGGAGCAGTAAAAATGAGACTGGATAAATATTTAAAAGTATCTCGTTTAATCAAACGCCGTACTGTTGCGAACGAGGCCTGTGACAGCGGACGAGTCTTTGTAAACGGTAAACCGGCTCGCGCTTCTTATGAAGTGAAAGAAGGAGATGAAATTACTATTCAGTTTGGTGCCCGCCCACTTAAGGTGAGGGTGCTTGAGATAAAAGAAACCGCTTTCAAGGATGCGGCTAAAAATATGTATGAAGCCATTCAGGAATGAATAAAAAAGCTGAACACAGATTTGGAAAACTGTGGACAGCTTTTTTTATTAAGTGCGTTCTGCCATCGGTGTATATTCCCTGTGAGGACCAATGGGTTTATAAGAAGGACGGATAATTTTTCCTGCGTTAATCAATTCTTCGATTCGGTGTGCACTCCAACCGGCAATACGCGCGATCGCAAAAATAGGAGTATATAATTCCTGTGGTAAACCAAGCATGTGATATACAAATCCACTGTAGAAATCTACATTTGCACTAACACCTTTATAAATTTTTCTCTTTTCTGAAATGACCTCAGGAGCAATTCTTTCAATTTTTTCGTACAGACCATATTCTTGATGAAATCCCTTTTCTTCTGATAATTTTTTCACAAAGGCTTTGAATACGTCTGCACGCGGATCAGAAAGGGAGTAGACAGCGTGTCCCATACCATAAATTAGTCCGCTATGGTCAAAGGCTTCTCCAGCAAGAAGCTTACGCAGATAAGCACGGATTTCATCTTCATCTGTCCAGTCCTTTAAATGACTTTTTATATTATCCAGCATTTGAACCACTTTGATGTTTGCTCCGCCGTGTTTTGGCCCTTTCAATGATCCAAGAGAAGCTGCTACAACCGAATAGGTATCTGTACCAGAGGAAGAAACGACATGAGTGGTAAAGGTAGAATTATTTCCGCCGCCGTGTTCTGCCTGTAAAACTAAGGCCAGATCCAGGATCCGAGCTTCCAATTTGGTGTATTTCCCATCCGGACGCAGCAAATGCAGAATATT
The DNA here is from genome assembly GCF_014982785.1 of Ructibacterium gallinarum. GTDB lineage: Bacteria > Bacillota > Clostridia > Monoglobales > Monoglobaceae > Ructibacterium > Ructibacterium gallinarum. The sequence continues at coordinate 35,106 of NZ_JADCKB010000006.1, forward strand.
TTCGGCAGTGGAGAAATCCATTTCCGGTTGATGAATGAACAAACTTTTTCCTTCATGATAGTGAGAATACGCCTGATATCCATATACAGAAATTACGGGAAACAGCGCAATCAATTCAAGACATTGTCTGAGGACATTCGGAATCGAAATATCATTAGCACGTTCGTCATAAGAATATAAAGTTAAAACAGAACGGGCCAAAGTATTCATCATATCAGGACTTGGAGCCTTTAAAATAATGTCAGTGACAAAGTTCACCGGCAATGTACGGTAGTTACCTAAAATTTTATTAAAATTACGGAGCTGCTCTTCTGTAGGAAGATCTCCGAACAAAAGGAGATATGCGGTTTCCTCAAAACCGAACCTGTCATCCTCTAAAAAACCGTTTACAAGTTTTTTGATGTCATAGCCTCTGTAGTATAATTCCCCCGGACAAGGAACTTCCTGGCCGTCAACAATTTTTGTTGAACAAATGTCAGAAATTTCAGTTAAACCCGTCAGAACACCTTTTCCCTGCAGATCACGCAATCCGCGCTTTACGTCATATTTTGTGTATAATGAGGGGTCAATTTTGCCATTTTTTATGCAAAGCTCTGACAAGGCAATTACTTCATCCGGCAATGCGGAAATTCTTTTTTTCATAATGTACCTCCTATCTATAACAAATTAGAATGATTTTCCTTTATTATATCATATTTCCCAAGTTTGTACAATAGCATTTTGTAAAGTTCATAAATTGTTTATATTATAAACGATTTTTTATATGGTAAAAATATGTTTTAAAAAATAAAAATAAAAAAGTAATAAAAAAATTTCTATTGACTTTCGTGGAATTAAAAGTATATAATAAAAAAGAGTTTTGACAACAGAATAGGAGGAGAAAAATGAGTTTTCATATGTATGTTCCTACCAGAATTTTGTTTGGTGTCGGTAAGCTTAAAGAGTTGCACAAAGAGTCTCTTCCAGGGAAAAGGGCACTTTTACTGCTTTCCAATGGGAAATCTGCAAAAAAAAGCGGCGCTTATGATGAAACTTTAAATCAACTTAAAATGGCTGGCTGTTCTGTTACGGTTTTTCAAAAAATTGAAGCCAATCCTTTGAAGGAAACGGTGGAAGAAGGGGCGGCCTTTGCACGGGAAAATCACTTCGATTTTATTGTTGCTCTCGGAGGTGGGAGCGTGATGGATGCATCAAAAGCTTTGGCTGTTGCAGCGACCAATCCAGGTGATCTTTGGGATTATGCTTTTGGAAAAACAGGAAAGGCAAAAGAAATTAGCATACCGCCTCTGCCAATTGTTGCAATTACGACTACAGCAGGTACTGGCTCGGAAGTAGACCAGTGGGGTGTTATTACTAAGAGTGATACGCATGAGAAAATTGGTTTTGGAGGAATCGATGCTCTGTTTCCGCAAATTGCGGTGATAGATCCAGAATTGATGAAAACAGTACCGCCTTCCTTTACAGCTTATCAAGGCTTTGATGCTTTGTTTCACAGCACAGAATGCTATATTGCCCGACAGGCCAACCTGATGAGTGATATGTATGCTTTAACAGCTATCGAGAATATCGGAAAATATCTTCCTGAAGCTGTTAAAAATGGTGATAATCTTACTGCAAGAGAGCATGTTGCCTTTGCCAATACCTTATCTGGGGTTGTTATGACAATAAGCAGCTGTACCAGTGAGCATTCCATGGAACATGCGATGAGCGCTTATCATCAAAATCTGCCTCACGGAGCTGGATTGATTATGATTTCAATGGAATATTACCGGCATTTTATCCAGAAACATACCTGTGATGAACGATTTGTACGTATGGCACAAGCGTTAGGCATGAAGAATGCATCACAGCCTGAAGATTTTTTGATAGCTCTTTTGGATTTGCAAAAAGCCTGTGGTGTGGATCAGCTTCGGATGCAGGATTACGGTATTACTGCCGAAGAACTTGATACTTTAGCCCAAAATGCCAGAGAAACTATGGGCGGATTGTTTGAAAGCGATCCAATCCCGTTGAGCCACGAAGAATGTCGTGCAATTTATGAAAAATCTTTCCGATAGGATACAAAAAAGCTGCATGGTTTTTTCACAACCGTGCAGCTTTTTGACTTTTAGAAGTTTTGAATATTTTAATTTTGAAAGATGTTATCTTATTTTTTTTCTGGAGCAAACCGGTTCACAATGTAGGTGTTAGCTTGATTCTCAAGCGTATCATCAATAGGTTTAAGGCCGGGGAAATTTGCATCCTTCCGTTTTAACGCACATGATAAAATGTAATCACACAATTTAGGGTTTTTGGGTAGCAAAGGACCGTGTAGATATGTTCCGATTACGTTTTTATATATAACGCCTTCAAAGCCGCTTGTACCGTTATTGCCATGTCCATACAACACTTTTCCCAGAGGAGTATAATCTCCAATTTCAGTTCTTCCCGCGTGGTTTTCAAATCCGGCAATCGGTTGATCAAATAGAGAAGATTGGAGAACGACATTACCAATTAAGCGATCCTTGCCTGCATCGGTATAAATATCTAGAAGGCCAAGCCCTTCAATTTTTTCACTTGCAGTTTGATAATACTTTCCAAGCAGCTGATAACCGCCGCAGACAGCGACTAGCACGCCATCATTTTCTACGTAACGAATGAGTTCCTCTTTCTTTTTCAAAAGCAGACTGCATACTAAAGCCTGTTCCCGGTCAGATCCGCCGCCAACAAAAATAATATCCGCTGAGGACAGGTCAATACTGTGGTCCTGATTGGTGCAAAGCTGCACATTCGTCTGGATTCCCCGCCAATTCAGACGTTTCACCATGCAGGCTATATTGCCCTTGTCTCCGTACAGATTTAATAGGTCAGGATAAAGATGAATAATTTGAACTGTATTTTCATTCATTATATATTTCCTCCGGCTTTCTGTTCCTTTTGTAATTCCAGCATGGCAGTCTGAGTGGGATAAAGCGCCGTATAATTTACCAGCACATAGCAAACCTCTGCGTTTGTGTTCATGCAGTCAAGCAGAGCATCACGCATATTGGAAGCAATGCGTACATTCTGAATATCTTCGTATTTGAATCGAAGCGCCATATCGTAGCGCCGAATACCTGCGGCTGTCAAAGAACAAAGATTTTCATCTGACAATTTTTCAAAATCTACATCCCACAGCCAGGACACATCTCGTCCATCGTTGGCCAAATCATTAATGGCAACAATCACATCTTTTTTTCGTTTATCCAGCATTACGGTTTGAATTGCTTGGTTAAAACCTGCCGGGTTTTTGGCTAAATTTAAGATAAAGGGCTTTCCTAAATTGATTTGTTCCATGCGGCCTATCTGCGGTTTGTAATCCCTCAGCAGTTGATTAAACTTATCTGTTGGAATCCCCATCACTGATAGAGTGCTGTAAACTGCAAGAATATTGTAAATATTATAAAATCCGCGATAATTTACATCAACTGGGGTGCCGTTAATCGTAAATTTCATAGAATCAGAAAGATTAACATTTTTTGCTTCAAAGTCTATATGTGGACGTCGGTTTCCACAATGTGGACAGTAATAATCCCCAAGCTGACTGTAATGAAAAAAATGATATTCCTGTTCCATGCCGCATTTTGCGCAGAAACGGCCTTCTTTTGTCTCATCAATTTGAGGCAAAACTTGTTCAGAAATGCCATAATACCAAGCCTTTTTACCTTCTCCAAATTGAGCCGTCAATGGATCGTCTCCATTAAGAATCAATTTTACATTACCTGCCATATTGATGGCTTCCCGGAGCAAATCCATTGTAATGTCGATTTCCCCATATCGATCCAATTGATCTCGAAATAGATTGGTGATGATCATGTAATCAGGAGTCAGATATGCAAAAACACGTCGTGCAGATGCCTCATCAATTTCAAGCACGGCCCAATCTGCCTGAAACTTACCGGCCAAATTGCATGCATCTGCAAACGCAGTGGCAATTCCTCCCATCATATTGGCGCCAAGGCTGTTACACACAGTAGAATATCCGCTTTTTTGCAGTGCGGAATTGAGCAAATTATTAGTTGTTGTTTTGCCATTAGTACCGCAGGTAACAATAATGCCTTGAGTAACATTTGAAGAAAGACGCCGGATTAGATCGGGACAAATTTTGAGCGCAATAGCCCCAGGAGTAGATGATGATTTTTTCCCAACCACCTTTCCGGCAATAATAGCAAGCTTTGCGATCCAGACCGCAAGTAATTTACGCATCGATATAATCTCCTTTTTATTTTTCTCACAAAACATTATACCGATTTTTATTATAAATTACAAGAGTATTACCTTAAAATACTGTTACATCTAATTATTTTAAGGTGTTTAAATAATCAGCAATGCATTCGCCTGCAAGAGTTAACCCATATATGGCTTCACTTAGACTATTTCCACTGGAACCAGTTTCAATGATCATGCTGCCATGAGTAGTATGCCCGTTGAAACGCTCCTGCCGTAGATTAATATGTCGCATTAAAGTTGGGTATTTTTGATTTATGGCATTTTGGAAATGAATTGCTGTTTTAATATTTTCTCTCCAGTCTGGATGATATAACCCTTTTTCATCGGTTCCAACTACGAACATCAGCTGTGCGGCGGGTTTTCCGTTTATTTCTGTCAAGACTTTTGCTTTTGTATTATCATCGTACACAATGGAATCCCTATGAACATCAAATACAATCTGAATGGAAGGATATTCGTTTAAGTATTTTTCGATTGCGGCTAAGGAATGGGCATAGGAACCGTTAAAAGATGGATAATCGTGCAGTTCCGTATCGTGAATGGTCTTAATGCCTTTGTTTTCAAAAACCTGACAAAGCGCTTCTCCAGCCTTCACTACATTTTCTTCTGTATTCATACTCCTGTCACTTCCCGTAATGTCATAAATTGTACTGTTATCTGGTGAATACGCTTCGGTTGCATGAGTATGAATGACTAAAACTTTGGGTCCAGAACCAGACATGTCAATGTCGGGTTTGGATGCCAGCATTTCGTCAATATTAACACTATAAGAAGTTTCATTGCCTATAATGACTTGAGCAGAACCATTGCGGTTGGGAGATGCATTAATTGCTTTGATGGGGGCCTGGTTTTCAGGCGGAATTTCCGACTGCTGCTGCGGCGTAGTCGGAGCAGCAGATTTTTGTGGTAAAATTTGGTTATTGCTTTGCGTTTCTTTTGCTATACGGACCACTCCGGATTGATCGACAGCTGCAGATACAGGAATTTCCGATGCTAAAATGCCGGAAGAAGAGGTGTAATCAAAACTCAAAAGAATTTTAAATATTTTTTGTATTTGCTCTTGTATTTTCGCTGTTTGGTTTGCCGCAGAACCATTGGCCGCTCCAACGGCAGGAAGTGTATTTTCAATCATATTTTCTGGTGAAAAAGTGTTTGAAGTAAATTTTCCACCTTGAAAAAGACCAGCCCAGGCTAGCAGTAAACAAAAAATCAATATTATGCTAAACATGACAGCCATATTTTTTATTATTTTTTTTCCATCCAGAACAATTGCCTTGTATTTTTTCATAAATGTCTCCATTCCGCCGAAGGTTTGCAAATCTTACATTTACCCCGTCAGCTTGTCTTATCGTGATATTTATTATTTTATGAAATATTCTCTGCGAATAGAACGATACAGCTGAAAGAAGAGAGAAAATTAAGAAAACTGTAACATAAGTGTAAAAGACCTAAGTTGACAGTCTGAAAAAATTTTTGTATGCTTATTTTATAAATATGTGCGGAAAAGTCTGATGTACTCCGCAGAAAAGGAGGAAGAAATATTATGAGAAAAATTCCACTCGGTGTATCCAATCTAATGGTCCCCCCGGTTGCAATAGGCTGTATGCGGCTGAATAAACTTTCTCCGCAAGAAGCAGAACATTTTATTCACACTGCTTTACATTACGGCGCCAATTTTTTTGATCATGCCGATATTTATGGCAACGGCGACTGTGAACGGATGTTTGCTGATGCAATTCATATGAACGCAAATATTCGAGAAAAAATTATTTTACAGTCGAAATGTGGAATTCGGCGAGGATATTTTGATTTTTCAAAAGGGCATATTTTAAGCGCAGTTGACGGGATATTACAACGGCTCCATACCGATTATCTGGATGTGTTGCTTTTGCATCGTCCAGATGCATTGATGGAACCGGAAGAAGTAGCAGAAGCTTTTAATATTCTGCATGATACCGGTAAAGTTCGTTTTTTTGGCGTATCTAATCAAAAACCGATGCAAATTCAGCTTTTGGCCAAATATTTGGAGCAACCTATAGTTGCCAACCAGCTTCAGTTTAGTATTGCCCACGCCAATATGGTAACCAATGGAATCAATGTCAACATGACAACGGAATCCAGTTTTGACCATGATGGAAGTGTTTTGGATTTTTGTCGACTACATAACATTACAATTCAAGCGTGGTCACCGTTTCAGTATGGCTTTTTTGAGGGAGTTTTTTTGGATAACGATAAATTTCCCGAGTTAAATGCTACGCTAAACCGTCTTGCAGAAAAATATGAAGTTACAAATACTACTATAGCTGCCGCCTGGATTCTTCGGCATCCAGCTAAAATGCAGATGATTACCGGAACCATGAATCCTGATCGGCTTGTTTCCTGTCTTCAAGCGGCAAACATTGTGCTGACCCGTGAAGAATGGTATGAAATCTATCGTTCCGCGGGTAACATTGTTCCATAAGTCAAAGTATTTCAGCATACTATAGTATAAAATCCAAAAAACATTTGCAAAGCTATTTGCGTTGCTCAATATGTTTTTTGGATTTTATTTTGTACATCTGCTGGCAAAAACTTATATTATAATAAAAATTGGAAATACTACCTGTAAACTTTAAAAGAAAGGAAGTATTACCAATGAGTACACAGCTTTCAGGAAGCAAAACAGAAAAAAATCTTATGCGAGCATTTGCAGGAGAAAGCCAAGCACGCAACCGCTATACATTTGCGGCATCACAGGCTAAAAAAGAAAACTTAGATGCAATTGCCGAAGTATTTTTATTTACGGCAGGACAGGAAAAAGAGCATGCCGAAATATTCTATAGTTATTTAAAAGAATTATCCGGAACTGAGATTACAATTGATGGAAGCTATCCAGTTGATTTATTTGAAAACACAGTAAAACTTTTGCATACGGCAAGACAGCACGAATATGATGAATACGACAAAATATATAAAGAATTTGGGGAAACAGCAAAAGAAGAAGGATTTACTCAAATATCCACTAGCTTTTTTAATATAGCTGAAATTGAAAAAACGCATAGTGCCCGGTTTGAAATGCTTGCGGCATTGTTGGAAAATCAAAAATTCTACAGTTCTTCGGAAAATCAGCAGTGGATGTGTTTAAACTGCGGATATATATATGAAGGAACAAATGTACCAGAAAAATGTCCAGTATGTAGTCATGCCAAAGGTTATTTTATTCCAGTCTCACTTGCCCCCTATATGGAATCACAAAAATAACTTGATAATAAATAAACTTCCGTTAAAAGCTACACGGAAGTTTACATAATTTTATTACGGTAAATTTATAATTTGCTTTTTTTATCTCTATGATCATCTGCAATCTCAGAAGGTGCTTTCAAAGTGGATAAGGGATTTTGTTTTACCGCAGCACGCATCTGATCGTTATTGATATGGGTATATATTTCTGTAGTAGAAAGCTGTTTGTGTCCGAGAATTTCTTGCAGAACTCGAATGTCAACGCCAGATTGGTGCATCAAAGTAGCAGCAGTATGCCGAAGTTTATGAGTGGTATATTTATGTACATCAAGTCCTAATTTTTTTACATATTTTTCAACAGTATACTGGACGGTTCTCCGGCTAATTCGTTGCTGACGTTCAGAGAGAAAAAGAGCATATTTATCCCGTGCGATGGGATGTTGCTGTCGCCTAACTGGTAAATAAGCTTCCAGAGCCGATAAACAAGCTTCATTTAAATAAATCGTACGTTCTTTGCCGCCTTTTCCAATTACGACCAAGGAATCGCCACGTATATCGGTAATGTTAATATTTACCAGTTCTGCCAAACGTAGTCCGCAATTTAAAAACAGAGTAAGAATGCAGAAATCTCTGGCCGCATTACGGTTTTCAACAGATTTTAGTAATGCAATGCTGTCCTCCAAAGTAAAATGCTTGGGAAGCTGTTTATTTGTTTTTACAGATTCCAGTTCGGCGGCCGGGTTTTCATCAATCAAATGCGCTTTGCTATATAAATACTTGTAAAATGATTTAAGTGATGCAACTTTTCGCGCGCGCGAGGTGGCTGCATTACCACGAGTACGATTTAAATAGTTCATATATTCATATAATACTTGGAGATTCACAGAGCGTAGTAAATCAATGTCCACGTCATCAATTGATAATTCATCGGCTTCAGAATCTGCCATGTGAAAATAAACCTTTAGGAAACGATAAAAGGTTCTCAGGTCATAAAAGTACTCATCAGCAGTTTTGGGAGATTTTCCTCGAATGCTCTCAATATATATTAAAAACGAAGCCAATGGCTCTGGCGCATTATGGTCTAAATGTTTTTTGGCATCCATTTTGTTCACCTGCTTTAAAATATCCTCTACTTCATTGCACAAAATTTTTATTTTGTGCAATGTAGCATTTTCCTATTAAGTATACCTTCTTTTGTGTAACATTACAAGTTTTTTTTCATTACAGGCAGATTACAATTCTCTGCCTGTAATAAAATGATGATTTCCACTATCAATCAACAGTCGGTCCTGAAACACGGCCTTTAAGGTTTGAAGAATATTTGTATTTTGGATATATTCTGCATTAAGAAAATATATTTGTTCTGGAAGCAAAATAATTAAAATACTGACTAAAATATCATCTTCGCTTGCTTCCGGATCTGCAAAATCTTTAAAAAATATCTCTTTACATTCGCTTGTAATATCGTATAAATTTTCATCAAAGTAATGGTAACTCCCATCTTTTTGAGCACGTATAATTAATGACCCAAAACGACTTTCTTCTACTTCTGCAAAATATCGTAGCAGTTCCAGAAATTCATAATAATCCTTTTCTGTCAGATATTCTTCCAAACATTCCTCTATCAAAAGTTCCAGTTCTGTTTGGTATTCCTTGAGACAAAAAGTAACAAATCCCTCAAGGTTTAATTGATTATTCAATTCAAACTGCAAAAGGAGTTGTTTGCGTATCATGTCGTTAAAACCTGTATTTTCCTCTTTTAGCCGTTGAATGGAAATTAAGCAAATTTGAAGACGTTCTTCCTCTGTAAGCAGTTGATATTTATTTGCTATAATTTTTTGAATTTTATTCTTAAAAATACTTTGATTAATCCATTTTGCCATGGGTATCGAAATTTCGGGCAAATCTTTTTTGTTCAGCGTAAAAGCTTTTAAACCGTTTTCATTTTGAAAAAAACGATGGTATTTTGCTGAAAATTGATTTTCTATAACTTGTTTTAATTCAGATAAATCATTTTTCGTACAAATTGTGACACACTGCAATTATTTCACCCTTCCTGGTTACTTTTACACTAATATGGCGCTAAGGGAAACAGATTATACCGCCCAAATCATATAAAGGCATATCATAAAGTGAAATATTCGAAATATGATATGTTTGCATCAGTTTTTCTAATTGGCTGTAAAAGGAACAGTATTCTGGATTACCGTACCAGAATAAGATCTCCTTAAAACCGCCGGAAGCACCGCCAATAAAGCCATAGGGATAACCGTCAAGAATTACTTCTCCGGCTGGCAGTAAAAAGCATTTTACAGGCAAATTTTGTTTTATAACAGTATTATAAATTCCTCTGTCCTCCGTCAGAAAAGCCTCATCAGACAGAGGACAGAGATTACATTTTGCATATCCCTGACGGATTGGAATAATGATTTTACGGTTTGTACGATACCATTGAATTAGCAGCGGATCGACAGATTCTGTATTGCAAAAAACATAATTTCCTACCCTTGCTACATTGTATGCGCAGTTAAAAGGATAGGTTCCTTTTAGTCGGGTATTTCCAGCAATCAAATGAATCCGTTTAGGAAGCACCCTGCGGTAATATGCAAAGCATTCAGGTGCACAGAAAGCAGTGTTATCATTTACGGCATGAATCTGCATATCAGGATGTGTTGCAGTAGCATCATTTAGCTGAGGTACCATACTACTGGATATAATTTTGCATCCCGCTTGTTCAAGCGTTAGACGCATTTTTTCTGGTGTATGACTATTTATTATTGTAATCAATAGAATTCCCCAATTTCTTTTTTTTATCACAAAAATTAAATATATGCATATAGTAACAGTAACGGGAGTTCGGTGCGCGCACCATCCCTTTATATATGTAACGGCTCCGGATTTTTCGGAGCCGTTATTGATTTTTAGATTTTTGTATGTTTTTTGATTTTTCAGTTAAACTAAAGACAGAAACAAGCGAAAGGGGATACTTATGTCAACTGTTTTTTGTTCAGAAAGAAATTGTGTCTATCAAAAAGACGGCCTTTGTGAATTAAATACTGTAAGAGCGCGCCCAGAACATTTGTTCGCCGTCAGTTCTTCTGTTCCTCCGACCTCCTCTTGTCTCTATTTTCGCCCCCGCGATGCCAAATTTAAGCCAAAAAACGAAGTGCAAAATCGGTAAAAACAGCAGCCCCATACTGAAGACAGGTTTCATCAATATCAAAACGAGGACTGTGAATTGGTTCAGTAATTCCCTTTTCCGTATTTCGGCATCCAAGCTTAAACAACACCGAGGGACATTTTTCGGCAAAATATGCAAAATCTTCACCTGCCATGGTAGGAAGCCCGCCCCAGACACAATGCTTTTTGCCAAGGACATGACAGCCACTTTCCAGTAATTTTGAGGCAAGTTGCGCATCATTAATCAGCGGAGGATAAAGAAAAATAAAATCATAGCAAAAATTGGCACCGTAAGCCTCGCATACACCTTTTGTAATTTCATATATTCTTTTTTTCAAAAAGTGACGCATCTGATTGCTTAATGCTCGAGCTGTCCCAAAAATTTCTGCGGTTTCGGGGATCACGTTACTGGTATCTCCTGCATGTAAAGAACCTACCGTAATAACTGCTTGTTCAAACGGGTCAGTATTCCTGCTGATAATAGTTTGAAGTTGTGTTACAATTTGAGCGGCTGTTATGATTGGATCAACAGCGAGATGCGGCTGAGCCCCATGCCCTCCTCTTCCTTTTATGGTGATCCGGAAATCATCGGGCGATGCATAAAGAGCGCCGGGTTTTATCCGAATGGTTCCTGCATCCAAATCTGGATCAACGTGCAGAGCGATACAGGCATCTACAGCAGGATGTTCTAAAACACCAGCTTGAATCATGGGAGCCGCGCCACCAGTCGTTTCCTCGCCGGGCTGAAAAACAAGTTTAACGATACCAGAAAAATGATCTCTGTGATCATTTAAAATTTCACATACCCCAAGTAAAATGGCAGTATGTGCATCATGACCACATGCATGCATTATGCCATTTTTTTGGGACCGATATACAGAGGTATTTTCTTCTTGCAACGGTAGTGCATCCATATCTGCACGAAGCAGAAGACACTTTCCTGGTCTATTTCCATTAGCTGGTCTATTTCCATTAATTTGAGCTACCACTCCAGAACCAGCAATTTCTTTTTTATATGGAATGCGAAGGGTATCCAGGCGGGAACAAATATATTGCATGGTATGAAATTCTTGAAAAGAAAGCTCTGGGGTTTGGTGAATACAGCGGCGGTCAGAACGCATTTTTTCCTGTATTTTTTCAGCCCATATCAATGCATCAGCTTTCATTTTTTTCATCTCCTGTGTGAAAATAATTAATTATATTTTGTGCCGCGGTTTTACCAACTACGATACTCAATTCCTGAAAATCCGCTTGTTTAATACGCGGAACAGAGGCAAAAGTTTTCATTAAAAGACTGCGTTTGGCAGGACCTATACCCGGAATATTTTCTAATTCCGAATGCATAGAGGCGGCTTCATGTTTCTTTCGGAAAGCAGTAATCGCAAACCGATGTACTTCCTCCTGCATGGCACAAAGAAAACGAAAAAGATTACTTTCCGTATCAACTGGAAGTTCTTCGTGTTCATCGGTTAACCCTCGGGTTCGGTGTTGGTCATCTTTTACCATTCCAAAAACCGGAATGGATTCTCCAAGCGTTTCCATTAACAGACGGACAGCCGAAACATGTCCTTTGCCTCCGTCCAGAAGAATTAAATCTGGCAATGGAAGGAATTTTGCTTTCTCCATGGTTAGTTTTCCAGCTGCAATAGCATCAGATTCTTCATAAGCACGGTTCATCCGGCGAAAAATGACTTCACGCATGCTTTCGTAGTCATTTGATCCTTCCACGGTTTTAATGTGGAATTTTCTATAATCCTTTTTAGATTCCCGTGCATTTTTATAAACAACACAGGCCCCGATACTTTGAGTGCCAGAGATATTTGAAATATCATAGCATTCAATGCGATGAGGTGGTGCGGACAAATTCAGCACCTTCATAAAAGCAGATAAAATATCATTTTGTCGCAATTGTTCACGATTTCTGCGGAAACGGTATTTTTGAAGAGACTCCTCTGCGTTTTTATTGACCATTTCAACTAATGAAGCTTTTTCGCCTCGCTGTGGAAATAGAAGTGAAATTTTGTGTCCGGCTTTTTCCGATAACCAAGCTTGGACTTCCCGAGCATCTTCAAAGGAAGCTGGAAGCAAAATCTCTTTTGGAAGCATAGTTGCATTAAAATAGTATTGTTTTACAAAGCCTGACAATAATTCGGAATCAGCAGTTTCCTGGTCAAATACAAAATATTCCGAACCAGAAATTTTTCCATCCCGCATATAAAAAATCTGAACGCAACTCTCTTCTTCATCCTGATAAAGACCAATAATATCTCGGTTGTTTTCTTTGGTTGAAATCATTTTCTGTTTTTCACCAAGCATTTGCAAACTTTCAATACGATCCCGGTATCTTGCTGCGGCTTCAAATTCAAGTTTGTCGGAGGCAAGCTTCATTTTTTCCTTTAAAGGTTCAATGATACTTAGATATTTTCCTTCCAGCACGGCTGCAATTTGATCAAAAACTTCTTTATATTCTTCCTGCGATATTTTGCCGGCACACGGTGCAGAACACTGGTTAATATGATAATACAGACATGGACGGCTTTTTCCAATATCCCGAGGAAGATTTTTTGTGCAGCTTCTCACTTTAAAGACATGGCGAATAATTTCTAGGGCATCGCGCACCATAACCGAACTCATATATGGACCAAAATAACGTGCTCCGTCACGGATAATTTTGCGGGTCATGTAAATCCGCGGGTAAGCTTCTTGGATCGTCATTTTTATGTATGGATATTGTTTATCATCCTTAAGAAGAATATTATATCTTGGCTTGTATTTTTTTATCAGATTACACTCTAAAACCAATGCTTCTGTTTCGGTGTCGGTTACCATATAATCAAAATCATAAACGTTGGAAACCATGGCAATTGTTTTGGGCGAATGATTTTTTGAGTGCATAAAATATTGGCTGACCCTATTTTTTAAATGCTTGCTTTTGCCCACATATATGATTTCTCCGTCCTGGTTTTTCATCAGATATACGCCCGGACATAAGGGAAGTTGTTTCAGCTTTTGCTTGATAGTGGCTTGGTCAAAGTTCATGATACCCCTCTTTTAAATTGAAAAGAGCACACTGCGGTTTCACCATCCAGCGAAAAAACAGTCTGCTCTACCTTATCCTGATTTATAAAACGGTTTATGCAAAATTAGAAGAAATCAGTTCCACTAAATCTGTAACTGCATCTTCTTCATCGCTTCCTTCAGCGACAATCGTAATATTCAATCCTTTTGTAATTCCCAGCGAAAGAACTCCCAGTAAACTTTTTGCATTTACCCGGCGATTGTCCTTTTCAACCCAAATACTGGATTTATACTCATTTGCTTTTTGTATAAAAAAGGTTGCAGGCCTTGCATGCAGACCTACCTGATTTTGAACAACGACTTCTTTCATATACATAATACCGCTCCTTTAATTACGAAAATATTGTGCAAACAAGCTAAGATTATAATACTAAAAAATGAACAATAAGTCAAGAGTTTTTCTGTATTTTTAATAAAAAAATAAGTTTTTTTTGGTCATAATAAACAAAGCTGTCCAAGCTAACAAATAATTAAGTTGAATACAGAAGGAATTTGTATATATTGTCTGAAATACGTTTACATCTTAAACTTGTCAAATAAACTGTTCATAAAGCTTTACAAAACAGTCATGCGTTTAATTTTAATATCTTCTACCGGGGTACCGCCTTCCGGACCGATTCGTTTCACAGAAAGAAAACTATCAACCGTTTCCATGCCTTTGGTCACACGGCCAAAGGCAGCATATTGTCCGTCTAGAAAGCTTGCATCATCATAACAAATGAAAAACTGACTGCTGGCAGAATCCGGATGGGAAGAACGCGCCATAGAAATAACTCCTCTTTGGTGGGACAGGGTATTTTGTGGAAACCCGTTTGCGGAAAATTCTCCAGGAATATTCTTGCCACTTCCTCCCATTCCGTTTCCCATGGGATCGCCGCCCTGTGCCATAAATCCATCAATGACTCGATGAAAAGTTAAACCATCATAGAAACCTTGCCTGACAAGTTTTTCAAAATTAGCCGCTGTTTCAGGGGCATATTCTGGCAAAAGCTCAATCTGAAAAGTATCGCCGTTTTCCATCTCAACTTGAATGATAGTATTATTCATTTGTATTTCCTCCATTTTGATCAGTTGCGGGTTGTTGCGTACTGGATGTGGATGCGCTGCTTTGCTCCTGCAGCTTTTTCTGCGCATTCTCTGCTGACTGGACTATATTTTCTACTGAAATATCTTTCAAAACACTATCGTTTTGCGTAATATCAGCATTTTCCTTCCAATATGCCTGTAGCTCAGCTGTACCAATTAAACGTTTGATCACATGATATCCATATTCGCTTTCTACTACATCACTGATTTGATCATAATCCAGCGCAAAAGCCGCATCTTCAAATTCTTTGACCATCTCACCGGGCCCGAAGGTATATCCAGCTTCTGTTTCTCCTGTATCTTCGTTAAACTCTTGCATAAGCTGGTAAAAATCCTCTCCGGCTTTTGCCCGTTCCAATACTTCATTAATAGCAGCTTTAGGATCCGCCTGTTTTTGGCTATCGTTCATAATCAAAATATGTTGTACAGTCACTTTATCGTTACTTTTATATTTTTTCAGCATCTCTTTATCTGTGATATATTTATCGGGATTTTTTTGAATATCATCTTGCACCTTTTGTACTAACATCATACGGCTATACAGTTTTTTATAATCATCTGCGGAAGAAATTGCCATTGCATTTGCTGTTAACTTAAATTGTTCTTCTCCGCTCTGTTCAATAAAGCTGTCCACGGCCTGATCATATTGAGCCTGCTCGTCTGCAGAAATTTCTACTCCGTTTTGTTTTCCCTGTTGGGTTGTTAAAATCTCTGCAATGGCGTTATTAAGCGCTTCGTCTTTAACATCTTCTGCAAGTGTTTTTCCTGTGTCGGTTTTTTGACTCCAATCAATGGAAGAGAAATCACCGGTAAATCCGCTGTCTAAATTATACGCTTTCATCATTGCTGTATTATAAATATAATATTGGAATTCGCTGACAGTAAGAACTTCTCCGTTTATCTTTGCGACTTCAGCGGAAGACGAAGATATGCCAGAGTTCTGTAATGTATCATTATTGTCCGAAGTAGATTGTCCATCTGTTTTTTGACCGCATGAAGTTAAAAACATAGAACATAAAAGCAACATTGCCAAAACCGTAAAAACATGTTTTTTTAGCTTTTTATTCATAGTAATCTCCTATCCGCCGGAAAATTCCGGCTTTTATGATACCATTTTCTTTTATAATACGTGATTTTTAACCGCGCATTTTATTATTATATCCAAAAAAAACAAAAAAGTCAACCAATATTTATCAATGATTTGAAAGGACGCTTTTTGTTGTTTAAGAAAATAAACGCTTCTCCGTTTCAAGAATGTAGCATCAGTTGATTGGCCATTTTCTGTCGGCAGATATCCTCTTCCTTTCCACTGCATAGAATGGTAATAATATCACCAGCTTCTATTTGCAAGCTGCCTTTTGGAATAATTTCACAGCCATTTCGTAAAACACTGACAGCAAGGCAGTGATATGGCCATTGAAGTTCCTTCACTGTTTTTCCTTCTGCAAAACTACCTGCTTCTACTGTAAATTCCAGAAAAATTTTTTCCTGAGCAAGTTGGTATTTTTTTGGTTTGGAAGAAATAAGGTTTTCCAAAAGGGATTCATAAATTGGTTTAGAGCGCAGAAAATCTGCGGTCAAATATGCAAATAATGCTACCAGGGCCATTGAAAGTGTTTGGTTCATAGAACCCGACATTTCAATTATCAAAACAATACCAGTAGCAGGCGCACGTACAATGCCGGTAAACATTCCAACCATTCCCAAAAACAAAAACAATGATAGACAGTCGGGAGCCAAAGAAAAGAAAGATATTGCCCCCAAGCCGAATAAGGTCCCTGCCAAACTTCCAAGCACAAGTAAGGGAAAGAAAATACCGCCAGGAGCCCCACTGCCGAAACTAATCATGGAAAATACAAATTTAGCAGCCAGGAGTATCAACAAATAGGAAACTGTCAGGTCCTTTTCCAGAAGTAAGGTTACAATTTTATGCCCACCGCCAAGAATATCTGGGCACAGCATTGCGGCAAATCCCGCAGCGATAAATGGCAAAATCATTACAAAAGGCCGCTTTATAAAGGTGATTTTTGAGTACAGATGTTGGGTAAATAACAAAGTGTGATTGTATAAACAGCCGCAAATGCCCAATAAAACTCCCAAAAGGGGTAATAGGAAATAAAATCGAAGAGGCAAAGCAGTTATGGATGGTGCTCCAAAAACAGCGGTCAACCCAAAGAATTTTTTGCTTATCAAATCTGCAGTTATTGCTGACACCATGGCAGGAAGAAAAACATGCAAAGAAAAATTCCGGTGCAGTTCTTCCAAAGCAAATAAAACACCGGCAAATGGTGCGTTGAATGCAGCAGCCAAACCTGCACTGGCGCCGCAAGTTATGAGATAACGGGATTCTGTTTCGTCACGATGAAGACTTTGCGCCAGTCCTTCACCCACAGCGGCTCCTAACTGGATGGACGGACCTTCTCGCCCAAGAGACAGACCTGCTCCGATAGCAGCCGCACCGCCGAAAACCTTTCCTAAAATAACTTTCCACCAGGAAGAAAAAAATTTACCCTGTATTCTTCCTTCTACTTGGGGAATACCGCTTCCTTTAATTGCAGGGATATATTGGGTTAAATAACCGATAAGGATACCCATAACTATTAGTACACAAAAGGCCAAAATGATTTTCCATGGATCTCCGAAAACAGATGCATAAAGTTTACCCGAAAAATTTTCAGCCCAACTGAGCAAAAGACGATAAAGAGAAACTAGAATACCTCCCGCAGCGCCTATAATGAGGCTTTGCCATAATACTCGATATTTCAATGGTTTTAAAAAGTGATATTCTTTATTCTTGTCCAACTTTTTCTCCTCCTATCGCGATAGGTTGTCGTCAAAAAACCATTTGGCCGCAATAAAAGCCGCCAAATGGCATAAAACAACATCTGCTGAATTTACAGCAATTTAGGATATACGTTTTTCATCATAATGCCTGATGGTATCTACCAGATATGCTCCGGCAGAATAAAGCATAGAAATAATCAAAATGACAAGGAATGCCATTGTCCAACCCTGCGGAATATTTCGCCATAAAATCATAATAAATATGGTAGCGTAAAAAATAACAGTGGCGGCTTTTCCATACCAGTTTGAGTGTACAACAATTTTTTTCAAATATAAAATACCGCCGATAATAATCATTGCGGCTTCTTTACAAATAACAATAGCAATGATCCACACCGGAAGAATTTCAGCCAAAGCAAGACAGACAATCGCAGTAATCTGCATCAGCTTATCAACAAATGGATCATAAATTTTTCCAAAATTTGTTATCATATGAAACCGACGGGCAATATAACCATCAATAACGTCGGTTACACCAGATAAAATAAATACCACAGCTGCAAGCGGTAAATTTTTAGTGCCTAAAACAAGGTAGGCAAAAATCGGTACCAAAACCAATCGGGCGGTTGTGAGAATATTAGGTATCATTCGTGATCACCCCGTAGCTTTTCTAAAACTCTGTAAATATCAGGGTAGTGTTTTTTTAAATTAACTGGTTTGAATTCCGGCGTTGTAAATCCATGCGTCGTGTATCCTTCTGCAAGAAGCAGCTCATCAGAGACGCGAATAATTTGATAAGAGAATTGACATTTTGCGGCTCCTAGCGTATCTAGAGAAACAGCAACCCATACTTCATCTCCATATTGTGCACCGTGCAAAAATTTACAATAGCAGTCAACAAGGGGCAAAAGTATCCCCTGGCTTTCTATTTGAGCGTAGGACATTCCGGTAGATTTAAAAAACTCAGTTCTTCCTACTTCAAACCAAGGAAAATACCTGGAATGATGTACCACACCCATTCTATCCGTTTCACAATAGCGAACCTGAATTTTTGTTCTGAACATATGCATTATCCTTCCATGTCTGAAAAGCAGTTTTAAAGAATTTTTGCTACACCACTGTACACCTGTCCCCGAACACCGTCAATCGTAATAACTGTGCCGTTTTTTAAAATTTCCGTTGCTCCAGCTGCCCCGCATATGACTGGAATATCCAAGGTCATACCCACTACAGCCGCATGGGAGGACAATCCTGGTTTTTCGGTAATAATTGCTGATGCTTTACGCAAAATACCTATGATATCATTGCTGGTTTCGGGAATTACTAAAATATCCCCGTCATCAAAATTTTTTAAAGCTTCTGCTGTGTTTTTCGCAACGCAAACCGTGCCGCATACCGATTTCGGAGAAGCGCTTGTACCACTAAGCAAAACATCGCCCACCAGCTGTACTTTAAGAATATTGGTTGTCCCGCTGACGCCTACAGGAGCGCCGCCGGTGATAACCACAATATCTCCTTTTTCGATTAGGGAAGTTTGTTTCAATGCGCGATCAACAGCATGCTCAAACAGCGCATCAGACGTTTTCTTCATTTCGGTACGGATAGGGGTTACTCCCCAGGAAAGTGCAAGCTGACGGTAAACCCGTTCATTCATACATCCGGCAATAATGGGACAATTCGGCCGAAAACCGGAAATAACACGCGGTGTAAATCCGGATTTACTAACTGTAATAATTGCTGCTGCCCCCAAA
Organism: Ructibacterium gallinarum; assembly: GCF_014982785.1. Lineage (GTDB taxonomy): Bacteria > Bacillota > Clostridia > Monoglobales > Monoglobaceae > Ructibacterium > Ructibacterium gallinarum. Next base: position 54,452 of record NZ_JADCKB010000006.1, read on the forward strand.
TCATGTGCCGTAGTACAAGCGGAGTGACTGATCGCATTTGTCACATCCATACCAGAATCCAAATGCCGTTCATCAAAACGTTTTACATAGTTGATATCTTCTTCCGCTTTGATACAAATCTGTGCCATACTTTTTAAAGCACGTACCGGATATTCACCAACTGCTGTTTCGCCAGACAGCATTACCGCAGAAGTCCCATCATAAACCGCATTGGCAACATCAGAAGCTTCCGCTCGAGTCGGTCTTGGATTATGGGTCATTGATTCCAGCATTTGAGTAGCAGTAATCACTCGACGGCCGGAGCGGTAACATTTTTCAATAATTTCCTTTTGAATGGAGGGTAACTCTTCGAAGGGAATTTCAACACCCATATCGCCGCGGGCAATCATAATACCTTCACATACACGAATAATATGATCGACATTATCTACACCTTGACGGTTTTCTATTTTTGCAATAATCTGAATATCTTCACCATGATTTTGCTCTAAAACCCTTTTAATTTCTAGCACATCAAAAGCGCTGCGCACAAAAGAAGCCGCGATATAGTCAAATCCCTGTTCAATACCGAATCGAATATCATCAATATCCTTCTGACTCATATAATCCATGGTCAGATTCACATCGGGAACATTGATGCTTTTATGATTGCTGACCGGGCCATCATTTAACACTTCACATACAATATCATCACCAGAAATATTGTTAACCGCCATTTCGATAAGGCCATCGTCAATTAATATACGGGTCCCTCTTTCTACATCCTTCGCAAGACCCGGATACGTAATCTGTGTAATTTCAGCGTTACCTTCTATGGCTTTTGGAGTCAAAGTAAAGTTCTGTCCTTTTTTTAATTCAACACGTCCTTCTGTAAAACATCCAGTACGGATTTCAGGCCCTTTGGTGTCCAGCAAAAGCGGTATGGGAAGCCCAAGCTCTTCGCGCATTTCTTTGACCATATTGATCCTTTTTAAATGTTCTTCGTAGGTACCGTGTGAAAAATTCACCCTTGCAGTATTCATACCACCCAGCATTAGTTCCTTCAGCACCTGCGGATCATCCGTAGCAGGACCCAGGGTGCAAATTATTTTGGTTTTTCTTTTCACGCAAACTCCTCCTGCTGTATTTCTTCTATTCACCAATTGGGATAGTGCCCATTTTTGTATAAATTATAGCTTTTCCGCGGACTTTTATCGCAGATGTATTCTCTGTAAATTGAGCAATATAGGCCTCGCCTTTGTCAAGTTTTTCGGTATGATGAAACCTAGTGTCCTTCCCACGGGTCAACCCAATAATTGTGACGCCATCTTCCTTTGCAACAACAGCAATATAATCACTGATTACCGCATTTTCGTCCATTGTGTTATCCTCCCTGTTTTTACATAATTATCTGCCATATTGCATTATATATATATATATGGAAAAAGTCAAGCAGATTTCAAAAATCCTTGATTTAGATAATCATACTTATTTAAAAAATAAATAAAAAAATAATTATAAAATATAAATTTTATCAAGTTTTTATATTGAATTTTCGATTCGGCTATGCTATACTGTATAAGTTATAAAAAAATTGTGACGAAAAACAGGAAAGAAGGTTGAATAAGGTGAATATCAGCATAACAAAAACAACCACGCCAAAAGCGAAGCCGACTATGGATAACCTTCCCTTTGGCAAATATTTTTCCGATCACATGTTTGTGATGGATTACGCGGAAGGCAAAGGGTGGTATGATCCCCGAATTGTTCCGTATGGACCTTTGGAACTGGAACCATCGGCTATGGTATTCCATTATGCGCAGGAGATTTTTGAAGGCTTAAAAGCATATAAATCAAAAGATGGACACGTTCGACTGTTTCGTCCCTATAAAAATTTTGAGCGTATGAACGTTTCTGCTGAACGTCTGGCTATACCGGCTTTGGATGTTGATTTTTGTGTTGATGCCCTCAAACAGCTGGTGGAGCTTGACCGTGACTGGATTCCTGAGCAGGAAGGTGCTTCCCTTTATATCCGTCCATTTATCATTGCTACGGATGAGTACTTGGGAGTACGTCCCTCTGATACATACAAGTTCCTGATCATCTGCTCGCCCAGTGGTTTATATTATCCAGAAGGACTTGATCCGGTAAAAATATACGTAGAGGATAAGTATGTACGCACAGTCCGTGGTGCTACCGGATTTACCAAAACAGGCGGTAACTATGCAAGCAGTATCAAAGCACAGGTTATTGCGCATGAGCGCGGTTATTCCCAGGTTCTTTGGCTGGATGGTGTAGAACAAAAGTATGTGGAAGAAGTCGGATCTATGAATATTTTCTTCAAAATTGACGGGGAAGTTGTGACACCTATGCTGAACGGAAGTATTTTAAGCGGCATTACCCGTATGTCCACCATTGAGCTTTTGAAAAAATGGGGTGTCCCGGTTTCGGAACGCCGTATTTCCATTCAGGAAATATTTGATGCGTATCAGGCAGGAAAACTTGAAGAATGCTTTGGTACGGGGACCGCAGCAATTATTTCTCCTGTTGGAGAATTGCGTTGGGAAGACCATGTTATGACCATTAATGACAATCAAATTGGTGAAATTACACAGCGCGTCTTTGATACCATCACTGGTATTCAAACAGGAACCATGCCAGATGAAATGAACTGGGTTGTTACGGTTGATTAATAACTTTTTTAAAAAAATGAATTTATCGCAGCCTGTTTTTTGCAGGCTGCATTTTCTTATTGTACAGAAAATAAAATATAACATAGTTTCTGCTTACATGGATTACGAAAGGAGCAGTTATGAAAACTTTTTTTGGAATTTTTAAGATGACAGCAAAATATACTTGGTGCTTTGTCATCGTAGGCATCTGTATGTTGGTACAGATTATTTCTCAGGTGTCTGCCCCGAATTTAATTGGTGAATTTTTAAATTTAGTAGAAGATAAAATTCCCAATCTAATACAAGAATCTTTAAAAATTGGCGGACTGCTTCTTTTGGTCGCTTTTCTTCAGGCGCTAACCCAAGGTTTGCGTTCCTATTTTTCGCATGTTGCGGCATGGTGCAGTATCCGTGATATTCGTATTCGTCTTTTTGACCATATACAGCGATTATCCATGGGCTTTTTTCAGGACAAACAAACGGGCCAGCTAATGAGCAGAATTTTATCAGATACAAATGTATTAGAACTTTTAATTGCACATGCAGGGCCAGAAGTGATTTTAGATATTTTACTGTTTACGGTAATTATGATCATTTTATTTATTCAAAATGTTTTGCTTGCACTTACTGCCATGCTGGTGATTCCGATGATATTGGCAGCTACATTTTATTTTGCAAAACGTGTTCGGCCTCAGTTTAAAGCTGCGCATCAAAAAACAGCCGAATTGATGGGGATTATTCAGGATGATCTTTCCGGGATTAAAGAAATTACCGTTTTTAATAAACAGGATTATGAACAGGAAAGAGTAAAAGATGTTTCAGAGACGTTTACCCGACTCAACTTGAGTGCATTAAAAAAAAGTGCTATTTTTCATCCGATGATTGGATTTTTTAACCAATTTGGTATTGCCTTAGTAATCACAGCAGGGGGTATACTAGCCGCTTCTAATGGAATCCGATCTTCTGAAATTGTAAAATTTGTACTTTATTTAAACATGCTTTATACACCCATCAGTGCTTTTGCAAGAATCAGCGAAGATCTGCAAAATGCCTTGGCTGCTGGGGAGCGGGTCCTTGAGCTGTTTGACACCAAGTCACAGGTACAGGAAAAAGAAAACGCGGTTGATATTTCTAATGTAAAAGGAGAAATTATCTTTCAAGATGTATGTTTTGCATATGAAAAGGACAATACTGTTTTAAAGAATATCAATCTTCATATTGCCCCTGGCGAAAAGATTGCATTAATTGGTGCTACCGGTGGGGGAAAAACAACCATAGCCAGTTTGATTGCCCGCTTTTATGATCCCTCCAGCGGAAGAATCACTTTGGACGGCCATGATTTAAAGGATTTGACACTGCATTCTTTGCGGGAAAATATTAGTATTGTCCTACAGGATGTATTTTTGTTTCATGGAACAGTGGCAGAAAATATTGCATATGGCGTGGATTCTCCTACTCATGAAGACATTGTGCGTGCAGCTAAAATTGCAAATGCACATCATTTCATTATTGAAATGCCGCAGGGATATGATACAATTATTGGAGAGAGAGGCCTAAAACTTTCCGGCGGACAAAAACAAAGGCTGTCTATTGCACGGGCTGTGCTTCGCAATAAACCGGTTTTAATTTTAGATGAAGCCACTTCCGCCGTAGATAATACCACAGAGAAATTGATCCATAACGCAATTGAAAATGTGATTCAAAACAGGACAACAATCATTATTGCACACCGTCTTTCCACCATACGCAACTGCGACAAAATTGTTGTAATTGAGAATGGAGAAATTGCTGAAGCAGGTACGCACGAAGAATTGTTGTCCAATCCAAACGGTATTTATACAAAATTAAATCGGGCATAAATGACATAAAAGGAGGCTGAATTTATGCATCGTGGAAGCGGGATATTATTTCATATCTCTTCCCTTCCTTCCCCTTTTGGTATCGGAACCATGGGAAAAGAAGCGTATCTTTTTGTAGATTTTTTGAAAAAATCAGGAATGAAATACTGGCAAATACTTCCTATTGGTCCAACTGGTTACGGTGATTCTCCTTATCAATCTTTTTCTGCGTTTGCTGGGAATCCTTATTTTATAGATCTGGATCGCTTAACGGAAGAAGGCTCTCTCAGCAAGTCGGATTATGCAGGATTGAATTGGGGCTCAGATCCAGAACACATAGATTATTCCCTGCTTTTTACGCAGCGATTCCAAGTGCTGAAACTAGCTTGGAAAAGAGATCAAGAACGATTGCGTGAAAAAATAGAATCTTTTAAATCTGCAAATGCGTTTTGGCTTACTGACTACGCAATGTATATGGCATTTAAAGGAAAAAATGGCCAAAACTCGTATCAAAAATGGGAAAAAGATCTGAAATGCAGGCAGACTGACGCACTTGCTTCCGCCTCTTTTCTTTTGAAAGATGAAATGGAATTTTGGATCTATGTTCAATATCAGTTTTTTCGCCAGTGGAATGCCTTAAAATCATATGCTGGTCAAAATGGTATTCAAATCATAGGGGATATACCAATTTATGTTGCGGAAGACAGTGCAGATACCTGGGCTCACAGTGAAATTTTCCAATTAGATGAAAACCGGGTGCCTCGATGCGTAGCCGGTTGTCCTCCGGATTATTTCTCTGTAAAAGGACAGCTTTGGGGGAACCCTCTGTATGACTGGAACGCATTGAAAAAAACGAATTATGCATGGTGGATCGCACGGATTCGTTTCGCTTTATCTGTTTATGATATCGTACGCATTGATCATTTCCGCGCTTTTTCAGCATATTATTCGATTCCCTACGGGCGCACGGATGCAATAAAGGGCAAATGGGTTAAAGGCCCAGGCAATGATTTTTTTCAAGCAGTAAAAAATGTGCTTGGCGATCCGTTGCCAATTATAGCAGAAGATTTAGGAACGTTAGATGACGGAGTAAAAAATTTACTGAAAGAAACTGGGTTTCCGGGTATGCGAGTAGTGCAGTTTGGAATGCATCCAGGTGAAAACAGTGAATATCTACCCCATAATTACAGTAAAAATACGGTCGCGTATATTGGAACGCATGATAATGACACTTTACGCGGCTGGTTGGAAAAAGAACCAGTTGAAATACAAAATTTTGCCAGGGAATATATGCGGTCTGATACTGTATTTCCACAATGGGGATTTATTCAAACGATGCTGGCTTCTCCAGCTGATGTAGTGATTTTTACTATGCAAGACTTATTGGCGTTGGGCAGTGATGCACGGATTAATACCCCTTCCACGCTAAACGGAAACTGGCAATGGCGCATTAAGGACATGAAAGCTTTCGACCAAAAACTTGCACAACATCTTTTGCATTTGTGTCAGTTATACAGCCGTTAACATCTTTAGAAAAAAGCGTACGGAGCACCCGCACGCTTTTTTAGTTTATCGAATAATCTTTTTCAGCAACAGGAAAATAGGGATAAAGATACCACTGATGATCTTGAGCTAAAGTATCATCTCCAATTAAAAAATAATCATAAAGAAGCATCGGCATTATACTCACCGGATCATCCCAGGTCACATCTACATTGTACCATGTGCCGTCTATATTGACTTTATTCCATGCATGCTCCTGCCCCCCGGCGGTTCCGCTGATCAATCTGCATTCGATGCCGCCCAGATAGCACAGCAGCTGAAACGCTTCACTATATCCTTCACATACAGCGCTGCCGTCTATCAAGGCACCTGCCGCCATATGACTTCGCTCACCGGTGTCTTCGTAACTATTAAAGCGGATTAAATAGTCGTGAAATGCCTTTACTTTATCATATGAGCTCATACCATCGGAAACGCACATTTCTACTATTCTTTGGGCTGCTGCTAGTGATTCAAAGTTTTCTGCAGAAAGAGTCTCCCGCCGACCTTCTAAATAAGCTATGATTTCTGCAGAATCTTGATAAGAGACTATGATTTCTGCGGTCCCACTTCCCTCGGCGTAATTTATAGTAAGTCCATTTGCTTCTGGAAAAGCTCCTGCTTCTAAAGCATCAAAAAGAATTTGCACGCAGTTTGTTTCCTGATTGGTAGGTGTCAGTAGGAAAACAGTGCTTTCTTGATTCTGTGTTGCAGAATAAAATTCACGAATCATTGTGTCGCCATCGCGAACCTGAATCACACATCTATCAACATTCGCTTGAGAATCCTCAGAATTCTCAAGCGGAACTGGCAGTGCGGAATAGCTTAAACTTCCTTGACTTTCCAGTTTTTGATATAAAGTCATAGATGAGCCTTTTAAGAAACAATCCAAAGCGTTTGCACAGATGAAAGCGATATCCCCTCGCATAAATTCACCATCATAATATATTAAACCGGCTTTTTCAGCTGTAGCATATGGATTTTCCCAGTCAACATCTTCATAGTCTAATGCTCGAAGAACCAAGGTAAGAAATTGGTTTAAACTGATTGGTTCTTCTGTTCCAAATAACTCGTTTGAAACACCATTAGAAAGGCCATAGTAATAGGCGTAGCCGATATACGGCGATGCCCAATCAGAATCTAAAAAGGGATGTGCGTATGCATTTTCTAATGATTCCTGTTCTCCACCTAGCAGACGGACAAGCATAGTGATGGCCTGACCGCGTGTTGGGGTTTCGGTTAGAGCAAAATCCGGCATGCCATTGGGTAAAAGTCCAACTCCTTGAAATAGACCAAGGCTATAAAGATATACCGCTGCGTTCACAGCGTCTTCTTCATAGGAATATGTAGGTGAAAAGGCTGAAACAGGAAGTAAAGTTTGAAGCAGTCCGGAAATAAGAACAGAGCATAAAAACATCAATACTTTTTTATATCGTAGTAATATTTTTGATTGCATATCAGTTCTCCTTTCTTACTTGTTAGGAAAATAAGCCTGAAAGAACAAGCTTTCAGGCTTATATACTAAAACAAACCAGGAATATTCAACCCACCGGTAAGTTGGCCCATTTGGGCAGAACTATCCGCTTCCATTTTTCTCAGGCCTTCATTAACGGCAGCAACAATTAAATCCTGAAGCATTTCAATATCATCCGGATCTACGACCTCTGGTTTTAAAGTGATCTCCTGTATTTCACGCTTGCCGGATACCACTACCTGAACAGCGCCACCACCTGCAGTTGCTGTATAGGTCTTAGCTTCTATTTCTTCCTGCATTTTCATCATCTGTTCCTGCATTTTTTGTGCTTGCTTAATCATTTGATTCATATTTCCGCCGCCCATACCGCGCGGAAAACCACTCTTTGCCATTTCTTTCTCTCCTTTTATCATTCATTTTTAATAATATGCAATTTATCCCCCAGTAATTCTTTTTTTTCTGCTAAATCAAGAATACTGTTTTCTTTTTTTTGTTCCAGTTTCCGCTGTCCTTCAAGGTAAGCCGCGACCTTGACATTTTTGCCGCAAATACCCGAAAACAATTTGCTTAGATAAACTAATCCTTCTGGTTTAGCTATCCGGTCATATGCCACAGGGTTGGTCAGTTCTAATTCAACCGTGTCGCCCCGCAAGAAAGCCTTACTGTTATAGAGAAATGCAAACAAAGATTTACTTTCTTTCTTAATTTCCTGCAATGCATCCTGCCAATATTCCCACAATTCCGCCCGCTGTCCTTCCTGCGCAGATTCCTCTTCGGGCTTTATTGCTGCAGAAGGGTTTGGCTTTTCTGTTTCTTTCCAGGGTGGATGGTCTTCTTTACTATTTTTCTCTGCAGCTCTCTGTTTTGACATTTCCTGTACAGCAAATCCGCCACCCATAGCGGCAATTCTTTCTAATTTTTCAATCCGGGCCAATAATGCATCTGGTTCGTTATTTAAGCTGGGGGTACATAATTTAATCACTGCTGTTTCCACGGCGATCTGCGGCATAGACATCCATTTTGCCTGTAGAAGATTTTCACTCAATACCCGAATGGCATAAATAAGTTGACCAGACATAAATTTTTCTGCTTGATTCTGAAATCTTTGTATCATTTCATTAGAGCGTTCTAAGATTTTTGAAGGTTCTTTCACAGATTTGCAAATCAAAAGGTTTTTAAAATGTTCAATTAATTCTTCCAGTAAATTCTGTGCTTCTTTACCTTTCTGTAAAAAACTATCAACTCGAAGGAGTGCTTCTTCGGTATTTTCATCAGCAATGGCGTTTGTGATCTCAAACAACGATTTTGGATCCGCAATCCCCACAATTTCAGTTACATTTTCTACAGTTAAATTTTCCAAGCCAAAAGCGGCACATTGATCCAGAATACTAAGAGCATCCCTCATGGAACCATCGCCCAATTCTGCAATCAATTCTATTGCTTCAGAAGAGACTGCAATCGATTCCGCTTTTATAATTTCATCCAGTCGCCGGGCTATATCCCCGACGCCAATTCTTCTAAAATCAAAACGCTGACATCGGGACAAAACGGTAGCCGGAATTTTATGCGGTTCAGTGGTTGCCAACACAAAAAGCGTATGTTCCGGCGGTTCCTCTAGTGTTTTTAGCAAAGCGTTAAATGCCTCGGCAGTCAGCATATGCACTTCATCAATAATATACACCTTATACGTACACCCAGCGGGGGTATACATGATTTCGTCTCTGATTTCCCGTATATTTTCTACTCCACGGTTGCTTGCAGCATCCATTTCATATACATCTAATATTGCGCCGGATAAAATTCCGCGACAAGACGCACATTGATTGCACGGTTCTCCATTTTGAGGATTTTCGCAATTAACGGCTCTAGAAAATATCTTTGCAGTGGATGTTTTTCCTGTTCCACGTGTTCCGCAAAATAAATATGCATGAGAAATTCTTCCAGAGGCTACTGCTGTTTTCAGCGTATCCGTCACATGTTTTTGTCCTACTACATCATCAAAAGTCATAGGCCGCCATCTACGGTATAACGCCTGATAAGATTCTTCAGACATATTCATTCACATCCTCTCGGGAAAATTTCGCTACAATGTATTTTTTTGAATATAATATAAAAAGTCATGTGCTTGCCTTCGAAAAAACAATACCCGCGTTACCTGAACAGTAAGCTCAAGTCTGGCTGCCCTACGGCACATCAAAATAACTGCTTATCGCTGCTGCGTTCCCGCCCTGACGAGGTTCACAGGTTTCGATTGCGCAGGACCAGACCGTCAACACCACTTGAACAGGGCAGGCCGGACACGGTTCTCCCTCATGGCAAGTTTTCATCCCCCCTATAGCGGATTGAGGGTTACAAGGCACCGCTACCACCCCGATTTAACATGACCAAATTATTATATCACAGAGCTCCGCATCAAGTCAATGCTTTTTTATAAAATTAAATAAGTTACATCTAATCTCGGCTGTCGATACATAAAAAAATCCACGGTAAATTCTCAAAAGGAATTTACCGTGGAACTCATTATACTTAGTCTTCTTTTGCCATTTTCTTATATACAGCATATCTGGCTGCAAGATCTTTTTCCGCTTTGTCAAAGAGCTGATCTGCAATTTCGGGATAACCTTTCTTGAGCATCAAGTAACGGTTTTCACCCATCATGAAGTCCTTGACATTGCCGGTTGGTTCTTTAGAATCAAGAATAAATGGATTCTTTCCTTCCTCTGCAAGTTCAGGATTATATCTCCACAGATGCCAGTAACCTGTTTCCACAGCTTTCTTTTCTTCAGCAATAGAATTACCCATACCGCCTTTGGCCTTAATACCATGGTTGATACACGGTGCATAGGCAATCACCAGAGAAGGTCCATGATAAGCTTCTGCTTCTTTAATAGCCTTTAAGGCTTGTGCCATATTTGCACCCAGTGCAATCTGTGCAACATATACATATCCATATGTAGTTGCAATCACGCCCAGATCCTTTTTCTTTACTTTTTTACCAGATGCCGCGAACTTAGCAACAGCTGCCGTCGGGGTTGCTTTGGAAGACTGGCCGCCAGTATTGGAATATACCTCTGTATCAACAACAAAAATATTAATATCTTCTCCAGAAGCAATAACATGATCCAAACCGCCGTAACCAATATCATAAGCCCAGCCGTCACCGCCGAATACCCACTGAGAACGCTTTACCAGGAAGTCTGTTCTGTCAGCAATTTCCTTTATGGCAGGATTGCTCATATCTGCATCTTTGATCAAAGCTTCGATCTTTTCAGCCGCAGCTTTGGAGCCAGCCGCACAATTTTTAGCATCTATCCATTCTTTAAACGCAGCTGCCAGTTCAGGAGCAACGACATCCATAACCTCGTTCATCCGAGATTCCAGTGTAGCTTTGATTTTTCTATTGGCAATTACCATTCCAAGGCCAAACTCAGCATTATCTTCAAACAAAGAGTTTGCCCAAGCCGGACCTCTGCCATTTTCATCCTTGCAGTAAGGCATGGACGGAGCAGAGCCACCCCAGATTGAAGTACATCCGGTTGCATTGGCAATCATCATTCTGTCACCAAACAATTGTGTAATCAGTTTAATATACGGAGTTTCACCACAGCCTGCGCAAGCGCCGGAGAATTCCAAATAGGGCTGTGCAAACTGAGAATTTTTCACATTTGCGCTCTTATCCACCAAGTTTGCCTTATTGGAAACCTTGTTCATAGCATATTCCCAATTCGGTTCTTGAACCGGTGCCACATCATCAATAGGTTTCATTACCAAAGCCTTGCCTTTTGGTGCAGGACATACATTTGCACATACGCCGCAGCCCAAACAATCAAGAGGAGAAACCTGCATTCTGAATTCAAGTCCGCCAAATTCTTTGCCGATAGCTTTCAAAGTCTCAAAGCTTTCCGGTGCACTCGCTTTTTCATCCGCATTAACCAAAGCAGGACGAATTGCAGCATGAGGACAAACCAGAGAACATTGATTACACTGAATACAAAATTCCTTCTGCCACTCAGGAACCAAAACTGCAACGCCGCGTTTTTCATATCTGGAGGTTCCAGTCTCAAAAGTACCATCTTCCCGGCCCGTAAAGGTACTAACCGGAAGCTTATTGCCGCGCTGAGCGTTAACAGGATCTACAATCTTGGTTACAAATTCCGGACGACCGCTTTCGACCGTATCTTCATCTACTGCATTTTTCCAGTCAGCAGGTACATCGATCTTTACCAGTGCATCGATAGCCCCATCAACTGCAGCGCAGTTCATATTAACGATTTCATCGCCTTTTTTGCCGTAAGTTTTCTTAATTGCTTCTTTAATTAAAGTAACTGCACGATCAAACGGAATTACTTCTGAAAGCTTAAAGAAAGCACTTTGCGTAACCATATTGATACGGTTCGGTCCAAGCCCTACTTTAACTGCTACGTCTACAGCATTAATGGTATAGAACTGAATGTCATTTTCCGCAATATAGCGTTTTACATGTCCGGGCAGCTTTTCATTTAATTCTTCCGGTGTCCAGACACAGTTCAGCAGGAAAGTGCCGCCTTTTTTCAAGCCTTCCAATACATCATATTGATATACATAAGCAGGTTTGTGACAAGCAATATAGTCCGCTTCATCCAGCAAATAAGTAGATTTGATAGGTGTTTTACCGAATCTTAGGTGAGACATGGTAACACCACCGGATTTTTTAGAATCGTAATCAAAATATGCCTGTGCATACATATCGGTATTGTCGCCGATGATCTTAATGGCATCTTTATTTGCGCCAACCGTACCATCGGAACCAAAACCCCAGAATTTACACCGGGTAGCACCTGCAGGAGCAGCATTCACTCTTTCACCCAGGTCAAGAGACAGATGCGTTACATCATCGTTGATACCGATTGTGAATCCCTTCTTCGGCTCGGCAGCATCCATATTGTTAAACACAGCAACCAGTTGTGTTGGGGTAGTGTCTTTCGAACCAAGACCAAACCGTCCACCGATGATTTCCGGTGCATTCTCGCAATCTTTATACAGGTTGCAGATATCCAGATATAACGGTTCGCCCAAAGAACCTGGTTCTTTCGTACGATCCAGAACTGCTATTTTCTCTACAGATTTCGGCATTACATCAAAGAAGTATTTAGCAGAGAACGGTCTGTAAAGGTGAACTTCCAGTACGCCGGTTTTCTCACCTTTGGCATTTAGATAATCTACTGTTTCTTCAAGAGCCTGACATACACTGCCCATGGCTACAATAACTTTTTTCGCATCCGGAGCGCCGTAATAATTAAACGGCTTATACTCTCTGCCAGTAATTTTAGAAATTTCCTTCATATAGTCCGCAACAATATCCGGAATCTTCTCATAATAACTATTGGCAGCTTCGCGCCCCTGGAAATAAATATCTCCATTTTGCGCCGTACCTCTTAATACAGGATGTTCCGGATTTAAAGCACGGTCTTTAAATGCTTTCAGCGCATCCATATCTACTAATTTTTTCAAATCTTCATAATCCATCACTTCAATTTTCTGAATTTCATGAGAAGTGCGGAATCCATCGAAGAAATGAAGGAATGGCACACGTCCTTTGATAGCGGCCAAATGTGCAACGCCGCCCAAATCCATAACTTCCTGCACGCTGCCAGATGCCAGCATTGCAAAACCGGTCTGACGACAAGCCATAACATCCTGATGGTCACCGAATATATTCAGTGCATGAGCAGCAATTGCTCTTGCGCTGACATGGAAAACCGTCGGCAGAAGCTCGCCGGCAATTTTATACATATTAGGGATCATGAGTAAAAGTCCCTGAGAAGCTGTAAATGTAGTAGTAAGTGCACCCGCCTGCAGAGAACCGTGTACCGCACCAGCCGCACCAGCCTCAGACTGCATTTCTACAACCTCTACGGTCTCGCCAAAAATATTTTTCTGGCCCTTTGCGCTCCACTCATCAACATATTCAGCCATGGTTGATGACGGAGTAATGGGATAGATTGCTGCGACTTCGGTAAACGCATACGCGCAATGTGCCGCAGCGCAGTTACCATCCATGGTCTTAAATTTCTTTGCCATGATGATTTTGCCTCCTTGGTATATTTTAAAAGGTTAATTATTTTTCAAAATTTCGGGTTATTCCGAAACCACAAATAAGTATAACACAAGTATTACAGAATTTCAAATAGTTTTTTTCAAAATTAGAAATTTTGTTTAATTTTTGTCTAAAGGCACAAACTAATTGTGTTATTCCGGTTTTCTTTGTCCAAAATCGTAAATAAATGTATATCATTTACCATTTTTCTGTAAAAAAACTATTTTGTTTTACCAAATTCTATTTGTTGTGTACAGAAACAAAATTGTATTGAAAACTTAACATTTCGTTAACATTTATAGGGTTGGACTTTGTTATAATACTATGGTATAATTTAGAAAGAACAGGTTTATCATGTTTTGCGCTATGTACCCCTTCTTGGCAGAACATGGTTTTAGGAGGTATATTGATGTCTGATTGGCTGCGCAAAATGCGCAATGTCGTAAAAAAAGACCAAAAACAAGAAGAACTGGAAGATTTTATACTTTTGCAAGATACAGAAGAAAACTTAAAATCTGACAACAAAATAACGGACGTATCAGAATCAGAAAAAAATGATGTAGAACCTGCCTTTTCAACGTTAGAAGAGATGGAAAACACAGATCTGCATACATCTGGAGAAGATTCGATATCTAGTTCAGATTTTTTGGAAGATACCCGTTCTTTTTCGGCAGACGAACTATACGAAGTTCAAGCTGCAGATTCAGCAGTTGACACAGAGGAAGACGGTTCTGTATATTACACTGGTGAGAATCTTGAAGAAGAAACGGATTACTCCGCATATGCCCCAAAACAGGCAAACGAGGAAGACGAAATTTCTGAAAAAATATTTTTTAATGCTGAAGACGCCGACATCTCTGATGCAGAAAATTTTACCGGTACTATAAAACCTTTTTTCAAAAAGCATAAATCTGTGTTAGTTGGAATTGGTGTATCGCTTGGTGTTATTGTACTGATTTCGGGATTAATTATGATTTTGGCCGTCACAATGGATCCCCTGCGCGGCTATTCACAAGTAGCAGTTGCAAAGGGAAATGTAATTCATTCGATGAATACAGAAGGAACCATGTCTGCAAATGCACGATATGCCATCACATCTCTTGTATCTGGCGCAGTTGTAAAATCAGAACCAGAAGTTGGGGACTATGTTTCTGAAGGATCGGTTCTTTATGAACTGGATAATACAGAAGCAAAACTAGCAGTAGAACGTGCTCAAAACCAACTGGATCGTTCCAAGGCAATTGGTTCAGCGGCAAAAACATCAACCTCTAAAATATATTCGACGGATACAGGAACTATTTCACAATTGAATATTAGTTCAGGCAGCCGGGTTTCAGCCGGGCAGGTAGTCGCAATCATTCGCCGCTCAGACGATACCTCTGTTTCTGTCATTTCTACGGTAACAGGAACAGTTTCATCTGTGAATGTTCGTCAAGGCAGGAGTGTTACCAATGGGACTTTGATTGCTTCAGTTACAGATGAGGATGCTGAAACCACCCAAAAAACAAATACCTATGATCAGAAAAGCAATGAACTAGATTTGGAAGCTGCAAAAAAACAGCTGGAAAACTATACAATTAAATCACCGGTTAGCGGTATTGTTACAGAAAAGAATACCAAGGCCGGAGATAATGTCAGTATGACAAACTTAGAAAACCCGATGATGGTAATTGTGGATATGAATTCCATGAAATTTACCTTCCAAGTAGATGAATATAGTATCTGGGAAATTGAAACGGGACAAAGCGCAATTATTAATACAGATTCAATACCAAACGAAACTTTTGCCGGTGAAGTTACACGGGTTGCCAGTGAAGGAACGGTCAATGAGGAAGGGGAAACCATGTTTGATGTTGATGTGACCGTAGATGAACCAGGTAATCTCAAAGCTGGTATGAAAGTGAGTGCCAAGATCATTCTTGCCTCTTCTACCAATGTCATGTATCTTCCGGAACAAGCTTTAATGGAAGCAGACGGGCAAAATGCTTTGGTTCTCGTCAAAGAAAGTTCTGTCAGCGAAACGGAAACTGCTGCACCCACTGCTACTTCTGATTCAGATGGGGCCAGTGATGAAGAATTGGCTTTTCCATGGATTGAAGTTCCCAAAGGCTGCAAATTGGTTACTGTGCGTTATGGTATTGCGGACGGGACTAATGTAGAAATTATTTCTGGTTTGGAACTTGGCAATATTGTTGTATTTGATCCAAAACGGGAGAATAAAAAGCTGGTTTCCTCCACCGCAGGTACTGAGTCAAACAACACAGACGTTAAAAATAATTCTGGAAGTGATTTGCCCGCGGCAACTGGAGCTCCGGCCTCTTCGTCTGCAATACCGTCTGCCACATCCACCAAGAAGCCAAATCCTACCTCTTCTGTTTCTGATGAAGAGGCAAAACGTCAGATTCAGCAAAAAGTGAAGGATAATAATCAAAATAATTCCATGTCGTTATAATGAACACAACGGCTGCGGCTTTTTTGCCCAGCCGTTTTCTTATAAATCTTTAAGGAGATTTTTTATGAATATGAATCATGAACTTGTCAGTAACTTGGCTCAGCTTTCTGCCCTTGAACTCTCCGAGAATGAAATGGCAGCTGTATCTAAAAATTTGACCGCAGTTTTAGAAAGCATGGAAATTCTGCAAAGTCTTCCCCTGGATGACGAAAACGATCGTGAAACCTTTTTTTCAGCTGCTGAACTGCGTCAGGATGAAGTAAGGCTATCTTTTTGCCGAGAGGATATTCTTCAAAATGCGCCGCAGACAGACGGCAGTTATTTTATTATTCCCAAAACCATAAAATAGGAGAATATCATGAATATTTTGAATTACTCAGCATTAGATTTAGGCAATGCATTAAAAAAAGGTCTCTGCTCTGTTCTGGAAGTAACAGATGCTCTTCACCAGCGTTTAGAAGCAACCTCGTTTCTTAATACGGTTATAACCATCGATTGGGATCAAGTGCAAAAAGATGCTGCATTACTCCAGGAAAAGATTGAAAAAGGTATGCTTTCTTCTCCCCTCGCCGGCGTACCTGTCCTAATTAAAGATAATATATGTACACGCTTCATACCTGCGACATGTGCTTCTAAAGCTCTACTCAATTTTATTCCTCCTTATGATGCATATGTCATTGAAAAAATGAAAACTGCTGGGATGCTGATTTTGGGTAAAAGTAATATGGACGAATTCGCCATGGGTTCTACAGGAGAAACTTCCTTTTTTGGACCAGTCAAAAACCCTTGGAATCCGTTGTATGTTCCTGGTGGTTCATCCAGTGGCTCGGCAGCAGCTGTAGCTGCCCGAAGTGTTTTTTGCGCACTTGGCACTGATACAGGCGGAAGTATTCGCCAACCGGCCTCACACTGTGGTATTACAGGTATAAAACCATCTTATGGCAGAGTATCCCGCCGTGGCCTGATTGCCTATGCTTCTTCCATGGATCAGATCGGAACCATGGCCAGAAGCGCTCTTGATTGCCAGGCCATTTTATCCATTATATGTGGTCAAGACAAACTTGATTTCACCAGCCGAAATGGTAAATCTATTTTTTCTAAAGCAAAAGGTGTAAGAGATCTTGTTATTGGTATACCAGAAAATTTATTGCAAGCAGCCCAACCTGAAATACAACAATGTATTTTAAATTCTGCACAAATTTTTACATCCATGGGAGCTGTTGTCAAATGGACAAAGCTTTCATATACTCGTGAAGCAGTAGCAGCTTATTATATTTTAGCCTGTGCAGAAGCATCTTCCAATCTAGGACGTTATGATGGCTGGAAATATGGGGAAAGAACCCCTGCTGTTACCTTAAACAAGCAGCTTTGCCGTACTCGATCGGAAAAACTTGGTGCTGAAGTAAAGCAACGGATTCTTTTAGGAAGTTTTGTACTTTCTTCCGGACATTTTGATGACTATTACCGAAAGGCAGAAAAAGCACGCAATCTAATACGCAAAGCCTTTCAAGAAGCATTTGAAGACTGCAATCTCATATTAACTCCAACAGCGCCGACTACTGCACCCAAAATAGGGGAAATGCTTCAAGAGCCTGTTAAAATGTATCAAAGCGATCTACATACCGTTGGTGTCAATCTTGCAGGATTGCCAGCAATTTGTTTTCCAGGTGGTCTAACCCATTCGTATATGCCGGTAGGTATCCAACTGATTGCACCGGATATGGAAGAAGCGCTGTTGTTTCAAGCAGTTGAAGCTTTTCAGAATGTATCTGATTTTCATTTGCAATCTCCGGAGGTGAATCAATCTTGCAGTTACAATGTGTCATCGGATTAGAAATTCATGCTGAGCTCAAAACGAAAAGTAAACTTTTTTGCGGTTGCAGTACTGCCTTTGGCGCGCCGCCCAATACACAATGCTGTCCGGTGTGCACCGGTATGCCAGGTGCGCTTCCTGCCTTGAACCAAACTGCGTTGATTTATGCTATCATGGCAGGTCTCAGCCTTCATTGTGAAATCTCCCGTTATACTCGTTTTGACCGCAAAAATTACTTTTATCCGGATCTGCCTAAGGCCTATCAAATTTCACAGCTTTATGCGCCTTTGTGCCGCAACGGATTTCTTATCTCTCCACTTTTTCCTAAGAAAAAAATTCGGATCCGTGAAATTCATTTAGAGGAAGATGCGGGTAAATTGATTCATGACCGTAGTTCCACAGAAAGCTACTGTGATTATAACCGGAGTGGAGTTCCCTTGATCGAGATCGTAACCGAGCCAGACTTTGTATCTGGTTTGGAAGCCTCGGAATTCATCAAAGCCCTCAGGGAGATTTTTTTATGTCTAGACATTTGTGATTGTAAAATGCAGGAAGGCTCTCTTCGAGCGGACATTAATATATCCTGCCGTCAGACAGGTAGCTCCCAACTTGGAACCCGCACTGAAATAAAAAATCTTAATTCCCTTCGATCGGTGATTCAAGCTGCTGACGCAGAATTTCACCGTCAGACTGCTTTGATCAAAAAAGGCAAATCCATTTTGCAGGAAACCCGACGTTGGAATGAAAACACGGGAAAAACTGAGTCCTTGCGAGTTAAAGAAAATACCGCAGAATATCGTTATTTTCCCGAGCCGGACCTTCCACCCCTGTGTTTAAATGAAAATTGGGTCACCGCAATAAAAGAAAGGCTGCCCGAACTGCCTGATGCAAGAAAAGAACATTGTCTGTCTTTGGGTCTATCGGAAGAAAATGCTGCATCACTCAGTGCTGCTCCTGATCTATATTCTTTCTTTCTCTCAGTTGTGGATCATAATGTATCAGCCCGAAAAGCAGCAGGTTGGATTCTAACCGATGTCTTGCATTTTCTCCGCAGCAGTAAAAAAGAATTGTTGCAAACATGCTTAACCCCAAAAATAGCTGCAGAACTACTTATCTTGATGGAAAAAGGAAAAATAAACAGAGAAGGTGTTCGTCAGCTTACCCAAGTGCTATTGGACAAAAACATAGATTTACAAAATTTCATTCAATCACATGGACTGGCTTTGAACAACAACACAGTGCAAATTAATGACGCGATAGAAACCGTGATTGCTGAAAATCCGAAAGCGGCAACAGATTTTTACAATGGAAATTCTAAAACGATTGGATTCTTTATTGGACAAACTATGAAATTACTAAATGGTTCTGGAGATCCCAAATTGATACGACGTATTCTCCTTCAAAAGCTAGACGAAAATTTATCATAAAAACACCATATGGATGCCATATGGTGTTTTTAACATATTATTATATATTTTTAAAATCCTCGGGAAGCACCACCGCCTCCGCCACTGCCGCCACCTCCGCTGAAACCGCCAAATCCTCCGCCGGAAGAACTTCCAAAGCCGCCGCCTCCAAAATAACCGCCGTAAAATCCACGGCGGCGATAATACCGTCCGCCGCCTCCTGGAGGCCCCATATGACGAGTAAAAAAGCTCAGTAAAAAAACCAATATTAAAACCCCAATAATTACACCCGCACCTGGTTCTTCTTCCTCTTTGGAATTCTTTTCATAATCCGCCAAAGATTGGACATTTTGAGGAACCGTCAATCCATATTCCTGGTATACTTCGCTCAACAGCGCGTTATACAACTGGTAAATGCCTGTATCATAATTATTTTCATTTAATGCAGGGATGGCACAAACATCTATCAGACGTCCAATTTTTGCATCATTCAGAACGCCTTCCAAACCATATCCCACATTAACGCCAATTTTTCTGTCGCCGGTAGAAACTAGAATGACAATACCGTTGTTTTTTTCGCTTCCAACTTGCCAACTGCGTAAAATATCTAATCCATAATCCATAACATCACGGCCGTTTAAATCCGAAACAGTAACCGCGACGATTTGCGCTCCAGTTGTTTCTGCCAATGCGGCGGATTGTTCTACAATAAAATTTTCCGTTTCATTCGATAGTACACCAGCAAAATCGGCTGCATAGAACAACCTTGGCGGCTCCTGTGCAACATCTGCAAAAACCGACAGATGGATCAAGTAGGAACAAAGCAATATCCAAAGAATTCGTTTCATTACGATCTCCAATCTGCCGCTGTGCACGGCCATAGGTACTTGTTGTTTTCTCTTATTTGCACAGCAAAAAAAACATAAGAGAAAATTAAATTTTTATATGGATTGGTCGATGTTTGTTGTTAATCAAAGCTGACTTGCGGCACCTGCTCCGCGCCTTCAGTTGCTTCAAAATATTCGGCTTTTTCAAAACCAAATAAATTTGCAAATATGACTTTGGGAAACTTTTTTATCATGGCATTATATTGCTGAGCCGCATCATTATAATCTTTTCTGGCTACCGCAATCCGGTTTTCTGTACCGGCAAGTTCATCCGACAAAGCGATAAACTGTGTATCTGCTTTCAATTGGGGATAGTTTTCTACTACAACAAGCAAACGGCTTAATGCACTACTCAATTCGCTGTCTGCTTTGCTTTTTTCTTCCGTGGTCTGTGCTCCAGCTAACTTCGACCGAGCATCAGCAATATGGGTTAAAACTTCATTTTCATGATCTGTATAACCTTGTACAGTACTTACCAAATTGGGAATCAAATCATTCCTTCGTTGAAGCTGTGTATCAATATTAGCAAGCAAGCCGTCAATTTTTTCACGTTCTTCTACTAAGCCGTTGTAATTGCTGACACAACCTATTGTTATCAAAACAATAACTGCAATAATACATACCACAATAATCCAGCCTTTTTTCATTTTCATCTTCCTCTCCATTTCTGTTAGATTTACTATAACATATTCTTTCAAAAAAAACAAGAAAAATCCTTATTGCAAAAAGATATAGGGACCGGAATATTTTATGGTATTTTTTTCATTTTTTAGGAAATGCTATGGTTATAAACATAAATCAAATTTTTTCCGTATCAGATCTTGGCCGCTGCGGAACGGCAGAAAGGAACAAAAAAATGCAGGAAATAGAAATATTGAATCACATCCATCAAAACGCGGATATGGCTCGAGACAGTTTGAATCATATTTTAGATTTATCACACAGCGCTGATTTTACTCAAGCTGTACAGTCGCAAATTAAGGAGTATCAAGGTGCATGTGACCTCAGTGAACAAATGCTTGAAGCGCGAGGTGAAAAAAGTGAAAACGCACGAATGATGCCCAAAATGATGGCAGACATTACTAGCTGGATGCGTGCATTAAAAGATCCTACCGACTCTCAGCTTGCGGAAATGGTGATAGAAGGAAGCACAATGGGCATTACAAAGTTAACAAGGCAAATTCATGACTATACTGGTGATGATAAGGAAGTTCTATCCTTCGCCAAAGACCAAGTAAAGAGAGAACAGGATAATATTGAAAAAATGAAAACTTTTTTGTAAACAACATTTTGATCTGATTAAAAACTATATTATAAAATACAAGCAGGGTTTCTCTATAGATTCATTTTCCTGCTTGTATTTTTATATGTGAGAAAATCCATCTTTCGTAATAATATGTTTGGGGTGTGATAAAATAGCCTGAATCAAATCTGCTTGATTTTGAATAACGCCAGGAACAATAATACCACCTCGTCCTGCATCACCAATATTATGAAAATCCGAACCGCTGGTTGCAACTAAATTATATTTCTCAGCCCAAGCATATGCAATATCATTTCTGGACGCATGCCTTGGATTTCCATTAAATGTTTCAATTCCATCCAACAATTCTGGTGGTATGATCGTCATGGCATTTCTGAATGGGTGTGCTTGTATCAGAAGCATATTGTTTTGATGAACTAAATCAGAAACTTCTTTGATGGATAGTTTCCTTAAATCAATGCTATTTGTCGCTAAAAGTTTTAAAAATGTCTTGTTAATCCCGTAAATTAAATAATCATTAGACGAGCCACAGCAAAGCTCCATTCCCAATAAAACTTTTATTCTGTTTTTTGCTGCACGAATTGTATTATAATATCCATTCAAAAAGAAATTAATTTTTTCTTCAACCGAAGCAGACTCTAAATTTTCAAAGGTACCTTGATTAAAATGATCGGTAACCACAATTCCATCGTATCCCATTTTAATATAGATGCTTACCATTTTCTCTGCCAAAACCTGGCTACATTTGCTGACCTCTGCTGTATGGCAGTGAAGTTCCCATTTTTCCAAATTCAATTCCTCCGTTAAGTAGCAAAATTGTCTTCTTTCAAATCAAAAAAATCGTCAAATTGTTCTCTAAATTTTTGTACAACCCTTTTAAGCCGTGATCGGGTTTGATATTTTAAGCTGCCTTCTATCGACCAAAGTGCTGTGCTTCGGTATACACCGCCACGGCTGATTTCAAAACACGGATCATAACCTAAATTCAAAGAATTTACAGAATATGCAAGATTAAAAAATTTTTTTACATGTTTAATCACGGTTTGATCATAAAAGCCTCCAGGATAGGAAATAACCTCAACCGGTTTTCCAGTAATACTTTCAACCGCATCTTTTGATTTTTGCAATTCTTCATCTATTTCCTGAACCGGCAATTTTGCTAAATTCACATGATTCCAGGTATGACTCTGGATACTGACAAAACCGCTGTCTGACATCTCCTTAATTTGCTCAGGTTTTAAATATTCTGGCTTATTAATATAAGAACCAACCATAAAAATAGTTGCTTTTGCTTTCAATTTTTTTAAAATGGGAAATGCATTAGTATAATTGTCCTCATAACCATCATCTAAGGTAATCACGACTGGTTTATCGTATCCGGAGACATTTTGAATCTCATTTGCAAAAATCGGTGTGTATCCCTGCGACTTGAGATATTGAATATGCGCTTCAAATGCTTCTGGTGTTACATATAACTCTGCATCCCCTTCTCTGGGATTTTCATCAATGCAGTGATACATATAAACAGGTATACCCGGTTCATTCACCCAATACCAAAATAAAGTGCACGCTAAAATTGTCACCAATATTAAAATTCCAGTTACCGCAAGAAGAAAAAAATCTTTTTTTGTCAAATGATATTTTTGACTCATATGCATTCCTCCTTTCTTCTATGCTATTATACCAGTTTTCTTCCAATTCGACAAGTTTATATAAAAATCATTTTAAAAATATAATAAATTACAATATTTTACTTTTATGGGTTGTATTTCATGTGAAACATATTAACTATTTCCGCAGCGCTCTGTATGTTTTTGCTCTAAATCAGATGCCTCCATATGGCGCTTCAGACGTGGAATAAACCGCTGGGCAAAAGTACCTTTTCCTCGGCTTTTGATATAAAAGAAGCCAATAACAGAAAAAGCAATTGCACCAATAAAATTAACAATTAAATCTTTCATAGTATCATAAATACCTACATCGAGATAACCACCCAGGCCAAAGGCGTATGACGACTCAGGATTTTCATTCACAGTCATATTTTGGCCTACTGCAATCACATCCTCTATACCACGTATGACAATAGGAATATTTTCTCCGTCTGGGTTTAAATTAACAGTGGCTATAGTGTTTAAAACAGTATCTTTTTGCATATCGGTCAGTGTCAAAGCATCCATGCCAAATTCAAAAAATTCCCATAGAACACCAATCGTCATAGAAAAACAAAAGGCAACAAGAGCAACAAAAAAGGGAGAAAGTTCAAATTTAAAGCGTTCACTCTGATTAAAGATGTCAACCATAGACACCCCCACTGCCGCCATTAAAAAACCATTCATGGTATGCAGCATAGTATCCCACCATGAGATCTTTAAATAAAAAGCACGAATTTCACCTAAAATTTCTGCACTAAAAATAAATAAAACAATAATGACTTCTAAGGTATGTGGTAATGTAATTTTTAATTTTCGATCCACAAAGGAAGGAATTAAAAATAAAATTAAAGTAAGAATACATGTAAAGCAATTTTCATAATTCTGCGAAAAAAATTGTCCTACAAGAACTCCTAAAACAATGCAAGTCAGTATAATATATAAAATAGACATACTTCGGCGGTCTTTAGAAAAGTTTTGCATTAATTCTCGGCGCCTTCGGCCTTTTTCGCTGTTTTTCTTTTGGTTTGTCATATAAACCTCCTCCGCCGCAGTGCCGGCACAAAAGATATGTATAATAAAAATATTTTAGCATACTCATCATGAAAGGTCAATACATCTTTATACATTTATCATAGAAAAGCAGCCTGCACAAACGCAAGCTGCAAAAATGATGCGGCACATGATAAGTTTTATTCATTTGTATTTTGATAACACTGTTTCCCTGCTTGATCAATAGAATAATTTTCATAATATATCAATTGAGAAATTGGAACAAAGCAATAACCCTCACCCTGTAATTTCTCCAAAATATCAGGTAAAGCTTCTGGAGTATGAAGAGCCGCATTATGAAACAGGACAATAGATCCTGGTTTTATTTTTTCGGTGACGCGTTTGGTTATTTCAGGTGCGGAAAGATTTTTCCAATCCAGACTATCTACATCCCACTGGATGGTATAACAGCCAGTTTCTCTTGCAGCCTGGACTACAGTGTCATTATAATCACCATATGGTGCACGAAGTAAATTAGGGCGTTTTCCTGTCACTTGTTCAATTTTTTGATTGCAAGCTTCAATTTCTGCTTTCATTGCTTCTTTTGACATCTGTGTCATATGTGGATGCGTGTCAGAATGATTCATTACTTCATGCCCGGCATCGGACAACGCTTTTACTGATTCCGGAAATTTATCCACCCACTGTCCCACAACAAAAAAAGTTGCTTTAACATTATATTTTCCAAGAATATCAATTAATTGCTGTGTGTCTTCATTCCCCCAAGGTAACAGTTAATTAGGAAGGTCTCTAAATTTATATTGTAGCTTAATTTTTTTGCCCTCATAAATATGTATTTTTTCATAAAATGCCCCTAAAATTAATCGGTCTAATTGTAGGATCTCTAAATGTTGATTGAATTGGTGAATAAAGGGAGGCTCCGCTGTTTTGACATTTTTTGTACATTGTTGCTGCATTTCGAGTATCAGTTTTTTCAATTTTTCTTCCTGCTGTTCGTAATCTGATTTATAGTCAAGAAAATCTGTCTTAGATAGAATGCCTTGGCAATAGTTTTCATAGCTTACTTTTTTAAAATGTTTAATTTTATTTAATTGTATTTCTAAATTTGATAATTGATTTTCTATATGATAATTGCATATTTTTTTTGCTTCTGCTTTAGCCAACTCTTCTTTTATACATTTCTGATATATTGTTTTACTTTGTAAAATATAATTTATGTCCTGCAAAATAATATCAACTAATACATTTTCAGAAATTGAATGAGGTGTACAAACCCCTTTATACCTTTTATGGGTACCACACGTATACCATATTTTACTGCCCCATTTTGTTTTTGTCATTGCCCTGCCACAATCACCGCAAGACAGAAAACCTGCAAAGAGTGAAACATTTTGATTTAAAGGAAGCTGCCTGGCACGTCTTTTCAACAAATCTTGCGTTAATATCCATGTTTCGCGGTCAATAATAGGTTCATGCGTATTCTCCACTCGAATCCATTTTTCTGGTTCTACCAAAGCAGAACCGTAATGAAATTTACTACAATTATTTTTATGCTGTACCATATTGCCAATGTATATTTCATTTTTTAAAACAGTATTGATTGTACTGTATGTCCAGTAAGTAGTTTTGCCCAGTTTGTGACTGTTAGTATAATTTTCACCTATTGCTTTTTTATATTCCGAGGGGCACAGTATCCCTTCATGATTGAGTATATCTGCAATTTTTATTTTACCACAACCTTCACAAAACAGTTTAAAGATTTTTTTTACAATGGAAGCTGGATATGGATCAATAATAAGCTTATACTTATTATTTGGATCTTTCTGATACCCATATGAAGGAAATGCACCCATAAACATCCCTAATTCCTGTTTATTTCTAAAAGTTGAGATAATTTTTCCAGATATATCCCTGGCATATTGTTCGTTAAAAATATTTTGAATAGGCGTAATCATACTATACTGTCCGGTTAATGAATCTACATTATCATTAATTGCAATAAATCTTACTCCAAATGCAGGGAAAATTTTTTGCAGATAATTTCCCACATCAATATAATCTCTTCCAAACCGAGAAAGATCTTTCACAATAACACAATTGATTTTTCCATTTACAATATCCTGATACATTCGGATAAATTCAGGTCTGTTAAAGTTTGTTCCAGAAAAATTATCATCAGAATAAAAGTCTGCAAGATGTATGTTATTTTGTTTTGTTACATAATGTAAAATAAGTTCTCTTTGGTTTTTTAAAGAATCACGCTCTGTTTTATCCCCATCTTCTCTTGAAATCCTACAGTAGGCCGCTGCATAATATTTTGGCATGATCTACCACCTCTAATGTTATTTTAATAAAAAGGCCGAGGAGTTTTAAAATCCCCAGCCTTTTATTTCATTTTTGCTTTGATATAATTAAATTTCTAATACAATCTTCCATTTTTTCTTTACCGCTCTCCCGTTCAATATCATATCCGCAAATTTTTAATGGTAATTTTTTTTGTATCATTTTATTTTCTACTTTTTCTTTCATCATCATCATCCTTTTTAGTATATATATGATTTAAATGAAAAAGTATTACAAAAAATAGATAGGTTATTATTTATAAATTGGTATAATAGGTTAGAAAATGTGCTATAAAAAACCCCACAATCCGTAAGGATTGCGGGGGGATTAACTGGTGACTCCTAGGGGATTCGAACCCCTGTAGCCGCCGTGAGAGGGCGGAGTCTTAACCACTTGACCAAGGAGCCGCAATTCCGCAGAAGCGGAAGTTGGTAGCGGTAACTGGATTTGAACCAGTGACACTACGGGTATGAACCGTATGCTCTAGCCAACTGAGCTATACCGCCATATGCAAATTTCCTTGTCATAAAAGACCATCACTCTCAATGAGCACAAGCGTTATTCTACCAGAATTTACGGCGAATGTCAAGTGTTTTTTTGGAATTTTTTTATCTTTTTATAAAATAGATATCTATAGTAAAGCAATATCGGTAATTCTTATATGAAATCACCTTAGTACACCGTTTTATAGGTGCACCAAGGTGAACGCAGAAAGCCTATATTATAATCCAAGATTTTTTAAATACTCACGGCTCTCTTTAGCAGCTTCCATTGAAGGTTGATCATAAGAAAGATCCTGTTCAACAATAACTATTTCAGCTCCAGCTTTGTCAGCTGCTTCCAAAATAGCCGGCATATTTTGTACACCATGACCGACCGGCCGGAAACGGAAACCGTTATCATCTCTACTTGCATTACTTTCATCTGCTTTTCCAATTAATTCATATACTGGTCCATTTCCAAATTTTTCGCACACAAAATCTTTTAGATGTACTACCTTGATTCTTCCAGCGTATTTCAAGAGATATTTAACCGGATCATATCCTGCATAATGTACCCAACAGGTATCAATCTGCGGCTGAAGATATTCGGCTGGGATCGTTTCATACAACCAGTCCAGAAGAAACTTTCCGTCTGCTTTATTAAATTCAAAATCATGATTATGATACAACTGCTGAATTCCATTTTGCTTTAGGAGTTTTCCGGCTTCTGTAAAGTTCTTCACAGTTTCCTCCCAACCCGGAGTCCCCGCTAGACGATTCACATCATAATGAGGAATTGCACAATACTTGGCACCAATTACTTTCAAAAAATCAACTGCTTTTTGACCTTCATTTAAAAAACATTCTGGTCCTTGATGAACAGATACACATTCTAGGTCATAACGATTCAGCATTTCCTTTACTTCTTGAGCGCTATGATCAAAAAAACCCGCAAACTCAACATAATCATAACCAATTTCCTTAACGCGCTTCAAAGCAGCATCCATATTCTTTTCCATTTCATCCCGAATCGAATATAGCTGCAGACCAACTTTAAATTTTTTCATAGAAAAAACTTCCTTTCTTATATTTCTAGTCTTATATTTCTGGAATGGTAATTTCGATTTCGCGTCCCAATTTTCCGGATTTGACAATACCATCCAAAATAGCTTGGTTATAAATAATCTGACTGGTTGGTACCGGTGCTGTACCACCTTCTTTGATTGCATCCAAGAAAGAACGGATCTTATCATAGAACAGTCCTTCACCTTGTTGTTTAATAATCGGAATTTCGGTTTCTACCTGCTCTCCAGCAACTTCGTGATAAATTTTCATAGGACCACCTACCGTACCATTCCAACATTCAGTGGATGGTATTCTAAGCCCGCCTTCTGTTCCTAAAATCAAAGTATCACCGGCAGTATCCATATTCATTGCCCAGGAAATTCTGAAATCCAGAATAATGTCTCCTTCAAGACGAATAAACGCAGCAGCAAAGTCGTCTACACCGAACACTTTTGCATATTCCGGATGCGTCGGATAGGTGGAAGGCCGTGTACCAAAATAATCTGATTTATAGCCGGAAACTGTCAAAGGCTTTGGATAACCAATTGCATTCAGCACCATATCCAAAGAATAACATCCAATATCACCCAAAGCGCCAATGCCACCTGTTTTAGCGTCAATAAATGTGGTACCGAAAGGCGTTGGAATTCCACGCCGACGGCCACCGCCGGTTTGGATATAATAAACTTTTCCCAATTCTCCGGACTCTACAATTTTCTTAATCATCTGCATGTTGGGATCCAAACGGGGTTGAAACCCAATCGAAATTATTTTTCCACTTTCTCTTTCTGCGCGGCAAATATCAACGGCTTCTTCAATGGTAACACACATTGGTTTTTCCAGTAAAACATTAACACCTTTTTGCAATGCATAAATTGCACATTCAGCATGTGTCATATTATATGTACAAATACTTACTGCATCCAGCTCTTCTGCATCCAGCATAGATTTATGGTCAGGATAGCATTTTACACCTTCTACATCCCATTTTTTAAAAAAAGCCTCGGCTTTGCCGGGAACCAAATCAGCTCCTGCAACTATTTCTATATCTGGCATTTTTTTATATTCAACAATATGCGCGTCAGCAATCCAACCGGTACCAATAATTCCTATCCGGAGTTTTTTGCTCATGTCAATTTCTTTATGTTCTTGATTTTCTTTGAATTGATTTAAAATATCTGTTCCCATTTCCATTCTCCTTTTTTATATTTTTTCTACATTTTTTCAGTATAGCACAAGAACCTTTTTTGTGCTACAAAATCTTTGCAAAAAAATATCAATTCTTTGTCATGAAAATTTATTCTTTTTATCGTATTGCTTTTATCGTATGAGTTGCATTCCAGGAATTTAAAAGTTCAACCTTTTGAAATCCTGCTTGCCGCAAAGCATTCATTTCATGCAAAACTGTTAAGGGTGTATCAAAATGATACAACACCTCATCTTTAATTCCCTGCATTTTTTTCAAACGTTCTAATTCTTTCCTGCAAGACCATTCTTCTTCATTAGAAAGGGCAAAAAAATCTGTTAGAATAAAATAGCCTTCTGGTTTTAAGGCATCTTTCACCTTTTGATAAAGAAAAATTTTTTCTTCTAATGTAAAATGATGTAGAGATTCCACTGAAACAGCAGCGTCAAAAATTTTTATTCCCATCGGGACATCAAAATAAGAACCTACAATCAGATTTAATTTCTTGTCTGGAAATTTATTTTTCAACACTTGAAGCATTCCCGGCGCAAGATCAATCCCTGTAATTTGCGCAGATGGATTCCATTCATAATACGGTTCTAATTCAAGCCCCGTTCCACATCCAAGATCAAGTATCCGGGCATTTACCTTTCTCGGAAGGGAATGAGCCGTAAACAAATAAAATTCTTTTGCATAGGCAATACAGTTGAACTGATGCTCTTCGTATTCATTTAAACGGTGATCAAAAAATTCGCCCATTTTTTCCAGCATAATAACCTTTTCCTTTCTATGTCTATTCATATTTTTGTGTGGAAAAAACATCTGTTTCTTTCGTTTGTTATCTATTCTCCATCGTCACCAGCAAGTTTAAGTATAAAAAAGATGCTGCCGTAAATAATGACTATTTACCGACGGCTCTCTTATCAAGTATTTAAAATCATGTATGTCTTATTGATCTTGTTTTTTGCAGTGTTTTCCCTTTTGTTGTCCAGGAAGAACCACTCCGTCAATCTTTATTTCACGGTACTCTTCTCCTGTTTCTAGACAACGACCACAATTATCGCATTTTTTAAAAGGATTCAAATCACAATAATCACACTCTCCACATTCATTGCAAATTTTGCCTTCTTCTAACACACACATTTTCGGCATGCTTAATTCACCTCGTTCATAGCATCTACAGCTTTCAAAATTCCAATTTTTGCTGCATCATAGACAACGCCTCCCTGCATGTAGGCAATATACGGCGAGCAAATCGGGGCGTCAGCAGAAAGTTCAATAGACGCACCCTGCACAAACGCACCAGCTGCCATAATAACTGGATGTTCATAGCCCGGCATATCCCAAGGCTCTGGAGTTACAAAACTATCAATTGGTGAACCCTTTTGAATAGCCTGACAGAACGCAATCAAGCGTGTAGGTGATTCAAGCCGTACTGCTTGAATAATATCACTGCGTACAGCATCCGGCGCAGGACAAACAGGAAATCCTAGTTTGCTAAACATTCCGGCGCATAAAACAGCAGTTTTTAGGCTTTGTGCTGTTACATGCGGAGCAAAAAATAATCCCTGATACATATTCCGGTTAAATCCCAGGCTTGCACCTGTATGCCTGCCTAAGCCAGGAGCTGTCAGCCTGCACGCCACTTTTTCGATACAATCATGCCGCCCGGCAATATATCCGCCGCTAAGTGCCAGGCTGCCGCCTGCATTTTTAATCAAAGACCCAACCACTAAATCAGCGCCTACATGGGTAGGCTCTTTTTCCTCGACAAATTCACCGTAGCAATTGTCCACAAGACATACCACATCTGTGTCAGCCGCTTTTACGGCGGTAATCATTTTTTCTATTTCTTCTACGGTAAGAGAATCTCTCCAGCTATATCCACGCGAACGCTGGATTAAAGCCAATTTGCATTTTTTTCGAGTAAAAAATTCGCTAATGCCATGATAATCAGGAGTGCCATCTGGTAAAAGTTCTATCTGTTCATAATGAACTCCAAAATCTTTTAACGAACCACTGTCCGTTTCACCACGCAGGCCAATGACCTCCTCAAGTGTATCATAAGGTCCCCCGGCCAAAGATACCATTGTATCTCCTGGACGTAAAATACCATATAAACAGCTGGCAATCGCCTGAGTCCCGCTTACAATATTATGACGGACTAGTGCGTCTTCTGCCCCAAAAATATCCGCATATACCGCATCCAAGGCATCTCGTCCAAGATCATCATACCCATAACCGGATGTTTCACCAAAATGCGCATAAGAAATTTTATGTTTTTGAAAAGCTTTTAACACACGAAGTTGATTGACAGCTGCAGTTTCATCAATTCTTCGAAAAACATCTTCAAAATCTTCTTCTGTTTGATGCATAAGATGGACTGTTTCTGGTTGAATATCAAATGCCGATGTTACATATGCATCAAATATTGACGTGTTATTTTGCATAAGACAGATTATTCAAATCGTCAGAAGACAAAACGTGGATACCGCCCTGCTGCAAAAGCTGAAAAGAACGTTCGGCATCATTGGTTTTAATCACGATCACTGCCTTTGCCGATTTTTCTCCTATAAAAGAATAAATGTATTCAATACTGATGTTTTCTTCCTTCAACAAGGCAATCACTTTGCTGAATGCCCCTACAGTATCATCAATAGAGACAGCAAGCACATCGGTTACACTTGCAGTCATATTGTTCTCCCGCAGAACTTTTTCTGCCTTTTCCGCATCATCTACGATCATGCGTAAAATACCGAAATCTGTCGTATCTGCAATATTGATGGCGCGCATATCAATATTGTTGTCGGAAAGTACTTGGGTAATTTCAGCCAGCCGCCCTGGACGGTTTTCCATAAAAACAGATATTTGTTTGATAAACATGATGTTTCCTCCTTTATAAATACTTGATATTATTTATGCCAGTTCTCTGCCCAACCGAAAAGCACGAATATTGACATCCAAAGCTTTTTCAGGCACCGTTGTTTCTAATGTCCGAATCCAATTTTCTTCCGGTACATCCATAGATTTGGACAATACACCGATTAAGGCAACGTTGACCGTCTTAATATTTCCGGCTTGCATCGCAAGGGCTGCAGCGTCTACCGAAATCAGCTGAATATCTTTTTCCTTTATTTTTCTTAAAATTTCCTGTGGATATTCCATTGCTCCGGTAATGACTGGCATAGGATCAATTTCCTGTGCATTGCATATGATCTTCCCACCTTTTTTTAAATAAGGTAAGTAACGATATGCTTCCAATTCTTCAAAAGCAAGAATCAAATCTGCCTCCCCTTGATCAATAATCGGAGAATAGACTTTTTCTCCATATTTCACATATGTAACTACTGAACCACCACGCTGTGACATACCATGTACTTCCGAAACCTTTACATCGTAACCATCTGCCATAGCAAGATTACCTAAAATTCGGCTTGCAAGTAAAGTTCCCTGCCCGCCGACTCCAACAATCATAATAGACAAAGCCACTAAAATTCCCTCCTTTTATCCGATCGCGTCAAATTTACAAACATTTTTACACAGTCCGCAGCCATTACAAAGTGTCTGATCAATTTCTAAATGATCCCCTTTATCGGAGATTGCCGTACATCCCAGTTTCATGCAGGCTTTGCAACGTTTGCATTTTTCACTGTCAATCTGAATTGGTCCTGGAAATTTAACATTCTTCAATAAAGCGCACGGCCTCTGTACCACAATCAAAGAAGGTTCCTGCGCTTCCAGCTCTGTTTTAATTGTTGTTTCTAAACCAGTAAGATCAAAGGGATCTACAACGGAAACACGACGAATGCCAACAGCATGCCCCAAAGCCTCAAGATCCACCGATACAGTGGCTTCCCCCTGCAAAGTTTTTCCAGTAGTCGGGTTATCCTGATGTCCTGTCATTCCAGTAATGGAGTTATCAAGAACAAGTACTGTACTTATCCCCTTATTGTATGCGACTTCTATCAACCCGGTAATACCGGAATGGATAAAGGTAGAATCCCCGATGACTGCAACAGTGTTTTTAGCAAAATCTCTACCGCGGGCAAGCTCCATTCCAAAAGACATACCTATGCTCGCGCCCATACACACCACAGCATCCATTGCGCCTAACGGTGCAGCCGCACCCAAAGTATAACAGCCGATATCACCGCAAACATGAAGTCCCATTTTTTTCAAAACGTAAAAAGTACCACGATGGGGACATCCTGGACAAAGTGCAGGCGGACGAACAGGAACTGGTTCTTCTGGTGTAGTAAACGGAACACCCTCTTCTCCGGTAATTAATGTACGGATCTGTCGGGTGCTAAATTCATAACACAGTGGAAATAGTTCTTTCCCAATGACAGAAACACCTATACTGCGGCAGTGTTCTTCAATAAAAGGATCTAGTTCTTCTACTACATAAAGTTTATCAACTTTGGAAGCAAACTCCTGAATAAGCTTTACCGGCAAAGGATAAACCATACCTAGTTTTAAAACGGAAACCGATTCGCCAAACGCTTCCTTGACATAATTATAACACATTCCAGATGTAATGATGCCAATTTGACTGCTATGATATTCTGCCTTATTTAGCGGCGAAGTTTCTGCATAAACGGTCAATTTTTTAATCCGTTCCTCCACTTCGGGATGCCTGCGCATAGCATTTCCAGGCATCATAACATATTTTCCAATATTTTTCTCGTATTCTTTTAAAGGAATTTCTTTACGATCGTTCAGCTCTACAATACTTTGAGAATGTGCGACACGAGTCGTTAACCGATACAATACCGGAGTATCAAATTGCTCGCTTAAATCATATGCTGCTGCGGTAAAATCCTTACATTCCTGGCTGTCAGAAGGCTCCAGCATTGGAATTTTGGCCGCTTTCGCATAATGGCGGCTGTCTTGTTCGTTCTGGGAGCTATGCATACTCGGATCATCTGCTACAGCAATTACCAAGCCGCCATTTACACCAGTGTAACCGACTGTAAATAAAGGATCTGCAGCTACATTTAGCCCTACATGCTTCATCGCACAAAAGGCTCTTGCTCCAGCAACAGAAGCGCCAATCGCTACCTCAAGAGCTACCTTTTCATTCGGCGCCCATTCACCATATACTTCCTTATATTTTACGGTATTTTCCAGAATTTCTGTGCTGGGTGTGCCGGGATAAGCAGAAGCTACCGTTACTCCATTTTCATAAAGCCCTCGGGCAACTGCTGCATTGCCCAACAATAATTTTTTCTCCAAATTTCTCACCTCGTTTTATTTCTATTCCTGTCCGCGCAGATCAACCACACGTTTGGATTTTCCTGTCGTTCTTTCAATTGATTTGGGTTCTGCAAGCCGTAGCTTTACACGCAACCCTAGGACACTATGAATTTTATCAGCAATTTGTTTTTCTAATTTTTCTATTTCACTAAACTTTTCAAGAAGGCTGCCATCAATCAATTCGACTACAACTTCCAGGTTATCCATCATATTTTTACGTCTGACAATAAGTTGATAATTGGGACTAACTTGCGGGAATCCCAAAACAACGCTTTCGATCTGAGACGGGAAAACATTTACTCCTTTGATGATCAGCATATCGTCCGTCCGTCCCTGAATATTTGCCAGCCGCCAAGTCGTTCTTCCACATTGACAAGGCTCAGGAATCAAATAGGAAATATCCCGTGTCCGGTATCTGAGAACCGGCATAGCTTCTTTGGTTAACGTAGTAATGACCACTTCTCCTTTTTCTCCATAGGGCAAAACCTCTCCCGTGTTCGGATCAATAATTTCAACAAAGAACATATCTTCATTGATATGCTGTCCGCATTTATATTCACATTCCCCGCTGACACCTGGTCCGCTGATTTCGGTAAGACCGTAATTGGTTGTTACCAAAACGCCGTATCTCTCTTCCAGCGTTCGGCGCATTTCTTCACTCATTCCTTCAGCACCGAATAATCCATATTTTAATTTGAAGTTGGAACGGGGTATCCCCATTTCTGCAATGACTTCAGATATGTACATAGCATAAGATGGGGTCGCAATTAAAGTGGTAACATCAAAATCCTGCATCAGCATAATCTGTTTCTGGGTGTTTCCGCTTGACATTGGCACTAATGCGGCTCCAAGCTTCTCAAGTCCATAATGAAGGCCGAAGCCACCGGTAAATAATCCATATCCAAAAGCAACCTGGGCAATATCTTCATCTGTCACGCCTGCCGCAGTAGCAATTCTTGCAATAGCATTTGCCCAGTTTTCAATATCAGATTTCGTATACCCAGCGACCACGGGTTTGCCAGTGGTACCTGAAGACGCGTGAATTCTGGAAATATTTTTCATTGGCTCCGCAAATAAGCCAAACGGATATTGATCCCGCATATCTGTTTTTGTAGTAAACGGTATATGTTTGATATCATCTAATGTTTTAATATCTTCAGGACGAACCCCTGCTTCATCCAGTTTCTTTTGATAAAACGGTACGTTGCAGTAGGCTTTTTCCACCATATGCCGCAACCGTGTCAGCTGAATCTCCTCAATTTTTTTATGGTCACAACATTCTATCTCTTTTTCCCAAATCATTAGTCAAAAATCTCCTTTATAAATTCACTGGTATATTTTGGTGTATATAGACTTACCAAGGGAGTGATTACCAAAGAAACTACCATGGCAAACATTCCGAAGGCAGGCGCATACTGGGCATTAAAACCGGAAACAACAGCAGGTACAATTGAAGTTAAAAATCCCAAAAGCATACCGCTCCATGCTCCAAGCCGAGTTATTTTTTTACTGTACAATCCCCAAACGTATGGTCCAATAAACGTACCGGCAACTGTTCCCCAGGAAAAAGACATCAAAGTAATAATTTCTTTGGGCTTGAAAGCGGCAATGGCAAACGAAAGCGCAACAAATACAACGCATAGGATACGCATCAATCCCAAGGTATCTTTTTCGGACATATTTGGTGCAAAATGCCCTTTTACCAAATCAATGGTTAGGGAACTGCTGGAGGTCATCACAACAGAAGAAAGCGTTGACATAGACGCTGAAAGAATCAAAACTAATAAAATCCCCATCATTACCGCTGGGAGCGCACTACTAAGCATCATAGGCATCACTGCATCATACCCCTCAGCAGGCAATGTATTTTGCAGGAACAATCTTCCAAAAGCACCAATAAAATATGCACCACCGCCAATCAGCATAGCGAAAAAGGTAGAAATAATTGCTGCTTCTTTAATGGAACGTCCTTCCTTAACAGTATAAAATTTATGTATCATTTGTGGAAGTCCCCAGGTGCCTAAACTTGTTAAAACCATGAGTGCAATCAAATCAAACCAATTTTTTCCACCATACCAGCTGGTTAAGTCCTTACCGGTTTCCGGTATCTGTGAAAGCTGATAGATTCCATTTGAGAAACCTCCTACCACATCATTTTTCAGCACAAACCAGACGACAAGTATAATGCCTACAATCATAATCAACCCTTGGATAAAATCTGTCAATACAGTAGCCATATATCCACCCAAAGTAAGATACAGTGCTGTCAAAACAGCCATTATGATCATCCACCATATATATGGAACAGCGGAAAAAACTGCATTAAACAAATAGCTTAGCCCCATATATACGGATGCAGCATAAGGTGTCAGGAAAATAAAAATTACAATAGCACAAAAAATTTTCATCCCCTTGTCACAGTAACGTCCTTCAAAAAATTCCGGCATTGTTTTTGCGTTCAGCCGATGTGTCATGCTGCGGGTACGCCGTGCTAAAACAAGCCAGGAAACCAGACAGCCTACCACAGCATTAGCAATACCAATCCAAATGGCAGAAATTCCAAGATTCCATCCATTTTTTCCCGCATACCCAATAAAAATCACTGCAGAGAAAAAAGAGGTTCCGTAAGCAAACGCGGAAAGCCAAGGTCCTAAGTTTCTGCCGCCAAGCAAAAAACCGTTAACATCTTTTGCATGTTTCATACAATAAATGCCGACAGCAACCATCAACAAAACATAAATACCTATAATCAGAATATTAATTCCAACCGAAGTCATAATTCTCCCCCTAACATTTTTGTTGGTTCAGCACAAAATTTACATATGCCGATATGACATAAGAGATATTATATCATAACTCATATATAATTTTCAATAGAAAGTTTAGAGTTTTTTCAACATCTTTCCAGTCACTTTCGGCAAATAACTGGTTTTCATACCGAACAGGAATACATATTTCAGCAAAACCTTCTCGGGTTCCGCAAATACTCAGTAATTCGGCAGTTTTGTCTGTTTTGCCAACAAAATTCTGAAACATAAGGTCCGCATTTTTTGCGATGGTCTCAAATTTCTTTTTCATTTCAAGCCCTATCACGGCATTACCATTTTTTAAAGCCAAAGCCGGGCCATCTCCCATTTTGCATCCTTCCTGATCTGGCACGCAGGAAATCAGAACAGTATAATCCGGATTTATGATTTTCACAGCTTCAAGATATCCACCTGTTCCACAAATCGCTTCATTTACAAGTGTAAAGTATATTTCCTTTTCAATATTATTTAATTTATTTACACAATTTTCCCATAAATAACTAGAAATAATAGATGTTAGATTGCTTCCATAAAGCATATTGCCTTTACAGATTAATTGTGCTTTTAACTCGCATATATCTCCTGTTTTGCATGTACATTCAGGAAAAATTTGTAAAAAAATCTGGTCATTTTCTTTTCTAATAATCCCCGCTTCTTTTTTATTATGATACAGGACTTGACCATACATTGCTTCTTCGTTGGTGCCACTTAAAAATCCAACCCCATATCTATTATCTTCTTCCTTCTGCAAAATCACCCCATTTGGCAAAAGCCGAAATAAAAATAAAAATTTTTTTCCATTTGTCCCTTGTTTATGACATACGATACCGTCAGGCATTGAAATTTCCTGACTTGCATTTTGTATTCTTTGTTTCAACTGTATTGTAAAATCAGCAGAAAGGAAAAAGTGATCTGCATAACTTTTTATATTGCCTTCATTTGTCTGTGTCATTTGCTACCTCCTCCGAAACTACTTGCATCAAAGCAATCTGTGTCAAATTTTTCATAGAATCTATATCATCCATATGCGCCACTTGGCATGCTGTATCTTTATAACGCACCGGAATACAAAACGTTAATGTCTTATCTCCATATCCTCTTTGATACAATACCTCTTCCTGTCCTTTATCCTTTGAAGCAAAAAGCTGATATTTTAATTGCCTTTCCTCTGCTTTGTTTATTACGGGCTGAATTAACCGAGGATTTACCAAGCCAGAGCCTGATGCAGTTAATATCACAGCCCCTTTCCCTAATTCCGGAAATTTTTCAGAAACTTTATCATAGCTCTGTGCTGTTTCGGCATCTAATATAATCACCCGGTCTGCACTCAATTTCCAGGAAGCCGTCTGAATACCACGACAACCCACCTCTCTTTGAACCGTAATGATCACATGCAAATTAAATGGATAACGCTGGCGCAGAACATTTTCCGCAATAACGCATCCTGCTCTGCTTCCCAAAGCATGCCCTTTTATATAGCCATCTCCAAACGTTCTGCCATCTTCCTCCAATGCTCCATGGTCACCAATTTGAACAAAATCCTCAGCTTCTTTACGAGAAGATGCTCCAATATCAATGAAAAGTTGGGAAAGTTTCACCGGAATTGAACGTTCCTGTTTGCTTGTCAAATGCACTGCTTTAAGGGAAATAATACCCCGAATGCCATTTAGAATTACCTTTTTTGATATCAAACCAGCCGGCGTTAAATGGCCAATGGTTTCAAATTTTAAATATCCATCCTCGGTAATACGAGTCACTATAATTCCAGGTTCATCCATATATGCGATAACAGCTGCTTTTTTTGCAGATTTTCCAGTTCCCTTTTTATAAAAATGAAGATTACCCATAGAATCTTTTACCGTATCATCACTCAGCGGCGATAGGCGTTCATATAGAAAGGAACAAATGGAATCTTCCCGCCCAGATACACCATAATAGTTTTGAAGTTCATTCATCAAGATTCATTCCTCCCGTTAACACTGCTGCTAACAAATCCGAAACCGCTTGCACATCCCGAATATCCAGTGTTTCTACATTGGTGTGCATATAACGAAGTGGTATAGACACAAGCATAACCGGTATACCACTTCCTATTGTTTGAATCGCCCAAGCTGTTGTACCACTGCCACCGGAAGCTACTTCGATTTCATGTGAAACATTTTTTTCTTTCGCGAGATGAATCAATTGCTGCGTATAGTCATCCTTAAAATTGGGACCGCGGCAAATTACAGCACCACATCCAAGAGGAAAAACACCTGTGATTTCCGAACTATCTGGGGTTTCTCCATGGGTAACATCCACAGAAATAGCAAAATCTGTCTTATCTGCTTCCACACCGGTATAGGCACCGTGGAGCCCTAGTTCTTCTTGGGTGGAAAACAAAATATCCGTATGATAAACACGTTTTAATTTCCTAGTTTGTTCCAATGCAGAAAGGATAGCTACCATTCCAGCGCGGTTATCCATCGCAGCACCGCTTATGCGATTGCCAAGTAGACTGCAGGTATTTCCTTTAAGACGTACATAATCCCCTACATGTACTTTTTTTACACTCTCCTCTCTGGAAAAACCAATGTCAATTCTTAGGTCCTGTACAGAAGCGTTTTTTGCCTCTTCCTTTTCCTTTTTTTTCGGCAAAAAACCTCCAATCACACCATAAAGCGGTGGATCAGTCAGGACCATTACTTCCATTCCATATAAAATTCGTTCATCTACACCGCCCAAGTTAACAAATTTCAAATATCCTTTTTCGTCAATTCCTGAAACCATTAATCCAATTTGATCTATATGTGCTTCCAATAATACTGTTTTTGCACATTCTTCCTCTGCGGGCAAAAACCCGTGCACATTACCGTATCCATCAATATAACTAGTAATTTCCATTTCTTTCAGAATCTTCTGGACCATGGATGCGGCGGAAGTTTCTCTTGATGAAAGTCCTTCTTCTTCGGTTAACAGCTTCAGTCGTTCCGCTAACTGCATGATACATTCACTCCATTAATTTGATACTTACAATAATTGATTCCATCTATATTTCTTTATTTATAGTATAGCACATTACCCGACAAATTACAATGTGCAAAACCTTGCTTTCTTATAAATAATGTAATATGACATTTACGTAAAGAAAATAATGGTTTAAAACAAATCTTTTTACATAGTTTTAACATTACTATGCTTTTGCATTTTACATTTTTAACATATACTCGGTTTGTAAAAAATAAGAAAAAAGATTAAAGGAGCGTAAAAAAATGAAGAAAGCAAAAAAAATACTCTCTCTGATAACTGCAGCGGCATTACTTACCATTGGTTTAGCAGGGTGTACAGAAACTGCACAGCAAGACAACAGCGGTACATCCGGAACTACGCAAAGCCAAACAGCAAAACTTAGCGGAAACATTTCAATGGTAGGAAGCACTTCCATGGAAAAGTTAGCCAATGCACTTTCTGAAGGTTTTATGGCTGCTAATCCCGGTGTTACCGTAAATGCGGAATTTGTAGGATCCTCTGCCGGTATTGAATCTTTGGTAGGCGGAAAATGTGATATAGGTAATGCTTCCAGAGCGTTAAAGGACAGTGAAAAATCCAGTGGAGCCGTTGAAAATATTGTTGCCATTGACGGAATTGCAATGGTGGTCAACAAAGCCAATCCTGTAAAAAACCTAAGCAAAGACCAGTTGATTGGAATTTATACCGGCACCATCAAAAATTGGAGTGAGGTAGGCGGTTCTGATACTGCTATTGTGGTAGTGGGCCGGGAAGCTGGTTCCGGTACGCGAGGTGCATTTGAAGAAATTTTAGGCATTGAAGAAAAATGCGTATATGCAAATGAGCTGGATAGTACTGGTGCCGCGATGGCAAAAGCAGCTTCCACTGAAGGAGCGATTGCATATGTATCTTTGGACGTAATTAATGATACTGTAAATGCAGTATCTTTAGATAATGTAGAACCTACTGCCGACAACATTCTCTCTGGCTCCTATTTCCTTTGCCGTCCGTTTGTTATGGCTACCAAAGGAGAAATTTCCTCACAGAGCGATCTTGTAAAAGCATTCTTTGATTATGTAGAATCTTCCGAAGGACAGGAAATTATTAAAAAAGTCGGATTAATTTTACCGCAATAATGATAAAGGTCTGGTGATACGATGAAAGCAAACACAAATTCATCCGTCATGAGAAGCAGTCAGACCAAGGTTGTTGTAGAAAATACGGCACAGATTATTTTTACAATCTGTGCCGTAGTAGCCATTTTGGCTGTATTTTCTATCACACTTTATATGTTTTTAAAGGGTGTACCTGCGTTTGCCGATGTCGGCGTGGCGGAAATACTATTTAACCCTGTTTGGGAGCCAACCGCACAAAATCCTAGTTTTGGTATTTTATATATAATTTTAACTTCCATTGTAGGTACGGCAATGGCAATTATTCTCGGGGTGCCGATTGGTGTTCTAACTGCAGTTTTTTTGTCGGAAGTAGCACCTAAAAAATTAGCCGCAGCAGTTCGCCCTGCTGTAGATTTGCTAGCTGGTATCCCTTCTGTTATATATGGGTTGCTTGGTTTGATGATTTTGAATCCATTTATGTATAAACTTGAGCAAATTATTTTTGAAAACAGTCCTACCCATCAGTTTACCGGGGGTGCAAATCTTATTTCAGCCGTTTTGGTACTTGTAATTATGATTCTTCCCACGGTGATTAATATCAGCCAATCTGCGCTTCAAGCAGTTCCAAAAAGCTTGAAAGATGCTTCATTCGGTCTGGGTGCTTCACATATTCAAACCATTTTTAAAGTTCAAATGCCTGCAGCAAGATCAGGAATTGTCACGGCAATTGTGCTGGGAATTGGTCGTGCTATTGGTGAAGCTATGGCAATCAGTCTGGTATCCGGAAGTTCTGTTAACCCTCCTTTTCCTTTTAATTCGGTCCGGTTCCTGACAACTGCCATTGTTTCTGAAATGGGTTATGCGGCAGATACACACCGAATGGTACTGTTTTCGATCGGATTGGTATTGTTTGTATTTATTATGGTGATCAATATTGTACTTACAAAAATCCTGAAAGGGGAGAAACATGATGCCTAATTCATTAATTAAGAAAAAATCCCGAATTCAGGACACTGTTTTATACATTTGTATTTATTTTTCAGCCGCAATCTCTGTTCTTTTACTCATTGGTATTATTGGCTATGTTTTAGTCAAAGGAATCGGAAGCATTAACTTAGAATTTTTGACCAAAGCAACCAGCGCGATTGATGGTACCACAGGAATTGCCGGAAATATTATTAATACATTATATATTATTGTAATTACACTCCTTATTGCCACTCCCATAGGTGTTGGTTCGGCCATTTTTTTAAACGAATACGCAAAACCTGGACGTTTTGTTAGAATTGTCGAATTTACCACCGAGACACTAGCCGGTATTCCTTCCATTATATTTGGTTTATTTGGCATGGTTTTTTTTGGAAATACACTAAAACTAGGATATTCCATTTTAAGCGGTGCTTTCACATTAACTCTAATGATTCTGCCGTTAATAACACGAAATACACAGGAAGCACTGAAAACTGTACCAAATAGTTATCGAAGTGGTGCTTTAGGAATTGGAGCTACCAAATGGTATATGATTCGAACTATTTTATTGCCTTCTGCCATGCCAGGCATCATTACCGGAATTATTTTGGCTGTGGGCAGAATCGTAGGGGAATCAGCTGCTTTGTTATTTACGGCTGGAAGCGGATACATTCTGCCGAAAACACCGATCGGATACTTCACAAAAATTTTTGAATCTGGTGGAACTATGACGATTCAGCTATATCTCAGTATGTCCAAAGGGCAATATTCTATTGCCTTTGGTATTGCAGTGGTTCTTTTGGTTATCGTTGTTGGTATAAACTTTTTGACTAAGTTTTTAGCCAAAAAATTTGATACCGGCCGGAGAGATTAACAAAAGCGGTATTAGGAAAGGATTTGCAATGATGAAAAATGTTAAAATCAAAACAAGAAATCTTGATTTATATTACGGTGAAAATCACGCCTTAAAAGATATTAATATTGATATTGAGGAAAAAGCGATTACAGCCTTGATTGGACCTTCCGGATGTGGAAAATCTACTTATTTAAAAACATTGAACCGCATGAATGATTTTGTCAACGGTGTCAAAATTACGGGAGAAATTACGTTAGACGGTGAAAACATATATGCTCCAGGAGTAGATACAACTTTACTAAGAAAAAAAGTTGGTATGGTATTCCAACAACCAAATCCCTTCCCAATGAGCATCTATGATAATATTGCGTATGGTCCACGGTTGGAGGGAATACGTTCCCGGCTGCGTCTTGATGAAATTGTGGAAACTTCTTTAAAACAGGCCGCTATCTGGGACGAAGTAAAAGACAGGCTGAAAAAGAGCGCATTAGGACTCTCGGGAGGTCAGCAGCAAAGGCTTTGTATTGCACGTGCATTGGCAGTACAACCTGAGGTTTTGCTTATGGATGAACCGACAAGTGCCTTGGATCCAGTCTCTACGTTAAAAATTGAAGAATTGGCGGATGAGTTGAAAAAAGAATATACAATTATCATAGTCACCCATAATATGCAGCAAGCAGCCAGAATTTCAGATAGGACGGCATTCTTTTTGCTGGGTGAGGTAATTGAAGATGGCAAAACAGAGCAAATGTTT
The DNA here is from genome assembly GCF_014982785.1 of Ructibacterium gallinarum. Classification (GTDB taxonomy): domain Bacteria; phylum Bacillota; class Clostridia; order Monoglobales; family Monoglobaceae; genus Ructibacterium; species Ructibacterium gallinarum. Next base: position 98,339 of record NZ_JADCKB010000006.1, read on the forward strand.
TCGGTTCCCAAAGACAAGCGAACAGAAGATTATATTACAGGGAGGTTTGGTTAATGCGGACACAGTTTGATAAACAGCTGCAGACTTTGCACATTGAATTAATTCGAATGGGTAGTTTATGCGAACAAGTCATTTCGTTATGTGCTAATATGCTTTTAAAGAAAGAAAATTTAAGTGCTGATATTAATGCGGCCGAAACAGAAATAAATCAAAAAGAACGAGACATTGAAAACCTATGCTTAAAGCTTTTACTTCAGCAACAGCCGGTAGCAAAAGATCTCCGTATCATTTCAGCAGCTTTAAAAATGATATCTGATTTAGAGCGTATTGGTGATCAAGCTGCGGATATTGCGGAACTTGCACCTTATCTTGCCGACTGCGATGCACCTGGCAAAGTGCATATCGGGGACATGGCACGGGCAACTGTAGGTATGGTCACGCGAAGTATAGATGCATTTGTTAAAAGTGATGTCAAAATGGCAGCCGAGGTTATGGCGGAAGATGATGAAGTAGATCAACTTTTTGAAAAGATCAAATTAGAATTAATGGATCTGATCCGCCAAAATGGATTAGATGCCAAAGCTGCAATGGATCTCTTAATGGCAGCAAAATATTTTGAAAGAATCGGAGACCATGCAGTTAATGTCGCAGAATGGGTAGAATATTCTGTAACTGGAGTGCATAAAAATGATGCAAATTTCTAATCTATATGATATAATGTCATTATATATATTAGATCAGAAATTGAAAAACGGAGGATAAAGAATGATTTATCTTTTAGAAGATGATGAAAGCATCAGAGAACTTGTTATATATACCCTAAACTCTCAAGGACTTGAAGCTGAAGGTTTTTCGTGTCCATCTGATTTTTGGAAAGCGATGAAACATAAACATCCGGATCTTCTCCTGCTTGATGTTATGCTCCCAGAGGAAGATGGCATGATGATATTAAAAAAATTACGCCGTGCATCGGATACGGAATCTCTTCCTGTCATTATGCTAACTGCAAAAAATAGTGAATATGACACCGTTTTAGGATTAGACAGCGGAGCCGATGATTATATTTCCAAACCCTTTCGAATGATGGAATTGTTGTCCAGAATTCGTGCGGTTTTACGAAGGACAGAAAAAAAGAAAGAATATGCTGAATACCAGATTGGCTTTCTGTATGTTTGCCCGTCCCGCCACATAGTTGAAGTAAAAGGTGAACCGATTTCTCTGACACTCAAAGAATTTGAGATTCTTTGCCTTTTAATGGCAAATCAAGGTGTAGTGATTACACGCTCGCAATTATTAGATCAGGTGTGGGGTTATGCCTTTGACGGCGAAAGCCGGACTGTAGATGTACATATCCGTACTCTGCGGCAAAAACTTGGTGATGCTGGAGAATACATAGAAACCGTACGCGGTATCGGATATAAAATGCGGAGGTAATCCAATGACCAAACGAATATTTAGATCAATTTTTTTTGTAGCTGCTGTTGTACTAATTGCTGGCTTCGCGCTGATTATGGGTACTTTGTACAGGTATTTTGACAATCAACTCCATAAAGAATTACAAAACGAAGCGGAATACCTTTCAACAGCGGTTGAACAGCTTGGCGTGACAGTTTTAAAAGAATTAGGCCCATCTCAAGAAAGGGTTACACTGATTGATCAGGATGGTACTGTTCTATTTGATAATTTAGCAGATCAATCGTCTATGGATAATCACAGCGGACGGGAAGAAATTCAGGCCGCAATGGCAAACGGCTCCGGTAGCGCTGTACGTTATTCCAAAACACTGTCAGAGCGCACCTTATATTACGCACTGCGGTTAGAAAATGGACAGGTGCTCCGTGTCAGCAGCACACAGTACACTATACTTTCCCTAATTGGAAGTATGATTTATCCGGTATTGCTTATTTTTATCCTTTTAATTGTTTTATCGGGTATTTTTGCGTCTAGAGCATCCAAAAAAATTGTAAAGCCGATCAATGAATTGGATCTGGAGCATCCCATGGATGATGAAAAAGTATATGATGAAATTGCTCCTTTGCTTTCTAAAATTGGACATCAAAGCCGAACCATTCAACGGCAGATTGCAGGAGCCAAACATCAGCAGGAAGAATTTGCACTTATTACAGAAAATATGCAGGAAGGTCTGCTTGTAATTGATAAAAATACAATACTTCTTTCTTGGAACGGGAGTGCGTTAAAACTACTGGATGCTGCAGGAATACGGGAAAATCAGAGTGTACTTGTACTGAATCGAAGTGAGCAGTTTCAGAATGTAGTTACAGAAGCTTTAAATGGTCATCATGCATCTACAGTTTTAAATATTCAAAATCGTTATTGCCAAGTGGCTGCCAATCCAGTTATCTGGGATAAAGATCCAGAAGGAGCTGTCCTTCTTTTGATTGATGTCACTGAAACAACCGAGCGAGAATGCCTGCGCCGTGAATTTACTGCCAACGTTTCTCATGAATTAAAAACTCCGCTTACTTCCATTTCAGGATTTGCAGAAATAATGAAAGACGGTATGGTGAAAAAAGAGGATATTCAAAAATTTGCAAGCAAAATTTTTGAAGAGGCCCAGCGTCTTATTGTTTTGGTAGAGGATATTATAAAAATTTCTCAGCTTGACGAAGGGCGTCATCCTTATGAATATCAAGATATTGACTTATATACTATGAGCGGTGAAATTCTGGACCGTTTGAAGTCTTCAGCGGAAAAAAATAATATTCAACTGAAGTTAGAAGGTGTCCATGCTGTAATCCACAGTGCACCTGTGATTTTAGATGAAATCATTTATAATCTATGCGACAATGCAGTCAAATACAACCATCCCCATGGGAAAGTGATCGTAACAGTATTCCAAGACAAAACGCAAACTTCCGTTCAAGTAGCAGATACCGGCATCGGTATACCGTCCTCAGATCAGGAACGTATCTTTGAGAGATTTTATCGTGTGGATAAAAGTCATTCAAAAGAAATCGGTGGAACAGGTCTGGGTCTGTCCATTGTAAAACATGGCGCTGCTTATTTAGGAGCAGAGATCAACTGTGAAAGTACCCTTGGACAAGGTTCTATTTTTACTCTTATATGGAAAAACAATTAATTATTTTATGTTAATTGAAAAAGAAATGCCATCAATCAAGGTGATTGAGGCATTTTTTTATTGTATATCTTAATAGAATCGATTCAGCAACAACGAGGATCGGTAGCTCATATGAAAACGTGGTTTTACCATTACACTTATTTTTTCATTTTTCTTTAATGCACTCTACTATCACCGCGGGAAAAATCCAGGAAAAATCCATCGTTTTCCACCTCTTTTTGTAAAAGGGCGATCTCTTCCGCAGCTTCATTTCCTGTACATTTTTTGTTATCATATAATGAATAAGAGCCTCGAACTTCTGGCGGGGACAAATTTGGCATGATAACATTGGCACCGCAAGCAAGTCCCAAAGCGCGGCCTTGTTCTGAAAGTGTGGCGAGAGCTGTTGTTGCCGGAAGTAAAACATTCGGTAAGGCAATCCGAACCAAGCAAAGCATGGTTAAAGTTAGGTTTAAGCTTCCAGGTGGAAAATCCTTAAATGGTGTTTCTTTATGTGGAAGAAAAGGGCCAAGTCCTACCATATGCGGCTGAAGCTCCTCTAAAAACTTCATATCAGCTGCCAAAGTTTCAATCGTTTGAAATGGAGAACCCACCATGAATCCGGCTCCGACCTGAAACCCTATCTCACGAAGATCATAAAGACATTTTTTCCTGTTTTCCAATGACATTACATCAGGATGTAGTTTTCGGTAATGTGTCGCATCTGCCGTTTCATGACGCAATAAAAAGCGGTCTGCTCCGGCCGCAAAAAAAGCACGGTATGTTTCTTTAGATTTTTCACCAATAGAAAGTGTAATGGCGCAGTCGGGATACATCTCTTTGATTTGAGAAATAATACTACAAATTTTCTGGTCATCAAACCAAGGATCTTCTCCACTTTGTAACACAAATGTCCGAAATCCCAAGGCATGTCCCTTTTTACAGGTATTCAAAATATCCTGCTGTGTTAACCGATATCGACAAACGTGATGATTTCCAGCACGAATTCCACAATAATAACAATTATTTTTACAGTAATTACTAAACTCAATCAATCCACGCAAAAAGACACCCCGGCCATAGCTTAGAAGCCGGGTCTGCAATGCCTTTTTTTTTAATTCCTGACTAGGTCCATTTTGAAATTGTTTAATTTGCTCTGCCCATTCTTTTTTTTGCATAACTACTCCTTTATTTTTTAGGATGGGTGAAAATATAACTTGCACGCTCTAAGATTCCGTTCAGATATGCCAGAGCAATACCATAATTGACAACAGGAATCCCTGCGTCACGAAGTTTTTCAAGCCGCGTACTAACCTCTCGACGATTAACCATACACATCCCGCAGGACAATACTAAATCGAAATCTTTGAAATTATCAGGAAACTGATATCCCGCACAATAAGTATATTCGCATTTGACTCCAACTTTTTTTTGAATGAGAGCCGGAATTTTGACTCTCCCAATATCTTCATGGGTTGTATTGTGCGTACAGCCTTCCAAAACAAGTACGCGACTATTATTTTTTAATTTTGCAATTTGGACAGCACCCGCTAAATATTGCTCAAAATTCCCCTTTTGGCGTGCCAAAAGCATGGAAAAAGAAGTCAATGGAATTTCTGGAGGAATCGACTTATTAGCAATAGCAAAAGCCTGTGAATCTGTGACTGCCAAATCTATTTTTCGTAGTTCTTGCAATGCTTCCTCAATTTCTGTTTCTCGGACAATATAAGCCTTCATATGATGATCCAAACAATCTCGAATCAGTTGTACCTGAGGTAGTATCAAACGCCCCTTAGGAGCCGCACTATCAATAGGGACAATAAGAAGGAGACGGCTTCCAACCGGAAGCAGGTCACCGATTAAGGTATTATCTTCCTTCTCCTGTTCTTTTAGCCGCTCCGTAATTGTTTTTCGCAGTGAATCAAGAGCTTCTGCACTATCTTTTTGAAGAAATACAGCATTCGGATTTTCTTCTTTATATTTTTTAAGTAAGTTGGCGGAAACATTTTCACATTTAGTATATACCGGTATCACCGGAACAGAACCTTTGTATTCTTCTGCTGCGGTAACATCTCCTGCGTCTATTACATTTAAAATCAAATCAGCCCTGCGAAGAATTTGTTGTGTTTTTTGCATGCGTTGTCTGCCAAGTTCTGTTTTATCTCCAAATCCAGCTGTATCAATGAGGGCAACAGGTCCAAAAGGAATCAATTCTGCCGCTTTAACGACAGGATCAGTCGTAGTGCCTTCTACATCCGACACGATAGAAGCATCTTGTCCAAGTAGTAAATTAAAAATAGTGGATTTACCCGCATTGGTTTTTCCAATAATTGCAATATGTTTACGCATGGAAATGGGTGTTTGTTCCATCTTAACAACCTCCCTGTCTCAATTTTCTTTTATTAAATAAATAAATCGCGTTGTCCCTGCTTAATTTTTTCAATATTGTTCTTTACCAGTTCCCGAACGTTCTCATTGCCGATATTGGGAATTTCCTTTTGAATAATGGCGTGAGCCTTTTCTTTAAACTCATCATCACCATAGTCTATTGCATATTCAGCTAACGTCATAAGCGCATTCGGCAGACAAACATTTTTAATATTTCCAGATTTAGCAAGCGACATAAAGCGGTCACCAGTTCTGCCACTGCGATAGCAGGCAGTACAAAAACTCGGAACCATTCCTTCATCCATAATCCATTTAATCACGTCCATTGCATCACGCTCATCAATAACCTTAAACTGCACACTGCTGTCTTTATGGCTTTTATAGCTTCCAACTCCAGTGGCAGAACCTGCACTCATTTGTGAAATTCCCAAACGAATCAGTTCTTTTCGCATTTCTTCGCTTTCCCGTGTAGAAATAATCATTCCAGTAAATGGAACGGCAAGCCGTATTACCGCTACCAACTTCTTAAAAGTTTCATCATCTACAGCGTATTGAAATTCTGTTTGCAATGCTCCCTCTGCCTTTCGTATTCTGGGAACGGAAATGGTATGGAAACCGACGCCAAATTCTTTTTCCAAATGTTCATTATGGAGCATAAGTCCTAAAACTTCAAAATAGGGATCATAAAGACCAAAAAGCACGCCGCCGCCGACATCGTCAATTCCACCCTGCATTGCCCGGTCAAAAGCGGTAGTATGATATTCATAATTGCGTTTTGGGCCAGAAATATGCATTTCAAGGTAAGTCGGTTTATGATATGTCTCCTGAAACAGAATATAAGTTCCAATACCAACTTCTTTTAATTTTTTGTAGTTTTCAACGGTAGTAGCTGCAATATTCACATTTACGCGACGAATTTCACCGTTTTCAAACTTCATGTCGTAAATGGTTTTCATACATTCAAGGATATAATCAATAGGGCATTTTGCGTCATCTTCACCAGCCTCAACAGCCAACCGCTTATGTCCCATTGCTTCCAGAATTTTAACTTCTTCTCGTATCTCATCCATAGTAAGCCGCCGACGGTTAAACTGATGTTTGCAGTTGTAACTACAGTATTTACACTGATTTACACAATAGTCACTTACATATAGCGGAGCAAACATAACAATCCGGTTTCCATAAATGTGCTGCTTGATTTTATAAGCAATTTCAAACATTCTTTGCAGCTGCTTAGGGTTGTCCATCATTAGAAGGGCTGCAACTTCCTGATGGGTCAATCCTTCGAAATGGTCTGCTTTATCTAGAATTCGTGTGATTTCTGCTTCATCTGTATGTTTGGCATTTTCAAGTAATTCATTCATATATTTTTCATCAATAAACATTTTAAAAACATCCTCTCTGTCTATCAGTTTGCTACCTTTTATTGTACACCTGCCTTATTCCTTTGTCAAGGCAGATTTCAACATAAAACACAAAATAGGCCGATTTTTACCGGCCTATTCTCTGCATATTGTTATTTATGTATTATATTTCCGCTAAAACAACCTCACCCTTTGCTAATGAAGCAGGGACATCTACAATTCTCTGATTTCTGCTCCCGCGAAATTTAAGCATCAAACTTTTTTCTTCCAAAACAAAACGTCCATCCACCAAAAGATCACTTAATTGAAGCAATTCCATGACTGCGGGCACTTTTTCAGAGAGCTTTATTAATTCTTCAAAAGTATAACCGCTGTAGCATACAAGGTTTAATCCTAACTTCTTCACTTCTTTTCCAAGTTCAGTCAAGGGTTCTGGCTGACAAAACGGTTCTCCGCCGGAAAAGGTCACACCACTGAGCAGAGGATTTTTCTTGATCTCGTCCAGGATTTCTTCAATGGCTTGATCATGTCCGCCGTCAAAATCATGGGTTTGCGGATTATGACATCCTTTGCAGTGATGCGGACACCCCTGTACAAAAACAACATAACGTATGCCGGGTCCATCTACAATGGACTCCGGCTCAATTCCAGAAATTCGCAGCGTTTTCATCAAAAACCTATCTCCTTTGCAAGCTGTTTCAGTTTACCCGCTGATTCACGAAGCCCCAAAAGCTCCTGTTCCGAAAAATCAATTTCTAAGATTCGTTCTGCCCCTTCGCTTCCCACAATAGTTGGCACGCTTAGACAAACATCGGAAATTCCATATTCACCTTCAAATAAACTGGAAACAGTTAAAATTGAGTTTTCATTACCAATAATACTTTCCACAATTCTTCGAACCGCAAGTGCAATCGCGTAATAGGTAGCACCTTTTTTGTCAATAATTTCATAGGCAGCATTACGGGTACGGTTATAAAATGTTTCCTTGCACATATCCAAGGAATTGCAGCATCCACAGCTTGTACAATATTGTTCAATTCCCATTCCCGCAACATTAGTTACACTCCAAGCTGCCACCTCGGAATCACCATGCTCGCCAATTATATAAGTGTGTACGTTCCGCACATCAACATTGGTGTGCTCGCCTAACAAATATTTCAGCCGTGCGGTATCCAGTACAGTTCCTGAACCAATCACATTTTGTTTTGAAAATCCTGACAGTTTATAGGTAATATAAGTTAAAATATCCACCGGATTGGTCACAACCATCAAGATGGTATCATCATGGCAGTATTTAAGAACATGATCTACAATATCTTTAAAGATTCCAGCATTCCGTTTTAAAAGATCTGTTCGCTTTTCACCCTCACGTTGATTGGCTCCTGCGGTAATGATTACCATGTCACTGCCTTTGATATCACAGTAATCGCCTGCAATGACACGCACTGGACTGACAAAACATAAGCCATGATTCATGTCCATGGCATCGCCTTCTGCTTTATCCTTATTAATGTCAATCAAAACAACCTCTGAAACAAGACCACTGAGCACCATGGTATAAACGATAGTTGCGCCCACATTTCCTGCACCGATAACAGTAATTTTTCCTTTAAACATCTCATCACCTCAATTATATCATTCCCTTGCAGAGGGGAATTATTCCATAGGCAAAAAATTATTATTCTATGACAATCATTTCCTTAACGGCTGTAAAATTCATGCGGACAAAAATTTTACTGCCTGGGGCAATATCCGACGCATCTGCTACTGACAATTTTTTTCTATCTGTTTCAAATCGATAAACCATCGCTCCATCTAATGAAAAAGTCCTGAGATACCCCTTGCCATCCGATTGTGCCAAAATCTTATTTGCATATTTTTCGTGTACCGTTCCATACATGGAATACAGTTCACTGAAATAACTTTGTTCCGTCAAGGCTCCATAATCTCCTAAATGAGATTCATAAAATACATTTTCCATTAGCGAATTTTGTGTTAAAAGCATACGGAAATACTTACAATGGCTTGCATCATCCATGTAATATTGGAAAACCTCACCTGGTTGAAATGGATTATTGCCGTTTGCAGTAATGCGCGGTACATATCCTGGAATCCAACTTCCAGTCACGTCTTCACCGCCCTCAGCATCAAAATACACATGGGTTATTTCGCCGTTTACCCAAGCTTGAACGTCCAAGCACAGCCTACCTTCACTGTCCAAAATGTTTGCGGAACTTTCAACAATAGCTACTGGATCATAATTTTCCAATTGACGCATCTGACTGCCTCCAGCATCCACAACAGCCGCTTTTATAACATAATCTCTCCCTGCATCGTATAAGGCGATTCGATAATTACGATCCGTAATTAAATCAGAAAAAATACCAACTTTGTAATCCTTCAGTTCCGCTTTGTTTTCTGGTATAAAAAATATTTTTGCATCAGAAGATAGCTGATATACAGAATCAATGACACGCAGCTGATCTCCATAATATTTACCATTTTCTGTAGAATAGGTTAAGCAAAAACCTTCTTGACCAACCTTTCCGTTTTGTTCGCTGGCTGTTTCAATATAACTAAGTGTTTTATCCTCTTTTGCCTTAAAACGGATCAGCTGCGGAGCCAATACTGCAAATTCTGATACACTGCCTTTTTTCCCATTCAGGCGAGTTTGTCCATTTGCTTTCAAAGTTTCCCAGTTTCCCTCTTCGGTTAAAACACGAAGCAAAACTTCATCCGCAAAGGTATCAAGTGGCGCTATCGCTTGAAGATATCCATATCCTTGGCTTGTCCCCATATCCGTTTCTAAAAATGCGGCAAAATGATTAATGTCATAATAAACCGTTATTGTTTTTCCCAGCAAATCCGGTATACGGGCAACATCAAAGTTTTTAGATAAATGAATTTCTTCACCATTTAAGGTAATTGTGCCTTCCGACTCACGGAACCCATTTAGTATGCCAGTAATACGATCTTGAAAAATTTGAATCCTGCATACTTTACCGTCCCGGCTTGCGGCAAGTTGTACTACATCATCCTTCTGTACGGTCACTTCTGGAGTATACGCAGTTTTTTCGCCATAACAGTATAGTTCTATATCTTCTGCATTTTCAACCTGCAAAGACACTGCTCCTAAATCATAATCGGTTAATACACTACCCAATCGGCCCGAAGCTGCCATTCGATAGGTTTGATAATCATAGATTAAAATAACATCTATGCTGCGACTGCCCGCATATCTTACCAACTGCATATTTCCACTGGTTAATTCGATCGGTTTTGCTGTGCCAATTCTGGTATCATACCTTCCATTGTATATAACCCTTGTATTGCTGCTACAGCTTTGGCGAAAAATATTTTGGTTTTGATCAGTATATAAAACCATATTGTCCTGTACGCCCAAAAATTGTTCGGGTGTCAAGTCGATAATCATTTCTCCATTTTCAGCTTCTGCATAAAGAATTGTACCAATTTCCAAATTATTTTCGTAACGTATGTAGGCAATAATCCGATGACCCAAAAGGTTTTTTAGTGGAAAATCTCCCATGCGAAAGGTTTGTCCATCAACCGCAGCAGTTCCATTTTGCAGCATACGCTGGCTTGCAATAGAAGCTGGTCCCACATCCGTCAAAACACCTTTGATTTCGTATATATGATGATAATAATTTAGCGCAGTTGTTCCATCCTTCTTAAATTCATTTTCTTCCCCGCCAAATTCAGTCTGATACATCATTTCGCTTTGCAGCGTATTAACAAACAGCAATGCAGCGATACCTCTGTTCAGATTCTGCGTTTGATCAAGCGAAACATTTTGCAAAAGGTTTAATCTGACGGCCATCTGCCAAAAGCCATTGGGATACCCGCCTATATCCTGGGCAGCAATGGTATACCCCAAGGCAGATACCAAAATTTTTAGCGCTTCCTGGCCTGTCACAGGATCATCTGGATGGAAATATCCGTTTTCGTCCCCGTGCACAACGCCTAACCCATACAACGCTGATACTGAAGCAGCAGCCCAGTGTGATTTGGGAAGATCATAAAAAAGCTGTTTTTCCTCTGTTCCTGATAAAGTCTGCAAATTTAATACCGAAGCTGTCATTTTAGCAAACTCAGCTCGAGTAATCATGTTTTCGGGCTGATATTCATAGTTATTATATCCTGACACAAGTCCTAAATTTTTCAACATAGAAGAAGCTGCATAATAAGGAGTATCAATACAATCAGCAAACCCTGGATCATTATCTGACTGATATTTACTGTAAACGCCAGCAATGCTGGGTGACCACGCTGTTCCGGTGGTATTTTCGAATGTAATACGTATAAATTTTGCAGTTCGATCTACAGTTTTTAATGTATAAAAAACAGGGATCCATCTCCATTCTTCCACCGTACAGATTTCAATTGCCGGTTGTACTGAATTCCAGTTTTCTCCGTCCATTGACCAGGAAAATGTGAAATGAGATATATCCTCATTTTGCCGAAAGTAAGTATGAAAAATTAGATACTGGTTCTTCGGTATTTCATATTCGACCCATTCCTGCGTTGCCTCACTGCGCATAAACATTGTATAATCATCAAATGCATATTGGTTTTCTTCTGTAGTAACGTCCACGTAGATTCCATCGCTATGTGCATACGCTACAGAAAAATCCGCGCAGTCATCTAAAAGAATCCCGTCCGGAAAATGGGAGACAGTCACTGTATCCTCCTGGGAAAAGGTACAAAGCGGACACAACAATATTCCCAATATTAGCAAAATACATCCAAAACGTTTCATTCTTTTATCAAATCTCCTTCTGGTTCCGCTTTCTCTTCTGTTCTATCCTGAGAAACCTCAGTTGCTTCCTCGTTAGATGCTTCATTTTCCTGTTTCAATATACTATATTTTGCGAAATACGCTACATCAACAATATCAATTCTTTGATTTTCATCTATATCTGCAAGACGGATGCTGTTCCAGTCCTTATCTGTACTCTGCGCACCATAATGTTGGCATACAAAATCCAAATCAACCTGATCCAGCTGTAAATTACCATCCGTATCGCCCAGGAGAGCAGCATGAAAAACAATTTCTTTTTGCGTTTCCAATGTAACCATATTTCCTGTTGGCACCCATTTCCATACCGTTCTTCCCTGCATATCAATTTGATCTACCGATACAAGTTGTTGCTTAAATTCCGGCACTATCGCAGTGCCGGTTACTCGCAATGTGGCGCCATCATTACAGCTGGAATCAATGGTCAGCATACCTTCCGGACTGAGCAGTAATCCGGCAGGCAATGGTTGTTCGGCGGTCCAGGACACGGGATAATTCTCCATAGCAATTCCCAATTGATCGACAACGGCTCCAGACAAAGTCACAGAATCAGTGTCAAATCTCGGAATCTGCATCTCTTCCGGGAAATATGAAATGATTGCATCCGGTCTTGGCTGACTTATGGTCGCAATGATACTTCCCAAATAAGGGTTCCACCAGTCATTAGAAGAAGCGTCAACTTCTGGCCACACGATCTTCACATGGGTTATCTTATCCAAATTAAAAAGCTGATATTTTTTTTTCGTCCAGCGCTCTTTTCCCTCTGTGTCGGGTATACGAGTTATAATCGGCGTTGTTTCTTCCCATGTTTCTCCATCAGAAGAAAGGAACACCGAAAATTCATTTTCATGCTCCGGCCAGAAATAGCCTAAAATCTCCAGTGAATCGATATATGGCAATTCAAAGATAACCCATGCCTCCAAAGTATTGTCTGTTCGACGCAGAACATAAGGATCTTCATACATGGTCGGGAGTTCGTAATCCTCCACTTTCCAGACATTAATATTATGTACTTCGGTTGCCTGTTCCAAAGTATCGCCTTCGTTCACCCATGTTTTATTAAATGGCAATTCATCCGCATAAGGAGTCACTTCAACGACTTTAGCCTCACCAATATTAAATGACACAAGGAAAAGGACAGGTAATAAGACAGTAACAAAATGGAACAATCTATGATATAAGAACATGTTTCTACCTCCTTAAACCTGATTCTCTTCCGTCGACTCTTCAGCGTCTGCATTTGCTTCCGCAGAAAGCAAACGAAACAGACTTACAGCAGCTTCTGCTCTGCCAAGGGGATCCTTTGGACGAAATCTTCCATCTGTATCTCCAGACATAATTTCCGCAGTGTACAGAAAATCAATATACCCTACTGCATAATCAGAAATTTCTTCTTCGTCAGAAAAATTAATATTTAACCGTTTCGGTGTTAAGTTATAACCCTTTACATTAATGCTTCTCATTAACATAGCGGCAAATTCTTCCCGCGTTATTTGATTTTCTGGAGCGCACTTTCCATCTGTATAACCATGAATAATCCCTAATGCAGCTGCTTTTGTAATATATGTGTAATACCAATCATCTTTCTTGACATCTGTAAAGGATATTTCCTTTTCATCATATTTTTCCATAGAAAGGGAAAGCAAGATGAGCTTGACAGCCTCCGCACGGGTAATCGGTTGTGCCGGCCGAAAATTTCCATCCTCATATCCGGAAACAATTCCTTTATCACAAAGAGATACAATGGCTTCTTCAGCCCATTCAAAGGAGGTAAGATCCGAAAAAATCAAATCCTTTTGTAAGTCGGTTTCTATCTCCGGAATTTCTGTCGGTACCGGTTTTTCCGCAGTCGTTGTCGTTCCGCTCGGCACAGTGATACTACCTCCACCTGACGGACGAACACTTCCAGATCCAGAAGGACGGCTTCCTCCACCCCCACCTGGAGATGGGGTTATTTCCTGTGGATAATCTTTGACAGTGATCGAAGTACATATGTTGATATCTATAAAGTTTTGCCAAGTTAAATCATTCTGAACAATTTTAGCCGAGGATAGAATAATGTTACCACTGCCGGCTTTTTTGGCTGTTAATGTTAAAGTACACAAATGTTCCGTATCAGCACCTGCTTCTTCTCCGGTCACAGAACAGGCCAAAAGAATTTTCCCCGGTTCCTGCTGTAAAATGTTCACAGGATTTTTTTTGTTATCTGCAAAAGTTTCTATAGATTGATAAGAAAAAATATCGTCATCATAAGAAAAACAAAGTTCCATTCCGTAAACTGATTTTATATCCGACAACGAATAGCAAACATAAATTTCATCCCCGGGATAAAACTGATCCACCGGTATTTGCACTTCCAATGCATAGTCAGAATCCGTTTCCTGGGGAAGAAGATAAGTTTCTTCCCCAGGAAGTAAAGATGTTTCCGCTCCTACCGCTGTTCCGAAAAAAAGGAAAGCTGTCAAAAGCGATACAATTCGTTTCAACATAGCTTAATTTCCTTTCCGAAACTAATTGTTAAGATAAAATTCGCGATATCCTTTGTATGTCATATAAATATCCAACTTTCCTGCAACCTCAAACGGAGAATGCATGGAAAGCAAAGGAACACCGGCATCAATAACATCCATATCCAAATTGGCAACAAACTGAGCAATGGTGCCGCCGCCACCAGCATCCACCTTGCCCAATTCACCAATCTGCCATTCCACCTGGTGCTCGTTAAATATTTTACGAATTTTAGCAACTACCTCTGCGCTTGCGTCACTGGCGCCACCTTTACCTCGGGAACCAGTATATTTTGTCAACATAATACCGCAGTTTATCATTGCAGAATTTTTCTTTTCCGTTACCTCAGGATAATTAGGGTCCAGTGCCGCGCCAACATCGGCGGATAGACAGGTGGAATTACATAGCATCTCCCGTAGGACAAGATCAGAATAATTCTTTACTATCTTTGCACAAATCCGCGCCATTACATTTTCAAAATGTCTAGACTGCATTCCTGTGGCTCCCATACTGCCAACTTCTTCCTTATCCACCAACAGGCATACCGCTGTTTTTGCAGGTTTTTTGACATCTAATACTGCACGTAAAGCGGTGTAAGCACATACGCGGTCATCCTGACCATATCCAGCAATCATAGTGCGATCAAAACCAAGGTCCCGCGCACCAAATGCCGGGACAACTTCGATTTCACTGCTGAGCAAATCTTCTTCCTGAATATCATATTTTTCATTAAGCAATTTAAGAATATTATATTTCACGCCTTCCTTCACATCTGGATCATCACAGCAAAGATTGCCCAGCAAAACATTGAGGCTTTCGCCGGGAATTGCTTCTGACATTTTTTTTGTCATTTGATCCTGCGCCAAATGCGGGAGCAAATCAGTTACACAAAATACAGGGTCATTTTCTTCCTCTCCAATAATAATTTTGATCTGAGTCCCATCCTGCAATGCCGCAATACCATGAATAGCCAGCGGAATAGCTGTCCATTGATATTTTTTAATGCCACCGTAATAATGCGTTTTAAAATACGCCATCGACTGCTCTTCAAACAACGGATTCGGCTTCAAATCTAAGCGTGGAGAATCGATATGAGCCCCTACCAAATTAATTCCGTTTTCAATCTCTTCCGTTCCGATTACAGCAGCAATCACACCTTTGCCCCGGTTAACCGTATAGATCTTATCGCCTGCTTTTAATTTTGCTTTATCTTCCAACGGCACAAAACCGTTTGACTCTAAAACACGGCAAGCATCATCGCAAAATTCACGCTCTGTTTTGGCATTAGAGATAAATTTTCTGTAATCTTCACAAAATTCGAACAGCTTTTTTCTTTCTTTTTCCTCTAATTCCGCAAATCTGTTTTTATTTTCATAACATAAGGTTTGCGCATTTTGATTTTCTTTTGCCATAAAGCATCTCTCCTTTTATTTTATTCAGCATTCGTGTAAAGCTTTTGATACATTTGATAAGATTCAACTATATTTTCCACATAATTGCGTGTTTCCGCAAAGGGAACTTTTGTTAGCTTTCCCTTTTCATCCACCAATGCTTCATCCTGTAGCCATTTTTCAACATTTCCTGGACCGCCGTTATAAGCAGCTGCTGCTGTTTCAATACATCCATCATATGTTTTTAGTAGTTTACTAAAATAATAACATCCCAATCGTATATTCACAGCTGGGTCAAACAGATCATCTACGGTAAAGTGATTTATTTTTAATGCTCGTACACAATCAAAAGCCGTTTCTTCTTTTAGCTGCATCAATCCTTTTGCCCCAGCAGATGAAACAGCATATGGATCAAAGCCGCTTTCGGTACGGATAACCGCATACACCAAAGCAGGTTCTAATTGAAATTCCTCAGCATATTTTTCTACTTCTGTCTGATATCGAATTGGATAACGGGTCTGCAAAATACGGTTACGTATCCCAAAGCCCTGAAAGGCTTTATATCCCAAAAAGCCCACAACCACAAAAACAAAAATCAAAATCAACAGCTTCCCCAGACAACCTCCGCATCCCCCTTTTTGCCGCCTACGGCGGCCTTTGTATGTGGGCCGTACATTTCTCATATTTTTACTCCATCATAATTTGATATACATTTTTGACCTGTTCCCATATCTTTTCCGCAGATCCGTCATTAACAATACAAAAATCTGCAAGAGCAGTAAATTCTGTATCAGAAAGCTGTCTGCAAATTCTCTGTTCGGCCTGCTTTCTGGTACAGGAATCTCTTTGCATAACCCTTTGAATCCGGCAATTTTCTGGTGCAATCACTGCCAGTGTTTTATCACATCGAATGGGAAAATCACTGGAAAAGAGCAAAGGAACATCCAGACAAAGTAAAGAAGCCTTAGAACGGTCTATTCGCCTCTGCATTTCTTCAAAAATACATCCATGTGTTATTTGGTTTAGCAGCTGTAATTGCTTTTCATTTTGAAAAACAATGTCTGCCAGTTTTTTACGGTGGATTGTACCATCAGCATTTAAGATATTTTTTCCAAACGCATGCACAACTGGAAAATATGCACTTCCATTGGGAAGCATAATTTCATGAGAAATTTGATCAGCATCCACTGCATCTGCTCCCAGCCGGACAAACATCTGCGTTACAGTGGTTTTACCAGCTCCAATTCCTCCAGTAATTCCTAAAATACGCATTTTTTATTCACCGACCAATATTATACCAGTTTTATCTTTATCTGACAAGAGGCAGAACCATTAAATTTCGTTTACCACACTTTAATGTATGCAACATTTTTTCTTTTTATATCAGAAACATCAGGTTACAAATTTCTGGTAGATTAATACCTCAAACAAATATGATAAATTCATTTTACTGTGTAACATAATAAAGTAACATTTTTAATGTAACGGAAAAAACCGTGCGGACTGCTCAAAGAGACCGACACGGTTTTGCACCGTTTTAAATTTATTCCTTTGCTTACATAAGACAAGCGTAAATATCCATATATTCAGAAACTGCAAATTTTCACATTTAGTAGCTATTTTTCTCCAGTTAAATCTTTCGCCGCCTCTCCAACACCATCAGCAGCATCTTTTACAGCATTTCCTGCGCCTTCTGTAACATCTTTAACAGCTTCTCCAGCGCCATCCGCAGCATCCTTCACAGCATTTCCTGCTCCATCCGTAACGTCTTTTACAGCGTTTCCTGCATCTTCCGCCATGTTTGTTTCATCTTTGTCTGGATGTGCTGTTACATCTGTGGGTTCTCCCTGCATACCATTGGTATCTCTTCCTTGATCCATAGTTGTAGATCCATCAGAACCACAGGCTGCCAGCATCATACAGCAAACGACAGCTGCTATGAAAAGTATAAATCTTTTTTTCATAATATCTTTAATCTCCTTTCAGGACAGTTGATAATTTCTTTCCTTCCTATCTTGCCCTGTTTTGGATGTAAATATACCAAAGAACAAAAAATACAATTTTATTCAAATCCTACCTTGACCGATTTCCCGTATTCCGTGGGTGTCATTCCTGTAAGTTGTTTAAAGCGTCGTGAAAATAAATGAATGGAGTCAAAACCTAAATACGCAGAAATTTGTGAGATATTCCTATTTCCTTCCCGTATCAATATTTTTGCAAGTTCCATTTTTTTCTGTGCGAAATACCGCATGACACCTTGGCCGACCTGTTCCCTAAAGGTATTTTTCAAGCTGGTTCGACTCACTCCCATAGCATCAGCAATTTGAATCAAACTCAAATTCTCGCAAATATGTTCCTGCATATAGGCAATTGCTGATGCCGCCAAATCCTTCTCTCCAATACGCTTTAAGACTGTACTGTTTGTTCTAATGCCACCAAAACTCCTCCGCAGGGAAATTAAAAGCTGTTCCAAAAACAAAGAAATGCATTGTTCTGCCCCAAAATTCGCCGATTTCCTGCGTTTTAAGCGAAACATAAACGTATCATCCAGCGGAGAAGAGAACGCTTGTTTGCTTTCCCGAATAATGGCCGATAGAATCTGTTTTTCTGCATCAGAAAAAGGAAGGATTCGCCTTTTAAAAAAATCCATATCCGGTGATTGACACACAAAAGAAATGACAACTAAATTGGGCGCGACAACCCCATTTGCTCGTAAATTATGATATTCTCCCGGTTGATGAAATGCTGCATATCCCTGGGACAAAACAAACCGTTCGGAACCCATATCAATTTCAATTTCACCACGGTCAACATATACAAATTCCCAAAAGTCATGGCTTTCACCAACAAAGAAATAATTTTTCTCATACTCAAAATAATGCACCGTAACAATTTTATTTACATGAAATACTTTTTTTAATCGTGTTGCATGATATTCCATGACTTCTCCCTCCCTAAGATTAAGTATATCATATTTTGACCAAATATGCAAATTTTTTGTCCAATTGGATAAAGAATTTATAATTGTTTCATGTTATATTGAATGTAATAAAATAAATTCAAGGAGGTACTTGCTATGAAAATTTTGGTGACCGGCGGAGCAGGATATATTGGAAGCCACACAAGTGTTCAGTTATTGGAAGCTGGATATGACATTGTGATTGCAGATAATTTATGCAACAGTTCCGAAGAGGCAGTTCACAGGATTGCACAGCTAACTGGAAAAGCGCCTGCATTTTATAAAATAGATCTACGTAATGAAACAGCTTTGGATCAAATTTTTTCAGAACATAAAATTGATGCTGTTATTCATTTTGCCGGGTTAAAGGCGGTGGGTGAATCGGTTGCAAAACCGATTGAATATTATGAAAATAATTTAGGAAGTACATTAAGTCTTTGTAAAATCATGACAAAGCATGGTGTAAAAAAGATTGTTTTCAGTTCCTCGGCAACCGTATATGGTAAACCTGATTCGATTCCCATTCGAGAAGATTTTCCGCTCTCCTGCACCAACCCTTATGGTCAAACCAAACTGATGATTGAACAGATTTTACAAGATCTTTATGTTTCAGACCCCCAATGGAATATCGCGCTCCTTCGGTATTTTAATCCTGTTGGCGCTCATAAAAGCGGGATGATTGGAGAAGACCCCAAGGGAATCCCAAACAATTTGGTTCCCTATATTGCGCAAGTTGCAATCGGAAAACTGGATCATCTTCGTGTATTTGGAAGTGATTATGATACACCTGACGGTACTGGAGTACGGGATTACATTCATGTGGAAGATCTTGCAAACGGACATTTGAAAGCTTTAGAAAAATTAAACTCCAATGTTGGAGTTGTCATTTATAATCTTGGTACCGGGCACGGATACAGTGTACTGGATATGGTAAAAGCATTTGAAAAAGCCTGTGGTAAGACTATTCCATACGAATTGTGCGACCGCCGTCCCGGAGATATCGCTACTTGCTATGCAGATCCGCAAAAAGCAAAAAAAGAACTTGGGTTTGAAGCGCTGCGTGGATTAGATGAAATGTGTGAAGATACTTGGCGTTGGCAGCAGCAAAATCCAAATGGATACGAAAAATAGAGAATATTCTACGGAGGGAAGGAAAATGAGTCAAACAACCTTAGTTGCTCTGGCGGCCGGAATGGGTAGCCGCTTTGGCGGTTTAAAGCAAATGGCGCCAGTGGCAAAAAACGGAGCCGTATTGCTTGATTTTTCTGTCTTTGATGCTGCCACGGCCGGCTTTGATAAAGTCGTATTTATTATTAAAGAAGAAATGTACGATGATTTTAAAGAAATTGTAGGGAGCCGTATAAAAAATATTGAAGTAGATTATGCTTTTCAGGAAACGAATTCTTTGCCTGCTGGCCGGACAAAGCCGTGGGGAACTGGGCATGCCATTCTCTGCTGCCGTGACAAAGTGAAAACCCCCTTTGCTGTAATCAATGCAGATGACTATTACGGCCGTCATGCATACCAGGAAATCCACAGTTATCTCACCACAGCACAAGGACTGGATTTTTCAATGGTTGCATTTGACTTAAAAAATACACTGACAGAAAACGGTACTGTGGCTCGCGGCATCTGTGAAATGGAGAATGGATATTTAAAATCTATTACAGAACGAACGAAAATTCAAGGTTTTAAATATACTGAAAACGGGCAGGATTGGATTCCGCTGCCTGAGGATACACAGGTTTCCATGAATTTATGGGGATTTACACCAGAAATTTTTGATGTCCTTGATACCCAGTTTAAAGAATTTTATTCCAGCTTAAAGGATCCGATGAAAGACGAATTTTTTATTCCCTTTGTAGTAGATCGTCTGATTCAGGAAGGAAAAGCCAAAGTGAAGGTATTCCACTGCCGTGACAAATGGTACGGCATGACCTACCGAGAAGATTTGGCATCGGTTCGCTCTGCAATGAATCAAATGATTGAGGAGGGATACTATGAAGGCCTATGATTGCCAGGAACTTTGTGAAAATTTTAAATTAGATGGAAGATATATCAGTGCTCTTCCCTATGGTGAAGGACATATTAACGATACCTATTTGATTAATACTACCAGTTCACGATATATTTTGCAAAGAGTCAACCAAACTGTTTTTGCGCATCCAGAAGAGGTGATGCACAATATTATCTTGGTTACGGATTTCCTGCATGAGAAAATTATTGCAAATTGCGGTGACCCATACCGTGAAACATTAACTCTGGTACCTACCAAAGACGGAAAGAGATATTATGTTACCAAATATGGCGACCTGTTCCGCATGTACCTATTTATCAGTCATGCGCTATGCTATCAAACAGTTGAAAATCCAGAAATATTTTATAAAAGTGCAAAAGCGTTTGGACATTTTCAGAATATGTTAAAGGATTTTCCAGCCGAACAACTAAAAGAAACGATTCCTGCTTTTCACAATACAGTATCCCGGTATCAGAATTTCAAAAAAGCGGTAGCAGTAGACTGTATAGGGCGTAAAAAAGAAGTTGAAGACGAAATTCAATTTGTTTTGGACCGTGAAAAAGATGCTTCTATGATTGTTAACGCTATTGCAAATCACGAAATCCCGCTTAGGGTAACACACAATGATACAAAATTAAATAATGTTATGATCGATGAGATCACCGGGGAAGGACTTTGTGTGATTGACTTGGATACCGTAATGCCTGGTTCCATGCTTTTTGATTTTGGCGATTCGATACGTTTTGGTGCCAGTACTGCAGCTGAGGATGAACAGGATTTAAGTACCGTTTGGATGGATATTGGACTGTTTGAACAATACACAAAAGGATATTTGGAAGAACTCGGAAATGCTATTACTGCAAAAGAAGCAGAACTTCTTCCATTTTCTGCAAAACTGATGACGCTGGAATGTGGTACACGCTTCCTTACAGATTATCTGGAAGGAGACCACTATTTTAAAGTTCATCGACCGAGACATAATCTAGATCGCGCACGCACACAATTTAAACTGGTTGCGGATATGGAATCTAAATTAGGGCAGATGCAGGAAATTGTACAAAAATATTTTTGCTCATCGAATGGGTTTTAACATTAGTATGAAACGGAATGCATTTACAAAATTTCAAATAAAGGATATAATAATATAGAACTCACAATACAAATTTAGAATTAAAAGGAGCATTTGTATGAGATTAATAATTTGCGAGAACTACAATGAAATATCAAAAAAATCTGCCGAAATTGTCGCTGCGCAAATTTTACTGAAGCCCAACTGCACTTTGGGGCTTGCTACCGGTTCTTCTCCGGTCGGTATGTATGAGAACTTGACGGCCATGAACTTGGACTTTTCAGAAGTAACGACATTTAACTTGGACGAATACTATCCCATCAACAAAAAAAATGATCAAAGTTACTATTATTTTATGAATCAACATTTATATAGTAAGGTAAACCTTAGTCCGGAAAAAATTCATATTCCCAATGGGTCAGCCGCCGATCCCCAGGAGGAATGCCTTGCATATGACAAAGCCATTGAAGAAAATGGAGGTATTGATCTCCAAGTCTTAGGAATCGGTCAAAACGGTCATATCGGATTTAACGAGCCTGCAGAAACATTATTAGCTGGTACACACATAACAAAGTTGACACAAAACACCATTGAAGCAAATTCACGTTTCTTTAAAAAAATTGAAGATGTTCCTACCCAAGCACTGACAATGGGAATTGCACCTATTATGAAGGCAAAAACTATTTTGCTGATTGCAAACGGAAAATCAAAAGCGCCAGCCATCAAGGCGTTGATGCACGGGATAATTGATCCCAAAATTCCTGCTACTCTTTTAAGCTGTCACCCGAACACCATTGTTATTGTGGATAAAGAGGCTGCATCCTTGCTATAATATTTAAAATTTATGTATAAAAAGAGAAAATCCCGCAAATGGAAATATCCATCTGGACTGCCCCAATTTGTGCGGACAGTACAAAAACGCCCTTGATGGTAGGATAAATTAAAGATTTAAGCAATATACTGACTTCGTTTTTCAAGCGGAGTCAGTTTTGTTTTTATTTGTATTCTTTCGTTGTTGTAGAAATAGATATATTCATCTATGAGGAGGCGCGCCTCCTCATAGGTCTTGAGTTTGGTTCGGTAAATACACTCTGTTTTAAGTATAGAGAAGAAATT
>NZ_JADCKB010000060.1 GCF_014982785.1 Ructibacterium gallinarum
CGAAAGAATACAAATAAAAACAATACTGACTCCGCTTGAAAAACGAAGTCAGTATATTGCTTAAATCTTTAATTTATCCTACCATCAAGGGCGTTTTTGTACTGTCCGCACAAATTGGGGCAGTCCACATTGCCATTTTGGCAATGAGGAGTTTTATATGTTTATTTTAATGTAAAAAGGTTTCTGTCAAATGTGATCAATCCATCATCCCGCATTTTACATAATTCATTTGACATGGCACTGCGGTCAACCGACAAAAAATCTGCAAGTTGCTGGCGGTTGAAAGGAATGGAAAAAGTAGAACTGTTGTTGCGCTTCGCCTCATCAGAAAGATAAGTTAATAGTTTCTCTCGAGTTGTCCTGCTTGAAAGATAACCAAGTTTGGTAACAAGTTTTCTGTTTTTTTCTGATACAGCAAAAAATAGATTTTTTACGGTCAGAGCATGAAATTTGCAGGCAGAAGAGCATACCGAAAGAATCCGGTGAATATCAAAAAACATAACTTGGCTGTTTGTCATTGCAACAATGTCATTGAGTATTGCATCACTATCAGGCGACACATATGCTTCTCCAAACATTTCGCCAACCATCACGTTGCCTAAAATAGAGCGGTGCCCCCAATAATTATCCTTTTGTATATGTAAAGTGCCGTCAACCAATATCATCAAAGCGGGAATATGTTCTCCTGCACGAAAGACATACTCGCCTTTTTTGTATGGATGAAGTGTTGCCCCAAGACAGCGGAGCATAGTTTCTATTTCTTCTGCACTCACACCGGAAAATAACTTTGTGTTTTTGAGAACATCAATATATTGTTTCATAAAATCTCCGTTTCTGTTGTAAAAACAACCGATTTGTTTTTTATATTGTATTATAATATGTAATGTAAGTCAAGATAATGAAATGACAATTGCTTCTGGAAAACGCAAAATAGAAGAAATTTGCGAAAATAATTTTAAATTGGAAATGCAGAGGAGGATGTAATATGATACGAAAAATTATTAAAATTGATGAAAACAGATGCAACGGGTGTGGAATTTGTGCAGAGGCATGTCATGAGGGTGCAATCGGTATCATTGATGGTAAAGCGAAACTTCTCCGTGAAGATTATTGTGACGGACTCGGAGATTGTCTTCCCGCCTGTCCGATGGGAGCGATTGCGTTTGAAGAAAGAGAGGCGCTGGCTTATGATCAAGAAGCTGTGATGCAAGCAAAAGCAGTGCCGAATCTTGCTTGTGGCTGTCCTGGCACTATGGCAAAAGCCATTACACGTGAATCTGCAGAAGGAAGTAATACGGCTGTTGCTGTCCACAATCCATCAAGACTATCTCAATGGCCTGTGCAGATCAAGCTGGTTGCGCCTAACGCATCTTATTTTGATGGGGCAAATTTGCTTGTTGCTGCTGACTGTACTGCCTATGCGTATGGAAATTTTCACGAAGACTTTATGAAAAATAAAATTTGTATTGTGGGTTGTCCGAAGTTAGATATGATAGATTATACTGAAAAACTGACAGCGATCATAGCAAATAATAACATCCAAAGCGTGACGGTTGTACGCATGGAGGTTCCGTGCTGCGGTGGTATTGAAAATGCAGTCAAACAGGCATTACAAAACAGCGGAAAGTTTATTCCGTGGCAAATTGTCACCATCTCTACTTCTGGGGACATTTTAGGTTAAAGAAGAAGGTTATGTCAAACAGAATGTTTTATTTTCCATGCTGTCGGTAGTGGCTTTGACAAATACAGTAAAAAGGTGAGAACCGGTGACAAATAATTGATATTATATTATGGAAATTTAATGTTTCATTATTTTAACTTTATTGGTAAAAGATGATTTTTATAAAATAAATGGGTTAAATACGTGATTTTTAGTAATTATATTACTAATTTTACCGGCGGTGTGAGAGTTTTTCTGTAAATTTGAGAGGGGGGTATGCGGACATAATCTTGGACTCTGAAAGGAGTAAAAGAAATGTATACGAGAGAAGAAAAAGAAAGAGCTTTAAAAGAGTTTGAACGATTAGGATCAGTGCAGGCGGTGATAACATTGTTA
>NZ_JADCKB010000061.1 GCF_014982785.1 Ructibacterium gallinarum
AGGAGCATTCCTGTTAAGTAACAAAAATGAGGTTTGACAAAAAGGAGTTCACTCCCTTAGAATGTAACACAGGGTCAAAGCCCTAATAAAAAGAAATCCACTAAGGGAGGAACTCTAAGATGAGTATAACACAGAATGAGAAAATAAGTCAAGTAAAAAATACAACTTTGGTTGTGGGAATTGATATTTCGAGCGAAACGCACTATGCCCGTGCCTTTGATTGGCGTGGTTTGGAGCTTTCAAAAATATTCAAATTTGAAAGTACAAGTTATGGATTTGAAAACTTTTCAGAATGGCTGGCTGAAATCTGTAAGACCAATCAAAAGGATAATATCATAATAGGCGCAGAGCCTACGGGACATTACTGGTTCACTCTTGCTGAATACTTGAAAGAACACGATATCAAATTTGTGTTTGTCAATCCCATGCATGTCAAACGCACAAAGGAGCTTGATGACAATCATCCGAGCAAGAACGACAGAAAAGACCCAAAAGTGATTGCAAAGCTGGTAATAGAGGGCAGATATTTAATACCGTACATTCCGGAAGACATATATGCTGAACTTCGTATTATGAACGAAAACAGAATGCGTATAAACAGGGAAATGATTGCGATAGAAAACCGTATCAAAAGATGGTTTGCAATATATTTTCCCGAGTACAAAAATGTATTTGGAAATTGGGAATGCGACAGCAGTATTGAGGTATTGATAAATGCACCATTGCCTGCGGATGCGGTTAATATGGGAGCTGAAGCCATAAATGGGTTGTGGCGTGCAAAGAAAATCCGTGCTGTCGGAATGAAAAGAGCCAATCTTTTAGTGGAAACAGCAAAATCAAGTGTAGGTGTTAAGCATGGAGCAAGTGCTGCAAGATGTGAAATATCAATGCTTATTGAGGATTATCTGAGAAAAAAGGAGCAAATGCAAAGAGTTGTCGAGATACTTGAAACGCTTTGTATTCAAGTTCCGAATGCAGAAAAATTGTTAAATATCAAAGGTGTAGGCATATTGACGGTGGCAAGCTTTTTTGGCGAGGTTGGAGATATTAGACGCTTTGACTCTCCGAAACAAATCCAGAAGCTTGCAGGACTTGCAATAACCGAAAACAGTTCCGGCAAGTATAAAGGGCGGTCATGCATAAGTAAACGCGGAAGAAAACTATTGAGGTATACACTGTTTCAAGCCGTGATGTCAATGACGATGCACTTACCGGAATTCAGGGAATTGCATCGATACTACACAACAAGAGACAAAAATCCGTTAAAGGGAAAACAATCAAAGATTGCATTATGCTGCAAGGTAATACGCATATTCTATGCTTTGCTAATAAAAGGTACGGAATATGACAGTCAAAAGCTGATGAAAGACATTATCAGACCGGAACCGATGGCAGCGTAAGAAAAAGTAAAAAATCTTAACAGGGAAAGCGTCCTCAAAAGAGCCTGGGAAGATTTACAACGAAGAAGAAAAATAATGAGCAGGTAGTCGGTGCTTGATATTGTCCATCAGAGCAAAGACTCGGAATAGGAGCATAAACCGGCACCACATTATGGATAAGCGGAACGAAGGAATTTAGGGCAAAGACCCTGTTAGACATGGGAGGTTAAGCTGCTATAAGTGAAGTGGGATACCAAAGTGCCATTCATAAAAAGTAACGACGCTTTGATTTTTGTATCCATTTTACTCAAAAATCGTACTGAAATCAATCAGATACAATGATTTTATCCATAAACTCATTATGAAACTTTTGAAATTGTAAGAAAAACGGAGAAAATTAAAGAAAAACTAAGATTATATAGGGAG
>NZ_JADCKB010000062.1 GCF_014982785.1 Ructibacterium gallinarum
ATAGGAATGTCCGGATAAAACATATTGTACTGCTTCTAGTTTTATTTCTTTACAATATAATTCTTTGCCCATAATATACACCTCCAAAATCTCAACTATGTATGTCCAACTTTTGGGGTGCATATCATTTTTTCCGGGCGTGCATTTTACCCTTGGAATGCCAAAAAATTGTGCTACGAGAGCCTGCCGTCGTACATGATCGACAACTCTCCATAAACTCTGCCCCAGTTTCTAAGCGGCATCGTCCACTTTTTTGTGGCTTCAAATGTCGCTAAATGAAGTGCTTTCAAAAGTGCCGTATCGCTCGGAAATACGCTTCTTTGACTGTTTAATCTACGAAGACTGCTATTAAGGCTTTCTATGGCATTGGTTGTATAAATTACCTTGCGAACATCCGCTGAAAACTTAAACATGGGAGAAATTACATCCCAATTCTCGTCCCAGCGTTTCATGGCATTGGGGTATCTGTCCTGCCATTTTTCCGTGACTTTCAGCATTATTTCATATCCTTTTTCTTCATTCGGAGCATGGTAAATACTCTTTAAATCATTAGCAAATGCTTTTTTGTCCTTTTCTGCCACATGCTTTAATGTATTACGCACTTGATGCACAATACAACGCTGATACTCCGTTTGAGGATATGCGGCAGTAATACTTTCCTTTATCCCGGTAAGTCCATCTGCGCATAATATCAGAATATCCTCAACTCCACGGTTCTTAAGGTCATTCAGTACACCAAGCCAGTATTTTGAACTTTCATTTTCGCCAATGATTATACTTAAAACTTCCTTGCGACCTTCATCGTTAATGCCAAGAATTATATATGCAGCTATCTTTTTTACGATATGCTCATCACGAACAGAAAAATGAATTGCATCAATGAATACAATCGGATATACAGCTGATAGCGGTCTGTTCTGCCATTCCTCAATTTGGGGCAGTATCTTGTTTGTAACACTTGTTACCATGCTTTCACTAACTTCAAAGCCGTAAATATCTTCAATCATAGATGAGATTTGTCTTGTTGTCATGCCTTTGGCTGACATAGCAATGATTTTGCGCTCAATCTCCGATATATCCTTTTTCCGTTTTTGCACAATTTGAGGTTCAAAATCCCCGTCACGATCCTGTGGAACATTGATTGGTATTTCACCATAAGTACTACGCAATATCTTCGGCTTTGTACCATTTCTGTAATCAGAATTGTCGCTGCGTTCATATTCCTCATAACCCAAATGTTCATCCAGCTCAGCTTCCATCATTTCTTGAATCGTGCCGCCGAGCAAATCCTTTAGAGCTTCTTGAATATCCTCTGCAGTTTTGATGTCATATTCTTCAATCAAACCTGCTATGATATTTCTTTTTCCTTCACTTAATCTTGACCGTTTTCTTCTTCCCATAACTAAAATCCTCCTACGATATATTTTTATTCTATCATAGAAGGATTCAATTTTACAGACTTTTTCTAATACCCTCGCCGAAAAAAGAGGCATTCACAGGGTTCATGAAGAATGCCTCTTTTCGGCTTTGGCACTGAATTTAAAGCGGTTGGTTAAAGCGCTTACGGAAGCCCTAAATCCATATTTTGCGATAATATAGGCGTGTATATGCCTTCAAATTTATGTATTAGGGACCGTTTAAACTCATAAAATACGCACTTTGTCAACAGGTCCTTTTGGATCAACGCTAAAAAAGTAGACACAAAGATGCAATATATGATATAATAAAAAAGACACAAAAAAGGAGAGATACTATGGGTACAAACAATTATACAAAATATGACGAAGATTTTAAAAAATCA
>NZ_JADCKB010000063.1 GCF_014982785.1 Ructibacterium gallinarum
AGACTGGATCAATGAAGTTGAACTTTTGGGTATGCCCAACCAAGCGGAAACAGGCTATGCCGATTATGTATTATACGATGATATGCAGAAGCCTCTTGCAGTGATTGAGGCAAAACGCACTTGTGAGGATGTATCAAAAGGAAGACAGCAAGCAAAATTATATGCGGATATTTTAGAACAGCAATACGGCAGACGCCCCGTTATATTCTTAACCAACGGTTTTGAAACCAGAATTGACGACGGACAGTATCCCGAAAGAAAAGTTGCGTCTATTTATTCAAAGCGCGACTTGGAAAAACTGTTTAAT
The DNA here is from genome assembly GCF_014982785.1 of Ructibacterium gallinarum. GTDB lineage: Bacteria > Bacillota > Clostridia > Monoglobales > Monoglobaceae > Ructibacterium > Ructibacterium gallinarum. The sequence goes on from NZ_JADCKB010000063.1 coordinate 308, forward strand.
CTTCGCAGAATGCGGACAAGTTTGAAGCATATTATGGTAGACAAAAATATTGCAGGCAGATATTATCAAGAGGGAGCAATCAAAGCGGTTTGTGATGTTTTTGATAATAAAAACCGCAGAAAAGCACTTTTGGTTATGGCAACAGGTTCGGGGAAAACGAGAACCGTTATTGCACTATGCAAAGTTCTTTTAGAACATGGCTGGGTAAAAAACATTTTGTTTTTGGCAGATCGAAATTCCCTGGTTACACAGGCAAAGCGTTCTTTTGTCAATTTACTCCCCGATTTATCCGTAACAAATTTATGCGAGGAAAAAGACAACTTTGCGGCACACTGCGTTTTCTCTACCTATCAGACTATGTATCATGTGATTGATAATGCAAAGGATGACGAAGGCAAGCTTTTCACAAGCGGTCATTTTGACCTTTTGATATGCGATGAGGCACACAGAAGTATTTACAACAAATATAAAGATATTTTTCATTATTTTGATGCTTCTCTTGTGGGATTAACCGCAACGCCAAAAGATGAGATTGATAAAAACACTTACGAAATTTTTGAACTCGAAAGCGGAGTCCCGACTTATGGTTATGAGCTTGCCCAGGCGGTAAACGACGGATATTTGGTGGATTATATGTCTGTGGAATCTAAGCTTAAGTTTATCGAGCAGGGGATCACCTATGCTGATTTGACAGATGAAGAAAAAGAGGAATATGAAAATCTATTTGAGGATGTGAATGGAGAAATTCCGGAAAGGATCAGTTCTTCTGCATTAAACGAATGGATTTTTAACCGTGATACCATTCGCCAGGTTCTGCATGTGCTTATGACAAATGGCATCAAAATAGACTACGGCGAAAAAATTGGGAAAACCATTATATTTGCCAAAAACCATAATCATGCAGAAAAAATTCTTGAAGTATTTCACAGTGAATACCCACATTTGAAAGATTTTGCCCAAGTGATTGACAACCGGATTAATTATGCCCAAAGCTTGATTGATGCGTTTTCTGATCCGAAAAAATTGCCGCAGATTGCTATTTCAGTTGATATGCTGGACACCGGCATTGATGTTCCAGAAGTTTTAAACCTTGTCTTCTTCAAAAAGGTCATGAGCAAGGCAAAATTCTGGCAAATGATCGGCCGCGGCACACGACTTTGTCCCGGACTTTTGGACGGCGAAGACAAAAATAAGTTTTATATTTTTGATTTTTGCGGAAATTTTGACTTTTTTAGGATAAACAGCGGCAAGCCCACAGCAAATCAAATGGCGCTGCAAGGAGCAATATTCTATTTAAAAGCACAGATTATTTTTAAACTACAGGATATTATGTATCAGACCGATACATTCATCGCTTTCCGGAAAAGTTTGGTCGCAGAAATGGCATCAAAGGT
>NZ_JADCKB010000064.1 GCF_014982785.1 Ructibacterium gallinarum
CCGGCGGCAGGAATGCCCCTGCGCTTTGGGCAAGCTCCGTCTCGTCAAGGCCGCAGTACGGACAGACCTGTGCTTCTCCTTTTTCTTTCATGCACCCCATACATAATCCCATTTTTTTCGCTCCCTTAAATATCTTTTTCAAAATGCTGGTAATCTTTTAAGCTGGACCAATCTCCGCCCCAGCGCCAGCCGTATTTTTTAAAAATTTGTACGCAGACATCATCTGGCTGTATCATACCCTTTACCTTCCGGGAGCGATCCAAATAGGGTTCGCCTTGGGGAGGCAGAATCGTGTTGGTAGAGAACTGAATATAGGGATTGACCAAAGGGTTGATGTCAATGGCGGCTCCCAGCTGATGAAAACTCAGTCCTCCTGAACTTTCTATGGGTCGGTCGTTAAAAGCGCTTGTGTTGTTATCTGCCATGGAAAGGATGTCATCACCATAATAAAAACAGGCAGGCTGCATTTTTTCAATGGGAAATTCAGCTTTATAAAGTTCGCGAAATATCTGCAGGACTTCTTGCGCAAGAGTACAGTGAACAATCAATTTCCCTTGGCCTATTTTGCCGTTGTAATCGTAAAAGCTGATGGTTAAACAACGCAGATCTTCAAAAGACACCGGAGAGCTTTCAGAAATAGTCACTCCCCACATTTTTTCCTGCAGGGCAGGCGGAATTTCCTCTGAGGAAAAAACAGGTTTCGGATCTGACTCCGATGTAGAAGCGGTCACTTTAGGAATATTTGATGTCTTTGATGAATCAGACTGAGATATTACAAGGAAGAGCAAGCAACCTCCTGCGCAAATTGCAATTATTAAGATGCACAACAAGACAGTTACAAGCATATGTTGTTTTTTCATCCTGCATTACCTGCCGACGGATCTTGCGTATAATCAAGGACACGAAGTTTCCCGTCTTCCTTTTCCATAAGATAGACCCAATTTTCACTGCCGTGATTTATCTGGTCGTTTTTTAATTCTGTATATGCTTCAAAAGCCCAGACATAATAGGTGTTGCCGTTTTTGCGGATGCTTTTGATCATAGAGTCATCGATTTGATAGCTTAAAATATTATATTTGTTAAAATAATTCCACTGGTTTTTCATGGCTTCTGAACCGGGTTTTAGGTAAGGACTTAGATAGCTATGAAAGGTGTCAGCATCCCGTGCCCCTGATGTGACAAAGGCGGCATACTGCTGATAATAACCCTGCAGGGTATCAGAAACCAACTGAAATTCATTTTGCTGGGTAACCAGCTCAGAGCCCTCGATACCATACATATTTTTGTAGGTATAGGAGGGAATGTACAGATCTGGCAGAAGAAGGGTAGGTGTCGGCGTTGCTGTAGCCGGTGCGGCAGTTGCCGTAGCCTGAACCGGGGCTTTTGTGGAGCCAGTGGCCAGATTCTGTTTAGGGGAATTTTGAAGCAGAAAGAAAAATGTCCCCGCAACCAGAAATAAAACAGTGGCCGCACCGAAAATCATTCCAATAAAGAGACCGGAATGTGTAGTTACAGTAGTTTTTGAGGCTGGTTTTTGCGGTAATGTATTTTCCTCGGGAGTCGTTGGAACCCAAGTTGTGCTTTGGCCGTTGAGGGCATTTTGCAGCTGTTCCACAGAGGAAAAGCGATCGGCGGCCCGCACTGCCATGCCAAGGCGAATGGCAGACTGAAT
>NZ_JADCKB010000065.1 GCF_014982785.1 Ructibacterium gallinarum
AAAGAGCTGAGAAGCGATCGATTACGAGTATATAGGCAAAGCGAAAGCTTTGAGTATATAACAATATAATCGAGAGTTTGATCCTGGCTCAGGACGAACGCTGGCGGCGTGCCTAACACATGCAAGTCGAGCGAGAATCATTAAGTGGAATTTTTCGGAATGAAGCATAATGAGGAAAGCGGCGGACGGGTGAGTAACGCGTGAGTAACCTGCCTTTAGGAGGGGGACAACAGTTGGAAACGACTGCTAATACCGCATAACATTGTTTTTCCGCATGGGAGAGCAATCAAAGTATTTTCGCCTAAAGATGGACTCGCGTCTGATTAGCTAGTTGGTGGGGTAAAGGCCTACCAAGGCGACGATCAGTAGCCGAACTGAGAGGTTGATCGGCCACATTGGGACTGAGACACGGCCCAGACTCCTACGGGAGGCAGCAGTGGGGGATATTGCGCAATGGGGGCAACCCTGACGCAGCAACGCCGCGTGAAGGAAGAAGGTTTTCGGATCGTAAACTTCTTTAAGTGTGGAAGAAGATGACGGTACACACAGAATAAGCCACGGCTAACTACGTGCCAGCAGCCGCGGTAATACGTAGGTGGCGAGCGTTGTCCGGATTTACTGGGTGTAAAGGGCGTGTAGGCGGGCAGTCAAGTCAGATGTGAAATACCGGGGCTTAACCCCGGAGCTGCATTTGAAACTGACAGTCTTGAGTGCCGGAGAGGAAAGCGGAATTCCTAGTGTAGCGGTGAAATGCGTAGATATTAGGAGGAACACCAGTGGCGAAGGCGGCTTTCTGGACGGTAACTGACGCTGAGGCGCGAAAGCATGGGGAGCAAACAGGATTAGATACCCTGGTAGTCCATGCCGTAAACGATGGATACTAGGTGTAGGAGGTATCGACCCCTTCTGTGCCGGAGTAAACACAATAAGTATCCCACCTGGGGAGTACGACCGCAAGGTTGAAACTCAAAGGAATTGACGGGGGCCCGCACAAGCAGTGGAGTATGTGGTTTAATTCGAAGCAACGCGAAGAACCTTACCAGGGCTTGACATCCCACGCATAGTCTAGAGATAGATGAAGTCCTTCGGGACGTGGAGACAGGTGGTGCATGGTTGTCGTCAGCTCGTGTCGTGAGATGTTGGGTTAAGTCCCGCAACGAGCGCAACCCTTATTGCCAGTTACCATCATTAAGTTGGGGACTCTGGCGAGACTGCCGGTGACAAATCGGAGGAAGGTGGGGATGACGTCAAATCATCATGCCCCTTATGTCCTGGGCTACACACGTACTACAATGGCCGGCAACAAAGTGAAGCGAAGTCGCGAGGCGGAGCAAATCACAAAACCCGGTCCCAGTTCAGATTGTAGGCTGAAACTCGCCTATATGAAGTCGGAATTGCTAGTAATCGCGGATCAGCATGCCGCGGTGAATACGTTCCCGGGCCTTGTACACACCGCCCGTCACACCATGAGAGTCGATAACACCCGAAGTCTGTAGTCTAACCGCAAGGGGGACGCAGCCGAAGGTGGGATTGATAATTAGGGTGAAGTCGTAACAAGGTAGCCGTATCGGAAGGTGCGGCTGGATCACCTCCTTTCTAAGGAGAAAGTTTGGTGCGAAAGCGGCTTGATTGGAAAG
>NZ_JADCKB010000066.1 GCF_014982785.1 Ructibacterium gallinarum
CAGGGTTTCCAATAAGCTTTTCTCTATGCAATTGAAAGAAGATGGCGTAGAAATAAAATCCGAAATAAAAAACGAAAGGGATGGGATTAATTATAAATTTAAGACAGCAACAATAATAACAACATCCAGAAAGATAAACAAAGAGGCAACAATTACAAATGTATCTAGCCTACTAACACAAAAAAGGAAAAAAGACATACTAGAAAACTTAAAAAAAATAGATGACAGAATTGTAGATATAGCAATATCTGCGATAGGTAACAATAAGGAAATATATTTAGACATTGGATTTAGTGAGCTAAATGAAATATCAATGCTTGGCGAGGGTATCAGTCGAGCATTATCTTTTATCAGCTCAGTGCTGGTACAGGAAAACTCAATTATTCTTATTGATGAAATCGAGAACGGAATACATTACTCAGTAATTAAAGACATAATAAAATCATTAATTTCATCTGCAAAACAAAACAACAATCAAATATTTGCAACAACTCATAGTCAAGATGTGATACGAGCAATAAACGAAATAGATAGCAAAAATGAAGATATCGCTTATATTAGACTAGGAAGAGAAAAGAACTCCCTAAAACCAACAGCCGTACAATTCAATATGGATGATTTCTCCTACTCAGTTGAGAACGACTGGGAGGTAAGATAATGAAAGACATAAATAATAGCAAAAAGATCATTTTCGTTGAGGGTGATGATGATTTTCATTTTCTATGCAACCTACTTGAAATACAAGGCATTACCGATGTTTTTGTCGAAAAAATAAATGGAAAATCAAAATTAAAACAAGCACTTAGAGCATTCAAAAACATTGATTCTTTCGATGAAAAAGAAAGTATTTTTATTATATTAGATGCTGACACATCATTTTCTGACACAGAAAGATCAATAATTGCCACATTGCGAGAACTACAAATCTCCTCCCCCAGCTCGCATAACGAGATAGCTATGAATGGCAATACAAAAATTTCTTTCTTTATAATGCCAGGAAAAGACAAGCAAGGTGCCATTGAAGATCTGATAATTGAACACGCAAGCACTCGAGCGTTATATGAATACATAATAGAATTTTTCGAAAAAATTAAAAATAATAAAGATGACATCTCAGCGAGTGACAAAGAGTACACTTATCCAACAAACGAAAAAAAAGCTAAGGTACAAGTCTATCTTAGCTGCAATAGAGAATCCGACTCAAGAATAGGAATATCCATGAAAAATGGAATAATAAACACAGCAGACAATTGCTTTGATGAAATAAAAGATTTTATTTCAAAAATATAAATCCAAATCAAGCCAGCCCTTCACGGGCTGGCTTATCACCAGGGTGTTATTAAACGCCGGATAACGTATAGAAAGCATCATACACTTTAGTTATCAGCAATCTCAAACGTCCTAAAGACATCACCAGATGCCAAAACAATGATTGTGCAGATCTAATGTAAAAGACCCAGCACAAGATGCTCCCTTAAGTTATATTCTCTCTATTCACTTAAAACAATTTAACATAAAATCATAATTGTACGCACCGCAAAAACGGCCTCAAGGCGTTTCTGACGGGAAACCGGTAAAACAGGCAACAAACCCCCCGAAAACCCGCCAGAAACGCGCAGGCTCTGT
>NZ_JADCKB010000067.1 GCF_014982785.1 Ructibacterium gallinarum
GCATGGTATCTATGTAAAGCTTTCTCGTTTTATATTCTGTTATGTCAAGAGGTTTTGGAACATAAGACTGTTTTTGTTCACTGCGGCGTGCGGTCAGTTCTTCTTTTAAAGCTTTGTTTTCTGCAATCAATTTTTCAAAGTCAAGGTCTTTTTGTGTATCAGTAACAGGCTCGCCGCTCTTGTCAAGCAGTGTCTTATCAAAGGCTTTTTCTGTATAATCTGTTCCATAGCAATAAGCAACAAAATCTAAAAATATGTAAAGATTTTCTAAGCACAGCTTTGCTTGATCCATCGAAATTTTCTTTGCGCCGTGAGCGGCAATATTGCCTGTTTTTCGGATAAGCTCCATCCGTTTATATAAATCGGAATCCACAATATCCCGAAATTCTTCAGTGCTCATCAGGCAAGCTAATGTATTGTCATAAGGCATTTTCAAATCTTTATCAACGGAATACATCCACTTTACGGCAAACTCCATGGCACGGCGGCAGTTTAAAACAGATGCCGCCGTATCAATATTTAATATTTTTTCAGCCGATATGGCCACATCAGCAAAAGCAGAAAACTGCGGATCTGATTTTAAAAAATCAAAGTTTGTCATGGCGTATCACCTCGCTTTCATTTAATCAGTGAAAGAATTAACCATATTACAACTGAGCCACAAGAAATTATTATAGCTCATACTATATTAGAGGCAATATTTTGTCCGATAGCACGTAGCCACTGTTTGAAGTTACTTTCTCTTTCCTTTTTAATTGTTTCTATATGGCTATTATCATTTACAATGGTATTATTATTTCCTTTAACAGAAATTGTATTATTAGTAACATTTCCAATGTATGTAGTAGAAGTATGATTGTTTAATAAGTCTTGTTCTAAAAAAGTATTTTCCAATATCTTTTCAAACTTTTCCAATAAAACTTTTTTATTTGAAGAAATGCTTATATCACCATTAAATCCAATAAAAACAAAAAGCTCTATTACATTATTGGAATAAACACTAAGTGAAAAATTTTTAAACTCATAGTTATTCTGTTTATATGCATTTTTTATAAATTCCTCTAAATTATCACAGGTACAATTTAATTTAGATATTTTAAAATCAAATTTTTCATATATTTTAACATTTTTATAACCTAACTCGTTTATAGCGTTTTTTATCCAATCGTATGTATTTTTTGTATCTTGATAAGTTTCTACCCCATATTTGTTAGCTATATTTATAGAAAATTCTTCCATAAAATCCCTCTATCCAAAATATTTTTGCATTAATGCTTTTTTTAGTGTTTCTGCTTGCTCAAGGCTTTTTTGCACAACAACTTTTGATTTGTCGACCTGTTCCTTGAATTGAACAAATTGCTGTTGTCGCTCAATTGGCGGTAGATAGAGCCCTATATTTTGCATTTCCTGCGCATTTATATTGGCTTGACCAATAGCTGCTTTACATATTCTAAATAGCATTGGGTATGCGGACATAATCTTGGACTCTGAAAGGAGTAAAAGAAATGTATACGAGAGAAGAAAAAGAAAGAGCTTTAAAAGAGTTTGAACGATTAGGATCAGTGCAGGCGGTGATAACATTGTTAGGT
>NZ_JADCKB010000068.1 GCF_014982785.1 Ructibacterium gallinarum
AATGAAAAATGAAAAAGATTTAGTTTAGTGTTTATTGGATTTTTGGAAGATAAGATATTGTGTACAAGCCCCCAATTTAGTAAAGTATATTTTTATGGAGGATAAAATGCGGGAAAAATTATTGTTTGACGAAAATTGGATGTTTCATAAAGGAGATATAGAAATAGCACTCCCTAAAGATAAAGGGCCTATCTATATGCAATCTAAAACAGAACGTATGTTGTGGGGGCCTGCTGCAAGGAAATATAGCGGATATCCTGATGATTTTAATACAGATGGTGACCATGAAATCCAAAGCGATAAATGGGAATGGATAACGCTTCCGCATGATTATATCATATCACAGGAACCATCCCAGGATGAAAATAATGCACTTGGATTTTTTAAATACCAGAATGCGTGGTATCGCAAAAAGTTTTTTTTACCGAAAACGGATATAGGCAAACGAATTACTTTATTGTTTGAAGGGGTGGCAACCCAGACAACAGTTTATCTTAATGGATGCTTAATGAAGCATAATTTCTGTGGTTATACCAGTTTTGAAGTTGATATATCTGATGTGGTAAAATTTGGAGAGGAAGAGAATTGCGAAAATGTTCTTGCTGTATATGTAGAAACAGAAAACCATGAAGGCTGGTGGTATGAAGGCGGAGGCATCTATCGTCATGTCTGGCTGAATAAAATGAATACGGTTGCTATCGATCTGTGGGGTGTTTATGCCATGCCGCAGCTTGCAAGTGATGGAAAATGGAATGTAAATGTTGAGGTGACAATTATTAATGACCGCTACGAAGATATTGTTGCAAGAGCGGTTACAGTGTTTTATGATAAAGAGCGAAAAGCAATTGCAAAATCAGAAGGGATGATAGAAATTCCTTTGCGTGAAAAAGGAATTGCAAAATATAGCACGAAAATAGAAAACCCCATTTTGTGGGAACTTGATAATCCATATTTATATACTGTCGAAACCAAGATTTTTGTAAATGGAGAGGAATGTGACTGTTACGAAATACGTACCGGATTTCGCAATTTTGTGTTAGATGCTAACGAAGGATTATTTCTCAATGGAAAGCATATTAAAATTAAAGGCGTGTGCGCGCATCAGGATTGTGGATTGACTGGCAAGGCTGTGCCCGATAACATACATAGATATAAAATCGAGATGATAAAAGAAATGGGGGCAAATGGTTATCGCACTAGCCATTATCCGCAGACAGAGGCAATCATGGATGCATTGGACGAACTTGGTTTTATTGTTATGGACGAAACCCGCTGGTTTGAATCGACGGAAGAAGGGAAACAACAGCTTGAAATGCTTATTAAGCGTGACCGTAATCGTCCGTCTGTCTTGTTTTGGTCAATTGGAAATGAAGAACCCAATCACATTACTGACATAGGAAGAAGAATCTGCAAAAATCTTATGGCAATGGTACGAAAATTAGACAATACGCGATATATAGTGGCAGCGGTATCTAATGATCCCGATATTGCCACGGTTTATGATGAATTGGATGCCATTGGAATTAATTACAATCTTGATAAGTACGATAAAATTCAT
>NZ_JADCKB010000069.1 GCF_014982785.1 Ructibacterium gallinarum
ACGAAAATTAGACAATACGCGATATATAGTGGCAGCGGTATCTAATGATCCCGATATTGCCACGGTTTATGATGAATTGGATGCCATTGGAATTAATTACAATCTTGATAAGTACGATAAAATTCATGCCAAATACCCGAAGAAACCGATTTTTTCCTCTGAATGCTGTGCTACCGGTACTACGCGAGGTTGGTATGAGGACAATTGTGCAGAACGTGCATTTTTGAGCGCATATGATAAGGATACCACAAATTGGTTTTTGGGACGTGAAAAAACTTGGAAATTTATGTGTGAGCGCAAATGGGTTCTGGGGGAATATCAGTGGATTGCCTTTGAGCACCGTGGTGAGAGTGCGTGGCCAAGACTTTGCTCACAAGCAGGTGCCATTGACTTATTTTTACAAAAGAAAGACGCATTTTATCAAAATCAATCTCATTGGTTAGATCCCTGTAGACCTATGGTTCATCTGTTGCCTCATTGGAATTTTCAGGAGAGAGAGGGCGAAAAGATCAGAGTTGTTGCATATACAAACTGCGAGGAACTGGAGTTGTACCTGAATAATAAGAGTATTGGTAAACAGTGTATCGAACGTTACGGCCATGGGGAATGGTTAGTGGAATATGAGGCGGGGAATCTAAGGTGTGAAGCAAGAATAAATGGCAAGACGGTTTGTGAAGAGATGTGTGAAACGACAGATAAGGCTGAAAAACTAAATTTACGGATGGAAAATGACGTGAAAGCAAATGGAAAGGACATTGCAATCATTACTTGTTATTGTACAGATGCAGCAGGACGAGAGGTTCCTGATGCTACGCCATATGTAAGTTTTTTTACAAATCAATTGGGAAAAGTTATAGCAACCGGGTCAGATATTACTGATCATAATCCGGTAAATTTTCCTGACCGTAAAATGAGAGCGGGAAAAATTTCGGTTGCAATACAAGTTGGAAAAGAAAAAGGAGAATTAAAGGTTTATGCTGTGGCAGAGAATCTAAGGAGTACAGTACTTACGATAATGCTAAAATAAGCAAAGTTTGTACCTGAATCATTGGACTTGAAATTGTGGAATTGGAAGACAGTGCATCACATAGAGTATATGTGGAGTTACAGCATCATGTTACCAAAAGTGTACTCAAGTTACAGACGACAAAAATTTTGTGGGAAAAAGAAACATATGCAGTTTCACATGTCAAAGCTGATAAATTAATGAAAAAAGATAAGGAAGTGATTCTATGGATTTTTCGGGACAAACCGCGATAGCAACAGGAGCTGCATCGGGTATGGGACTTTTGTTCTCGCAGTGTTTTGCCACATTGGGCGGGAATGTTGTGATGTGTGACGTGAATGAAAAAGTTTTAAGTGAAAAGGTGAAGGAAATCAACGCAGATGCAAATGGAAAAGCAATAGGGGTTATCTGTGATGTCAGGAAATACGAACAGGTATGTGCTGCATGCGATAAAGCGGTTG
>NZ_JADCKB010000007.1 GCF_014982785.1 Ructibacterium gallinarum
ACTTGCATGTGTTAGGCACGCCGCCAGCGTTCGTCCTGAGCCAGGATCAAACTCTCGATTATATTGTTATATACTCAAAGCTTTCGCTTTGCCTATATACTCGTAATCGATCGCTTCTCAGCTCTTTATCGAATACTAACGTTAAAGTTCGTTAGACTTTTGTCTTTAAACTTTGGAATTGACAAGGTATTTACCTTGTGCAATTGTCGTAATACTGTACTTCGTACTTTTCGTATTACCGCTTCCTCACTGTTTACTTTTCAAACATCACGTCGCAACTAACTTCGCTTCGCTCCTTTTGGCTTTCCGCCAAAATCTCACCCGCTTCGTTGTTGCTCCTCTTTCCCAAAAAACTTCCGTTTTTCGGGAGCCCTACAACTTCGCTTCGCTCCGTTGTTGCTCCTGGCTGAGCCATTGCTTTACCAGGTTGTCCCTCTGGGGGAACAGCTTGACTATTATACCATCTTTATTTCCCTTTGTCAAGCCTTTTTTTCACTTTTTTCGGATTTTTTTCGTGGCCTTTTTCTGACCCTTCCCTTAAATCCTCTGCCGCTCCCGCAGCAACTTTTATATCCTACCACATCTTTCCCCTTTTGTCAATACCTTTTTCCCTTGTTTTTTTACAAAAACAGCGCAGAGCTCTTCGCTCTGCGCTAAAAACATTACCTTTTTTTCTCAGTCTAAGAAATATATATTAACATCTCGTCTGCCGAATTGATAACAAGTGCTTCGGTTCGGGAAAAACAGATCTACTTTATTTCCCTTGATTGCGCCTCCGCAGTCACCGGCAATTGCATATCCATACTTATACTGTCCGTCAACGGATTCGATATACATCTTCGTTCCATATGGTATCACACGAGGATCCACTGCAACTACACCATACACCAAAGGCATACCCGTTGAAGTCTTTCCAGCCCAGATTCCATTGTCAGCAGGAGAAGCATCATAAGCCGTTGCCTGGAAACGCTCCACTCTAGTATAGTTGGTGGGCTTGCTAGCCGGCACCACACCCAGTTCCCATACATCTTCAGGACCGTATTCTACAATTTCTTCTACCGGTTCGGCAAGCCGTGTTTCCCGTACCAGCTGCCGGGAAATCTCTTTTCCATTCTCGTACTGGATATTGTACTCATATTCAATAACACCATTTTGTCCAGCCTGCACCACTCTTCTTTCACCAGAAGCAAGCGCCGTATTCTCGCGCTCCTGCGTGGAATATGCAATTTCTTCCTGTACGGTTACATTATGATTATCATAAAGAACCACATTAATGCTGGCGCCTTCCGTCACAGTACTGTCTAAGGACGGTGTTACCACATCTCCCGCATCCACAGGTAAATCCAAATCTTGAAGGATATCCGACACTTTTGTTTCTACGGTGCGATAACTCTTGGTTTCGCCCATATAAGTGACACTAACATCCATGGCCCGATAAATTTTAATTACCGCATCATTCTGAATGTCATCAGACAATGCATAATTTAATTCATCGCCCTGATTCAAAACAATACCCTGTTTGGAAAGAATCTTACCGACATTCGTATCCGCCGTTGTTATCCTAATGGGGGTACGGCCTGCATCTGCAATTGTTACTACATTCTGCGCCGCATACGTAAAATTACAACAAGTGGTAATAATCGTTGCCGAAGCAACTACCAGCGCCGCATTCTTTTTAGCCGATGCAGAAATTGCCGAGAACTTTCCTCTCAGTTCTTTTAACATCAAATCACCTCGTAATATTTTTTGACCAGTCCTTCAAAAATGGAAATTTCTGGTTTATGCTACTACATGGCTCATTATAACGGCAAATAAATTTTTCGTCAAATTTTAAATTTGATTTAATTTCTTTTTATTTTGCTTCATATCTCCTCAGCTTAAATCATTAGCAATTTTTCTTCAAAAAGGTCTTTATTTCACCCAAATCCTTTTAAATGGACCCAATTTGGAAAAATATACCATAAATTTTGGTTATTGTGCAATACATATTTTTCTGTTATACTAAAAGAAAGCAAAAAATTTACCGGACACATTTTCGTTACATAGTTGTAACAAAAATGTAACAAGCTTTGCAACCCTTGAAAAATCAAGGATTTTTCCAACCCAGGGGGTCTTTTTTTAAAAAAATTTTTTATTTGTGCAAAATGCACAAATTTATAAGAAAAGTCCTCTCAAAAATGCAAATTTGGATAAATTCGGAGGAATTTGACAATGAACGACAATCTAATATTTCCTCATGAACGTGTTGATGACTTACAGCTTCAAGGACTAAAATTAATTCAAAACCCCAGTGGCTTTTGCTTTGGAGTGGATGCAGTTTTACTAGCCGACTATGCATCTAAAACCATTAAAAAAAATGTACACGTTCTTGACCTTTGTACTGGCAGTGGAATTATTCCAATTTTACTCAGTGCAAAAACACAGGCCGAAAAAATTATTGGGGTTGAAATACAAAAAACAGTGGCACAAATGGCCAGCCGCTCTGTCAAACTAAACGGTCTGGAAAACAAGATTTCCATTTACTGTGATGACTTAAAAAATGCGGCTGAGCATTTTGGAAGGAGTTCTTTCCAATATATAACTTGTAACCCGCCCTATAAAAAATTGGGCAGCGGGATTTTAAATCAAGCAGATGAAACCACAATAGCCAGGCATGAAATTTTATGTTCTTTAGATGACATAATACGAGTTTCTTCTATAATATTAAAGCCCCTTGGAAAGCTGTGCCTAATCCATCGGCCTGACCGATTGGTTGATATTATTACTGCTATGAAACATTATGGAATAGAGCCCAAACGGCTGCGGTTTGTTCACCCTTATCCTTACAAAACCGCCTCTATGATTCTCATAGAAGGAACCCGTCAGGGAAAACCGCAATTATTTTTAGACCCACCTCTTTATATCTACGAAAAACCGGGGATTTACTCGCAAGAAATTCACGCAATATACGGACGGGAGGAATTACAGCTATGAATGGAAAACTATATCTCTGTGCCACACCCATTGGCAATTTGGAAGACATTACTTTGAGGACACTTCGGCAGCTGCAAAGTGTTGATTTGATTGCCGCAGAAGACACCCGTGTAAGCAAAAAACTTCTTCTACATTTTGGTATTCAGGTTCCGGTCACCAGTTATTATGAACATAACAAACGGGAAAAGGGAAATTATTTACTGGAAAAATTAAAAAATGGAATGCAAATTGCTGTAATTACCGATGCAGGTATGCCGGGCATTTCTGATCCTGGAGAAGATTTGGTACGGCTATGTGCAAGAGAGCAAATTCCGGTCGAGGTACTGCCAGGTCCCTGCGCCTTTGCCACCGCCTTGGTAGGTTCCGGGTTACCAACGGGACGTTTTGCCTTTGAAGGATTTCTGACTGTAAACAAAAAAAACCGTATGGAACACCTAAATAGTCTTAAAACAGATACAAGAACCCTTATTTTTTACGAAGCACCTCATAAATTGCTCACCACACTGAGAGATATGTATATGGTTTTTGGTAACCGCCGTTTAACTTTGGCCCGGGAACTGACCAAACGATTTGAGGAATACCGACGCACGGATTTATCCGATGCAATTACCTACTACGAAACCAATCCGCCTAAGGGAGAGTTTGTCCTCGTTCTGGCAGGAGCTGATCCTAAAGAAGTGCATCAACTTTCCATCGCCGATCTACCTTCCGCCGAAGAACTCATCCGAAAATATGCAGCAGAGGGAATGCGGGCTAAAGAGCTGACCAAACAGGTTGCAGACACCCTACACCAGCCTCGCCGTGAAATTTACGAACTTTATTTACGGCTAAAAGATGAACTTGGTGAAATCAGCCGATGCACTGGTGACAAATAATAACTGAATTTTAGCATAATTTTTAGATAAACCTACAAAGCTGTTAGGCATAATTGCCAAGAATTTCTTCCTATTATTTGGTCAATATGTACGCTAAAATAAGCAAAAACAGCCCTTTAGACAATTTCACTAAAAAGAAATTTTTAAATTTGTGTAAATAGGCTCTAACATTCCCTTTGATTTTGTGTTAGAATATTTGCATAAACGATGAAACTTAATATTTTAGGAGGGTTTATATTATGGCAAGTTTGAGTCTTAGAAATATCACCAAGACTTATGCCGGCGGCTTTACAGCCGTTAAGGATTTTAATCTGGAAATTGAGGATAAAGAATTTATCATATTCGTAGGTCCTTCCGGATGCGGTAAATCTACTACTTTGAGAATGATTGCAGGTCTTGAGGAAATTTCTGAAGGAGAACTTTACATTGACGACCAATTAATGAATGACGTCGTTCCTAAAGACAGAGATATTGCAATGGTTTTCCAGAACTATGCTTTGTATCCGCACATGACCGTTTTTGAGAACATGGCATTTGGTTTGAAATTAAGAAAAGTTCCGAAAGATGAAATTAAGAGAAAAGTTACCGAAGCTGCACAGATCCTGGGCATCGAACACCTGCTTGATAGAAAGCCGAAGGCTTTGTCCGGCGGTCAGAGACAGCGTGTTGCTCTGGGACGTGCTATCGTGCGTAATCCTAAAGTCTTCCTGATGGATGAACCTTTGTCCAACTTGGATGCAAAACTTCGTGTTCAAATGAGAACAGAGATCGGTAAACTGCATAAGAAACTGGAAACCACCTTCATTTACGTTACCCATGACCAGACCGAAGCTATGACCATGGGTTCCAGAATCGTTGTTATGAAAGACGGTATTATTCAGCAGGTAGATACTCCTTCCAATCTGTATCTCTATCCCTGCAATGTATTTGTAGCTGGTTTTATTGGTTCTCCGCAGATGAATTTCATCAATGTTACTGTGGACTGCAAACCAGAAGGTACTTATTTAAAATCCGGCGACTTTTCTGTGAAACTGCCTGACGGAAAAGGTAAAAAAGCAGAAGTTCAGGCTTATAACGGCAAAGAAGTTTTGATGGGTATTCGTCCGGAAGATCTTTATGATGATGAAGCTTTTATTTCCACTGTTCCTGAATGTACCACAGAGGTGGATATTGGTCTGACAGAAATGATGGGTGCAGAAACATTCCTGTATTTCCAGATTGCCGGCGTAGATGTAACCGCAAGGGTAAATCCGCGTACTACTGCAAAACATGGAGATCACATTAAGATTGCGCTGGATGCCAACAAGATCCATCTGTTTGACAAAGAGACAGAAAACGTAATTATTCATTAAGATTAAAAGCTTTCATTGCATATGCATTGTTTTTGAGGTTTAAAAAGAGGATAACGGCTTCGTTATCCTCTTTTTTGTACCTTGTTCAAAGGCATCAATCCGTCCATTACATTCTTGAACTGAGCTCTGTATGAGAGAACAGCTTCCATTCTCCAATCGTTTAGAAACCCTTCTTCGATTTAATCTTTGCCATCCGAATAATGTCTACTACTAAATGAAATATCTTCATTCCAAACTCCCCCCTTCTCCGCTTTTCGCCCATTCTTGAATCCGTCCGCAAAGGAGAGCTGGAAAATATTCTAAAACCAATTCTGGATCCGCAAGAATATCTTCCCTGGAAAGAAAATATTCCGTCACAAAGCCCTGTTTATTTATGGCTTTCAAAATCATGGCTCCCTCTTTCATGATATTCCCTTCCGCATCCAATGCGGCCGTCCATACATAATATTTAGGAAACCCGATGCCTATCTGTATGGGTTGATCCCGCAACAAGCGATATTGCACTGCGTAAGGCTCCTCAAAAAATGCTGAAAGCTCCTTTTTTAAAAGCAAATCAAAATCTTCCTCTGCCGGAACATTGCCTTGGATATGTGACCAAAACAATGCGGAAAACATTATTTCCTGGATCGAAACACAGTTGCTTCCATCTGTCTCTGCAAGGTACAATAACGGTTTCTGCTCCTGCTCCATTTCTTCCGGCTCGGCATAATAACAAATATAGCTTCCATGTATCTCGCTGCTGCCTTTGATACCATCCAAAACTTTTGCGTAATAGCCGCGATTTAAACCATACCGATACAATTCTGCGCCGACGCCGAAATCAGGTGTTTGATAAAACAAATTATCCTGCCAAACCCACAGGCTCTCAGCTTGAGCAGTCTCCAATTCTGGCAAATCTACCTCTCTTTGATTGGTCATATTATAACTTCCAATTCCCAAATACCGTATTTCTTCTCCCTGACGTTCCGCTTTACCATAATAGATCATATCCTCCACAACGTCGAAGCAGGAAGTATATCCGCCGTAAAGCTGCGCGGTACTACCTTCTGCCATTTTGTATACATAAAGCTGATGATTTAAACCGTGAATATAATAGATGTTGTCTTCTGCCACCCGGTAATCACTGCAAGGGTGATCCATCATTCGCTGCTCCTGTCCCCCAATGAGATTAGACCGATATAGATAGCCGTCTTCTTTAATATAAAAAAGTTGATTTTCCCTGATCAGAATACCCGAAACGGGGGAAAAGAGAATCTGGCTCGTCTCGCCAGTTTGGAGGTTTGTCCGGTAAACATAATGTTCTGCATTGGTATAATATAAATCCGTTCCGCAGAGCTGCAGTTCTTCTCCGTCCCCAATTCCCTCCTGAAAAAATGTCCCATCCAAAGCAAAGCAAATTCCTTCCGCCCACATTGTCTTTCCCTGCAAGGCACAATACTGAAATGGCCTGCTTGTCTCCATTTGACAAGAATTTTCGATATAAACTGTACTGCCCTGTTCATCCCACAAGACATCATAATCCGCTATTTCAGCCACAAAACGCAAAGGCACCATGGTTCTATCCTCGGTGATGCAGGGTGGGACATCAAGGGAAATACCCCATTCATAATGATCCAAAACCGCTAGCTTATCTCCCACTGTGAGCTGGATCCACGAATCGTCCCGCTCTGCCGTCACGCGCTGCAAAGTCTCATCCCATTGGATAACATATCCCAATGCTTCAAAAATTCTGTGCATGGGGACAAGAACTCTGCCTTCCTCTATGTACGGGGCAACATCAAAATCCAACATGACTCCGTCCAAACAAACCTGGATCGCTTTCTCTTCTGCACACACTTGAAGTCTTTGCCCATTTTCCCCAAAAAGAAACAACAGGCACAAAACCACTGCTATACTTTTTTTCACTTGCACTCCCCTCCTATCTCCATTTTGTACATTATATCATAAAAAGCGGCCAAATCAACGGCCGCTTTTAGCGAAGATAGGTGTTTCATAAATTTTTTATTCCAAAAATACTACTGGGCATCAACCATAGAGTCCAGCCCTGTCATTGACCACAAAAATCCGCATCATATCATTGCTTAATCCAAGTTCACCATTAGCGTTTCCCTGCAAAAAACCTTTTTCTACCAGTTTCTGTATGGTGGGACGTGCCCATTCCGGCATGTTTTCATCGATATAATTATATTGGGTTTCTGCATTTTTCAGTCTGCTTTCCAAATCATTGATTCTCTGATTTAATTCTTCATATTGCTGCATTGTAAGATCCCCACTTTCCGTATTTAATCCAAATCCTTGTATGATTCCTTGTGCAATTGCCTGCACTGTTTCCCGCTTTTTTGTTTGATAAAGCAACATATCATCTTTATCATCGATAAAAGCAACTTCCAGCAAAGCGGCAGAAACGCCCTGCGCCTGCACCTTGGAAATGACACTAAAATTCTTTCTTTTTACGCCGCGGTTGGTATAGCCAACCATCGTCATCTGCTGTAAAATAGCTTCTTCCACCGCAATTCCCGTTTCGCTGGTTGTGACATATGCCTCCGCACCGGACACTTTCCCATTGCCCGCAGAATCATTCACTCCAGCGTTAAAATGCACTTCCAGCACATATTGATACGGCCGGAAGTTAAAGGAATTGGTTTTGAGCCATTCATACCAGTTACGATTGGTATCTCCAACCGTGACATCCGCATAAGGCGCCAAAAACTCCGGCAGCATACTGACCACTTCCCGAGTCAGGTTTGCTTCATAATAACCATTCCCTACGGCGCCACTGTCCCCATCACCATGGCCGGCAATTAAAAAGATATTCATATACCCTCCTCCTTTTTTGATACAGACCGCACCTTTGTCCTATGTTACACTACAGTATATGCGCTACTTTCAAAAAAGGTGACACCTTGCCAAACCTTCCGCGGTATGTTATACTGAAAATATAATTAAAAAGAAAGGATTATGCAATATGAAAGCTCCAGTCTCCGCACAAGAAATGAAAGAAATAGAAAAAACCGCTGCAAGCCGCGGCATTTCCTATCTGACAATGATGGAAAACGCAGGTATAGCAGCTGCCGAAGAGATTATAAAAGAATATAAACCTGAAGGAAAAATTGTCATTATTGCCGTCGGAAAAGGGAACAACGGCGGAGACGGCTACGTTGTCGCACGCCTGCTCCAAGCCGCCGGTGCCATGGTTATGATCATCATGGCAGAAGGTCTTCCCGTGACCGATTCTGCCAAAATCAATTTTGACCGCTGTCTCCAATGCGGTATAGAAGTGGTACAATATGAACCACAGACCAGCGATCCGTTTTTCCAAGGAGCGGATTTCATTGTGGACGCAGTCTATGGCGCAGGCTTTCATGGCAGTTTCCGGGAACCTGCGGCCTCTGCCATACGAGCCATCAACGCCTCTGATGCAAAAAAAATTGCACTGGATCTTCCCAGTGGCTTAAACGCTGACACTGGCGAATGTGCTCCGGACGCCGTACAGGCGGATACTACCGTTACTTTTGCACGCTTGAAAAAAGGACAAACCACTGCGGAAGGATTACAACTGTGCGGTAAATTGGTTTTAAAAGACATTGGCCTTGAATAAATCCCCATACACCTTAATTATATATTGTCTATGTTTTTCTCTGCCTATATTGAATGGGTGTCATCTCGAATGTCTCTTTAAATATCCGGTTAAAATAAGTGACATTCTGAAAACCGCTTTCGAGAGAAATTTCCAAAACTGTTTTTTGGGTTTTTTGCAACTGTTGCAGTGCATGTGTAAGCCTTACTCGATTTAAGTATTCGTGAAACGTCAACCCTGTTTCCCGTCGGAACAAACGTCCCACATACTTTTCATTGAGAAAATACAGCTGTGCTTCCCGTTTCAGGCTAAGCTCTCCGGAAAAATGCATTTCAATATCCCGACAGATTTTTTTCACAACCCAATGCCTGTTCCCGCCGCCCCGCAATTCTGCGCTCTGATACAACATCCGAATCCGTTCTTCCGTCAATCGTGCAAGGGACAGATAATGCTCCCGGCTCACATATTTCTGGGCTTGTGCAAGGCACGAACGCAAGCGTCCTGCATCTGTACCAGTAAATCGGGCTGTTTTCATCATACTTTCTTCTGTCTCACGATAATTCTTTTCAATATATCCAATATAAATAATGCACTTTATGTTCCCATCTATTTTTACGGGATATACCAGTTCGTAAAGTCCATAGGCACACCGTCCGTCAAAATACTCTCCAGTCCGAACTGCTTTTTGATTTGCACGTTCCTTACACCGCAGACATAATTCCAAGCCCAAACGGGTTTCTTTGGCCACATCACAAAAAGGCCGGGCATGAATCTGATAATAAAACGGCAATTCTAATTCCGGTTGTTCTAAAATTCCGGAAATATCATGTATACATATGTGAAGGTCATTTCCTTCACATAATGCTTTAAGCAAAGTCTCTAATGTTTGATATTCCATACTCACCACACCTTTTAATAAGGATTCTTTCATGCCTGATATTATACCGCAAAAGTTTCGTTTGTGCAATAATTCCCTTTCTTTTTTATAAGATTTTCTGTTTTTTTCCATGCATAATAAAAAGTGAGGTGATTAAAATTGAATACATATGATATTGCAGTGATTGGCGGAGGCTTTTCCGGCGTTTGCGCTGCCATTGCCGCTGCGCGGCAAGGCGCCTCGGTTTTACTGGCAGAGCGCGGCAATTGTCTGGGCGGCGCTGCTGTAACCTGTCTGGTGAACCCATTTATGCCATATTGGACACAAGAAGGAAATCAACGCAAATTTTTAAGCGCTGGCCTGTTTCGAGAAATTTTGGAGGAACTGCGAGAAGCCGGCGGTTTAGGAAAAGGAGATATGACATTTCATGAGGAAATCCTCAAACTGGTGCTGAACCGAATGGTTCTACGCGCCGGCGTAAAATTGCTGTTTCATTCTTATTTGACGCAGGTTACAGTAGAAAACGGCCAAATCCAGGACATTACTCTGGCCAACAAGTCAGGCAATATGATCATTAAAGCAAAATATTTTATCGATGCCACTGGAGATGCAGATCTTGCAGTTTTGTCCGGCTGTCCCTATCATTTGGGGCGAGAAGCCGACCAGCTTTGCCAGCCTATGACACTATGCTTCCGCCTTGGGAACGTAGATCTTGCGGCCTTTGAGAAATCAAAAAATAGCATTAATCCGCTTTATCAGCAGTTTCAGCGGGAAGGAAAAATTAAAAACCCCAGAGAAGATGTCCTGATTTTTCCAACTCTTCTTCCAGGCGTTTTGCATTTCAATTCTACCCGAATCGTAAAAA
The DNA here is from genome assembly GCF_014982785.1 of Ructibacterium gallinarum. GTDB lineage: Bacteria > Bacillota > Clostridia > Monoglobales > Monoglobaceae > Ructibacterium > Ructibacterium gallinarum. The sequence goes on from NZ_JADCKB010000007.1 coordinate 10,520, forward strand.
GGAACCCTGTAGATGCCGAAGATATTACCAATGCTGAAATTGAAGCCCGGGAACAAGTTTTTGAGCTGTATCATTTTTTAAAGGAAAACATTGATGGGTTCCAAAATGCTGAACTACTTATGACCGCTATGCAAACTGGCGCCAGAGAAAGCCGCATGATCGACGGTGACTATCTTCTGACTGCCGAAGATTTAAAAAACTGCATCAAATTTGAAGATGCGATAGCTGCTGGAAATTATGACATAGACATCCACAATCCAGAAGGAAGCGGAACCAGCCACTATTATTTCCCCCAAGGAGTTTATTACACCATTCCATACCGCAGCCTGATCCCTCAAAAAACGGAGAACCTGCTCGCCGCAGGCCGTTGTATTTCTTCCACCCATGAGGCGCAGGCCTCTTACCGCATTATGCCAATTTGCAGCACCTTGGGGCAGGCGGCCGGGACCGCAGCGGCACTGGCGTTAAAAGATTCCTGCAGTGTTCGTGCCATCAATATCTCCCGCCTTCAGGAAACACTAAAACAACACGGCGCGTTTTTCTGATTTTTCTACCAAAAGCCCGCAAGGAAGGTTCACCTTCCCTACGGGCTTTCCTTTTTACCTATAAAGACATATTTTCATTCCAAACTTTCAACTGGTAATCCTGCACCTCAGCCCAAGGTCCTTCCTCTTCAGGCGCTGCTCCTCCACTTTCCAAATACCGCACCGTCCCAGCAGAGATATATTTATCAATTCTTCCAATCACGCCATTTCCATCTATTAGAGGTACAATATTATACAGCCGGATATCATCTGGTCCCACCAAAGTGATTTCCATACACTGCTGATATTCCAAAATATGCAATTCCCTGGAAAAATATTCATATACAGCAAAACAATTCCCTGAAAGTCCCGGAACATCCGATGGAGAAATCGTCCCCGATACGTCCGAACTGCCTTCACTCAGATGAAATGCTGCAAGTATTCCGCTTCCGCGACAGATATTCTGTAACTTAAAAATTTTTCCGCTTTTCATAGGATCTGCAATCAAGCAATCCGCTGTAGGCATGGCGGGCCTATCACAGCGGATCACTCTTCCGTCCTCGTACATCAGCGGCAAGAGTACCTCTTTGCGTGTTCTTCCAATTTTATCGCTGATATAAACCGGCCCGCCGCTCATGGCACGCAGAACGCTATTTTTGATTGCCTGTGAATCGTCAGTCCACCACATATCCCAGTCACACCACAAAAACTGTCCCTGTACCAACGAATTAAAGGAACACTGCAAAAGATGCTGCACAAACCACGCTCGGTTCTCCGGCTGAAAATCATCACTGCATCGGCAAATAGCAGAATATGGCCGGTTCCACATATTTTCACTTGCCATACCCATACAGTTGATCAGCTGTCCTTTAAAATGTTTCCGTACCGATTCCTCAATCGCCTTATGCTGGTCTCTTGCCAATTTACCAATGGGTTCCCTGCCCTTATAAAAACCTTTTAAAAAGCTTTGTGCATCGATCTTAACAAAATCTGCTCCGCAGTCTTGTAAAAATTCATGAAACGCATCGTAATACGCAAATGCCTTACCATATTCCCAACTATGTACCAACCGGCCATCTCCGGTTTTTACCAGCAATTCGGAAAGATTTTTCGCAATTTCACCTTCCGGATCAATTCCCCGCCAATAACCGGTCGTAGGGTGCCAGATCCCTATTTTAGGAATAAACTTTTTCATTTCCGAACTACAATGTGCCAATCCATTCGGAAACCGTTCGGTATCCGCCTGAAAGGAATACAGCATGCTGTCATGCATTCCCTGAAACATTTCTTCGCCCCGCTTATCCTGCAGTTGTTTGACCTGCTTGGATTCCGCCCACATATCATCAATAATTGCCCAGGCCACCGGTATTTCTTTTTCTTTAAATTCCCCGCATTTTTCCAAAAGTCCTTGCTCACTTACCCGAATCTGCATAGCATCCCAGCTGCACCATCCTAAATATTCAAAAATCTCGGGATATACCCGTTCTTCCCGAAGCATGGTACTTTTTCCCATCAATTCCGCTGCATATGCGGCAAGCCGTTTCATCAAAGTAAAGGGATCCTTCGATTCTCCCCAAACAAATGCCAGGGCTCTGCACTCATTTTTCCCGTAATACCAGCTGTATACCTCTGCAAGCAGTGCGTTTTTACTTCCCCGCAAGGTACATTTGTATTCTTCAGACACTACCGGAAATATCACGCCAAAGACACCATTCGGCCTTTGATATATCAATGCTTGCGTTTCTTCTGGCACTTCTTCCGGCTTCGTACAAAAGCAGGGTTTACACCAATATTCCAGATAACGATAATCAGCCATCAAACCGGTTATTTCTCCCATTTCTGTTATCTCAATCTGTACGGCACAATCCATATCCAGATAGACAAAATCACCGTATGGAAATTTTTCCGCAGGAAGAACAGCATCTGCGTATATAGCATGCAGACCCTCCTTTTCCATTTCCATCAAACGCGCATTTGAGCAGGAGATACTGCCATTCTGCAGTTTTGCTGTAATACTTAACTTCATTTTACCCCCTCTTTCTTCTAATCAAAAGTATCTCCTATATTATTTTACACTTTTTCAACCGCCGGCATTTCCATCACAACCGTAGTCCCTATTCCTAATACGCTTTCTATATGCACACCGTATGCATTTCCAAAGGCCAAACGGATTCGCTGATTCACATTAGAAAGGCCAATATGGCTTCCTTCCGCAATGGTTCCACTGTTCATCTTAGCACGAATTCGATTCAACTGTTCTGGTGTCATTCCTTTTCCGTTATCGCTGATTTCAAAAAAAAGCTTGTGTCCCTTTTGATAAATATGAACGCAAATCCGACAAAACACATCACCATCGGGGTCACAGCTGTCAAATCCATGCTCAATAGCATTTTCCAATATTGGCTGCAAAACCAGCTTCAGCGTCTGACATTTTCTGGCATTCTCTTCTACCTGCCATAATACGGTATGAAGTCCGCCATATTTCAATTCCTGTATTTCTAAATATTTTTTTGCATGTTCTATTTCTAAATCCAAAGGAATAATATTATCTTTGGTATCAAAAGTAATCCTTAACAGCTCGCCCAGGAGTAACACCAACTGTACCGCTTCATTATCCTCCCGCACTTCAGCAGCAATACAAGCAGCGATTGCCTGCAGTGTATTAGAAATAAAATGCGGAGAAATCTGGGCCTGCAAAGCGATTGAATTGGCTTTATCCAGCATTCGCCGGCGTTGCTCCAGCTCTTTTTCTGCCTGTTTTTGTTTCTGAAATAAATTAAGGATATTCTCAGAAATATAAGAGATTTCATTTGATTTTTGTATTTCCGATGTGTTCTGAGATGGATAAAAAAAACTGCTGACATTTACAATAGAACGGTAAATCCGCATTGCCACTGTTAACGACAAAATACCTGCCATCAATAAAATAATCAAGCTAATCCCTATAAAGAAATTACGCAAACTGCTCATATTGTCTTCCAAAGCATATGGAAAATCTGCCTGCATGGTATATACCAAATCATATTCTGACCAGGTTGCAACAGTAACCCCATGCTTGTCTGTTTCTGAAAATTCCTCTCCGTTTCGTAATTTTTCATAAGATAATTCTGCAGGGAAAAAAAGCTTGAGTGCCTGCCCGGTTAAATCAGGTTCCGAAGAAAAAATAATATGATCTTGACTATCAGAAATGATCAATTGCTTCACATATTCACCGCTTTGAATATTTTTCCAAAGCTTATCTGCATTCACTTGTACAGTAATCAATCCATCCGATTGTAACAATCTACAAACAAAAAGTTCCTGTTGCGTTCCTGCCGACAGAACAAAATATTCTTCTCCTGTTTCACGGAAATGCCGCATCCATAATGTTTGTTCAAAGTTTTCCAGTTTTCCACCAGAAATAGTTGACAACACATATTCATTGTTAAAAGAACAAAGCCAAACACCGCTGATATAATCACTGTAGCTGACCAATTCTGTCAAACTATTGAGAATCGGGCGAATTTTGGTACGGTATTGGTCACCACTCAAATATTGCTGCGAAGACTGCAAAAACATCTGTGCATATTGATTAGATAGGGCATATGTATAATAACGAAAAGCTTCATTAAACATACCATCCATGGTTGCGCTTGCAGTTGTCAAAATCTCCTGTGAAAAAGCCGTCATATTCTCCTTTTGACTTTTTTGGTAATAACCATATAAAACAATACTGTATAAAACAATAATAACCAGCGCGGCGCCGCCAAGCATTTTCAAATAAGAAAAAAAGACACTTTGCATTCGGTATTTTTTGACCAATGCCCAAATTTTTGCCATCCTTTTCATGGCGTGCCCTCCCTTTATTGATTAAGCGCTGCACGATATTCCCCTGGTGCACATCCAAACGTCCCTTTGAAAATTCGATGGAAAGTAGAATAATTGGCATATCCTACCTTTTGGCTTATCTCAGCCACCTTCATATCCGTATTCATGAGTAATTCTTTTGCTTTTTCCATACGAATACGAATGATATAATCAACAAATTTCTCCTGCGTAATATTTTTAAACAGACGGCTGAAATAATAAACGCTCAGCCCCACATATTCCGCCACCTCTTCTTGGCAAATATCCTTCCAATAATTTGCACAGATATACTCTTCTGCTTTTTTCACAGGAGACACAGAATCCACTTTTTCCGCTGTATGGATCACTACCTCGCCTATTTGCTTTTTAAACGCCTGCCTTAATTCCTCTAATTCATAGACGCGCTCTCTAAAGTTCATTTGGGGCTCCGCCTTTAAAACCATTCTGATATCTCTCATCACCCGGTTTAACATAGACCGCACGTTTTCTTTTAAGTTCATTCTTTCCTGATTTTGCGCCACTGCTAAAATGGTAAACTTTTCTTCGGAAATATGCAACACACAATAATAAATTCCGGCATCACATTTGGGAACCATCTGACAAAAAGAATTATAAAATCCTTCTTTTCCATACGAATAATGCGCCAAATAATTATGGAAATTGAGAATTTCCATCTGTGCCAGCAAATACTGCGCCTGTGCACAGCACAGATGAATGCCCGCATCCGCAAGCTGCTGCTCTGCCCCATCTGTTTTATCTCCAGAAAGTAAATTTAAAAACGCCTGCCGGATGGATAAATGAGAAAAACCTTGACTGCGTTCTGCTTTCCATTCTTCTTTGATACGCAAAAGTGTATTTCTTACTGCATCCCGTCCGACAGGTTTTACGAGATAATCTGTAACTCCAAATTGAATCGCCGCCTGCGCATATTCAAATTCACGATAACCGCTAATGAGAACAACCTTGACATGAGGAAAATCCTCATGGAGATACTGCGCCAGTTCTAACCCGGACACTGGACTCATCCGAATGTCCGTTAGCACCACATCCACAGGATTTTCCTTCACATATTCCATAACCCGTTGACCGTTTCCAAAAGCTGCGGCAACCTCAAAATCCAAGGCTTCCCAATCTATCATTTCTCGCAGCTTTTTGCGAAACAAAATTTCATCATCAGCAATGACAACCTGATACACGGTCATGCACCCTTTCTAAAGTTCTGAATGATGATTACATGAACTACATCACCATAATTTGAAGCCACCAGTATTTTGGAGCATTCCTTTCCTGCATCGGCATAGGTCACTACATCTGACAAGCTTCCTATTCTAACCGTTACATCATTGTCTCTTAATTCTACCACATCAACACGGGTGTTGTCTAGTCTAATTACATCTGTAACAAAAACTCCTACATAACCTCCTTCCTCTTCGGCTCCTGCGGGAATTCCGTTGGGGTAATATTCAGGATAAACCGACATATCCTGCGTGGTCAGGGTAACGCTAACATCATCTCGTGACAATGCGTAGCCAAGCATAACCCTTTGCTCCCTGCCGAACCAGTGAGCCGGCTGTGTATTTTGTCCTAAATTTCCATAAGGATTGCCATTGGGCAAAGAATACCCGCCGCCATAAGGTGATATTCCTTCATACATATGATTTTCGTTCGCGGCAATATCCACGTAACTGGATTTGATGTAATACTTTTCCGTATTTCCCGGCAAATACCCCGGATGGCCGCCAGAAGGATTTTCTGCATCCGCATCATAGACCAAATAAATTTGCGCCACCTTTCCTCTGGCATCGGTGCCATACCGAATGATATCACCTTTTGCAATTTGATAGGTTTTCCCAGATGCCTCTGCTACTGCTGGAGGCACCGCGTCAAAGGAACAGTCATCCCCTTCATACAGCTGGACTTCACTGCCCGCTTTATTCGCATAAAGTACGTTGCAAAGTTCTCCTTCTTCATTCAACGACTGCACCACATCTGTTACCACCGCCAACTTATCGCTATTATTTAACGGTTTGCTTCCCGATCCATAGTTTACAAGATATTGTGCCATTTTTGAATTCGGCACAGTAGTATAGCCTGTTACCTGATAGGTCATATTATCCGAAAAGAACGAAGATGTCAATAGGGAAAACTCATCATCTGCCGCGTTTTTAAAGTCTTCCGGAATATTGAAAACACGAGTCGAATCATTAACATTGATTCGATATCCAAAATTTTTTGTATAAGATTTATACATCATCATCTCTTTTTCCGCAGCAGTAATCTCATAAATTTTATACAGGCGCTGACCATTTGTGCCTTCTTCTAATGGCAGTACGATTCTACGGATTTCCTGATTGCTGTTTAATTCAAATTCCACAAATCCTGTCCGCTCCGCAAGCCATGCATCAATCTCTTCCCCTTTTAAGGTATACTCCCGGCCTTGTTCATCATTTAACGTGATACGGCTTGCTACATTATATTCATTCATCTCGCCTGCGGCAGTAAAAACTTTCAGCATCCATTCACCATCAAAACTATCTTTTTTTACCGAATTGACAACAAATCCATAAACAGTCCCTTGCGCCGCATTTCCAGATTCAACCCAAACAATTTTTTGATCCGTATCCAAAAACAAATTTACATTTTCACCCAAGTTTGCCGTTATTTTATTGCTTGCATTCAGATAGTCCTGTGTAAACGGATAAAATGTTCCACTCACTGTCACGCCCGCTTCTCCTGATGCAGCAACGTATTCCACTGTTCCGCTGACTGCTGCGCCACAGAGGATGATCTCTACATCATACATACTGTCTGCAATCATCATTGCCATACTGGGTCCAAGGTCTTCTGTAGATGCCAGGGTTTTATCCTTGTTTTTAATACTTATGTGTTTACTGTGATCTTCTGGATTGAAATAGATGGGTGATGAGGGATCCAGTTTATCATAAATAACTCCTTCATCCGTATTGACACTGCTGGCAAAAACGCCCCGGTAGTCTTTCATAACCACCAAATTGGTGCCATTTTGCATGATCTTAATCCATCCTGAACTTAAGTCACGCATGGTATCGGTCAGCGTAGATACCGCCGTCCCATTATGGATAAACTGTGTTCCAGCCGCAATCGTTTGTGTTCGGGTCTTGCTATTTTCATTATAAGAAACAGTGTTTCCTTCAAAAGAATCAATTTCCTCTGCTGGAATAAAAACATAACGGTTAACATCAGACACCTCGGCGTAAACCAACGTATTTGGACCTCCGTTTTTATCCACATGATAATAAGCCTCTAATATACTCCCTATTTCGGTTCGGATTTCTTCCTGTGTGTCACTTACTTCTATAGTAATATTACCAATCTTTATCTGATTTTCAGCAATCTCACTTCTGCCTGAATAAGAAGTAACACCATTATCTGTCATCTCTCCCCGCACTTGCTCAATATTCAAGAAATCACTCATCAAAGTTTTCCCTGTTGGAGAAAATTGCGTAGACTCTGTTCCGATTTGATCTACCGCCTGTGTCTGCACGCTTAAACAGTTATAAATCAGCTGTGCAACCTGCCCTCTGGTCATACCGCTTTCCGCTAAAAGATCGATTCCGGTGGTAATATCCAGGCGGTTTGCTATGAGCAAATATCCAGCGGGATAGCCTCCGTTTACCTCGGCATTCACCTGATACCCCAACAGACAAAGCATGACTTTGACAGCTTCCTCTGGCAAAACAGGGCGATCAGGTTCAAACAAACCTTCTGTAGTCCCGATCATAATACGGTATTGCATAACTTTTTCAACCGCTGCATATGCCCAGTGCCCCGCCGGCAGATCTGCAAACAATGCGGATTGAGTTTCTGCGCCTTCCCCTGTTTGCGTTCCCTCAGGCAGAGGAGTCCCATGAAATTCATTTTCCCAAATTGCTGTGTTTACCGCCGTTTCTCCTATTTCATCCGTCGCCATCCCTAAAAAGGCCGCTATACATTGCGCAAATTCCGCACGAGTCAGAGCGCCCTCTGGCCGAAAGCTTCCATCCTCATATCCCTGCATAATACCAAGGCCTTTGATAATACGAACTGCTTTGGTTTCGGCCGAAGTTTCTATAGCCGCTTCCGTTTCCTCCGCAGCGACCGGAACTCCCAGCAAACACAGCACAATCAATAAGCAAATGATCCGTTTCATAAAATTCCTCCCCCTTTACAACAGCGCCAGTACTCGACTTAGCAAAACAGCAGCTTCTGCACGGCTGCAAAAATCATTGGGCCGAAATGTCCCGTTATCATCCCCTTGTATTATGCCCGCTGCACTTAATTCCCTAACGGCTTCTTCGGCATAAGGAGCAATTTCTTCTGCATCTTGAAAGACGGGAGCATCACTCTCCGGTAAAGTAATCTGCAAAGTATCAAGTCCCCGTTTCAGCATCACCATAACATCCTGCCGGGTAATATTTTCTCCTACTCCAAAACTTCCGTCCGGTTTTCCTTCTATAATTCCCATACTTTTTGCCGTTGTTAAATAAGTCGCGTACCATTGCACTGCATCAACATCAATAAACGAATGGTCAGCTGGCAGCAATTCTGCCTGAACCAAAAGTACAAACATTTTTACAAATTGCTCTCGCGTGGTTTGTCCCGCAGGTTCAAAGCGGCCGTCTCCCACACCATTAATAATCTTTTTAGCATACAACGCTTCTACTGCATCCTTTGCCCATTCATAGCCATTCATATCAGAAAAAATTTGTTGGGTAACATTATTCGAAGGGAGTAAATCATTATCCACACGAATGGGAGCACCGCTGCTTCCAAGGCTTCCCCCACCAGAATTTCCGCCGCCAGAACTTCCGCCGCCAGTATTTCCGCCTTGGCTAGTCTCCAATGCTTTGATGGCATCATCCATGGCCTTCTGCAATTCCTGAATATTGGCGCCAAAAGCAATTCTAGCCAATACCGTATCTACTTTATCCTGTTTCTGCTGACTTAACCCAAGATAGGTAGATATATTTAAACCGGCATAGGTACCATTTTCAGACAATAAACTGCGAATATGCCCCCAGCCTGGCTGTTTTGGATTGGATACCCCCTGCAAAATTACCATCTGGGCAAAGGTGCGGTAAAAATTGTCCAAAGTCTTCAAATTTCTGCCCATCATGGCTGCAATCACTGTTTTCTTTGCAGTTTCCGGCATATTTTCTGTATAATACTGATATACACTAATATTTTTTGCCGCATCCAGATCGGCAAGCCTTAATATTTCCGGATAAAGAAATTCCGTTCCAGACACAACCAGTTCAGATTTTTCTTCGTTGTACGCCTGCAACAATGCAAGTTTTTGTACTGTTTGCTGTAAAATTGCTTCACTTTCTACACAAGAAGGATTCACAGCATATTCTTCTATCAGTAACTGTGCAAGACCTGCATTGCTGACCGCATCAAATAATACGGAATGCAGCGCCAAAGCATCAGCTGCATTTTTTAATGCATCCTCCACCCCTTGTCCATTTTTCAATGCTGTCTGGAGCAGTGCCAGCGCAGTATTGATTTCGTCTTCTGACGCCACATACAAAGCGCCTATGTATTGCTGTCCATTACAATCAATATAATATTTCAAGTTACCGGATATAAATTGTGGATCCTTAATATCAATCCGAAAGGGCGGAAAAGAAAATTTGCCATCTGCATTACTGATGATTTGATCTATTTTCAGCAGTGCTTCAGGATCCGTTTCCACATCGGCCGTATCTTTGCCGCACTGAAAAAGGCGCAGTAATACCTCTTGTCCCGCACTGGCAGAGTCCACAGTCCCTTCAATTATAATTTTCTCCGTTTGCATATCTACCCGCGCCTGCGTTATTTGAATACCGTTTTGCGTTGCCGAAACAGGCAGCAAACCTAGAAATAACATTAAGCAAAGCAATACCGCTGTTTTTCTCATTCCATCACACTTCCTTTCGGTAATTGGTCAACTCCTTCTACCATGATGTAACCATCTGCTGATGCACTACAGATACTAAATGCTCCGGCTTGATAAATCGGATTGGTGGTATCCACCTCATTAAAGACGGTTTCACCATCACATTGCAAAATAATTCTCACCCCTTCACCGGTATTGACCGCTCCAAAGGCAATACTATGAGGTGTATTTTTCTTAAAGAAGGTGTTAGGTACAATTTTAATCATTTCTTCACTATTTCCATGAATAAAACGCTGTAATTCCACCTGATCATCTTTAATGACAACCAGGTACGCATCAGAAGGCAACGCAATATCATAAACAGCTGCCTCTGGGTGCGTTTGCCGCAGTCCCATTCCAACCCAACTTGAACTATTGTCATAAGTTAGGGTGAAGCATAAAATTTCATAAGATTCCGGGTTGATCTCCTGATTTCCGGCCGCAGCATTGAGTCCTGTTAATTTTAAAGAAGTTTTAGAGCTCTCTATCGTTCCTTGGCTGCTTTTCCATGTTGGTGACGCCGCTAAAATATCTCCAAAATTTTTATAGCCAACATTACGGTCGCCATCAATTTTTAACAGCAGGGCATCTAATTGAGAAGCTTGCGCATCAATTTCTTCCTGTGTTGGATGCAAAAGCATACTCATCTTTCTTGCTTCATCCACCGCCTGCTCTAATACTGCTTTGGTTCCGCTCCGATACTGCCCTGGTTCTTCTCCTTCCACAATTCGCGTAATCGTTTGTAATGCGGTCTGGAATAATTCGTTAAACTCTCTTTTATCTACCGGTTCATATAAATTGGTCGTAAACTGTAATGTTCCGCTGGAAGCAGGATATTCCCCCTGCATCTGCCGGCCATTTACCAATGCCGTCACCTGCCAATAATAGGTGGTCTGCTCAGGATCAAGCCCTTCTACCGTATAATAATTATAACGAGAATTAACATCAAGGACCACATCCTGCAATGCAGCGTCTTTTGCAACAACCAGCCTGTACCGGTCTGCACCGGTAGGATTTTCCCAGCGAAAGAAGTAACTTAAATTATTAATCTCATTTGCATTTGTTTTTGGTGCAATCAAGCGAAAATCTATGCTTTCCGCCGGCGCAATTTCCGTTCTGTATGCATCCTGATATAAACCGATTTCTTCCATATTAATCTCCGAAAGTCCAGGGATTTTCTTTAGAATATCCGCTCCCTCTTGAATGGAATAATCCTGCGTCTCTGGATCTTTAAAAATGTCTCCGGTTTCCATTACTACGTTATTGGTAAATTTTCTTGCAAGTTCATAAAAGTACGGTAGAAGATTGGCCTCGCCAGATTGATAAATCAGGTTATCATATACCGCATTATTCGCAGGGTAATTCAGCATGGGATCGGTCAACACATTTTTAAGTTCCGGATATCTGGACAGCCACAAACTACTTTCCACTGGCCATTTCTTGGTTTTATTATAAGCCTCCCCTCCAGGTTTAGCCTGGGTGTATCCTGCAGTGCCAGGTTCTACAGCCCGCTGATCTAAATACATGGATTGGGCAGCATCAATGATAATATTATTATATACGGTCATATCCCTTCCACCGCCCAGCAACATGCCTCGCGCAACATGCTGAATCACGTTATGATGGATACTGGTCCCGCTGAACATATCATCCATATAAATGGCAACATCATCAAGATATCCACTCTGTGTTCCTCGCGCAATCATGGAATAATCCAAATCATGAATATAGTTAAATGCCACCTCATTGCCCCGGCTTCCATAATCTCTCCCTGCATAAATGGCCCCTGCATCAATGGTTTCTTTCAGCACATCATAAATTTCATTATATTGAATTTTGTGGTCATTTCCTTCAAACCAAATTGCCTGATGCGGGGAATCGTGCATTAAATTGTGCTGTACCGTATGTCCAGCTCCTCTGAGCGAAACAGCGCCAGAATATGTTTTTCGGCTGTTACTAAACTTATAAAAATGACAGTTTTCAATGGCATTATTGCTTGGTGTCAGGGTGTTGCGGTCACCCCCATCCATATTAATCGCATAATCTCCAATATAGAAAAAGTCACAGGACTGAATATCAATTTCGTTGCCGATCACATCAATGGCTTCCTTTCCTATATTCTCAAAGGTACAACCCCAAAAAGAAATATGATCGCAATCTGACAAATTGACAGCCACGCCCCGGGTCTTTTCAAACCGAATTCGTTCAAAACCCACATAGCTGAGTTCATTTGCATAAACCATGTCATCTGTCAAAACAGAAATATCCATCTTCATCTGATTCGTAATTGGATAAGGCGGATAATAATAAAGAATAAGATTTTCACGGTCAATATAAAATTCACCGGGTGCATCGATTTCTTCTAACAGATTAAACACTGCAAACCGTTTCCCTGGTGCAATTCCAAAATTGGTAATACTGTCCCGGGTCACAATTGCATTATTATCTGTGACATAATCCATATAGAGCTGTTCATATGCCCAATCCCACATAAAATATCCTTCTATAATAGCATCCTTTGCCTGTTTCCAATTTTCTGCTCTGTAACCGCCCTGAAAAACAATGGGCTTCGCATTTGAAACAATACTTTCTGCCGTATACATCATATTTCCTGACTGGGAAACCTCCTCAATCAACGCATAACCTTCGTTTGGCCAGCGCGATAGAACCTGTTCCTGATTATCAAGATAAAGCTTGGCAATCCCAATTGTAGCATAATTGAATCCGGGTTGACGCATATATGCTTCAATATTGGAAATACCTTGCTGCTTTAAATCAAGCTGTCCCACGCGATCCCGCACTTCAGGACGCAGCCGCACTCGGATTGCCGGATCCGTAACTGGAGTAAATGCAGAAGAATCTACCGGCTTGCTGCCAGTAAAGGATACCGTCTGCCCCGGCTCCGCCCGATAGATAATGGAAACTTTCTCGGTTCCGGAATCCTCCCGGGAAAATTTAACCGTTTGATGAAAGGAATATTCTCCTTCTAAAAAACTGACAATAATACGTCCTTGTTTTATACTTCGTTTTATCTGCTGGACACGCTGACGAGCGCCATTTAAAGTAGCAAGTGGATTTTCATAACTTCCGTCTCCTGCGTCAGAACCATTCGGTGATACATAAAGTATTACTTCCTCTTCCTGCGCCAACGTTGGGGGTGCCGCTGTCCATAGCATGCAAAAACAAAGCAATACTACTGCTATTTTTTTCATAATTGGCCTCCTTCTTTTACCTCCGTCCGGATTCTTACACAGAATCTTTTCGGCACGGCACACAAATCTGTGTTTCCGTCTCTCCGCACCATAGATATATTACAACAAAATCTGTACTTTTGTTTTGTTTCATTCTAGATACAAAACAAAAACTTCCGTCTTCTCCGGTTGTGGTTTGATCTATTTTTTGAAGCAACTCTGGCTGTAAAAGCGCATCGATCAAGGGTTCCCCCTGGGTAACACCCATCAGCACCTGCTTTCCTTGTGTTTTGGGAAGAATGGTTCCCGTTAGAGACAACATTCCGTTTTTAACTTCTGCTGTTTCAATATCCAACCATTCTCCCGCAGGAAGCAGCTGTTTTTCATGTAAAGGGCACATATCTTCTGTCGACCATGCGCAAAATTCAATTCGTGTATTCTTTCCAGCCTGCTCCGGAACCACAAGATATTTTTCTATCTCCACACCGCCCGGTGAAACAGTCTGCCTCCACTGCTGTCCACCTGTCATAACACCATTTTCCTTAAATACTGCTAGGAAAAGCACCTCATTGATTCCCTGAGGCAAGGTGTTTTGATATTCTGCCCGCAGCAAAACCTCTGTTCCCTGCAATCCGTCCAAAGAAGAAGCCGGCGTTCCAGCCTTGGTCACAAGCGTCATCTTTTGCGGAATAAAAACCGCTTGCTGCTGATGCAGCTTTTGTTGCTGTATCGGCATAATTTTATCCCAATACGCAACGCTTTCCGTATCCGTTGTTCCCATTGTCCCTTCATGAATATTTCCGTCTCCGGTAAAGGAGTAGGAAAACAATTTAGAGTAAAGCTTATTGTAGGAATATTTTTCTGCGTTTGGCGCCGCAAACGTATTATTACGCAAAATATTTTCCCGGGGAATCCCTATATCATTATCTGCAGTGATCGGATTAACAGAAAAATCCTGAAACATATCTTTGAATTTACCCATCAAAACCGGATACTGTTCTCTCCACCGTTCTTCTGCTCCGCTCTGCGCAATGCGTTCAAAACTCGCCTTGGTATTGACATAAGTCTCTCCATTCGGCGGCGTAATAGAAGCAACATGGGTAGCTTTACGCGTGATACTTGCCCGACAGTCAAACTGCATTCCCGTATCACAGTTTAAAAACACATTATCCTCTATCAGATTATTCCATCCGCCTCCAAACAAGGCCGCAGAAGAACAGCCATCTACCACATTATTTTTAACAACTGCTCCGCTGGTCATGTCATCTAAATATATGGCATGCCTTCCGGAATCTTTTTCGTCAAAAGATTCTTTTGAAATATCATGAATATAATTACGAAGTATCTGATTTCCCTGTTTGGTATAATCCCGCGCACAGGTATAAATCACACCTGCATCTGCGGTTTCCTGTAAGACATTATATATTTCGTTATTTTGAATCACAATTTGATTTCCTGCAAAATAAATTCCACTGTGGGGTGCATCAAAGATACAGTTATTTTCCACTATTCCTCCATTACCCCGAATCACAATACCTCCCTCCACCGTTCGGAAGGTTTGATTATAGGATGAAATACGACAGCCTTGCACCAGATTCTCTGACATTTCCAAAGACACATTCTCATTTTTCCGGATGCCGCTTTCATCAAACTGCACTCCAGCGCCTCCTAATTGGTTCATGATACAATCTTTTACCACAACATTTCTGCCGTCTAACACCCGGAGTCCATGGGTTCCTAAATTGCGGAAAGTACAGTTTTGAAATGTAATATATTCCGCTCCATCCATTTCAACGCCATGTCTGTTATTTTCAAACCGCAGTCCTTCCAAAAAAACAAATTTAGTATTCGCGCTTACTTGCAATACAGGGTCTGCATTCACTGCAAGTTCTAAAGAATCCAATTTTCCATCTTTGGGATAGTAATAAATTTTTTGGTTATCAGGCTCTATATACCACTCTCCCGGGATATCCAGCTCCTCCAGCAAATTCATAGCAAACACTGGGTTATTGGGACGGATACCAAAATGAGTTTTTCCATCCAGTATAACGGTATTTTCGGATATACTGCTGACTGCCTTAGCCTGATATGCCCAAAAATAGCCCCAATATCCCGCAAACACCAAATTCTGTGCCTGTATCCAACGCTGCAAGCGAGTATCATCACAGGTAAATACATTGCTGTTTGCACAAATCCCCCAGCTTTTTTCCGGTTCTTCGGTTTGCCCAGTTGCCGGGTCAATGCCCGGCACCACCTCTCCAATCCGCATCCATCCTTCGTTTGGATACCGTGCCAGCTGCTGCTGAACGCCGCTGGCATAAAGCTGATAATAATCTGTAGTTACCTGGGATTGATATCCCAAATTAGTTGGATATGGAACATAAGTTCCTAAAAGTCCGCTTATGTTTGCCTCATAGACCTTGCCCCTTGCCTTTTCCGGAATCCGCTCATCCTCAGACACAGTGAACGCTTCCGAAGATAAATGGACAGCTGAACTGATACTGACTGTATTGGCCTTTAATGCCCGAAATCGCACCGCGTGCTGTTTTGTACCGCTATCCTCAGAATGTAAGGAAAAGGCAGGATAACTTCCGGGTTGAAAAAATATCGTCATATCCATACCGCATGCATTGACAGCTTCTTTCCATGACCGAGCCAGGGCGGCTGCGGCGTCCGGCGTCCGCACCGGCGCAGAGGGATATCCCTCTGCGCCGTCATCTCCATCGGGAGAAAGATAAATGCCAAACATCCGAATGAGTACTTCCGGCTCAGCCGGCGCTAATCCAAACACTACCATTTTATATTCCGGCACTTCAATAATCGGATAATAAAGTCCATCCTTACCAAAAACCGATGCGGATACGAACCATCTGCCACCCATCTTACTGGGGGCGGGAGCAGGAACAGCAGTCCCATCTATACTGATGCGTTCTGCAGTACCAGACAAGACATGCCCTTTTAAGATACACCGAAACCCATTCGTTTCAAAACTGCCTGTTCCCCCCAACTCTTGCGTAAAGATTTGAACATCCACAAATGCCATATTGTTCTGGAAAGAAACAATTTCCTGTTGTTTTTCCACATATTTGCCATCGATTACCAGCATGCTGGAATTTTCTGCTGCAACTATGTATTCTGGCTGCTCATCAAGCGCAAAAATAACGCGTGGTACAGACAGCAAAGACAGCATCATAGATACACTTATGGTAAACGCTATCCATTTTTTCATAATTCCTCCCGCCGGTCACAGTGCCGGGTCTTCTATTGCGGATAAACCATTTTTTGATACAGCGGTCTTATGTTTTGTGTGTTTGTCCATGTATAGATCTCAATATAATATGTCCGTGCATCATCGGGAACAGAAAGAGTAAAATCTGTGTTCTGTTCTTGCCCAATCTCCATAGCTGGAAGTGCTGCCCGATCAATATCCACCGTAGTACCGTCTGTATCCACCAATACCGCAAAAACCTGAATATCCGGCATATCTTCCGCTGCATTATTTTGCAGCTTCACTTTTATTGCAGCATCTTTTCCACGATATGATGCAAGATCCTTAATTTCACTTCCATCTGCAAAGGTAACACTAACCACATCAAAAGCAGGTTTTTGTGTTGCAAAAGTCAAAGTATAATCTTCTTTCATACCGCTCACTTGTGCTCCATATGCATTTTTCTGTCCGGGCGATACTGGAATGGATTTGCTGACTGTAACCGTATAGGTTTGTTTTTCCTTTGCATTCTGAATAAGAAGATGAACCGTCTGTAAATCCTGATCCAACACCGCAGTAAAACTCTGTTCCCCGCCATTTACTTTAATATATTGGGTAACATCAGTGCCCTCTAATAGCTTGTAGTCAAATTTTAAATCCAACGGAACGGTTCCATCAATAACAGAAATGTCATCCACTCCCTCTGCAATACTTGTCTCTACAACCTTCATCCATGGCTTTGCAAAAGATTCCACCGAGATATCTTTAATTTGGAATGTTATCTTTTCTTTTCCTGCTGCACTTCCATCTAATCCAGCAAAAAACAACTCTGTAGGAATTCCTAAATAGCGGCTTCCATCATATTCTGTAACAGTCCCATTTACTACATTTCCCGGACTGGCAGAAGAAGATATCTGTACCTTTCCGGTCTCAGCCTCAATGACATATTCAATATCCGCCCATTCTTCACCACTCCCTTTTGTTGTATCCACAAGCCAAAAATTACTGCTTCCAGCTGTTACATTGTCCCAACTTCCATAATAAAAGTTCCAGTTATCTACACCAATTGTTGCTGCATCTCCATACCAAGTGGGACGAATTACTTCAATCCTGTCAGCGGTAAAGTAATAAGTACTGGTTCTAAGCGCACCAGCTATAAATCTTGGTCCTATGACAGAGCTTGGAATGCGCATACTGTATTTAATTCTGTAATAATCATTGGATCGAATCCCTTCCAGCGGAATCTTTAAGCTTGGCGATTGAAAACCTACAATTTGTTTTATATCCAAGGTGCCAACGCCATCTGTCACTGTCCATGTATTTTCTGGATTATCGCCGTTATCAAATCCACTATTTGGATTCAAAACAATATCAACCTTACTGTATGGTTTTTCCTCCGGTGGCTTCCCAGGTTCGTTATCAGAAGAAACAAGAATAAAATCTATCTTAATATCTTCCGCCGAACTTAGATTGTTTTTCGTTCCCGAAGGCCGGATGGTTACAGTATGCATGGTGTCCTCCAAATCCATTCGTGTGTACCAGGTTACAGGCTGATTATTGGTTTGATAATAAAGATCAATCTCCTGCTCCGGTTCTCCATCCACTGAAACCAGCATCTTACCAAAATTTGTGCCTATACGGTGTCCAATTAACAAAACCTGACCAAAGAATTCATAGGTGAGGCTGGCATCCGGATTCCTGGACTGTAACCCTGAGCCGTTTTGAGCTAAGTTTGCTTCATTCCAGTCGCCTTCACCATATGGAGTCCAGGCTCCTTGCTGCTCCATATAATCTGCATTAACAAAAGTACCGCTAAACGGATAATAATCTGTCCTGACGGGAGAAGAAGCATTCGGCTTGTTCCAGCTTCCGCAGTTAATCTGCGTCTTTAGAAAATCCGTATAAAATGCATAACCGGCATCATTAGGATGTGTATTATCTGAGGTGTACAATTTATCCCGTTCCAAATTACTACCGGGAGCAGCATCTCCTAAGCGGGAATCCATGTATTCCTGAATGTCAATATACTGCAATCCATAATGCGCTGCAATCTCTCTGTGCAAGTTTGCTCTGGTCGGGTTCGTACGGTTTGCAACCACACCTACACAAATTACATAGGGTATTTTCTCCATTCCCATTAACTGACGAATAATGCCTTCATATGCTCTGGCAGATACACTTTCACTCAGACTTTCATCATTTAATGAAAACTCAATGAATACAACATCAGGATTTTTTGAAATGACATCCCGCTGCGTACGAAGCAATCCATACGTTGACGGCGTACCACCGATACCGGCATTGATCTCTGTAAAACTGGTATTGCCTAAATCCAAAGTGTTAAGCCACTGTGTTATTTTTGTGCTCCATCGATTGTTGCTATTGGAAGCGCCTGCCCCCTCAGTGATGGAACCACCCAGATATGCTACATTCAGGTTTCCTTTATTGTATAGTTCGCCGAACGAAGCATCCATTGCATCAAAGACCGGAAGCGAAACATGGTCAATCACTTTTTCATCTGCGCTCAAAAACCGGATTTCATAGGACGAAGCCGCTTCTGCCGATGGAAGCTTGACTTTTTCTCCTACTGCGACCGCAAAAGATTCTGCTTCTGTTCCATCTGATTTTACAATCACGCCTTGTGCCGCGCTTGCCTGCCCCAGATTTCCAACCTTTACATAGATTTCCTGTCCCGCAGTGGCAGTACGCACAATTCCGCCATAGCTATCCATAAAAGCTACTTCTATTTTAGCCGGTCCGCTATCTTTCGTTTCCGCATAAACATTTCGGATCTGAAGCGTGGTCGGATTTTGGTTAACCGAAAAAAATTCCAGGGACTGCAGGGCTTTCACCTTATAATTGTTCTCATAAGGTCCCTTTATTTCTCCATTCACGCCGATATAGAGGTTGCTCTT
Organism: Ructibacterium gallinarum; assembly: GCF_014982785.1. Lineage (GTDB taxonomy): Bacteria > Bacillota > Clostridia > Monoglobales > Monoglobaceae > Ructibacterium > Ructibacterium gallinarum. The sequence goes on from NZ_JADCKB010000007.1 coordinate 30,139, forward strand.
TTCCCCTGCCGCTTCAATCCAGTATTCTATCGTCGTCCATTCACTCAAGTCCACCGCTCGGCTCTCATACGCTCCCGCATTGTCCGGCTGAAAAGTCATTTTCCATTCTGATCCGTCTTTTGCATATTGCGGCTGCAGAATAAATCCGGCAAATTTATTGTCCTCCGGATTCAGCAACGCCAAAGACCCCACCTTACCCATGGAATCCGATGGGCCATCCGGCATTCTCACATCATAGGACACATGATACCATGCCGCGTAAGAATTTTCCCATTTTCCATTTTGGCCCAGGAAGATCGACAGTGACGGCGAGCCGCCTGTCTTATTGATGGTCAGTCCATTTTCCACATCATACGATGGAGTCCCTTCACTCAGCCAATATGTACTGCCATTATAGCCGCTTAGATCTGGTATATATTTGTTTTCCTTTGGCGGAAGTTCCGGGCCGCTCTCCTTCGTTTCCGCATAAACATTTCGGATCTGAAGCGTGGTCGGATCCTGATTTGTTGACCCAAATCCCAGGGACTGCAGCGCTTCTACTTTATAACTGTTCTCATAAGGCCCCTTTATTTCTCCATTTACGCTGATATATATGTTGCTCTTTTCCCCTGTCGCTTCAATCCAGTATTCTATCGTTGTCCATTCACTCAAGTCCACCGCTCGGCTCTCATACGCTCCCGCATTGTCCGGCTGAAAAGTCATTTTCCACTCCGAACCATCCTTCGCATATTGCGGTGTCATAATAAATCCCGAAAACTGACTAGTCGCCGGATTCAATAATGCCAAGGTCCCTACATTGCCCATAGATGCTGATGGGCCATCCGGCATTCTCACATCATAGGACACATGATACCATGCCGCATAAGAATTTTCCCATTTCCCATTTTGACCCAGGAAGATTGACAGCGACGGTGAACCGCCTGTTTTATTGATGGTCAGCCCTGTTTCCGCATCATACGATGGAGTCCCTTCACTCAGCCAATATGTACTGCCATTATAACCGCTTAGATCTGGAGTATATTTGTTTTCCTTTGGCGGAAGTTCCGGGCCGCTCTCCTTCGTTTCCGCATAAACATTTCGGATCTGAAGCGTGGTCGGATCCTGATTTGTTGACCCAAATCCCAGGGACTGCAGCGCTTCTACTTTATAACTGTTTTCATAAGGCCCCTTTATTTCTCCATTTACGCTGATATATATGTTGCTCTTTTCCCCTGCCGCTTCAATCCAATATTCTATCGTCGTCCATTCACTCAAGTCCACCGCTCGGCTCTCATACGCTCCCGTATTGTCCGGTTTAAAAGTCATTTTCCAATCCGAACCATCTTTCGCATATTGCGGTGTCATAATAAATCCCGAAAACTGACTAGTCGCCGGATTTAATAATGCCAAGGTCCCTACATTGCCCATAGATGCTGATGGGCCATCCGGCATTCTCACATCATAGGACACATGATACCATGCCGCATAAGAATTTTCCCATTTCCCATTTTGACCCAGGAAGATCGACAATGACGGTGAACCGCCTGTTTTATTGATGGTCAGCCCTGTTTCCGCATCATACGATGGAGTCCCTTCACTCAGCCAATATGTACTGCCATTATAACCGCTTAGATCTGGAGTATATTTATTCTCCGCAGATACCGGTATTACTGTCATCATACTAAACAGCATTGCAGTCGCAATAAAAACAGCAAAAAATCTTTTCACAATTTTCCCCTCCTAGCACTAAAATCTATTTATAATTCTGCATAATTCTTCTCACAACGCACTTTTTTACCTTTGAAAGATCATTGTCCCAGATACGCATCCAGCTGACGCTGAATCTCTTCGATTACTTTTCGCTGTCCTGCTTCCTCTAATTTAGAAACCATTTCATTATACATTGCTTCATTTTCTGTGCCATTATCAACTGAAGCATATTCATTGCGCACTGTTGAAATCTGTGATAACTCCGTCTTAATCGGTTCAGTATCTAAAATAAAGCCAGAAATCGGAGATGGAATAGCCGTATCGTTCATTTGTTTTGTCTTTTCCCATACATCAGGCTCCTGACCTACCGTCAAATAAGCGTTAAACTGATTGCCAAACATCCATGCCGCATTAAGATTATAGCCACTCTCTGCAATAGGCTCAATATATTGCTCATCTATTCTGTTATAATGTTTTCCTTCAATTCCAAAGGCAATTAAATTGAATAATTCCTTGTCTGTCTGAACCAATTCCAGCATTTGAATCGCTTTTTCCTTGTTCTTGCTGGTACGCGAAATAGCTGTCATCGTTGCCATACCTGCATTCGCAGGAAGAAACGCCTCTCCGATCGGAATAAACGTCGCCTCTCGACCTGTTTTAGCCTTCCATTCCGCTTCAATTCCGGGTTTATAAACGGTATCTGTTACGGCATACTTTCCTGCAAGAATTTCAGAATCCACGTTTAAAACACTATTAATATCCTGCCGGATATATCCCTTTGCATACCAATCATTCATCTTTTTAACGGCTTCCTTATACTCCGGCGTATCCTCTATCAACTCTACCTTCACATACTCGCCTTTTGGCGTATCCACTCTGATACGGGCGCCACATTCCGGCGGAATAGATTCAAAATTTTCATTAATAAACACACTGCTCGTGGTTCGAGCAAACGGATACAAAGATGGCTCATTTTCCTTGATGGTCTGGAGATATGGTTCTAAATCATCAAGCGTTTTCACCGATGAAGCATCAAAATGATACTTTTCTGCCAAATCATTAAAAATGACAAGGCATTGCTGCCGGAAAAGAACCTGCTGGTTAGGAATACCATAAATTTTCCCATTTATTTTTGTTGCATCAAACAAATATTGTGGAATTACCTCACGCAATTGGGGCGCATTTTGATCAATTAATTCATCCATTTCCGCCAAAGCACCTTTCTGCACAGCAGTCAACACGTTATTGGTCCAATTTGACACAAAACACAAATCCATCTCTTGTCCCGAAGCATACAACATTGTCATTCGATCATCATAGGCGCCTGCATCTACAAATTGGATATCCAGCCGCGCACCTATTTTCTCTTCTGTAATTTTATTTACCGCATCCATTACCATTTGTTTGTCTGTCGGATTTTCTTTAGGGACATACCAAGTAAGTGTAGGGCCATCACTATTACCGTTCTTTTGCCCATCAGAACTGCATGCCGTTAAACTGGAAAGCATCATTCCGATCATTACTACCGCTAGTATTGTGTGTTTTGCTTTCATTATAACTCCTCCTTTATAATCAATTATTTTTTTCTTTTAAAAATTATCCCTTGACAGAACCAATGGTCAACCCTTTGACAAAATATTTTTGAAAAAAGGGAAAAACCAAAAGCATAGGGCCAATAGCAATGATAGCCATTGCCATCCTGACCGTTTCAGAAGGCAGATCAGCCATACTCAAGATGCTGCCAGGCACCATGTTTCCCGAAGAACTCATTCCCTGCAAAAGCTGAATATTCAATAAAATCCGTTGCAATAAATATTGCAATGTAATCAGCTTATCATCGCTAATATAAAGCATGGCTGTAAACCAATCATTCCATCGGGTCAGCGCTCCCAAAAGAGCTACCGTGGCCAATGCCGGTTTTGAAAGCGGTAATATCATTGTAAAGAAAATTCGATATTCTCCTGCCCCGTCCAGCAAAGCAGATTCACCAATGGAATCCGGAATCGATTTAAAAAAGGTACGAAGTAAAAAAACATGCCATACATTAATTAAACTGGGTAAAATATAAATCCATATGGTATTGTTTAAATGTAAATACTGGGTATTTAAAATATAAGTAGGAACCAATCCACCGGAAAAAAGCATGGTGAAAAAAATATAAAACGTAATTCCTTGTTTAAATACCATATTTCTTTTTGACAGCGGATAAGCCACCATAGACATCAGCACAACACTGAGCACTGTCCCCATAACCGTGACCAGAATTGTTACGCCATATGCACGCAGTATCGTGTCTGGGTTTTTAAATAAATACTGATATGCTGAAAAATCAATCTTCTTAGGAATGAGCTGATATCCATAAAGCGCCACATCTTTTTCATTGGAAAAAGACACAGCAAGAATCAGCAAAAACGGAAATAAAATGGCAGCACACATAAGAATGAATAAAATATGTATCCACCAATTGCTGCACCATCTTTTTTTTGCCAGCATAAGAACTCCCCCCTTTTTAAAATAATGCACAATCTGAATCGATCCGGTTAACAACATAGTTGGTAAGTATAATCATGATAAATCCTACTACCGACTGCAAAAGCCCGGTTGCAGCGGACATGGATAATCCGTCCGTCCCGATCTTCATGGTACGATAGATATAAGTATCAATGACATCTGTGGTAGAATACAGCTTGCCCACATCACGAGTCAGCTGATAAAAAAGTCCAAAATCCGCACGAAAAATATTTCCAATTGCCAATATAGTCATAATAATAATTAAAGGGCGAATAGATGGCAAGGTAACATGCCAGATGGCTTGGAACCGGTTTGCACCGTCCACTTCTGCTGCCTCATAATAAGATCGGTCTACCCCCATCATTCCTGCATAATAAGTAATACAATTAATACCTATATTTTTCCATAAATACGCAAGTGTTAAAATTGCAGGCCAGTACTTTGGTTCACTGTACCAGTCAATACCAGCCATCCCGAAACTCTTCAAAACTACATTTATAAAGCCATATTGTGGATTTAAAAGCGCATAAGTCATATAACCTACAATAACCCAGGATAGAAAATAGGGAATAATTAAGATAGTCTGATAAATTTTTATACAAAGACGAACAGAAACTTCATATAGCATCAAAGCCGTTACAACAGCTCCAACCGTACCGGTTGCAATAAACAATGAATTAAGCAAAAGGGTGTTACGAGTAATTCTAGTAAAATCATTAGAGCGAATTAAAAACTCAAAATTTTTCCATCCTACCCAGTTGCTTCCCAAAATGCCTAAATCAAACCGATAATCTTTAAATGCAATTACCAATCCTCCCATAGGAATATAATTAAAAATCAAAAGTAACAAAAGAGGTATTGCGCACATTGACAAAAGCTGTATCATGTTTTTATTTTTATACCATTTATTTTGGTTTAACTTAGGTGGTGCCGCAGTTTTCATCTTGTATTTCTGGTTATTTATCACAAACCATCCCTCCCTCTCTGCGGATTATTTATCTATTTTAATTATATCACCTATACATCTTTTTTTCTACTTTCCATTTTTGCTCTTTTCATCACAATTTTTGCCATTATATTTTGTATATTATAATTTTTCAGCAGCATAAAATCTTAACTAATTTTTATTAATAAAACACAAGGAACACAACTAATATATTCCCCTTTGATATACTAAAAAAAGCCCAGCAAAAGCTGAGCTTTTTTAGTGTATGAAATAATAACATCTGAGAAAGTATAATCCATCTTTTTTATAGATATTTTCTTAACAGTATCAAAATTTAATTTCTGTTTTTACATTCCCTGAAATGGGAATGTTTTTGTTTCTCATTCCCACTCCACAAATGTTTTATTTTACTAAACTTATTTGTTTAAGTTTTTAGCTGCTTGTTTATGTATTCTATTCTTATTTGCTCCATTATTTCACGGCTAAAAATTTTTTAGTATCAAAATAGTATCACTATCTATAAAACATCGTTCATACAATCTAATTAAATGCACTTTCGTTAAAGTGCCAAATTATTTTTTTAAATTATATATTGGCCAATGCTTAAATTCTTCTTTTTGTTTCACAGTAAGCTTATCATAATAATATTCAAAATCGGATTGATTATCAAGTATAATATTTATGCATGAAAGTACCATGCTATCCTCAGTATTATTTTTTAAGGATATGAGTAATTCCTTTTCTTCTTTTGATAATTGTCGAAGTCTCTTTATGGTTTGATAATAATTCACAACAACACTTATATCATCAGTATATGTTTGTCTTAAATATTCTATTGTCCTAATACATGTATTTAAATACTCATCATTATTTTTAATATCATAGCATCTAAGCATTTCCAGATATATTTTAATGCAGCGTTCCTTAGCCACCGGAGAAGGATCGCATTGCTTTATTGCTTCTTCATAGCTATTTATTCTGAAATTACAAAACATCAACCATAGGTCTGCATTAGTATCATTATAACATGGAACTTGATATTTTTCTCCTTTATCATCTTCAACAATTGTTTTCATGTACTTATGTAAATCAAAATAATTATATACTTTTTGAACACCATTATCATTAAAAACTACTATTGCAATGTTTTTATTTGCTATTCCAACATTGATTGCTTGAATTACATTTGATTGCGTTATTTCGCCTTTATTATATATAACAGCATTAACTAATGTTGCTATAGTTTCATTATCTTTTGCAGATAATTTACCTATGTCCACATCAAAATATACTCCTAAATAATCAAACATTGTTGCAATTTCTTGAAGATTCTTTTGAATAATTTTTAAATTTTCAAGATTTTTTTCATTTGGAACTATTTCAAAAAACGAATCCCCAATCGATACTCTTTTGTAGTTATTCCATGCAATCAAAAATTTAATATCTCTGATTCTTTCGTATAAGTTGCCTTGAATTTTAACATCAATCTTAGGAATAAAATGTTCTCCAATATTTGAAATATATATTCCTTTTCCAATTTTTGCTTTTATTCCGTTTTTATTATGTTGAATTACAAATTCGTCATAATATTTTTCATCACCAATATATACAGCTACATGACTGTGCTCGTTGATTTGACATATTGTAGCTTTATTTGATATTATTTCTTCTTTTAATTCAGTCTGATAGGCTTTTATATAGACATCATTGTTGAGCAAATATTTTATTGCATTTTTAATATTTCCAGCAAGTGTGAACTTGAAATCTTTAAGTTTTTTTACATCTTCGTTTGGAATACATTTTACACCTTTTTGATTCTGTCTTTCTGCAATAAATTGATTACATATTTTTAAAAACTGCTTTTTTTCTAATTTTTTTAATTTAATTCTTTTTTGCTTTTGATCTGTTTTAATGTTTTTTAAAATAGCGTGAATGTCATATGGCAGTAGTAAATTATAAAAAATTCTATACTGTGTATTTGATACTAGTTCAACAACAAAAAATATAACACCATCAAACAACAAGAAATTTTTTAAATCTGCAATCTCTACATCAAAAGATATTTCTTTCAAAGATAATTTTTGTACCTGGGTTCCTTTTACTTGTACAGTAATATAATCCAAAATATCTTCTTTCTTTTCAGTAGGATGTTTACGAACGATGATTTTTCCATCTACACTTGCCGTTTTATCATTCGTATCAATATGTGATTCAAGTCGAGAAAATTCGTTACATAAATTTTCAATCTTATTTACTGAAATTTCTTCTATTTTTTTCTTGGTTAATTCTCTTCTCATATAAAAAATCTCACACTCTATATTTTACAAATCCTGTCTATAATATTGATTTTCACAAGAAATCAAAAATGATTATTTTAGAACATTTTTCTCTCTATATTAATACTTATCGCTTAACTTAAATGTAATCAACAACGATATATTCACCCAAATCACCAGTAACATTTTTTGAACGAATCAGTTTTTCTTCACGCATCTTAGACAGTAACTCTCCATAAATTTCTATTAATTCCAGTCCGGAATATTTTGAAAAATCCATTATATCTAATCCCTTACTTTAATTATTTAGCAAAACCTTTATAACTTCCAAATCCAAGCATATACGCAGCCATCGCAATTGCCAAATCTTCCGATTCAAAATTCTGTTCGCTCGCCATAGCTCTCAACTTTTCCAACCAATGCCGTCAGATTATCAAAGTTTATTGATGTTTCTCCGCAATAACCACGGAAATTCTTTATTCTAAGAGTTTTGATCTTCATAAATATGCCTCACAATGAACAACAATATTACTTGTCATAAGTTTCTTCAATATCTGACCAACGAGGAATAACTAATCTTTCACCATAATGTTTCTCATAACTATCAAGAAACTGACGTTTCCACGAAGCTGCTGAATTGTGTGTTTTCGGATTTTGATAAACCGCTTCCTCAATGGCTGAAATAAAATCTTCCATCGTTCTAAACATAGGATAATTACCACGTTGAGTACTATACCATACACCAGGGCGAATCTTATGTACAACATTCTGCTTAACTTGTAAATTAATTGACCAATCTCTCATACGACGTGTTATCTGCCAAACCTTCTTCAACCAAAGATCTTTAATAGTAACTATACCATCGTCGCTCATATCATAGCCAAAAATCAAATAATCTACGTGAAGCATATATGGCTTTTCGATTATTTCCTCTTCGTACATTCTAAAATCAGCAATATCGAAACCTGGCGAAGCATTTCGATTAAAAGCCTTTACCTCTAACAAGTTTTTCGTTAAATCATCTGGATTTAAGAAGAAATCTGGTGGCATTTGAGTGTTTTCGCTTGGTGCATACTCAATGCCTCTTTTATCTAGCCATCCTTGCAACCACTCTTGAATAATATTACCAACAACATCTTTTTGGTGAACTATAATATCTACATCTCCGAGAAAAAACTTTATTTGACCTTGTAGTTCAAGAATTCTATCTTCATTAATCAGTTTATCATATACCTCTTGGCTTGTAAGTCTCATATTGCATTATACCTCCTTGCAATAAATATCAAGTACACGAGTTGATACCTCTGCAATGACAGGTACAACTACTGTATTACCTAACAAATCATAACCTAAACTTTTTTCTACATCTAATTTATAATCATCAGGATAGCCAAACAAGCGTAAACCCTCTTTTAACGACAAAGTTCTCAAACCATTACCATCTGTAACATACAAATGCTGCATATCCATCGCTACAAGTGTAGGTGCAATATCATTATCACCCATAATCTTGCTAATTTCAAAGGACATTTTACCCGCAACAATATTATATCCTTTTGGTAGTTGTGTGTCAGGTTCTCTATGATTGCCGACTTTTTTCTTTGGGTGTTCATAGCGAAGATATTTTTTATGTACAAGGTCGTTTAACATATCTTCAAGTTCAGGATGATTAAAAAAAGTTTTTATTTGATTAAGTGTTAATGGCATTCCGTCCATCCAATCAATTCCATATTCTTCTGCCCATTTCTTTTTTCTGCGCTCTTTTAACATTGTGTTCAATAACTCTCTTTGAGTTTTACTAACAGAACCTTTGATTTCAATATCCCAACTATGTATATTGTTTTCTCCTCCACGTTTATCTTTGATTGATTTACCTGCTAGTTCTTCAATTGAATAATGTGCCAATAAGTTATCAATAAATTTGCTATGTTCTGTAGGCAAACCTTTTTCAAGGATATCTCCTAATACTGCTGACGTGTGCTTAAAATTAGAAATGTCAGGGCACTCTCGTAATGTACCGACAATATAGATTCTTTTTCTTTCTTGAGGTATTCCAAAAAATTTAGCATTTAACACCCTCCAAGAAACCTTATAACCCAACATATCTAAATGTCCAAGAATAGTTCTAAGCGTTTTTCCGATCTTATCTTTCGCATTCTCCTTATCGTGGTTTACAAGTCCTTCAACATTTTCAAGCACAAATCCATATGGCTTCTTTTCTTTTAATATTCGTTCAACTTCAAAAAAGAGTGTACCTCTTGTGTCTGCAAATCCCAAACGCTTTCCAGCCGAAGAAAAGGCTTGGCAAGGAAATCCAGCCAACAAAAAATCAAAATCAGGGATATTCTTAGCTTCTATTTGCGTAATATCTCCGTGAATTTTCTCATCAGGATGATTCTGCTTTAAGACTTCAACAGCGTGTTGCTTAATTTCTGAAGTAAAAACACACTCAGAGGTATATCCTTTTCTATTGCAAGCAATTTCAAAACCTTTACGAATGCCACCAATTCCAGCAAAAAGGTCAATAAATCTAATATGCTTATTCATTTTCATTATCCTCCAAGACAACTTCTGTTATATCTCCAATATCACAATGTAATACTTCGCATATTTTTTCAAGTGTTTCAATAGGTACAGATTCATCACGTCCCAGTTTAGCCATTGCGTTTGAGCTGATCTTTGCAGCAGTACGAAGCTGTGTTTTGTTCATTTTTTTATCTATCATTAACTTCCAAAGTTTGTTGTATGACCTTGCCAAAGTACAATCCTCCCTGCAAATACATTGTTTCATTTATTATAGCAGATATAGCTTTGAAATTCAACATCTTTTTGCTAAATTCAAAATAATATTGCAAATCTCAATTGTAATTAGAGGATTATTTAAATGGGAGATGGATGTTTTGTACTCCATCTCCTTTTGGAATTACACAAATATAAAATCTGAATTCACAATATCCGTCACTCTGCTGCGGATATTGTTCATCCTCTGCACCCACAGCATTTGGTTTTCAGCTTTGAGTTTTTCCGTTACGCCTTCTTGTTCTGCATATTTTGATATAAGGTCGTTCAGCATATTATAAGCTTCACGATCAATTTCATAAATGTATTCATCCAGTTTACCCTGTAAAATCAAAGATGTATAAAACCCTTTGCGGTATTCTTTTATAAACTCTTTATGTAATCTGCCATAAACTCCGATTGGGTAGCGTTTTTTTGGCACTTCGACATTTGGATAGTAATAATCTCCGCGCTTTACATACTCAATTCCGTTTTCAATAATTTTTTCTTTCATGATTAAATTCTCCTTTTCATTTTATCCTTAACCACCCAAACAGGAATGTGGCACATTCCTGTAGAGGCAGTTAATGGAAAGTATTATTTTGTAATATCCGAGCGTTTTTGTGATTTTTGTTTATTTATAATTTTAAGTATTTCTTGTATTTTATCAAATCCGAAATATGATTTAATCTTATCATAATCTCTTACTTGAACTTTTAACTGGCTGTTTTCCAAATTCAAATTCCATACTTTTGATTTATAACTTTCTTTTTCTTTAGTCAGTTTATCGATAATTTCCGACGATTTTTCTTCGGCTTTTTCTGCCCGGTAACATCTGCGTGCAAGATTTTTTACAATCTCCAATAGTTTTTTTATAAAAGGCTCAACATACTTTGATTTATATGTTTTTGCTGACATTAAAGGCGGAGCATTTTTGATTTCAAAATCTTCATTTTCTTTTATTTTTCTAACCGTTACCATTGCATATTCCTCAGCATTTTTATAAGTTTTCATCTCCTCCTTCAATTCTTCTTTTTTATCTTCAAGAGCTTCCACTTCTTCAATAAGTTTATCTCTCTTAAATTCACTCACAGATTTATGCTTTTCGTGTGTATTTTTTTGATCCCATTCAATGTCATGATCAAGCATAATTTTTGATAAAACTTCCTTTTCAGAATTTCGCCATTTAATTAGTTCCGTATTGCGTCGTCCCATTCCAATGAAACCTTGTTGATTTAACGCACTTTTTAATGAAACTCTTGTATCAAGTTTTCTATTGCCTTCCGTAGTGAACGGAACAAAGTCAATATGTAAATGCGGTGTTGCTTCATCCATATGCAAGTGAGCAGAGAATACATAAAGTTGTGGATTTCTGTCTTTAAATCCTTTCATATACTCATCAAGGATTTTCTTTGCAAGCTGCCCGTTTTCCGTCGTAGCTCCCATATTATCCTTATCTCCAATCTGCACTATGATTTCGTGAAAAGGTTTTTCCTGCTTGCTTTCTTGACTGATTTTTTTATAATAATTTGTAATATGTCTATCCTTGCGTGTCTGCTTCTCGTTGTGTCTTTTAACAGCATCATCAAACAATTTATGATACACAGTTCTGATATTTTCCCTGCAGTAAGTGATGTTATTTTGGGTGCGTTCTTTATCAACATTTTCTGCTGTAAATTTTCTGTCGTTATGGTTTACCGAGCCTTTACCCGTCATAATGGATATTGTTCTTTGCATAGTATTTTCACCTCGCTGATTGTATTTTCAAGTGAGCGATAGCGAACTGAGCTTTTGTTCAATAAGTTGGGCAACGCCTGCCGTCATTCAACAAAATATTCCTTAATTGCGAACACAGTGAGCATCTTTTTGTTTTGTTACTTTTGTCAAAAGTAACGCAAATGCACTTTTGTCAGCAAGCCAACAAAAATGCGGCTACCTACGGCAGTTTGCGCTCCTGCGGAGAGCTTGTTCGGCTATCGCCGAAGTGTATGCCGCCTATAGCTGCACACACCGCAGACGGCAGATATTTTTTACATAAAATCTGCCGTCTGCAATGGTGGAGAACGTTCAAAAATTTCACGTTCTCACCTATCGGCAATCCATCACTTTTGTGCCTTCATTGCCTACACAGGAATGTGGCACATTCCTGTAAATATCTCTTAAGGAAAAATTACCACTGGAAGCTTTCCGGCACTCCTTTTTCATCGAGATATTTTTTGCGTGCTTCCTCACACTCCTGTTCCGTTTCTGCAGTTTTATATTTTGTGTAGTAACTCCGCATGGAAATTCTGTCTAACTTCTTCTGAAGTTCTTTTTTGATTTCACGCTCCAAATCGAATAGCTCTTCATCGTCATATCCGATTTCTTCACTGTAAAAAAACTTAACCAATTTGACAAACAGAGCTTCGCTTATTTGCAGCTGTTTCATATTTTTCCTCCTTTCCGTGACGGTCGTGACGATATTTTAGATACCTATATCGTCACTCTAAATACCGTCACTATCGTCACCATCGACACGCTTTATTCCTCTTTAGGAACATATTGGAATGTCACCTGTCTGCCCGAATGAGTTCGTGTATTCTCATATGCTATTTGATATTCATAAAACAATCTGTCTGCATTTACATTCAGATGTCTTGTCATTGTGTTCGGCTGAATATCGAGGCTGAGTTTGGAAATCAACTCAGTTGCAGTTCCAGTCCATTCAGGAATATCAGCATTTACAAATTCCGAAACCCTTTCGAGGATATCATCAGTTGGAAGCTTCCAAAGTTCATTTTCGATTTTTGTCAGTTCCCAAAGGCAGTGTTCAGAATTGAATTTCAAATACAATCTTTGATCTTGCTGATCTCTGCCGACAATATCGAGCGTTGCTTTCGGCGATGTGCGTTTTTCTTTTTGAAGAAGAAACGCACCGTCAGCAGCTCCAAGGAGTCCGTTTGTTCCCGATATTGTTTCAAAGCAATCATCTGCATGCTGTTTACGCGTATGATGTACCAAAAGCAGACAAACATTGTTACTGTCACTGAATTTTTTCAGTTTTGTGACAATATCATAATCGCTTCCATAACTGTATTTATCACTTCCGGCATCACGGATTTTTTGCAAAGTGTCAATGATAATCAACTTTGTATCTTTGTGCTTTGCCATAAAATATTCCAGCTGTTTATCCAGTCCTTCATTGAGCTGATTTGAATGTGTGGACAAATAAAAATTCTCATTTTCCGTATCGCCGAACATGGTATATAATCTGTGCTGAAGTCTGGCATAATCATCTTCCAGCGCAAGATACAGAACAGTTCCGTTATTGACTTTATAACTCCAAAGATTGGTTTCTGTGCTTATATGATATCCCAGCTGCGCCATAAAGAAGGATTTACCAACCTTCGGTGCACCTACAAATAAATAGGTGCCGCTGTATAAAAGATTTTCAATGATTGGTGTTCTCGGTTTGTAAACTTCGTCATATAAGGCTGTCAGCGATTTTGCCGGCAAGTAATACGGATTGCTCATCTGTCTGTAAAATTCCTGCATTTCATCCATAGCAATATCGTCAAATTTTTCTTCAAACATAAAATTCACCCCTCTTTCTATTGAAAAATCAATAGAAATGTGGTAAACTATCTTTTCGTAGTGAGGAAGTGTTTACCACATTCCTTATCCCAAAGTATTTGCTTATACTTTGGGATTTTTATTTTTCTTCCAAATCATGATAGGTCTTTGCCAAAAGGTTTATGGTGTCTAATACCTCATCGGTTACATCGCTTGATTTTTCTATACGCTTCAGTTCGGATAATATTTCCCGTATTCCGTCGCGCATAGCTTTGAAAAGTCTTGAATTCGGCTGTACAATGACGTCACGCTCCTGCAATCGGCAAACAATATATTCCTGTTTGGTCAATCCGGAAAGTCTGACGCGCGTATCCAAATCTTTTGCCTCCTCAAAGGAAACTCTGAATGAAACCGTTTTTGCTCTCCACCTGCCCTTATTATCCAATGATTTCATCATCAAAATCACTCCTTTCATCTTCGAGTTTATCAGCCATTTCTATTTGCTTTGAGGGGAACAGGTGCGCATACCGATATGTGATTTCAACACTTTCGTGTCCGACACGATCGCCAATCGCAACAGCTGAAAATCCCAAATTGATTAAATGTGATATATGGCTGTGGCGAAGCTCGTGTATCTTGATTCTTTTAACCCCAGCCGCTTTTGAACCACGTGCCATTTCATGATGCATAAAGCTTTTTGTTATCGGAAAGATTCTGTCCTCAGGATTTAAACCATACAGCGTTTTCATATATTCTCTGAGCTCATCACACAGAAAATCAGATAGAGAAATCGTCCGAATACTTTTCTTTGTTTTCGGAGGGGTTATTACATCCTCGCGGTTGATACGCTGATAGGATTTATTGATATTGAGCGTTTTATTTTTCAAATCGATATCCGCAGCTGTAAGCGCAAGCATCTCGCCAATACGCAGACCGCCCCAGTACAAAACTTCAAACGCATAATACGATATGGGCTTGTCCATAATTGCGTAGGAAAACTTTTTATATTCCTCTGTTGTCCAGAAGTTTACTGTACTGGCATTCTTTTCGCCTATAGAACCCGCTTTGGCGGCCGGATTTTCTTTCAATCCGTAAAATCGCACTGCGTGATTAAAAATTGCACTCAACTGATTATGAATTGCTTTTAGATAAGTCTGCGAATATGCCGCGCCATTTTCATCACGGTAACTCATGACTTCGTTTTGCCACCTGATCACATCTTTCGGTGCAATATCGCTCATTTTCATATCACTGAAGAATGGCAGTATCTTTTTACGAATAATGCTTTCTTTGGTAAGATAAGTAGTTTCTCTGATCCTCTGCTTCATATCTCTAATGTAAATCTCAACGAAGCTTGAAAACTTCATTTCCGGATTACTGCTTGACTGCATTAAAAATTCTCTTTCCCACTCTAAAGCCTCCCTTTTTGTTGCGAATCCGCGTTTCATTTTCTTTTCACGCTGACCGGCTTGTTTTTCGTAATAAAACGAAGCATACCATTTTCCTGTTTTCTTGTCTTTGTAAGACGGCATTGTTTATTCCTCCTTTTCAAAATGTTTTTTATAGACCTTTTCCGCAAAGTATTCACGGTTGAGTCTGCCGCTGATTACAAGATAGCCTTTCGCCTTAAGTTCCTCATTTAGCTGTTTAATGAGTTTATATGCATAGGCTTGAGAAACTCCAAGTTCTTTGGCTACTTCATCTGCTCGCATAAATAACTTGTTTTCCATTTTTATATCCTCCTTCATTATATTTACTAAACATATTTGTTTAGTTATTGATTGTATTATACTAAACATTTTTGTTTATGTCAAGTGGTTTCTGAAAAATAATTAAACTTTTTTGTTTAATTTCTATTGATTTTTATTTTGTAATATGATATACTAAATAAAAATGTTTAATCTATGAGGTGTTTTGCTATGGCTATCGGTAAAAGAATAAGGTATTTCCGCACATTATTAAATCTCACCCAAAAGGAATTGGGAAGAAAGCTTGGTTTTCCTGAAAGGGCTGCTGATGTTCGTGTTGCACAATATGAATCTGAAACACGAGTACCAAAACAAGATATGATTAAAATGCTTTCAAATATTTTAGGCGTTTCGGAAAGAGCTTTGACCGTTCCCGATATTGATACTGAAATCGGACTGATGCATACGTTTTTTGCACTGGAAGATACACAGCACTTTCAGATCGGAGAAACGGAAAACGGCAATATGTGCATATATTTGGATAAATTCGATACCGCAACACACACCTTGGCGCAGGACTTCCGCGCTTGGTATCAAGAATACCAAAAATTCGTTAACGGTGAAATAACGAGGGAAGAGTATGACAAATGGAGATATACATTCCCTCAGATTGAAGCGGAACGGTTTAAGGAAAACCTTGAAGAACTTCGTAAAAAGAATAAAACGGACAATTAGTAGGGAGGAAATATAATGAATAAGCTCCAATACGATAGCTTTTATAAATTTATAGTTTCCGTCGGAATTATCTTGATTACTGCCCCTATATTAGGAATATACTATTACTTTACAGGTTCCAATGATATTTTAATAACCAGGCAAGAGTTTAGTGAATTATCTGATTTTTCATTGCAAGCTTTAAATAACAGGATGACAATATCAAGAATAATATCAATCATTTTTCCCTGTATATGCTTTATTCTTATAGCTTTAGGTTTAGTTTGTATAATATATGGTTGTATCAAATGGCATAAGATTCAAGCAGACTTGGATGAACAAACACATCTAGATACTTTTATGAAACGCATCAATGCTCAACAACTTACACCGACAGAAATAGCCGAACGTACGATTAATGAAGTAATTGAAGACAATAATGATTCTTCAAGTTCAACATCTGTCATTTCTCACAAACAACAAGAAGCAATTATGCGTGGTTTTAGAATGGAAAAGCTGTATTATGATTATCTATACAGGCATCAGCGAAAGTTTTATGATATTAAGCAAAACATCCGAGTAGGGTCTAAAGAGTATGATATTGTTGCTGTTTCAAAACTAACCAATACAGACTATTTATACGAAATAAAGGCATGGAATTCATTGAATCCTCAGGCAATTCATCATCAAATCACATCTCAAAAAATTATATCCAAAATGGAGGAAGATTCACTAAATTATATAAAAGTCACTAAGCGTAATTGTATTTACAAATTAGTTATTATCACTTCAAAAAAATATGTTAACGAAACTAATATGCTGGTTTCAAAAATTCTGAATAATTCTTATGAATTTGAAATCGAATGTTATTCAGAAGACCAACTTTCTGATTAATATGCAAAAAATCCCCCTGAAAACATTTGTGTTTTCAGGGGGATTCGTTTGTTCTTATTTATAGCCTGCAATGATATTTAGTATCATTTTAGTATCACAGGCTGTTTTAAAACCTAAAAAACCCAGTGTTTAAGCCACTTTTTGGGTTTTGATTCATCATTCCCACTCGATTGTACCAACCGGTTTAGGTGTCAAATCATAACAAACGCGATTAACCCCTTTTACCTCCTTTAAAATACGGTCGGTAATCTTAAGCAATATGGGCCATGGCAGCTGCTCAATAGTGGCCGTCATGGCATCTACAGTATTTACTGCCCGCAAAATAATTGGATATTCAAAACATCTTGCGTTATCACGAACGCCTACGGATTTAAAATCGGGAATGATGGTAAAATACTGCCACACCTGGCGATCCAATCCTGCATTTTTAAATTCCTCCCGCAAAATAGCATCTGCTTCTCTAACCACTTCCAATCGCTCCCGGGTAATGGCGCCAAGACATCGAACCCCTAGGCCCGGTCCCGGAAACGGTTGACGATATACCATTTCATCCGGCAGTCCTAATTCTAATCCACACGCACGCACCTCATCTTTGAACAACTGACGAAGCGGTTCTACCAGTTCAAACTGCAGATCTTCTGGTAGTCCTCCCACATTATGGTGAGATTTAACCACTTTAGCTGTTTTAGTCCCGCTTTCTACAATATCGGGATAGATGGTTCCTTGTCCAAGATATTCAATGCCTTCCAGCTTCCTTGCTTCTTCTTCAAATACACGAATAAACTCGGCCCCAATAATTTTTCGTTTTTTCTCCGGGTCAGACACTCCTTCCAGCTTGTTTAAAAACCGCTCGCTAGCATCTACGTAAATCAAATTGGCTCCCAGTTCTTCCCGAAAAACCTTCACAACCTGCTCTGCTTCACCCTTACGCAGCAATCCATGATTTACATGGACACAAGTAAGATTGTTTCCAATTGCCTTTAAAAGCAGCGCGGCTACCACAGAGGAATCCACACCTCCAGAAAGCGCGAGTAATACTTTTTTATCTCCCACCTGCCTGCGTACCAGTTCGACCTGATCGGAAATAAAATTTTTCATATTCCAGTTTGCTTCCGCGCCGCAGGCATCAAAGACAAATAGCTTCAGCATGGTCAAAAGGTCTTCTTCGTCCGCAGGTAGTACAGAGACTTTCTTTTTGCACAAAGCCGCCTCATGTGCAACTGCTATTATCGGTATCCCCGCATGATAAATCTCTTCTGAAACATATATTTCTTTCCCCTCCACAACATGATTCGGGCCACCGTTTATGATAATTCCCTTTACATTTGGAAGTTGAGCCAATTCCTTTTCGGTCAAATCGTGAGGGTAAATCTCACTGTATACGCCCAAAGCACGAACCGCCCGTGCCACTCTTGTATTTTCTTCGCTTCCTAAATCTAAAATAACAATCATATCTTGTTTCATAACGTATTCTCCTATTCCAAATTCTTTAACAGCATTTTATACTTCATCTTTTAATTATATTTCTTATACATCATTTCAACATTTTACGTATCAGAATTTTCTCCAGAATCCGGTATAGGTTCCGATGTTCCCGACGATGGGGGTGTTTTTAAACCTTTTTTCTTTTCCCATGTTTCCAAGATATCCAGAAGGATAATCCTCAGCAGTGCAAAAATCGGGACCGCAAGAAAAATACCTAAGATACCAAAAAGACCTCCGCCCAACAAAATGCCGAGAATAACCCAAAACGGTTTAATATTTAAAGAGCCGGACAATAATTTAGGCTGAATAAAATTAGCATCAATCTGCTGCAAAACGATCAGAACTGCAATCACAATCAATCCCGAGGTAAAACTTTTGGTAAACATGGTTATCACAGCCGCCAAAATTGTAGCTGTAATGGCCCCAAAATAAGGAATCAAATTAAACGCGCCCACAATAAAGGCCAGTAACGGTACATACTCTACCTGCATAATCGTAAGGGCGAGAAAGGACAAAACAAAAATGATCACTGCGTCCACCAGTTGGCAGTATATATATAAATTAATAAATTCATTAACTTTCCTTCCGTACCGGCCTAAAATTCTTCGGTGCTTTTCTGAAACATATGTTCTGGTAAATCGCATAAAAATTTGCTTTAAGCCTTGACGGTCCAATAAAATATATACGGAAATAATCATTCCCAAAAACGCGTTAAACACACCCGTTCCAAAACTCACAACACTTTTGGCATATTTATTCATATTATCAAAATTGACACCGCCTAAAATGCTGTCAATAGAAAACACTTTGCTGCTGAGCAGCTGCTGCAGTGTCCCTTCTGTAATCGTATATATACCCAAACCATTAAACCACTGAACCGCCCCCCGTATTAAATTGGGAAGCTGAGCCCAAAATTCCCGCACACTTTTGGAAAATGCCGGAATAATGGCAACCAACAGCAAAGCAATTGCGGCAAGAAAAATCAAATAAATAGATGCGACAGCGATACCACGCCTTCGATTGATCAAAAAAGCCACTTTGGTTTTTTGGCATAATTCTTCGATTTTCCGACAAGGAATATATAATACATAGGCTATGCAAAACCCTATCACAAACGGAGTCAATAACGACAGTAAGTTTTTTATCCAACCTATCACATTGCCAAAGTTATCAAAGGTTTTATACACGGCAATCAAAGCCACACCCAGCAGAAAGAGGCCGATATATTTTTTAAATTCCTGAAACCACATAGAATCACCCCAATAGTATCCAAACAACTGTACCTAAAAATATTTTTTATTATAACATAGCAAAGAAAAATAGTAAACCTTCTTCTTCATCATTTTGAACAAAAATTTGCAGAAATAAACTTCTTTCGTCAAAAACAGAAAAGCACGCCCCGAGGACGTGCTATCATAACGGCTTTAAGGAGCAGTCGGCATGCTGCGCCATATCTGGATTCTCTGATCTTCCGGCAGATACATGCCATCCCCTTCATGGATATCGTAATACTCTTCAAATATATCAAAGTTTGATAGTACCCGATTTACCCGGATTTTGTCTGGCGCATGCGTATCCTGCTGTAACATAATCTTTGCATATAGTTCCGTGGAAACCAATCTCCATGTTTCCGCATAGGTCGTGAATAGGTCATTAAGCCGCGGATTGTCCTTGCCCGCAATATCTAAAACACACGCCATACCCGCCAAATCCGCCAAATTTTCTCCCAGCGTCTGCGTCCCATTCACATAAACACCGGGCAGCGCTTCAATCTGGCCATAGGCTTCAATTACTTGTTTACAGATGGCATCAAATGCTTTTTTATCTTCTTCCTGCCACCAATTTTGTAAATTGCCTTTTTCATCAAATTGGGAGCCCAAAGAATCAAGTGCATGGCTAATTTCATGAGCAATTACAGTACCGATACCTCCCAAATTTGATTCATAACTAGCTTTGGGATCATAAAATGGTGCATGAAGGATCCCCGATGGAATCGTAATACTGTTGGATGAAGGATCATACATAGCATTCACCGTCTGAGGCAGCATACTCCATACCGTCTGATCTACAACCGAAACATCTACATCAAAAATTCCTTCACAAGTATCAAAATAACGTCTGCAGTATCCCGTCCGGTATGTCATCAAATTACCGCCATTTTTAATACTGGTAATTTCATATCCTGGATCCGGATATTCTGCTATATCTTCTGGATACCCCACCCGAATTTGAATGTTCTGAATTTTCGAAATTGCTTTTTTTCTCGTTTCATCACTGAGCCAGGTATTCTTTTCAAGCCGTGCGACATATGCATTTAAAATGGTTTCCGTCATAGCTTCTACCTCCGCCTTTGCCGTTGGTGAGGCATATTTTTCCACATACAACTTTGCAAGATCCCAGCCCAGCAGTTCCTCCACCATGTTCACTGCATAATCCGCCGCAATCGCATCACTTTTGGTTCCGTTAAGAGCATCCTGATAATCCCGCCATACAAAAAATGCTTCTGAATTCAGATACAAGGCCGAACCGTCCATCACACTTGCCCTTAAATAATTTTTTAGTAATTCTATATTTTCCTGAACAAAAATTTTGTTTATCTCTTCTGCCAAAGGCAAATCATAAACCACCATACCTCCTGCGCCAGAAAGCTTTAATATTTCCATAAATTTACCCATATCAATGTTAGAAAATATTTCATTGAGCTCTTGATCCGAATAAAATTGGTAATGACTTTTCACCGCATTATGCTCTGCAAGAGGCATAGCTTTTTCCGCCAGCTGAGTACATAAATCCGCAACCTCAGCAGCCACAGATTCCGCCGTCTCTTCCTGTCCAAAAAGCGAAAACAACGCGGCTAAATATTCGCGGTAAGCGTTGGTAACTTTTTCTTTATCCTCACCCTGCACCAAAGCCGTATTCATTCCAGTATAGCAGGAAGAAAAAGTCAGCACATATTTGGATGAATCATAAACATCTATGCTAACCGCTAAAGGCAGTAATCCATGAAAACCGTTATACTCAAGATACGCCATAGTCTCTAAAAGATCGTCCATATCCTGCACATCATCAATTTTTGATAGATACTCCTGCGCCGGTTCCAAGCCCAGAAGATCGCGGTATACCGTATTGGATGCCGCGGAAAATACATCAGCTATTTTTTGTTCATTGGTTCCTTTTTCAAACTCTATTTGTTCTTTATAACGTTGCCGGTACAGAGTATAAATGATATCACCGATTTCTTTATACATCGACTGGGATATTTGATCTATATTAGACCAGAATGGCTTTCCAGCAGGGATTTGGGTTTCTTCCATCCAATCTTCATTAATATATTCATAAAAATCCCCTGCCGGTCCCACCATACGCGCGGCCCGTTCCGTCAGTAATTTCACCTGTTCCGTCGTAAGCAGGTCTTCTGCCCCGAGCGTACCATCTCCATAGCCTTTCACAATGCCGGCTGCACCCAGGCGGTGAATATCCCCTGCTGCCCAAGCCGGCGTATCTTCAAAAGACACATCATAGAGGGCCGGAAGGGTTCGCTTGGAAAGCGCACGGTTCAAAATCACCAACGCTTCTATTCTGGTAATGGTGTTCTGCGGTCGGAAGGATCCGTCATCATAGCCAGATACCAACCCCTCTTCTACCGCGATGGCGATTTCATCCTGATAGACAGACGCGATCTTGCCGGCATCGGAAAACTGAGACAATACTGCATATACATTTTCCTCCGTTTCTGCTCCGATTGCTTTTACAAACCCCGCCACTGTTTCTTCACGGGTGGCATAGTTTTCATCACGGGGCACATAATTATTGTCCTGTGCCACATAGCTCTGATCCCCGTCTGCAAAAACAAAAGGAGCCGAAGAATAAAGAAACAGTCCCGCTATCAGCAGTATTGCGGTCAAACGCTTCATTTTCTTCCACTCCTTATGATTCAATTCAAGCCTTTTTCCCTTCTGTACGGTGTGCACGGTTAATAGCACTTACCAATGCATGCAGGGAAGCTGTAATAATATCATCATCCGTACCTACACCCCAAAGCACGGTTCCGTATGCATCCGAAAGCCCGATGTAAGCACAAGCCTTAGAACTTGACCCTGTACCGATGGCATGTTCTGTATAATGCTCTACCACAAATCCCGGCGGCAAAACATCTCCTAAAGCAGCATAAACCGCATCCAAACGGCCGTTTCCGCTTCCAGAAACCACTTTTTCTACACCATCCTTCTCCAGGGTCACATGAGCAATAATCCCATTTTTCTGCTCAAAATGACACTCTTTCAGCGCAATCGGATGATCAATATCCACATACTCCTCTTTAAAGATTTGGAAAATTTCTTCCGGCTGCAATTCTTTATGTTGCCGGTCAGAAACGCTTTTCACCTTATAACCAAAGTCTTCCCGCATTGCCTTGGGAAGATTAAATCCAAACCGCTGTTCCATAAGGTATCCGATTCCGCCTTTTCCGGATTGACTATTGATTCGGATCACGTCGCCTTCATATTCTCTTCCCAGATCCTTAGGATCTACCGGCAAATAAGGTACAGTCCAAAGTTTTTCGCCTTTCTCTTCCCGCCACTTCATTCCCTTGGCAATGGCATCCTGATGCGAACCTGAAAAAGCTGCAAAAACCAGTTTTCCACTATAAGGATGCCGCGGTTCTACAGACATTCCCGTCAAACGCTCATAGGTCTCCACTACCTCCGGCATATTCTCAAAATTCAATTTCGGATCTACACCGTGCATAAACATATTAAGCGCAAGTGTTACAATATCTACATTTCCGGTTCGTTCACCATTGCCGAACAAGGTTCCTTCCACCCGGTCAGCGCCTGCAAGCAAAGCTAATTCCGTATCCGCTACACCACAGCCTCTGTCATTATGCGGATGCAAAGATAATACCACTGCATCACGATATTTCAATCGATCGCTGACATACTCCACCTGGCTGGCATACACATGCGGCAAAGACATTTCCACCGTGACTGGCAGATTGATAATCGCTTTTTTATCCGCCTTCGGCTTCCATACATCAAGCACTGCATTGCAGACCTCCAGTGCATAATCCACTTCCGTTCCTGTAAAACTTTCCGGACTATATTCAAACCGGAAATTACCTTCCGTTTCGTCCGCAAGCCGCATAAGCAATTCCGCACCATCCACCGCAAGCTGTTTAATTTCTTCTTTGGATTTGCGGAACACCTGCTGTCGCTGTGCCACTGAGGTAGAATTATACACATGTACAATCGCTTTTTTTGCTCCGCGCAATGCATCAAATGTCTTTTTAATAATATGTTCTCTTGCCTGTGTAAGCACCTGAATCTCCACATCATCCGGAATAAGATGATCCTCTATCAGTTTGCGCAAAAACTGATATTCTGTTTCAGAAGCCGCCGGAAATCCTACTTCAATTTCCTTAAAACCAAGCTTTACCAGGTACTTAAAAAATTCTACTTTTTCCTCCAGGCTCATCGGAACGACCAGCGCTTGATTCCCATCGCGCAAATCCACACTGCACCAAATTGGCGCTTTTTCAATCGCATCCTTGTGAACCCACTTCATTTCACAGACAGGAGGCAAAAAATAGCCTTTTTGATATTTATCATAATTTTTCACAGACAAATCCCGCCTTTCTTGTATCGTCTCTCAACCGGCAGCTTCTCTGGGGTAATTTCGGCTCCCCTTCCATGCCGCCGCAAAAAACAATCTATAGATTTTTAGTATATCATATTCATTCTTAATATGCAAGAATTATTTTCATTTTTCCTCACGCTTTCCTAACATTTGCAGCCTTATTCAATCTTTTTCCATTCTTTACTCTCTTTTAACATTTTCCATCATAAATAAATTTCAAGAAAAAAACAAGTAAATTTTCTGTAATTTTATTGTAAACCTTGCGTAACATTTTGCCCGTCCCAATTTTGCCGAAAATCCGTTGCCTGTGGATAACTTTACTTATTTCCTATTTTCCACCCTGCAAACCTGTGGAAAATGTGTATAACTCTGTGAATAACTTGATAATTCGAAAGTTTAAACGGTGGAAAAGCTGTGTGCGCATTCTTTGCTAATTTCGCATTTTGTTACAGTTTGGTTACACCGAGGTTTACATAATCTTAATTTTTTTTTCTTGACAAAATAACATTTTTGTATTATAGACTCGTTTATTTGTGTCAATATCCACGAAAAATAAAAAGCAATGCTAGCCTTGCAGCAGCCGTATTTGATGCCGTCTATTTCTTACAGCATTACAACCAGGATTTTCCCTTACCTTAGCTATCATCGTCCCTTTTATACCTGTTTTTGAGCAAAACAAAATCCGCTTGCGCTGTGCCGCAGCCTTAATTGATGAAAATGTCGAAAAATGTTTTAAAAGAAAAAAGGTGCAGATGTAAAAAACACCTGCACATTTTTTCTGCAAAACAACTTTGTCACATTGATAAATATCATTTCTTATCTATGCTTTATCCTTTGGGGGATTGGGTTCGGAAGCTGAAAGCTTCCGTTTGATTCTTTGAAGTGCATTGTCAATCGATTTGGGGCTCCTGCCCAATTCCACCGCAATTTCCTGGTAATTCATTCCGCCAAGATGCAAAGACAATACCGTCTGTTCCAACGCGCTGAGTTTTTGTGCAATCTCCGCTTCCAAAGCCTCTGCTTTTTCCCGCCGAAGGAACATTTCTTCCGGATCAACTGCTTCGCGTTCTGCCAGCATATCCACCAAGGTTCGCTCAGATTCGTCTTCATAAACTGGACTGCTTAAAGAAACATAAGAATTGAGCGGCATATGCTTCTGCCGGGCGGCAGTCTTAACAGCAGTAATTAGCTGACGCTTGATACACATCTCCGCAAATCCGCGAAATGACGCCTGTTTGGTAGGATCAAAATCACGCACCGCCTTAAAAAGGCCGATCATTCCTTCCTGTACCAAATCTTCCCTATCGGCACCCGCCAAAAAATATATTTTTGCCCGGGCGCGCACCAAATTTTTATATTTGCTTAAAATATATTCCGTAGCGGCTTTGTCCCCCTGGGCTGAAAGCTCCACTACCTGCTCGTCAGCCAGTAATTCATACTGAAACTGTTTTTTTTCCATACTTCGCCCTCTTATCCGGCAACATACTCACTTGCCGCATTTTTCTTGAATTGAAAGAACGGGAAACCCAAAGGAATCCCGTTTTTATATTTGATTTATTTGGTAAGTGCAGCAGTATCCCGCGCAATCATCAATTCCTCATTGGTAGGAATCACCAGTACCTTTACTGTACTGTCTGGTGCGCTGATCAATGCCTCTTTGCCGCGGGAAGCCTTGTTGACTTCTTCATCCAGTTTCACACCCAAGAAGCCCATATAACTCATAATTTCTGACCGCATGGGCGCATCATTCTCCCCTACGCCGGCTGTAAAAGCAATGGCGTCAACGCCGTTCATGGCCGCTGCATAGGACCCAATATATTTTGCTACACGGTAAGCAAAAGCATCAAGCGCAACTTCAGCCAAATGATTACCCGCATCCGCTGCTTTTTTCACATCACGAAAATCGGTAGAAACGCCGCCACTCATACCTAAAATACCAGACTTTTTATTGAATAAAGTCAGGACTTCATTAATATCTTTACCCTCTTTATTACAGATATACTGTGCCACAGCCGGATCAATATCGCCACAGCGAGAACCCATAATCAAGCCTTCAAGCGGTGTGAGTCCCATACTGGTATCCACACATTTACCTCCGATGGAAGCAGACACACTGGCGCCGTTTCCAAGATGGCAAACGATCACTTTTGCCGTTTCAGAATCAAGGCCTGCAAAGCGAATGGTTTCTTTCGATACAAAATTATGGCTGGTCCCATGGAAACCGTATTTCCGAATACTGTATTTTTCCAGATATTCATGGGGAATAGCATAAGTATAAGCCTTTTCGGGCATGGCCATACCAAAAGCTGTATCAAATACCGCTACATTGGGCTTGCCGGGCATTGCCGCCTCACATGCCTCAATGCCTGTTAGATTTGCAGGGTTATGCAATGGACCCAAATCAAAGCATTCCCGAATTACACGCTTTACATCATCATTTACAACAATGGAATCACTATAAACCATACCGCCGTGAAGAACCCGATGCCCTACCGCATCTATTTCATCCGCACTCTTTACCACGCCATGTTCCTCATCCATCAGCGCTTCCAAAACCAAATCCACCGCTACCTTATGTTCCGGCATGGGCGTCTGTCGTATGTAATCCTCTTTCCCCGGCACTTTATGGGTCAGTTTAGAGCCTTCAATTCCGATCCGCTCACATTGGCCTTTTGCAAGCACCGTTTCTGTTTCCATATCAATCAGCTGGTATTTCAGCGATGAGCTTCCAGCATTGATTACCAAAATTTTCATTTTTCATTCTCCTCCAAACTCAATCATTAGGCCTGTTTTTGTGCTTGTACACAGGTAAACGCCACAACACCCACGATATCCTCATAACTGCAGCCACGGGACAGATCATTAACCGGTTTTGCAATGCCCTGCGTCAAAGGCCCGTAAGCTTCTGCTTTTGCCAGACGCTGTACCAGTTTATAACCGATATTGCCTGCATCCAGATTGGGGAATATCAGCACATTGGCTTTTCCTTCAATGGGGCTGCCCGGTGCTTTAGAGGCATTGATTTCTGGAACAATCGCCGCATCTAACTGAAGTTCTCCGTCTATTTTCAGGTCCGGAGCCTGTGCTTTGACAAGTTCTGTCGCGTTGCGCACTTTATCCACATATTCCGATTTCGCACTGCCATAAGAAGAATAAGACAGCATCGCCACTTTCGGTTCTTCTCCTACCAGCATACGGAAAGACTTGGCCGAAGACAATGCGATTTGCGCCAATTTTTCTTCATCAGGGTACTCATTTAATCCACAGTCGGAAAATACAAAAGTACCGTTTTCACCATATTCGCAATCCGGCACAATCATCAGGAAAAAGGCCGACACTACTTTCGTATCCGGTGCAGTTTTGATAATCTGGAGCGCACTGCGAAGTACATTTGCAGTGGAGTTTACCGCTCCGGCAACCATACCGTCTGCCATCCCCGTCTTTACCAGCATACAGCCAAAATACAATGTATTCAAAATGGTTTCTGCCGCTTTTTCCGGAGTCATTCCTTTCGCTTTACGAAGTTCATAAAGCTTATTGGCAAAATCTTCAGTCAGCTCGCTTGTAGCAGGATCAATAATCCGGGCGCCGGAAATGTCCAGATCTTTGGAAATTTCTTTGATTTTTGCTTCATTTCCCAACAGGATAATATCAGCAAAACCCTGCTTTAACACAGCGTCGGCAGCCTGTACCGTCCTGCGCTCCTCTCCTTCCGCCAGGACAATGGTCTTCTTGTCAGCGGCAGCAAGCGCCTTGATTTTGTCCATAAATGTTGACATTTTAATTACCTCATTTCGTTATAGTAAATTTACAATTATTTTCATACGTCTGACTAAAATATTATACACCTTTGTTTTTTATAACACAAGGGAATTTTTGAATTTTTTCTTGAGAAAAAGAAATTTTGTGCTATACTAATAGAAGAAAAGAAGAATTTTGACTGGTTTCCGACAAAAGTGAGGGATTTTGTATGAAAATTGCAGCGGTAGTTTGTGAATATAACCCATTTCATATGGGACATCAGTATCAGCTGGATACCATCCACCAGCTTCTTGCGCCAGATGCCATTGTAGGTATCATGAGCGGGAATTTTGTACAGCGGGGCGAACCCGCTGTTTTTTCCAAACAATGCAGAGCTGCCGCGGCAATACAAAGCGGCATTGACCTGATACTGGAGCTTCCTGCTGTCCTTACACTCCAGTCAGCACAGCGCTATGCCCGCAACGCTGTGCTGACGCTACATGCACTTGGCTGTATAGATACTTTGTTTTTTGGTGCCGAATCACCAGATACAGAAGTACTAGTTCAACTCGCCCGTGTTTTGCAAAACGAAGATACCACCTTCTCCCACCGTTTGCAAGAGGAGCTAAGCCATGGTCTTTCCTTTGCTGCGGCACGAGCTGCAGCTGTAAAGGCAATACTTGGCCCTGCTTCAGCAGCCATTCTCAGTCAACCCAACAATATTCTAGCGGTGGAATATATTAAGGAACTGCTGCATCTCCAAAGCAGCATTCGCCCCTTTGCTATCTCCCGCCGCGGCGCAGGCCATGACGCCACAGCACCAGCGGACGGCTTCGCCTCCGCATCGGCATTACGTGAAATGCTTTTAAACGGTCAGAATATTGATTCTTATCTGCCGCCCAAAATCGCTGATATTTTTTCACAAGAACAGCCTTTTTCTATCCGCTGTATGGAAAAAGCAATCATCGCCAATCTCTGTCTCATACCTTTAGAATCTCTCCGGCATACCGCAGATGTCTCGGAAGGGCTGGAATACGCGCTGAAAAAAGCTGCTTTTTCCGCCGATACGCTTCCGGAACTCATTTCTCTTGTCAAGTCCAAACGGTATGCATACAGCCGCATCCGCCGGATTGCTTTCAATGCATATTTGGGTATTACCCAAAAAGATGCCCAGCTTCTGCCATCTTATATTCGTGTACTGGACTTTAATGAAACCGGCCGCAATGTACTAAACCTGGCCCGTAAAACCGCCTCTCTGCCGCTGGCCAAAAACGGCGGACAGATTAAAAATCACCCGGATGCGCAAAAGCTTTGGCAGAGAGAGCTTGCTCTTGACCGTATTTATAACCTTTTTCAAAATACAGACAAAAAAATATAAGAAGCCACTTCTCCGGCTTCTTATATCTTATGCAAGGCTTATTTTGACGGATAAGCCTTTTTATAATTGTCAATGCTTTCCTGTACGATTTTCAGCGCTTCCATCACATCACTTACTTCATCTACAGCCGTTTCTTTCCCTTCTAATGTTTTATATACAGAGAAAAAGTGACGCATTTCTTCAAAAATATGCTTTGGAAGCTGTGAAATATCCGAGTAACACTTATATGTAGGGTCGTCATACGGAATTGCTATAATCTTTTCATCCCTCTTGCCATTATCCATCATAGAAATAACACCGATGGGATAGCTCCGCACCAGCGTCATGGGCTGAATAGGCTCACTGCAAAGGAGCAGTACATCCAAGGGATCCCCGTCGTCCGCCAAGGTACGGGGGATAAAACCGTAATTGGCAGGATAGTGCGTGGAGGTGTATAGCACACGATCCAGAATCAGCAGTCCCGTTTCCTTATCCATTTCATATTTCATCTTACTGCCCTGTGAAATTTCAATCACCGTAATAAAATCTGTAGGGAAAATCCTTTCAGGGGCAATATCGTGCCAAATATTCATGATGGTTTTTCCTCCTTGTATTTAAGAAAAGATCAAGTTATTCATAGTATAGCATACATACTGAAAAAACGCAATGTATTTTTATTTCCAACCACTTTGTATCTTTGATAAGAACGAAAGAAAACACCTTTCTACTACTTTCTTGTCTTTGCCACTCAGATAAAAATGTCCTGAATCTGGAAGCACCGTCACCTGAAAATCCGGCCTTACCCGCCGCAAAAGACTTACCGTCTTCAGGCTGACAAATTCATCATCCGCAGACAACACAACACACATCCTGCAATTAAGCTTCGGAAGCATCTGCCGCATTCTGCGGCACAACCCCAAAAGCGCCGCATACTGCGGCCCCCATCCAACACACTGGTACAGGCGCACATGGGAAATACTGCAGGTTCTCAAAACTGCCCGGGCAGATTCATGCTCTGGGGCAAGCGTTCCGGTAAACGCCCGGCACACCTCCTCTACGCCCTTATACCGTACTCCCAGGCACAGCGGAAGTCCCAACGCGAAAATGCCATCTGGCGCCGCCAAAGGATTCTGGCAGGCTTGCATAGCCAAAAGCCCGCCCATAGAATGGCCTACAATAATGACATGGGGGTATTGCTTCTTAAAATGTATCACTGCCGCCTCGGTATATTCCTGCCACTGCCGCATTCTGCTTCCCGCAAAAGCGGCACCGTCGCTTCCATGTCCCGGCAGCAGCAGTGCCGCAGAAGAAATCCCCTGCGTCTCCAGCAATTTCATTAAAGGGCGAAATTGCTCTGGCCCTTCCAAAATCCCATGTACAAACAGCACCAGCAATTTGGCGCCGGGAATATGACTGCTGATATGGCACTGTCTGCTGCCTTCCATGTCAAAACACCTTCTTATTTGATTTTTAGATTATACCATGCGGAGGTGCCGGGATAACATGCCATACTTCCCAATTCCTCCTCAATACGCAAAAGCTGGTTATATTTTGCCGTCCGATCCGTCCGGCTGGGGGCACCAGTTTTAATCTGACCAGCGTTGACCGCAACCGCAAGATCTGCAATGGTAGTATCCTCTGTTTCTCCGCTTCGGTGGGAAATTACCGCGGTATAACCGGCACGGCAGGCCGTCTGCACCGCCTCTAAGGTTTCGGTCAAAGTCCCAATCTGATTTACCTTAATCAAAATGGAATTAGCGGCGCCCAGACGAATGCCTTTTCCCAAACGAGCCGGATTGGTCACAAACAAATCGTCTCCCACCAACTGAACCTTGTGTCCTATCTTTTTAGTGAGCATATCCCATCCTTCCCAATCCTCTTCTGCCATGCCGTCTTCAATGGAAACAATGGGATATTTCTCAACCCAGTCTGCCCAGAAATCCACCATTTCTTCCCGACTGAGCATTTTGTCCTGCTTCCAGAAACAGTATTTCCCCTCAAATCCCCGTTTCTTTGCTTCCTCATACATTTCCGTGGAAGCAGGATCCAGCGCAATCCGAAAATCCTCGCCAGGACGGTACCCTGCCTTTTCGATCGCCTTTATAATCACTTTTACCGCTTCCTCATCGCCATCCAGGTTGGGAGCGAAACCGCCTTCATCCCCCACCGCAGTGGAGCACCCCATTTCTTTCAAAACGCCTTTTAAGGCATAGAACACTTCTGCACACCACCGCAAAGCCTCCCGGAAACTTTTTGCTCCGGACGGCATAATCATAAATTCCTGACAGCTGATGGAATTATCCGCATGCCGGCCGCCGTTAATAATGTTCATCATAGGCACCGGTAAAGTATGTGCATGTACGCCGCCAATATACTGATACAGGCTCTGCCCTACTGCCACTGCCGCTGCCTTAGCGCAAGCCAGAGAAACACCCAAAATAGCATTGGCGCCCAGCTTAGATTTATCCTTTGTTCCATCAAGCTCAATCATGGTACGGTCAATGGCCGCCTGATCCAGTACATTCATGCCAAGTAAAGCCTCACAAATCGGGCCATTTACATTTTCCACTGCCTTTAAAACGCCCTTTCCTCCATACCGGCCTTTATCCTCATCCCGCAACTCACAGGCTTCAAACGCACCGGTGGAAGCTCCTGACGGCACCGCTGCCCGTCCAATGATGCCGTCCTCTGCCAAAATTTCTACCTCCAATGTGGGATTCCCGCGGGAATCCAAAATCTCTCTTGCCGCCGCGTCCACAATGCCAATATATGCCTTCATAAACAAAACCTCCTGTTTTTATCTTCCTTTTCAGTTTATCCGAAGAGGAAAAATTTATACAGAAGGTTTTGTTATTACACATATTTTATTCGCCGTGGGAAATCAAACTTTCACCCGTCATTTCTGCCGGTTTTTCCAGGCCCATCATGTCAAGCAGGGTGGGCGCAAGATCCGCCAGCCGTCCGGGCTTTAATTTGACATCATGATTGCCAATAAGAACCAGCGGTACCACATTGGTAGTATGCGCAGTAAATGCGCCGCCAGTTTCATAGTTAATCATCTGATCCGCGTTACCATGATCAGCTGTGATCAATGCCATACCATGCATTTTCTCAATAGCATCCACCACACGTCCCAGGCAAAAATCCACCGTTTCCACCGCTTTGACCGCTGCATCAAAAACACCGGTGTGCCCTACCATATCACAGTTAGCGAAATTCAAAATAATCACATCATATTCGCCGCTTTCGATCCGCTTTACCACCTCATCAGTCACCTCTGGTGCGCTCATCTCCGGCTGCAGGTCATAAGTTGCCACCTTGGGCGAGTTGATCAGTGCCCGGTCTTCGCCGTCATACACGTTTTCTACACCGCCGTTAAAGAAAAAGGTAACATGTGCATACTTTTCCGTCTCAGCAATACGCAGCTGCCGAAGCCCTTTTTTGCTGATATATTCACCAAAGGTATTCTTCAAAGATTCCGGTTTAAAAGCCACCTCTACATTCGGCATAGAGGCATCATACTGGGTCATACATACATAAAACGTCTTAAAATATTTTCTTTCAAATCCGGAAAAATCAGGATCCACAATCGTCCGGGTGATTTCTCTGGCACGATCAGGACGGAAATTGAAGAAGATTACCGAGTCGTTCTCCGAAATTCGTCCTGTCGGCTGGTCATCTTTGGTAATGACAGTGGGCACCACAAATTCATCGGTTACTCCATTGTTATAACTTTCCTTCACCGCTGTTACTGCCGACTGACAAATATTTCCTTCACCCAGAACCATAGCGTTATATGCTTTTTCTACCCGTTCCCACCGGTTATCACGATCCATAGCATAATAACGTCCCATCACCGTGGCAATATCGCCTACCCCGATTTCACGCAGTTTTGCCACCAATTCCTCTACATAGTCTGCACCGGAAGACGGCGGAACATCACGGCCGTCCAAAAAGCAGTGTACATGCACCTTTTCAAGTCCACTCTTTTTGGCCAGCTGCAAAAGGCCGTACAGATGACGGTTATGGCTGTGCACACCTCCATCTGAAAGTAATCCCGCAAGGTGCAGGGCGCTGTTATTCTTTTTACAGTTCTCCACCGCCGCAAGCAGAACTGGATTTTCAAAAAAGTCTCCGTCTTCTATGGATTTGGTGATCCGGGTTAGTTCCTGATACACAATCCGGCCAGCGCCGATGTTGGTATGTCCCACCTCGGAATTTCCCATCTGCCCTTCAGGAAGGCCCACATCCATACCGGATGCATGTACAATGGTATGGGGGCAGGACTGCATATACCGATCCATATTGGGCGTCTTGGCGGCATAAATGGCATTTCCCTCATGCCGTTCGTTGACACCATAACCATCCATAATAATCAGTGCATAAGGTTTTTTGCTCATAATCAAATCTGTCCTCTCAAAAAATTATTTTGCGGCTTCCACAATAACAGAAAAATCTTCTGCTTTCAGGCTGGCGCCGCCAATCAAGCCGCCGTCAATGTTGGGTTTTGCCAAAAGCTCAGCCGCATTTTTCGCATTCATGCTGCCGCCGTATTGAATCCGGATCGCTTCTGCGGTCTCTTTACCGTAAAGCCCAGCAATCGTCTCACGGATTATACCGCAGACCTCATCAGCCTGCTCTGCCGTAGCAGTCTTTCCGGTTCCGATTGCCCAAACCGGTTCATAAGCAATCACGATTTTCTTAGCATCCTCTGCGGAAATACCCAAAAAGGCAATCTTGGTCTGCCGGCGAACCGTATCATCCGTAATACCCTGCTCCCGCTCTGTCAGGCTCTCACCGACACAAACGATAGGCAGAAGTCCTGCTTCCAGCGCCGCTTTGGTACGCAGATTCACCGTCTCATCCGTTTCACCGAAATACTGGCGACGTTCCGAATGTCCAATAATCACATAGGTCACGCCCGCCTCTTTGAGCATATTACCTGCCAATTCCCCGGTATAAGCGCCGCTTTCTTTAAAATGCACATTCTGAGCGCCTACCGCCACGTTGCTGCCTTTGAGCTCTTCTACAACACCAGGAATGCAAATTGCCGTTGGGCAAACCACGACATCACAGGTAGCACCTGCAACCTTTTCCTTAATTTCTGCCACCAGAGCTTTTGCTTCAGACGGTGTTTTATTCATTTTCCAGTTCCCTGCAATAATCTTTTTTCTCATGACAAACATCCTTTCTTTTTCAGCCATACCGTTTTTATGACATGTGCAAAGGCCGAAACAACACCCTGCTCCGGCCTTTCTGCGCAGTTTTATTTATCGCTGAGCGCCGCAACGCCCGGCAGAACCTTGCCTTCCAAAAATTCCATAGACGCGCCGCCGCCAGTAGAGATGTGGGACATCTTATCACCAAAGCCCAGCTGGTTCACGGCCGCCGCACTGTCGCCACCGCCAATAATAGTGGTTGCGTCCGTATCCGCCAGTGCCTGTGCTACCGCAATAGTACCCTTTGCCAGAGTGGGATTTTCAAATACGCCCATGGGGCCGTTCCATACTACCGTCTTTGCGCTCTTTACCGTATCCGCAAACAGCTGACGGGTCTTTTCGCCAATATCAAGTCCCATTTTATCCGCGGGAATTGCATCAGATGGTACGGTTTCTACCGCAATTTCTGCATCAATTGGATTGGGGAATTCGGAGGCTACCACAGTATCGACTGGCAAAATCAGTTTTTTGCCCAGTTTTTCCGCCTTGTCCATCATCTCTTTGCAGTAGTCAATCTTCTCATCGTCTGCCAAAGAGGTACCGATTTCATAGCCTTTGGCCTTTAAGAAAGTATATGCCATACCACCACCGATAATCAGTGTATCGCATTTTTCCAAAAGGTTGGAGATCACGTTCAGCTTGTCCGCAACCTTGGCGCCGCCCAAAATAGCAACCAGCGGACGAACCGGATTGTCAATGGCATTTCCTAAGAAATCCAGTTCTTTTTTCATCAGATATCCAGCCACAGACGGGCTAAGATATTCAGTCACGCCCACAGTAGAGCAATGTGCCCGGTGTGCACTTCCAAAAGCGTCATTGACAAACACTTCGGCAAGGGAAGCCAGCTCTTTGCTGAAATTTTCACCATTTTTCGTCTCTTCTGCGCGATATCTGGTGTTTTGCAGTAATACCACATCGCCGTCTTTCATAGCGGCCACCGCTGCCTTGGCATTTTCGCCTACTACATTATCATCTGCCGCAAAAACAACTTCTTTTCCCAAATGCTCAGACAACCGTACTGCCACCGGCGCTAAAGACAGCTCTGGTTTCGGTTCACCCTTAGGCTTACCCATATGAGAGCACAGAATTACCTTGGCACCCTCTGCAATTAGCTTTTTAATAGTGGGCAATGCGCCTACGATTCTAGTTTCGTCCGTAATTTTTCCGTCTTTGATCGGAACGTTAAAGTCACAGCGCACCAATACTTTTTTGCCCTTAACCTCAATGTCATCAACTGTTTTCTTGTTCATGAAAAATACCTCCCAAAAATATATTGACTCCCCGCTTTGGGGCTGATTCTATTACACAAGAAACATATGGATATTTTTACCCAATTTCATTTTATCCTAAATAATAAAATTTATCAAGTGTTTTTCACAGATTTTTTGTTAAAAAAATCACGATTTCCCCTCCGCTTCGGCATAGAAATTTGTCAAAACCTTACATCTGTTCTTTTTTGAACAGCCAAGAAATGGTACAACAAAAAAATCCCCTCCATTTTTCCGCCGTTCCACGCATAAAAAGCACTTGTTGTTCCATATGTAAAACGGACAGCAAGCGCTCTTTTTTTCTTTCTTAAAGATGATCTGCCAAAAACGGCCGGCATTTTTTCATCAACAGCCATGCGACTGCACCACAGACTACGGTAACAATCCAAAACATGCCCTGTATCTGCC
Organism: Ructibacterium gallinarum; assembly: GCF_014982785.1. Classification (GTDB taxonomy): domain Bacteria; phylum Bacillota; class Clostridia; order Monoglobales; family Monoglobaceae; genus Ructibacterium; species Ructibacterium gallinarum. Next base: position 66,299 of record NZ_JADCKB010000007.1, read on the forward strand.
AAGTTAAATTTCTGCCATACAGCAATGCTTCCCGATAGCCTTGCACCAGTATCGCCGCCGGATTCCATACAATAATCCATCGAAAACTTTCTGGCAAGGCCGCCGGGTTCCAAAATACAGGCGTAATCCAGAACCCCAGCTGTATCAGTACCTTGACTGCGTAAGCAACATCCTTTAAATACACACACCAAAGCGCCAGAATCGTCCCCAGCCCCAAACTCATCGCCGCACCGGCCAAGAACCAATAAAGCATCCACAACTGGCCAAGGCAAGGACGAAAGCCCGAAAAACAAAGAATGAGATAAACCAAAAACAAAAATACACCATGGGAAAGCGCCGCCGAACACACTCGCACCGCAGGCAAAAACTCTGCATGAAACTTTGTTTTCCGAACCAAAAAACGGTAATCATGAAAACACACTGCAGCACCGTTTAAACCGCCAGAAAGAAAAAACCATGGCGCAATCCCCACCATCAGCCAAAGGGCATAAGGAATGTCATCGACTGCATCACCGCGCAATGCCACAGTATAAACAAACCAATAAATCCCCGCTGTAACTAACGGCTCCGCAAGTTCCCACAGCATTCCTAATGCTGACCCGGCATATTTTGCTTTTATATCATGCACTGCAAGGGCAAAGATTGTGCTCCAACTCATTTGTTCGTTATTTTCTGTAAATACCGGTAAAATTCATCTTTCAAATCCTCCCGGCGCAGAGCAAATTCCACCGTTGCTTCCAAATATCCCAGACGGTCTCCCACATCATAGCGGCGACCCTCAAAATCATAAGCATACATTCCCTGCTCCACAGCAAGAGCTTTAAGCGCATCGGTAAGCTGAATCTCACCACCTGCACCCGGTTTGGTCTTCTCAAGATACCCAAAAACTTCCGGCGTAATAATATAACGTCCCAAAATGGCCACATTGCTGGGCGCCTCTTCTTTTTTTGGTTTTTCTACCATACCCCGGACCTCATACAACCTATCCCCAACCTGTTTACCGTCTACACAGCCGTATTTATGGATATCATCCATAGATACCGTTTGTACGCCCAGAACCGAAGTGCCGCAGTTTTCATACACCTCCATCAGCTGTCCGATGCAAGGCCTTTCCTCGTTGTAAACCACATCGTCTCCCAACAGGACTGCAAAAGGCTCATCTCCCACAAAGCTTTTGGCGCAATATATGGCATGTCCCAGTCCCAGTGCCTCCTTCTGCCGGATAGAAACCAAGTTGGCCAGCTCACCGATCTTGCGGATCTCCTCGGCCATAGCTGATTTTCCGCTGGCCTCCAACGTAAACTCCAGCTCTCTGGACCGGTCAAAATGATCTTCCACCGCTTTTTTGTACGGACTGGTAATGACGCAAATATCCTCTATGCCCGCACGGACTGCTTCTTCTACAATATACTGAATGGTGGGAGTATCCACGATGGGAAGCATCTCTTTGGGCATCGCTTTGGTTGCCGGCAAAAATCTCGTCCCCCAGCCAGCAGCAGGAATAACCGCTTTCTTTATCTTTTTCATTGTTCTTCTCCTTCTCTGTTTTTCGCATTTTCCCGGATCCAGCTAGGCAGTCCGGTAGAAATGGCATGCATGATTTTTGTTTTAAAAAACTTGTCCTCTTTGGTTTTCTGAGAAATAAACTCCTTCATATCCTGGCGTCTGGAATGTCCATCCATAGGACAAGGGTTATGCACAATGGGCAAAGCCTGCCGCCGGGCATAGCCCTTGATTTCACCCTCCGGCACATAAACCATGGGCCTTATAACGTGAATGTCCCGCCGTGACAGATAGGTCACAGGAGAAAAGCAGTTGAGCCGCCCTTCATAAAAAAGGGAGAGAAAAAAGGTTTCCAGAACGTCCTCATTATGGTGTCCCAGCGCCACCTTGTTGCATCCCAATTCCACCGCCAGATCATTCACGCCGCCGCGGCGCATCTTGGCGCAAAGAGAACAGGGATTGGTTTCCTGCCGCACCTGAAACACTACCTCTGCAATATCCGTTTTGCGAACTACGTATTCAACATCCAAAGACTCGCACAACTGCTTCACCCCATCAAAGCTGACCCCGGGATATCCCATATCCAGAGATACCGCCGCAAGCTCAAATTTGTTCGGATAAAATCTGCGAAGCCCCGCCAGGGCGCAAAGCAATGTCAAGCTGTCTTTGCCGCCAGACACTCCGACAGCAATCCGGTCGCCATCTGCAATCATATGATAATCATCCACTGCCCGGCGAACCCGGCTTAAAATTTTCTTCATAGCATTCCTTTCATCGTCTGTCCGTTACCTGCACCGTTCCGTCTCCAAAAACATGAAGCGTCAAAATTTCCGCATCATCTCCACTTCCGCTTTGGATCATCAATTCATAGTATTTATTCCCATCGGCATCATACTTAGCAACCAGTCCATCACCCAGATCACCTTCTAATTGATACTGGCGGCGGACATATTCCGCTGCCTTTTCCGGTGTGAAATCCGTGTCTGATTTTTTATTTTCCTGTGTATCGTTTTTTTGCTGATCCGAAAGTTCAGACCGATACTGCTCCGCTTTCTGACGCTGACCGTCTGTCATATCCGAAGGAAGGCTGTTAAGCCGTTCCTTAGCCTGGTCAAGATACCCACTCTTTATCAATTCATGAATCTGCTGAAGTTCCAGATCCGTTTCTTCCCGCCGGGAAAACTCTTCTTCTTTTTCCACAGATAATTTCGATTCTTCCGTCATCTCCGGACGATCGGTTGCCGGCGGATCGGATTCTTTCGGCTCCTCCGGTACCTCTTCCATGTTTCCACTGTAGACCTTCTGGCGCAAAGCATCAATATCTTCGCCTATGGCATAGTATTTGTAATTTTCCGGGATTTCCTTCAAAAACGCCTTTGCACTTTCTAAATTCCCCAGCATATAGGCTTCCTGCGCATTCAAATAGCCTGATACGATCTCAGCGGCGGTCTCTGCCTGCTCATCCCCCTGCTTTGCCGCCGTTTCAAACGCTTCTAAAGCTTCTTCATACTTTCCGGCCTTTACCGCATCATAGCCTTGCATATAATAATCAGGTTCTTCTTTTTTTCCGCAGCCCGACAAGGCAGCGGCCGCTGCCAAAACAGCCAGCAAAATACAAACCAACCGTTTCATCACCGCTTACCCTCCATTATTCCTGCTCTGTCACGGATTCTGCTGCCTCCGGTTCAGCGGCATCCTCATCGTCCTGCTCTTTTTCCACACGGGCAACTGTCACCACGCTGACACCATCTGCCAGTCTCATAAGACGCACACCACGAGTTACACGCCCGTATGTACTGATTTCTTCCGTATCCATACGAATAATTATGCCCTCTGAGGTAATCAAAATAACATCATCCTCTGGCGAAACCACTTTGATTCCTGCCACAGCGCCGGTCACATCGTTAATCTTGTAAGTAGAACATCCTTTACCGCCGCGGGTTTGGCATTTATACTCTGAAAGCTCCGTTTTCTTGCCGTACCCCTTTTCGCTGACCACCAGCATTTTTCCGTCTTCCCGGAAAATACTCATGCCAACCACATAATCGCCGTCTTCCAGGTCAATGGCACGGACACCGCGGGATACACGGCCCATGCACCGGACATCACTTTCATGGAACCGGATCATTTTGCCCATATGACTGCCAATAAACAGATCCTTAGTACCGTCTGTCAACTTGACGCGAATCAGTTCGTCTCCCTCATCCAGATGAATGGCAATCTTGCCGCCCTTGGGCGCATTCTTATATTCCATCAAATCTGTCTTTTTGATGACGCCGCCCCTGGTACACATAACAAGATATTTGCCTTCTTCGTACTCCTTAACCGGAATCACAGCCGAAATGGTTTCCCCCGGCTCCAGCGCCAAAAGGTTGACCACCGCAGTGCCCTTCGCTGTACGGCTGCCCTCCGGAATCTCATATGCCTTAATCCGGTACATTCTTCCCGTATTGGTAAAGAACATAATATGGGCATGGGTGGAAGATACAAACATAGTGGAAACAAAATCCTCCTCCTTGGTCTGAAGTCCGATGATTCCTTTTCCTCCCCGCCGCTGGCTCTTATAAGTATCTGCGGCCAAACGTTTGATATATCCCTGATGGGTCAAAGTGATCACATTATCTTCTTCCTCAATCAGATCCTCAATATCAATATCATCTGCCACCGGCTCAATGGTAGTACGCCGCGCATCGCCAAACTTATCTCGGATTGCGCCGATTTCTTCCTTGATAATATCAAGCACCATCTGCTCGCTGCCCAAAATCTCGGTCAGGTGTGCGATCAACGCTTTTACCTCGTGGTATTCATTTTCGATCTTTTCTCTTTCCAAACCGGATAGGCGGGCAAGACGCATATCCAAAATCGCCTGAGCCTGCACATCGGTAAATCCAAAACGCTCAATCAATTTTTCCTTAGCATCATTATAGCTGGACCGGATAATGCTGATTACCTCATCAATATGGTCAAGAGCCAGATTCAATCCTTCCAGAATATGTGCCCGCGCCTCCGCTTTCTTCTTATCAAACCGGGTTCTGCGCACAATGACGTCTTTCTGGAAATCCAGATACTGCACCAAAACTTCCTTCAGGTTTAATACTTTTGGATCGGTCAGATTCACTAGCGCAAGCATGATCACACTAAAAGTATCTTCCATCTGGGTATATTTATACAATTGATTCAAAATAATGGTGGCATTGGCATCCCGTTTCAATTCAATTACAATTCGCATACCATCACGATCCGACTCATCCCGCAGATCAGATATTCCTTCCACCCGCTTATCATGCACCAATTCTGCAATCTTCTCAATCAACCGGGCTTTATTGACCGCATATGGAATTTCCGTCACAATAATACGCTGACGGTTATCCTTCCAGTCTTCTATGTTTGCCCGGGCACGAACCCGCAGTTTGCCGCGGCCGGTATGGTATGCGGCACGAATACCGCTGACACCCATAATCTGTCCGCCGGTTGGAAAGTCTGGTCCAGGGATATATTCCATCAATTCATCAATGGATATTTCCGGATTGTCGATCAATGCGATAATACCGTTCACCACCTCCGTCAAATTGTGAGGGGGAATATTCGTCGCCATACCCACCGCAATACCATTTGAACCATTGACCAGCAAATGCGGAAACCGAGAGGGAAGCACAACAGGTTCCTTCCGGCTTTCGTCAAAGTTCGGCATAAAGTCAACCGTATCTTTTTCAATATCCGTCAGCATATGCATAGCCAGCTTTGACATTCTGGCCTCTGTATAACGATAGGCAGCGGCGCCATCACCGTCTACGGAACCAAAGTTACCATGGCCATCTACCATGGGATAGCGCAGAGAAAAATCTTGCGCCATACGTACCAAAGCATCATAAACCGACGAATCACCATGCGGATGATACCGTCCCAACACGTTACCTACGGTTGCCGCACACTTTTTATAAGCCTTGTCCGGTGTGATACCGTCTTCATACATGGCATACAAAATCCGGCGGTGTACCGGTTTTAGGCCGTCACGTACATCCGGCAAGGCCCTGCCTACAATAACAGACATGGCATAGTCAATATACGATTTTTTCATCTCGCTGTTGATTTCTACAGGTATGATCTTCAGCTTGGATGCGTCAAATAATTCTTCTGCCATTTTGCACTCTCCTTCTTCCATTGCTTTCTTCTGCTATTTCACAAAAAGTCTTACCTTTAATAATTCGCCATCGAATATGGATTTCCTCTTTAAAAGCCAAAAAAACCTTTAATTTTTTATTTTCTCATCCTTTTTTCCTTTTTGGTAACAGAAAAATCCGTTCTGGCTATCTGCCAAAACGGATTATATCTTTTTAACAAACCATCTTATTGCTCCGTATTATACTTTTTATATCCCGGATGCTTTCCTGTCACGCCATATCCAGCCCGCATACTGATCAGCCGGTCAATATTCTCTTTGGAAATTTCCTTTGCGCCGCCCAGCAGATGTGCATACATGCTGATTTTTGCAAACAGCTCCAAAGTTTCCATACGGTAATAAGCCGTAATGGCGTCTGCTCCCACAGTCAGAGCGCCATGGTTCATCAGCAATACGGCATCATGCTCGCCCAGATACGGGGCAATGGCATCCGGAACCTCATAGGTAGAGGGTGTGCCGTAAGGCGTTACAGGAATGGAACCCAAAGCGATGACGGTCTCAATCATGGAATATTCATCCAGTGCCTTATGTGCCACCGCAAAGCCGGTGGCTACCGGCGGATGGGCGTGTACCACCGCACCCACGTCTTCCCGCTCCTGATAACAGCGCAGGTGCATTTTGATTTCCGAAGACGGACGAAACCCCTCCAAAGCCTCCAGTACATTTCCCTCACTATCAATGCGGACCAGTTTCTCGGGAGTGATAAAGCTTTTACTGATACCAGTTGGGGTAGCCATAAAACTGCCATCTTGCAGCTTGACTGAAACGTTCCCGTCATTGGCCGCCACCCAGCCAAGCTGCCACATCTTATGGCAGATATCGCAAATCTGCTCTCTGATTTCTGCGTAACTTAATTCCATCTTATATTTGTTCCTTTCTAAAAATATAGTTCGATCCAGAAAATACGCCGAGAAACAATCCCGGCGTATGGTTTTTATTTACCGTTTGAAAAATGGGCCATATGCGGCACAGGCACGGTAGTCCTGCCCCTCTTTATCCATCCCGAACGCATTCCATGCAGCCGGCCGGAAGATCTGATCCTCTGGCACGTTATGCATGCTAACTGGAATCCGCAGCATAGAGCACAAGGTGATCAAATCCGCACCAATGTGACCATAGCTGATGGCGCCATGATTGGCTCCCCAGTTATTCATCACATCATAGGCAGTCTTAAATGCGCCTTTTCCGGTGGTTCTGGGCGCAAACCAGGTACACGGCCAAGTGTAGTCCGTTCTCTTCCAAAGTTTATCGGAAACCTCCTCCGGGAGCTTCACCGTCCAGCCCTCTGCAATCTGCAGCATAGGGCCAAGACCCTTAACCAGATTCAATCTGATCATGGTACAAGGCATCTGGGCATCGGTCACAAACCGGGAAGAAAATCCACCGCCGCGGAAATAACCACAGTCTGCATAGTTCCAGGTAGTTGCGTCCATAATGGCTTTTTGATCCTTTTCCGTAACCTCAAACCAGGGCTTCATCACCGCATTGCCCTCTTCATCCTTTGCTTCACCGCAGGCATCCAGACAGGCCGCACCGGAATTAATCAAATGGATAAATCCACCAGCTTCTTTTGCAATTCCCTCGATTTCATAACCGGTGGCTTTCTTAACCGCCTCCGGGCTCCAATATGTACGCACATCCGCAAAAATCTGCGCGCGGTTGGTTAAAAGCTTCATAAACATCATTCCCAGGCCGTTGAGCACATCGTTCTCAGTAGCCAGCACATACGGCTCACGAGCGCCGTTCCAGTCAAAGGAAGTATTGAGCAGGGCCTCTGCAAAGTCGCAGTTTGGATAAAAATCGGTCCACTGCCGTTGTCCCTGGAAACCAGCTGCCAGCGCATTGTGTCCCACCATTTCTTCCTCACAGCCAGCGGGAAGATTGGGATTTCCGTTCATCAAATCTTTGATGATGCACATCATCTTGACCACGAACTCCCAGTCTTTTTCTTTCTGCTCCGGTGTTTTTCTCAAATTTTCCGGATTCTTGTCAAAGCCTTCTTTGCAGTTTGTCTTGGTCCAGGCCAAAGCCTTTTCATACTCAGCCTTGTCATAGATTCCCTCGGTCATTCTCCGGATAATTTCCACCTCATCCACCGATTCTACCCGCATGCCCAGGTAATCCTCAATAAAAGCAGGATCAATAATAGATCCACCGATTCCCATACAAATCGAACCGATCTGCAAATAGGATTTTCCACGCATGGTAGCCACAGCAACCGCCGCACGGCCAAAGCGCAGTAATTTTTCCTGTACATCTTCAGGAATTTCCGTGTCGTCTGCTTCTTTGACATCATGCCCATAAATACCAAATGCCGGAAGTCCTTTCTGGGCATGGGTTGCCAGTACAGACGCAAGGTATACCGCACCAGGACGCTCTGTTCCGTTAAAGCCCCAAACCGCTTTGATGGTATTGGGATCCATATCCATGGTCTCTGCACCATAACACCAGCAGGGCGTTACCGTCAGGGTGATCCCAACCCCTGCTTTTCTAAATTTTTCTTCACAGGCCGCAGCTTCTCCCACCCGTCCGATGGTAGTATCGGCAATAACCACCTTGACCGGTTCGCCGTTTGAATATCGCAGATTTTCCTCAAACAGCTTTGCCGCTGATTTTGCCATGTTCATGGTCTGATCCTCTAAGGATTCACGGATCTTCATAGCGCCCCGACGTCCGTCAATGGTAGGACGGATACCAATCACCGGATAGTCGCCAACGTATCTGTTTTTTGCCATATCTATTTCCTCCGTTTCTTTAAGCGCATCCTGCGCCAAATTACATGATATTTTTACACTTATATTATAACGGTTGACATTTTTGTTTTCTCATGCTATTATCATTAAAAATAGTAAAATATTCACCTTTTACGGAGGTGTATCTATGCGATACCTGGAATATAAAGAGACGCTGCAGCGAGGCAGCGTCGGTTTTCCTTTTGCATATTATCATATAACCCCATCACATCCCCGGTATACCATGCCGCCTCACTGGCACGATGAATGCGAACTCATCCGAATCCAGGAGGGCACATTTACATTAATGGTCAACCGTGACATCTTTTCTTTGCACGCCGGGGATACGGCTTTTATCAACAGCGGATTTTTACATAGCGGTATTCCGGAAGACTGCCGTTATGAATGTATCGTATTTGACCTTGATTATTATTTAAAAAACCACCAATATACACCCGAAAATCTCTCGACCCTGCTCAGCCAACAAAAGTTAATCCGCACTTTTTTTCCAGCGTCCATGACCGAATTTCAAGAGATCTTCCGCACTATGGTGCACGCACTCAGCCGACACCAAACCGGCTATACGCTAATAACCGAAGGCGCGCTGTATCACTTTTTGGGGCTTTTGCTGCGCCGGGATTATTTAGTAGAAAACCCGGGCAGAGGAGCTACCCATTCCAAAAAATTCAGAGAATGCAAAACCATACTGAACTATATTGCCCTGCATTATACCGAACCAATCACTTTAAAGGAAATGGCGGAATGCGTCCATATGAATCCTAATTATTTCTGCCGTTTTTTTCGAGAAATGACCCACCAATCCCCCATTGCCTACCTGAATTATTACCGAATTGAATGCGCTTGTGAAAAACTCTGTATGTCCAACGCCCGCGTTCTGGATATTGCACTGGACTGCGGCTTCAGCGATGTCAATTATTTTATTAAGGTCTTTAAAAAGTATAAAAATATGACACCCCTACAGTATCTGAAACAGCATGCCTGATCAGTACTGTCCCAATTCCATAGCACGGTCCATGCAATAACGGTACGTATCATAGGTAACATTTTCCAGAATGGAATGATCACTATGCAGGATATACCGGTATCCCTCTTTTAAGATGAGGATTTTTGCCTCCAGCTCCCGATCAATCACATCTTTGTCGCTACTATATAAAGTCTGCACATCAATTCCCCCATCAGCGAAAGCTTACCGCCATATTGTTTATAAATCCGGATGGGATCCATATCCGCCTTGCCTTCCATCACCTGCAAACAATCAATACCTGTCTCAACCATATACGGCAGCAAAGGCTCTACAAAGCCACAGAAATGCATAATAACTGCGCCCTAAACTATGATGCCGCCGAAAAACAACGCCATTCCCATCTTTTATGGTTATCATTTCTTCGGTTTCCGCCACAATTTTCGGCTCAAAGTCCTAACCTGCAGATAAATGAAAGGCCCAAAATTCATCCATATCAAACGAAAAAAAATACTGACAAACGGTTCATCTGCTTTTGCCAGGTCGCGTTCTGCCCACTTTTTTGTGTATCATTCCAGAAATCTTCATATGCAAAATATTCAACTAGCGGAACAGCTCTACTTAAGCAGAAGTCATTTTCAAAAGCTTTTCAGAGACTGTATCGGCATGACGCCAAGCAGATACCACGCCCAATACCGAAACAAATAAGAAACGATTTTGCACCACAAAAATGCTGCACCGCAAAAGCAGTACAGCATTTTCATTATTCATGTTTTTTTGCTTTACATATCAACTGGGTCATTGTTCCCATAGGACAATATACACACCATGAACGCGGCTTAAATAGTACCATAGTAATTAGTCCTAAAACTGTAGATGTTAACATCACGCTGTAAAAACCAAAGGAAAACTGCGCCGCCCATGCGGGAACAGCTGTTCCATGATAAGCCCAATGCCAAGGAAGTTTAAAAGTCCAAAGCAGAGTGACCACTTGTTTTAATTCCCTTGTTCCGGAAAAAACCAGATATGTATTCCAAAGCATAAGGAAAAACATAATAAAAAAGAAAACCAAAAAACCATACCGGAACCACTTACTTTTTAAAAAAGCAGGCACATCTTTTTTTCGGGATAAGCCCAGCCGGCCGCCAATCAAGGCAAACAGCTGTCCTCTTCCGCAGTATCGGTTACAATATACCTTATCCCAACCGGCTATAGCAAGGAACAATGGAATAAAAAAGCACAAAAGCCCTACCCATGCAAACAGGATATTAAAAAATCCCAGAATCAAATACAAAGCGGATGCGATCCACAAATAGTCGTACCATCTTTTTTTCATGCTTCGGCCTCCTTCATTGTGATGACGGAGGCCGGACATTCTTTTCCGCATTTTCCACAGCCCACACAAAGCGCTTCATCCACCACCGCATAGATTCCCTTAAAAACAGAAATGGCATTTTTGGGACATACCTTCACGCAGCACCCACAGGCCACGCAAAGAGAGACATCTACCGCTGCTTTTCTTCTAACCATCAACGCACCTCCAAATGAATACGAAATCAGAATAAAACAATAACACAAAAATAATGGTACGTCAAGTAGCAGACAAGCAGAATTTTGAATTATATACAGATTTTTTGATTTATTTTTGCACTTTGATAAAAAGCAAACAATGTTTCCATCACCGGAGCTGCATCTTCCAAGGCAAGGTAATCACCTGAGCCGGTTTCAAGATAACGGTAAAAATCTTCAATTACTGTGCGGTGCCCACCGCCCCAGCACACTTTTCCGGGACAGTCTGGCCGGTCATAGGCAAGTACACGGCAGTTTTCATCCGTAATTTGATAAAGCCGGTTATCCGCATACCGCAGCACCCCGCGTTCCAACTGCGCTTCTAAATACATAGGCCGGCTGTATCGGCAGCCATTGGTGGCATAAAAGCAAAGGCGAAGCCCGTCTTCTGTCTCCATTATCGCATCAGCCGTATCTTCCACTTCAATCACGCCCTGAAGTGTTTTATTGGAAATACTGCCCTGCACCGAAACGATTTTTCCGCCCAGATATCCAAGCAAATCCAGGGTGTGGATAGCCTGATTGATCAGCAATCCACCGCCTTCGGTAGCCCATTTGCCCCGCCATGTATCCTGGGCATAGTACTCCGCATCCCGGCACCAGGTCAAAAATCCTGTGATGCCCAGCAGTTTTCCCATGTCACAGCCATACTCTAACAATTCTTTCATTTTGACCACGGACGGATTGGTTCGATTTTGAAGCATAACACAAACCCGGCCCGCCGATTTTGAAGCATACCGCTGTAAATCTTCAAATTCTTCCGCATTCATCGCCGCCGGTTTCTCCAAAACTACATCCTTGCCCGCTGCCAAAGCCGCCCGGGTCATATCAGCATGCAAAAAATGTGGTGTGCAGATATGTACCACTTCTATTGCAGGATCTTTTAAAACTTCTTCAAAAACCATAAACCGATGCAGTGCGGTATCTTCCGTCTGAAAACGATCCAGCCTCTCCTGCTGATTATCGCATATACCGTACAAACTTCCCCTTGCCTGAAGCGCCGCCGCGTGAACCGGGCCTATGGCCCCCATTCCGATTACGCAACCGTTTTTCATGATTTAACAAAATCCCTTCGTCTTCAGATTGTTATAGCTGATCTTCAAACTATCAAAAGGATCACCCTTACAAATATCCTGTTCTACCATTGCCGCAAGACAACCGGCTTCCTCACAGGCAGCAATAATTTTATCCCAGTTAAGATTTCCTTCCATAACCTCTGCCATTTCCACCGTATTTTGCTGGGTAACAGCAAGATCTTTAAAATGGATTATCTTTGCACGGGGACCGGCTTTCAGAATAAAATCAACAGGATTGATGCCGGCAAAAGACAACCAGTATACATCCAAAATCAAATCAAAATCAGATTCTTCCAGCAGAATATCCATAAGGAATTTTCCATTGTCCTTAATAAACTCAAACGCATGATTATGATAGGCAAAAGAAAGTCCCGCCTCTTTCAGCGCTGCCGCTGCTGGAGTAAAATCTTTAATGAATTTGCGCATTCCCTCTGCTGTCCGTGGATATTCACCGGGCATAGCGCCAAGACCAGCAACATTACAGCCTATCGTCTTATGATATGCAATGGTTTCTTCCAAATTTTCCAAATAATCCTTTGCTCCCTTATGGGTACACACCGGTTCTAAACTATATTTTTCACAAAGCAGCTTAACCTGTTCTGCCGGAACCGGTCCTACCGCTGAAAGCTGTATGGTCTGATAACCAATATCCTTTAATTTTTGGAAAGTTTCTTCCATGGCTTCCGCTGTTTGGGTATATTCCCGCACCGTATAAAGCTGCGCGCCTATTCTTTTATCCATTTTTCTTCCCCCTTAATATGTGTTATCCGTATCCGCTGTCCGCTGAATTTCTTTTTTCACTACAGTAGAATTTGCAATTTTTTCATCAAGAATCCTCTTAAAATCATCGTGCGGGAAGTGTTCTAAGTCTGCCCAGCCGCCTGTCCAAGCCGAATAATGAATGGCGTTGGAAATGGTAAGGCCTTTGATTCCCTCATAGCCCGGCGCCAAAAGTTCGCTTCCGGTCAGCAGTGCCTTAGTAAAATCCTTCAAAATCCCAATATGCTGAGGTCCGCCGTCCGTCTCTGCCGGCACAATGCAATCCCAACATTCCGGGCGGCCAAAAATCTCGGTATTGTGTGCATTAAACTCCCGTTCTGACTCCACATTACGTTTAAAGGAGATTTTGTTGTTTTCTACCACCACACACCCCATATCACAGGAGATCTCCAGCCGATTGGTTCCCGGCGCTTCCCCCGTGGCTGTAATATACACACCAGTGGTACCATTTTCATATTCCATAAACGCAGTCACATCATCTTCTACTTCAATATCATAATATTTCCCAAAAGAAACATGGGACATAATCCGTTTCGGCATACCAAACAACCACTGCCACAAATCCAGCTGATGCGGATTCTGGTTGATCAGCGCACCGCCGCCTTCCGTTTTCCAGGTAGATCTCCAGGTACAGCTGTCATGATAAGCCTGCGGCCGATACCAATCGGTAATAATCCAATTGATTCGTTTGATACCTCCCAATTGGCCGCTTTGGATCATCTGCCGCAGTTTCCGATAAACCGGGTTAGTGCGCTGATTATACATAATACCAAACAATTTACCGGACTTCTCAGCTGCAGCGTTCATTTCAAGCACCTGTGCTGTATATACGCCTGCCGGTTTTTCCGTAATCACATTCAGCCCTGCTTCAAATGCCGCGATGGCAAGAGGAGGGTGATCATAATGGGGTGTTGCAATAATCACAGCATCCAACAGCCCGCTTGCAAACATTTCTTTTGCATCCTCAAACACCGGTACCTCGGGGAAATGCTCCTTCGCATACTTCCGGCGCCCCTCCGCAATGTCGCAGATTCCTGCCAATTCCATTTTCGGCACCTTACCGGCATATACATTTTTTGCATGGGTAGTTCCCATATTGCCAAGACCAACAATTCCAAATCTCACTTTTTCCATTAGGCATCCATCCTTTCTAAAATCTGCACCAGGCTCCTGTGTGCCAGCGTAAATTTATCCGGTGTAGATTTTTCCAAACCTTTCATTAAATCACCGTTTTCTAATGCGCTAAGTCCCTCAAACTCGCCAAGATGCGGTTCCAGGCTTAAAAATCCCTGATACCCGCTATCTTTTAACGCAGAAAGTAGCTCAGCAATACTTCCCTCTCCCATTCCGGCCGGCACTACTTTTCCGTCTTTCAAAGCATCCTTAATGTGCATATACACCACATAAGGGCGCAGCAGTGCATAGGCTTCCGGAAATACCTTTTGTCCGCACTGAATAAAATTTGCCGGATCAAAAACCGCTCGTAAATTGGGAGAATTTACCGTATCTAAAATATCCTTGCATCTGATCGCAACATCACCGTAAATCTCCTTTTCGTTTTCATGGAGTAAAATAATATTTTCCTTTTCTGCCGCCTCCGTCATCCGCCGCATCCGATGCATAACCTCTTCCCGGTATTTTTCTGGATTTTCACCTTTAGGAATAAAAAAGCTGAAAATCCGAATATAAGCAGTATCTAAAATCTTTGCCAATTTCATTACATGAAGTAAAAGCTGGAAATGGGGTTCAAAATCATCCGTAATTTGAATCTTTCCAATGGGAGATCCGATAGAAGACACCTTGATTCCCTCTGCGTCCATTTTCTTCTTTAACGCATACGCTTCTTCCTCCGTCAGTTCGGAAATATTTTTCCCGTCCACATTCCGCGGTTCAAAATATGAAATCCCCAATTTTTTCAAATGGGCAAACTGCCGGTCAATGGAAGGATCGATCTCATCAGAAAAACCCGATATAATAAACTGATTCACATTCTTTCACCCTTTCATTTTGTTATGTTCTGCCTTGATTATAATACAAATATAGTAAATTTTCTAAATCTATATTGACAAAAACATTGCAAATATTGATAATTTATGATAGAATACAAAAAACTTAGCAAAAGGGAGGATATCAATGAAACAGCCGTCAAGTGACCTGGGCTTCTTTTTCCGCCACACCCTGGAGCACAATATTAAAAACGAAACATTCCAGCTGCACAATCACCGGCAAAGCCATGAAATTTTTATATTTTTACAAGGCGATGCGGATTTTCTGGTAGAAGGGACCCGCTATCCTTTGCGGCCTTATGACATTATCCTGGCACAAAATTTTGAAATGCATTCTATGCACCACAAAAAACTGGATACTTATGAACGGATGGTACTCAATATCGAAAACAGTTTTTTTACCAAATACAACTGCGAAGCCTATAAAGAGGTTTTTACCAACCGTCCTTTAGGCGTCAATAACTGTATCCCCGCAGAAACAGCAAAAAAATACGGTATCCCACTGCTGCTTAACCGGATCGAAAACTATCTTGCAGACGAAAATGACGGAGGTATCGCCGCCTCCGGCGCGGTTTTGGAACTGCTTTATCTGCTGAACCGAATTGGGGTAAAAACCAGCAAGGCCACTTTTTATAACGAGCAAATCAAGGATGTGATTCTCTACATCAACGAGCATTTAACCGAACCCCTTCCCCTTGACCAGATTGCGGATGCCTTTTATATCACCAAATGCCATCTTTGCCGCAGCTTTAAAAAATATACCGGTTATACGGTAAATCAATATGTCACGCATAAACGCCTGCTGTTGGTTAGAGAACTGACCACGCGGGGGATGAACTGGACCCAGGCCAGCGAAGAAGCCGGTTTTGGAAATTATTCCAATTTCTATAAGCTTTTTTGCCGTGCCTATGGACACCCGCCTACCGGGAAATAATTCTTTTTATGTTGACACAGTATGCTTCCTGCGTTGTCTTTTCAAAAACGATGTTCGGTGTAAAACAAATTTTATATAAATTCACAACCCCGGATTGATTGACTTTCGATGATTTTATGATATAATATTTTCGATAAAAATACCCATACTAATCACAAAGGAGACGATTTTATGCGAATTGGAATTTTAGGCTATGGCAATCTGGGCCGGGGTGTAGAATGCGCTGTCAAACAGAACCCGGATATGGAACTGGTTGCGGTTTTTACCCGGCGTAACCCAGAAACGGTTCAAATCTTGACTCCGGGTGTGCCAGTACTTTCTATTAATGAAGCTGAAAAAATGCAGGATCAGATTGATGTACTCATTCTCTGCGGTGGCAGTGCAACCGATTTGCCGGTACAGACGCCTGCTTTTGCCAAATATTTTAATGTGGTTGACAGCTTTGATACCCATGCCAAAATTCCTGAGCATTTTGCAGCAGTTGATACAGCCGCCAAGGCCGCTGGAAAAATCGGTATTATTTCTGTTGGCTGGGATCCTGGAATGTTTTCTCTTAACCGTATGTACGCCAACGCCATCTTACCAGACGGCTGTGACTATACCTTCTGGGGCAAAGGCGTAAGCCAGGGACACTCTGACGCGGTGCGCCGAATTGCTGGCGTCAAGGATGCACGTCAATACACCATCCCGGTACCGGAAGCGCTGGAAGCAGTACGCAACGGCCAAAACCCTGTCCTTTCTACCCGTCAAAAACACACAAGAGAATGCTTTGTGGTGGCAGAGGAAGGTGCGGATCTTGCCCGTATTGAAAACGAAATCAAAACCATGCCCAATTATTTTTCTGACTATGACACCACTGTTCATTTTATCTCCGAAGAGGAAATGAAACAGAATCACAGCGGAATTCCTCACGGCGGTATGGTAATCCGCAGCGGAAAAACAGGAACTCAAGGAGAGAACCAGCACATTATCGAATACAGCTTAAAACTTGACTCTAATCCGGAATTTACCGCCTCGGTCATTGTGGCATACGCTAGAGCGGCTTTCCGTATGAACCAGGAAGGACAGACCGGCTGTAAAACCGTATTCGATGTTCCCCCTGCATATCTCAGTGCCGCTAGCGGAGAAGAATTGCGTAAAAATCTGCTTTAAAATTAATTATATTCTATCTGACCGCAACAGTTCGCAGAAGTTTTTCACCTTTTGCGGACTGTTTTCATAACGGAACTTAAAACGAAAGGAAGAATGTTATGCCGCAAACAGCGCAAACCGAACCAAAACATAAAAACGGGAGTTTTACCTCCTCTCTTGGATTTGTCCTTGCCTGCGTAGGCTCAGCCGTGGGCCTTGGAAACATCTGGATGTTTCCCTACCGCTTAGGACAATATGGAGGTGCGGCTTTCTTGATTCCATATCTTCTGTTTG
Organism: Ructibacterium gallinarum; assembly: GCF_014982785.1. GTDB lineage: Bacteria > Bacillota > Clostridia > Monoglobales > Monoglobaceae > Ructibacterium > Ructibacterium gallinarum. Next base: position 83,486 of record NZ_JADCKB010000007.1, read on the forward strand.
TCTTTTTATTTGGATGGGTGGGTCTTTCGGCCGAATTTGCCATCGGTCGCCGTGCCCGTACCGGGACCCTGGGTTCTTATGAATATTGCTTCCGCACGAAAAATCACAGGCGTATTGGCGCCGCTTTGGGATGGATTCCCCTGCTTGGCTCCCTGGGTATTGCCACCGGCTATGCCATTATCATCGGTTGGGTGCTTCGCTCTCTGTGCGGCGCTGTCACAGGAACCCTTCTGACCTCGGAGGCCTCAGCTTATTTTTCTCAGGCAACAGGAACTCTAGGCAGTCTTCCATGGCATATTTTAACCATTTTAATTGTGGCTGTCATTCTTCTTACCGGCGTCATCAAAGGCATTGAAAAAACCAGTAAAATTTTAATGCCACTGTTTTTTCTGCTTTTTCTGATTCTTGCTTTTCGGGTGGCGCTGCTTCCCGGCGCCGATGAAGGTTACCGCTTTTTATTTGTTCCCCAGTGGGAAGCACTCCTCCGTACTGACACCTGGGTCATGGCTATGGGCCAGGCTTTTTTCTCCCTTTCAATCACTGGATCCGGTATGATCGTCTACGGTGCATATCTTGACCGCTCTGTAGATATCCCCAAAGCTTCCGTCCGAACTGCGGCATTTGACACCGCCGCCGCTCTTTTGTCCGCCCTTGCCATTATGCCCGCCGTATTTGCATTCGGGATTGACCCTACCTCAGGACCGTCTTTGATGTTTATTACCATTCCCAACATTTTTCGACAGCTTCCAGGCGGCCGATTCTTTGCAGCGCTATTCTTCCTGTCGGTAGCTTTTGCCGGATTGACCTCTCTGATCAACATGTTTGAAGCAGTCATTGAAAGCTGGCAGAAAAAATTCAAACTGTCCCGTACGGCTTCCATCTTGCTTTGCTCCGGCATCACTCTTGGTATTGGCCTCTTCTTGGAAGCAGAGCCTGCCGTCGGCAGCTGGATGGACTTCATTTCCATTGTTGTCGTTCCCATTGGCGCGGTACTCGGGGCATTTTCTATTTACTTCATTCTGGGATGGAAAGAAATTAAAAAAGAACTGGAGACAGGGCGAATGAAGCCTGTTTCTAATGTGTTTGGTATTTTGGCAAAATATGTTTACGTTCCACTGACCATTCTAGTCCTGATTTTGGGATTCCTTTACCATGGTATTGGCTGATCTTTAGGGCGGTTTTGTGCGATAAAAACCGCCCTAAAAAAATTTTTAAAATTTTCTTGACAAATTGATTTTTTTCCGCTATACTATCTGTAGCAGAGATGAGTTGAGATTAGATTAGATGAGATGAGGAAAAAGAAACAAAACTAAATATTGACTTTTTCTCTGCTTTTATATGAAAGCAGGGTTTTTTATTACCCAAAATTTGTCTCACGGGAATTGGGTAATGAGACCTTCTGCCTATGCTTGCAGAAGGTTTTGTTGTACCCTGACTCAGGAAAGGATGATGAAAAATGCAAAAAGAAATCCCGTACAAAATCTTTTTAACCGAGGAGGAACTTCCAAAAACTTGGCACAATGTCCGGGCAAGCATGAAAGAACTTCCCGAGCCGTTTATTAACCCAGTTACCCGCAAACCCTGCGGCGCCGAAGACCTGAAACCAGTTTTCTGCGACGAATTGATTGCACAGGAACTGAATACCACGGATAAATACATTCCCATTCCACAGGGGATCCAGGATTTTTACAAAATGTTCCGTCCTTCCCCGCTGGTTCGAGCTTATAATCTTGAAAAGAAGTTGGACACCCCAGCCAAAATCTATTATAAGTTTGAAGGGCAAAATACTTCCGGCTCTCATAAGCTCAATTCCGCCGCAGCCCAGGTGTATTACGCCAAACAACAAGGGCTAACCTCCTTGACTACCGAAACCGGTGCCGGCCAGTGGGGTACTGCCCTGGCCATGGCCTGTGCCTTTTATGGATTGGATCTTAAGGTATATATGGTCAAAGTCTCCGCGGAACAAAAACCCCACCGCAAAGCAGTAATTGAGACCTACGGTGGAAAAGTCATTCCCTCCCCCTCCAATACGACGGAGGCCGGCCGGAAAATTTTAGAGGAAAATCCCGGAACCGGAGGTTCCCTTGGTTGTGCCATTTCCGAAGCCATGGAAACTGCTGTAAAAACGCCAAATTGCCGCTATGTTCTGGGCAGTGTTTTAAATCACGTTCTGCTTCATCAAACCATTATTGGTCAGGAGACCAAAGCTGCACTTGAGAAATACGGTATTGAGCCGGATATGATCATTGGCTGTGCTGGCGGCGGTTCCAATCTGGGCGGTCTAATTTCACCCTTTATGAGCGATAGGCTGGAAGGAAAAAATAACATTCATTTTATTGCGGTAGAGCCAGCTTCCTGCCCCACACTGACCCGTGGCCGATATGCTTTGGACTATGGCGATACCGGACGCATGACCCCGCTGATGCGGATGTATACCTTAGGCTGTGGTTTTATGCCGTCTGCCAACCACGCAGGCGGTCTGCGGTATCATGGTATGTCACCCATTATTTCCAAGCTTTACCACGATGGTTATATCGAAGCCAGAAGCGTGGAGCAAACCAAAGTTTTTGAAGCCGCAATCTTGTTCGCAAGAACAGAGGGAACGCTTCCCGCTCCCGAGTCTTCTCACGCCATTCGTATTGCTATTGACGAAGCCTTAAAATGTAAAGAAACGGGAGAGGCAAAAACCATTGTTTTTGGTCTTTCTGGCACTGGCTATTTTGATATGACCGCATATCAGTCCTATCTTGACGGCACCATGACCGATTATATCCCCACGGATGAAGAATTAGAAAAAAGCTTTGCTTCTTTGATCGATCCTGAAGCCAGATAAAACTTGAGAGCGGCATTTGACAGGAAAATACCTGCCAAATGCCGCTCTCAGACTGTCGAAAAAGTCGTTATACCGCAATCTTCGTCGCGGCCAGCTTTTTGGTTTGCCGCATTTTTTTGAAAATACGGCTTCACGTTATCAGCTGCCGCTCCTCTTTCCCGCAAAACCAGCGGTTTTGCGGGAGCCCTGTACCCGAAGGCTCTCCGGGCATTTATGTTGACCGCAAAATTGCTTTTCCTTTCCGCAAAAATGACGCCGGATTCATCGAGAAACCGGCGTCATTGCTTGCTTTTTCCGCAATCGCTCTCTACCGTACCTTTGTACGCCGACGAAAGCGATTACGAAAAATCTAACTTCCTTTTTCAACATCTGTCAGCGTATCGATAAAGTATCGACACGCTGACAGCGGCATTTGACAGGTAAACACCTGCCAAATGCCGCTCTTTTTTATTTTAAATCTTTCCGCGGGGCAGCACCTGTCGCTTTAACATATGCTTTATAAAAATTGGAATAACTTCCGAATCCCGCTTCATAACAGGCATAACTGATCCTCATACCCTGCCCGCAAAGGGCACGCACTTTAAGCAACCGTTTATTCATAATATAATTTCCCACCGTAAATCCGGTACTTTCTTTAAAAATCCGGCAAAGATGATATTTCGATATAAAAAATTCTTTCGCTATTTGATCTAGGGTTATTGCCTGTCCAATATGGTCATTGATATACTGGATTACTTCCTGAATATTCTCATTTCTCTGGGGGAGGATGCTTCTCTGCCGCAATGTTTGATTCAACAAATGCAAAAGCTCTACAATCCCTGCCTGTACTGCGGCATCTTCCCTGCGTGAGGTCTGCCGGATATATCGTTCCATGCGTTCCAGCAGTTCCGGGATTCCAGCCTGTTTTACAGTATCGCCGCTAATCAAGTTCTGCTCGCCCGCCGTCCGGTCTTCAAACACCCGGCAGTAATAGCCACAATGATGCCGGGTAAAAAAATCCTCTGCAATATGCAGGACAATTCGCTCATATTCCTGCTCTGTCTCATAATACACCCGATGCAGTTCACTGCTTCGTATCACCAGAATATCAAAGGGCCTGAGCTGATAACTGTTTCCTTCTATCACAAACCTGGCGCTACCTTTCAAAAATACAAAAACCTCATATTCTCTATGGGTATGCATTTTATAATCACCGCCCCGGCCTGTACTGCTTTTTTTATGCATATAGGCATACGTTTTTTCACGGTCACTCCGGATACACTGCACTACATTCATTTTTATCACCCGCAAGATTATACCACATGACAGCAAGATTTGCAATGTTAAATGTCATTTTATACTTGTTTTTTTCCTGATATGCTGGTATACTATAATTGTGAAAGAGGATTTTCGCAACAAACGAAAATGTCCTCCTTATGGGGCTTTGGTAAGCCTTTTCACTGTGTGTATATATGTGTGTGATGAAAAACCCCTGCATAACGCAGGGGTTTTTCATTGTTCATAATGTTCCAGAGATAATACTCTTTTTTTTCGTTTTTCTCCCTTTTCCAAAAGCGCAGTTATAAACTCCGCCAGTACCTTAGTAGAGTCCGGTTTGCGCAGGCTTTGAATACTTCTTTCCAAAACCATACGTCTCTCATCGCTTACAAACAAGTAGTACAAGGCATCATCAATCGGGAATGTTTTACTGATTTTAATTGCTGCCCCGGTATTAAGCAAAAATTCCACATTGCGGTCCTCCTGACCGGGCACAGGATTGCTCATAATCATCGGAACACCTTTTGCAAGCGCCTCACTTGTTGTCAATCCTCCAGGTTTGGTCACCATACAGTCTGCGGCATCCATAAAGACATCCACATTATTCACATATCCATAGTTGTATATATTTTTACGTAATTTTAGCTTATCAATCTGGGATTTCAGCTTTTTATTGTTTCCACATATCATTGCAATTTGAAAATCCAAATCCAACCGGTCCAGTGCCAGAATTTCATCCATAATATTTCCATACCCCATACTTCCGCTCATAACCAAAACAGTATTTTTTTCGGGAATACCTAGCATCCGACAAGCTTCCGTCTTACTACGGCTTATGGCAAACTTAGGGTCAATGGGAATTCCAAATGGTTTAAATTTTTCTTCCGGGATTCCTTTTTTCTTTCCCTGATAAGTCAGCAGCTCACTGGCCGTAATATAATAATCAAGGCAGGTATCCTCCCAGTAAGGATGAATGGTAAAATCCGTCACAATACCAATGGTATAGGTATTGACATCAATATGTCCGGCAAGATAAGTCACCAGCAAGGCGGCAAACACATGGGTACAAATGATCACATCCGGCTTTTCCCGCCGCACCAGCTTTAACAATCTCCGTGCCAGTAATGTATTGGTCAGTTTCGGTAACACATGGGGCATATTACTATCCCGTTTTTCACACATACGGTAGCCCCCGCCATAAATTTTAGGAATATTCTTGGTAGACATCAAATAAATCTTGGATACAGATTCCGACAAAAGCGGATTAATATATTCAAACACATCCATATATTTACATTCCACACCGGTTTCATTTAAATAATCAGACACCACCTTTGCTGTCTGATTATGTCCTTGTCCAGCCGTTATCGAAAAAACCAAAGCCTTCATGCATATCCCCCCTCTTTTACATTGCAACTGCAAAGCCGCAATACAAAAAATACAAATACCGCTCCTTTACCGGAACCTTTAAAATCTGGCTTAAGCCGCGGGCATAGTACTCCATCTGAAGCTGATAATTCTGCGCCCTCTTCTTTGCTTCTTCCCGTGTAACACGATCCGTTTTGTAATCAATCAAAACAATCCCGTCTTTATCATAAAAGAAGCAATCCGCGATTCCCTGCAGAAGCACTTTTTCTTCTCCATCCTCTTCTGAAAGTCCGCTTTGTGCCTCTTTGGCCGGAATTTCCATATAAAAATCAAATTCCCTCTCCGTTCTTTCTGCGTTTGCAAGCCGTTTTCCCAGCGGATGCCGGAAAAAATCGAATATCCCTTCTTCCAGCACGGCCTGACGCTGGCGAAGACGAATCAAGCCGCTTTGTACCATCTCATCCAGCTGGCACCGGATCTGTTCTTCTGTCTCTGTCTTGTGAAAATCCAAATGCTGCATCACATAATGGGTAATGGTTCCACGTTCTGCGGCACCTATATCTGAGGCTTCCGTTAAAACCGCCCTGCTCAGACCTGCAATCTCGGGAACATGCTCTTCCGGCATTCTCCTTCGTTTGAGTTCACTGACCGACAGCTTCACCGGAGTGCATCCCAGCTCAGTATGAGGATATTGATATTCCAGCCTCTGTGCCAGCGAAAGATCTTCCTGCCAATCCGCTTTATCCTCTTGGACCGGCTTTTCCATCTCCGCCATTTCCTGAACCCGTAGCGGCATAGGATTGGTTTCATGATTGACAATCTGTATCTTCAACCCAAAATCCATACCCATATCCGGCAAAATATCTATCCGATCTGCTTTTTCCCGAAGCTGTGTAGCCGAAGGATGCCGCAGCAATGCCGCCAATACCCAATTATGCATGGTTCTGCGCCGGCAAATAAAGCCGGGCAGCACACCATTCTTACAATAAACAGCTTCTTTCCATGTTTGATCCCGTTCGGTAATAGCGGCAGACAAAATCAGCTTTTCTTTTGCACGGGTCATTGCAACATACAAAAGCCGCATTTCCTCTGCGCGCTGGTCTTGGATCATCTTGCCGCGAACCAAATCTTTCGCTAAGGTATGATACCGAATACGCTGCCGGGTGTCTACATAATCCATAGCCAATCCAGCCTGCTCATGCCAAATTACTGATCTTGACGCATCCCTTTCATTAAATTCCTTTTGCATCCCATAAAGGATTACAACGGGATATTCTAAACCTTTTGATTTATGTATGGTAGTAACAGAAACCGTATCCTTTTGATCCGCAAAATTCCGGGCAGCCTCCATATCTTTTTTATTCTCCCGCAGGCTTTCGATGTATGCCATAAAGTGAAACAACCCGTTTAACGTGCCCTGTTCAAATTCCGCTCCACGCTGATGCAGTAATTGTAAATTTGCTTGACGGATTTTCCCTCCTGGCATTGCTCCTGCCAAAGCCATATATTGAAGCTGATAACAAATTTTAAAGATCAGTTCATCCACACCGCTGCAAACTGCATCCTCCCGCAATTCATTCAAAACCGCCAAAAAAGCGGATGCTTTTTCATTTCCCAGATCTGCCGCAGTGCATAAAGCGGTATAATAGTTTCCCTTGGCGCACAACCGTATCTGAGCAAGTTCATCCGGGGAAAAATCAAACATCGAAGACCGCAGCACTGCCAAAAGCGGAATATCCTGCAGAGGATTGTCGATAATCTGCAAAAAGCTCAAAACCGTCATTACTTCAATGGAATCCAAATAGCTCCTTCCGGTCTCACTGACAGCATCAATACCGTATTCTTGAAGGACCTGCTCCAGCTCCGCCATATCCGTTTTGGTTCTTGCCAATATGGTGATATCTCCCAAACGCACCGGCCGCAACTTCCCGGTCTGTTTGTCAGTAACCTGTATTTCACAACCGGCTACCATGGCACGAATCCTCCGGGCTACAGTTACGGCTTCTTTTCGGCTGGCAGACCAGTTTGCATATTCCCCATCCTCTGCATAGTGATTCTTTCCAGCCTCCGTCAATAAAAGTTCCGTCTCAAAATTTCCGGCATTTTCAGGATATGCAGCACCCTGTGTCAAATATTCTTCCCGGGTATAATCCAGTCCACCCGTTTTTTTGGTCATAATAGTCCCAAAAATTCCGTTTACACTATCAATCACCGTGCTTCGGCTCCTAAAATTTTTAAACAGGCGAATACATATCCCGCCTTCACCGCGGGAATACTTTTCATATTTTTCTGCAAAAATAGAAGGATCTGCATTCCGAAACTTGTAAATACTCTGCTTAAGATCACCAACCATAAAGATATTCTTCCCATTCCGGGACAATGATTGAAAAATGGTATCCTGAATGTTGTTGGTATCCTGGTACTCATCCACCAAAATTTCTTCAAACTGATTTCGCAATTTTTCTGCCGTCCGGGTTGGGCAACCTTTCCGATCCGTAATCAAATGCAGCATTTCATGTTCTAAATCCGAAAAATCCAGCGCTGAGCGCTCCCGCTTCATTGTCTTATGTAATCGATCCGTCTGCCGTACCAGTTGTTTTAATGTCTGAATCCTGGGTGCACACAAGATCATTTTTTCCAGCCGTTCCGGTTCCGCATTATAAAGCATGGCCCGAAGTCCTTTCAAAGGTTCTGTCACCATACTCGTTTTAATGCGATTAATACACGTCACCAGTTCTTCTTCCAGACCAGTTTTAAAGGGTGTTTTCTTTATGATATAGCTTTCACAACAGCGGCGTACTTGAATGATATTTGCAGAGCCCCGCAAAACCGGGGCAAATATTTCTAAAAACTGTTCTCTCAATTCCTTATAATAGGAAAAATATTTATGATCCGAAGGCACTTCCGCTTCTACTAAACGCCAAATTTCTTCCAATCCCGTTGCTATATCCTCAGCCGTCTCCCGGCAATAATCCAGCAAAAGTTGTTCCCAAACCGTGCCTGCAAGGCTTTCTGTATTTTTTAAATTCCGATATTGCTGAACCGCATATCTCAGCCACTGCTCCGGCCGTGCCAGACTTTTGGCAAAGTTATAAAGCTTCAGTACGGTACTTCGCAAATTTTCATCGTTTTTGATACCGCCGTAACCCACCGCCAAATCACGAAAACCTTCTTTTTTCCCTATTCTTTTATAATACCGCTCCAGCACCTGATCCAGCGCCTGGTTGCGCAGTACTTCATTTTCTGTATCATCAATAATGGTAAATTCTGCCGGCAGAGAGGTTTCATGAACATGATTCTGCAAAATTGTTTTACAAAAAGCATGAATCGTGGAAATATGTGCCGAATGCACTAAAATACTCTGTTCCTGAAGCCATTGATTATTGCTCTCCTGCTTCAGCCGCTGTTCGATGGCTTGTGCAATTTTACGCTTCATTTCCGAAGCCGCGGCTTCCGTAAAAGTCAGCACCAAAAGCCGATCGATGCGAACCGGATTTTTTTCATCACAAATCCGCCGTATGATCCGCTCTACCAAAACAGCCGTTTTACCACTGCCCGCGGCAGCCGCAACCAAGATGCTGCTTCCCCGCGCTTCGATTGCCTGTAACTGCTCTTCTGTCCACTGCACAGCCATAATCACACCTCCTCCAAGCATTCTTTCATCAGTTTACCACAATGGCACAGCTTTTGCAACCACTTTTCAAGCCTTCTCTTGCAACCAAAAGTAATTTGTGCTATACTCCAACTATGTAAAATACACGCAGGGAGGAAATAAAATTGAGAAACATACTGATTACTGGCGGATCCCGCGGAATTGGAGCGGCGACAGCCCGCGCCTTTGCGGCCCAAGGTGACCGTGTATTTATCAACTACCGCCAAAATCGAAATAAAGCTTTGGCTCTAGCAGGCGAAATCGGCGGGACCGCCATTGCGGCTGATGTAGCCGATGCGTCTCAAGTGGCCGTCATGCTTCAGGAAATCACCCACCTTGCCGGCGGCGTGGACGTCCTGATCAACAATGCAGGTTTTGCACAGTTTTCCATGTTTGACGCCCTTTCCGACACGGAATGGGACCGTATGATGCAGGTCACGCTCAACGGTGCATTTTACTGTATCCGCGGGGTCCTTCCTTATATGATCCATCAAAAACAAGGAAACATTATCAATATTTCCTCTATGTGGGGAATCACTGGGGCTGCATGCGAAGTTGCCTATTCTACCGCCAAGGCTGGGCTGATCGGAATGACCAAAGCTCTGGCAAAAGAAGTAGGGCCTTCCGGAATCCGAGTCAACTGTGTAGCACCGGGTGTCATTGATACAGACATGAACGCTTCCCTCTCTCAGGATACAATCCGGTCTTTAAAAGAAGAGACACCACTTGGTCGCCTTGGCACACCAGAAGAAATTGCTGATACCATTTTGTTCCTGGCAAAGCCAGACAGTTTTATCACCGGTCAGGTCATCAGTCCAAACGGCGGTCTGGTAATTTAATACAAAAAAACGTATCACATTGCTGTGGTACGTTTTTTGTATTCTGTTTTATTTTTGATTTTCCTTATTATTCTTCGGATTTACAATGTCTCTCCAACCAAGATCCCCGCGCTCAATTCCCATAATCAACACCTCAGCCGTAGCCACATTCGTGGCCAGCGGAATGTTGTGTACATCACATAACCGAAACAGTGCGGATACATCTGGTTCATGCGGCTGAGCAGTCAACGGATCCCGGAAAAACAATACCGCATCGATCTCATTATATGCAATACGCGCTCCTATCTGTTGATCTCCGCCTTCCGGACCGGATAAAAATTTATTGATCGACAATCCAGTTGCTTCTGCCACCAAGCTTCCTGTCGTCCCAGTCGCACACAAATTGTGCTGCTTCAAGATTCCGCTATAGGCAATGCAAAAATCAACCATAAGTTCTTTTTTCTTATCATGTGCAATCAACGCAATATTCATTTCCATTCCCCTTTCTAACTAACACGAAAACCAACCAAGACTGCTATACCCGTGCTGTTTTAATCTATCTATTCTTTCTCAGTCTTATTTTGCAACAATCACACTATAAAGCCTTTCAGGCACACGCAGCAATATTTTTTTGCAACAGTAAACCTTATGACCGCATACTAACAATATCATAACATAAAAATAAACAAAAGTCAAAGAAAAATCTACAAAAATTTATATATATTGTTTTTATATTATTTTTTTTTGCTGTGATTGCAAGGTTTTCTTTGGGAATAAATTATAAGGTCCCTTCTCCTGCCGAGTTTTGTGATGCATTTGGGGCTTCTGTTTCTGTAGGGGCCTTTCCCCGCTCCGCAGACGCAGTGGGAGAGGCTGTCGCTTTTGTTCCTTCCGCATCCTCTTTCCGACTGGAAGATTTAGACGAAGATGCTGTTGCCTTTGGCTTTCCGGTAGATTCTGGTTTTTTCGTTTCTTCCGCCTTTTTCTTTTCTGCCGCCTCCGGATTTTCTCTTTCTTCTTTTAATTCCATATAAGCATCAAAGACATCCCGCGCCACCTTAGCCGCATAGGTACTGGAGGCTCCATGTTCAATTACCACTGCCACAACGATTTCTGGATTTTCATACGGTGCAAAACCAACAAATAATACATTATCGGCATCATCCGGCACCTCGGCAGTTCCCGTTTTGCCGGCTACTTTGTATTCACAGGTAGAAAATGCGGCTCGTGCTGTACCATTGGTCACCACCTGCCGCATACCATTGGTAACTTTTTCAAATGTGGTATCCGCAATGGGATGCTCCGACAAAATTTCTGGTTCTTTCTTATAGACCGCTTCTTTGGTGTCATAATCCACTACTTCACTAATCAAATGAAGTTTATACCGCGTCCCCTTATTCAGCAGGGTGGCAACATAATTTGCCAGCTGCGCAGGGGTAAATAAGTTATCCGACTGACCGATAGCCGCCTGAAGCACATCACCCGGATACCATTCTTCCCCAATTTCTTCCCGATGCTCCGGGCTTGCAAGTAACCCCTTACTCTCAGGAAGTTCAATCCCTGTTTCTTCCCCCAAACCAAAGTAAGAAGCGTATTCATCTAGGGTCTCAATTCCCATTAAACGCCCTATTTCAAAAAAGAAATAGTTACACGAAACACCCAGCGCCTCTGAAACCTCAATGGTTCCGTGGGTCGCACCGGTGGAAGAATAAATTAAACAAGTAGGCTGATAAGAAGGATAATAGGTATATTTTCCCTTATCCTGAATATACGTGTCGGGCTGGATGACCCCGCTTTCCAATCCGGCAATTGCCGTTAACGGTTTAAATGTAGAACCAGGCGAATAGGTTCCATTAAGCACCCGGTTAAACAATGGTTTGGACTTGGCTTGCACCAGTTTTTCATAATCTTCATCAAACGTAGAGGGATCATAGGTGGGATAGGAAGCCATCGCCAAAACTTCTCCCGTGCTGGGCACAATAGCAATCGCACCTCCCGCGCCATTTTTTCCTACCGCATCGGTTATATTCTTTTCAAGCGACTCCTCCATTGCCGCCTGTAGTTCCATATCTAAGGTTAATTTCGCGTAATTTCCGGGTTCCACTGGCTGACTCTGTAAAATTTCCGTTACACCGCCGCTTCTCGACATGGAAACACTCTTATACCCGTCTTTTCCTTTCAGGTACGGCTCTAAAACCTTTTCGAGTCCATCTTTTCCTACAATATCATTCATGCCGTAACCCTGATCTTTTAATTCCTGGTATTCTTCCGCATAAATTTTTCCGGTACGCCCTAAAATATGGGCAGCCATACTACCGTTTGCAAACACACGAATTGGTTCAATTTCCACCTCTACACCAGGGAAATCCATTCCTCGCTCCTTAAGCTGCTGTACCACTTCATCGCTGACATCCCGGGCAATAATGTACGGATTACTTGCACTGAAATTACTTTTTTCCATATCATACCGGACCGAAACTATATGCAAAAGTTCCTGCTCTGTATATTTCCCTGCCACCGCATACTTACTGCGGTAATACTCCATAATCTGACGTGCATCAGAATACTGCGTGAGTTTGTTTTCTTCCTTCCAGGTCTGGAGTTTCTTTTCTTGCTCTGCTTTCAAGGTAGCCGCGGCATCAGCATCAATTTCTTCTTCAGAGTCCGCCGCCTCCTTAATAGCCTGCTTGTCCGATTCCTCCGCCTTTTTTACCTCTTCAAGTTCTTCCTGCCCATCCGTATAAACAAAGCCCCATTTTTGATTCTTTTCATCATAAAAAACAGGGAACTCTGACTCCAAACTGCCTCCATCCTCTGTTACAAGACGGCTGACTGCCAGAATCTCTTCATTCAGTTCATCATCACTTAAATCTATTTTTTGAAACTGGATCGCATATCCCATTTCATTCTCTACAAATGGATTCCCATAACGATCCAGTATCTCACCCCGGGGCGCCTTTACGGGATACGCCCGCAACAGACGCTGTTCCGCCTGTTGACGATAACTTTCGCCCTTGACCACCTGTAGGTCAAACAGACGAATCACACAGGCTAAAACCAATACGCCTATCAGAGCCAATACAATAATATACCGATTGTTAAATCCTTTTCCGTCCAAGCCGTCACCCTCTTTCTGTCTTTTTATTTCTAAAATCAAGAAATTCGTTTCAAACGCAGCAGCTTCATCAGCCATAGCATAGGAAACGCAAGCAAAAATCCCACTACAGCATTATAAATCGCCTCAGGGAACGCGGTACGAAAAATTGCGGTTACAAATCCAATATCTCCCCGAACCATCAGCCGGGCCAGATAATAAATGAGTGCCGCCGCCAACGTTCCTGCTGCCACTGTAACGGTCCCTGCCAACCGTTTTCCACCGCTGAAAAACCGTTCGCTTAAAAAGCCTGCCGCAAATCCTATATATAAATAGCTCAGACTGCTGACACCAATCATACGTCCAATCATCAAGTCATATACCAATCCAAAAATCATGCCGCAGACAGCGCCTTCTGTTTTACCCCGGAAAAACCCGGTCATAACAATAAAACATAAAAACAGGTTCGGCGCAATTCCCCATATAGCCAATTCTCTTACCAAGGTAGGCTGAAAAACCGCTAGCAAGATCAGCCATATTCCATAAAATACAATCTGCACTGCAAAACACCTCCAGTGTCACGCCTAAACCTTTCTCATTCTCTTAGCTCAGATCCATCCCCAGCCATGCTGCCACCTGAAGAACTGTTACCCGACGAACTGCTGCCCGATGAACTGCTACTCGACGAATTGCTACTCGATGAATTGCCGCCTGATGAACTGCTATTCGACGAATTGCTACTCGATGAATTGCCACCTGATGAACTGCTGCCTGACGAACTGTTACCTGACGAGCTGCTGCTCGATGAATTGCCGCCTGACGAACTACCTCCAGATGTATTTTGTGACGGCTTTGCAGTAGTACGTGAATTAGAACTTCCACTTGTAGAAGACGGCTTTGAGGTCGCAGAAGCTCCGCTTTTTGAACTGCTGCTGGAACTGGAAGTCTTATCCTCGTCTTCCTCTTCACCGTTTTCTGTCTTTTTATCCGTATCCTCTTTTCCGTTATCCGTCGTCGTTTCTTCTTCGCCGCTCAGTCTGCCAATATCATCTACATGATTTTTTAAAACAAAAACCTGACTGAGCTTGCTCATATCCACAATTGGCTCCACCGATGCATATTTTGACATGGTAGTATTATCTTCTTTTACTTCCAACACCTTTCCTATCAGCAATCCCTTGGGATAAACTCCACCCAGGCCGGAAGTTTCCACATAATCTCCCGGCTCAATATCAGTATCCCTTGAAAGATATCCCAGCCTGCACTGCCCTTGATACCGGAGTGCAGAATCCCCTTCCAAAATACCAATATCTTTGGAGCGTTCCACCATACTTCCTACGCCGCTCTCCGGGTCAAGAATGGTAATGACTTCTGCCCAACTGCTGCCAACCCTGTAAACTTGTCCGATCAATTCCTTGTTCGCCGTAAGAACCGGTTGGTTTTTCTGTATACCATCATTGGTACCTTTGTTAATGGTAAAACTGCTGTACCAGTTAGAGGGATCCTTTGCAATCACAGAAGCCGCCGTCAATTCAAGCTTTTTTTCATTCTCTGCAAGATCCAGCATCTGCCGAAGTTCAGCATTTTCCTCTTCAAGCCCTTGTGCGTCACGCACACGTTTGTCCAATTCAACATTGGCAGCTTTTAATTGTTCATTTTCTTCCCGCAATGCCTTTACACTGCCGAAATATTCAAAAATATTACTGAACCAGCCACCCATTCCGGAAGAAGCCGACTGTCCGGCGGCCGCTGCCGCACCTACAGCATTCTCTGCGGCATTGACTTTTTCCCGTCCGGCAGAAGCACCAAAAATACCAATCATAACCGCAATGACCAGCGTAGCTGCAACCAGAAATACAAGCTGTTTATTTTCAAAAAAATTTCTCACAATGACCCCTCACAACCAAGGAGCAAACGCCCCCTATTCTCTTATAAAAAACTATTTTGCCGTCTTCCCATTTCTGCCATAAAATCCAAAGATTTTCCGGCGCCAGCCGCCACACATTCCATGGGTTCTTCGGCAATATAAACCGGTATTTCGGTATTGACATGAATCAGGCGTCCCAAACCTTTCAGTTTGGCACCTCCGCCAGCCAAAACAATGCCGCTGACCATAATATCTGATGCCAATTCCGGCGGCGTTTTTTCTAAAGCCACTTTTACCGCATCCACGATCTCCTCCGCATTTTCTTTCAATGCTTCCCGCACCTCATCTGAAGTAATCACAGCCGTCTTGGGAAGCCCGGTCATGAGATCTCTTCCTTTGATCTCTGTTTTATCCGTTTCCCGATAAAAATAGGCAGAACCTATACTGCATTTTACCTGCTGGGCCGTAACATCACCAATAGACATATTATACTTGCGTTTCACATACTGCACAATGGAATTATCAAATGCATCTCCGGCCACACGCACCGAATGAGACACCACAATCCCACCAAGAGAAATCACCGCAACCTCTGTTACCCCAGCGCCCACATTGACAATCATATTACCGCACGGTTCACTAATTTCAATCCCGCAGCCAATGGCAGCCGCCAAGGGCTGTTCGATCAGATAGACCTCTTTTGCGCCTGCATTCCTGGCCGCTTCGGTCACCGCTCTGCGCTCTACCTCCGTAATACCGCAAGGCACACAAATTACTACCCGAATACGAAAAAAACTATTTTTTGCAGTTTTTTTAATAAAGTGTTTTAGCAAGGCAACTGTCCCTTGGAAACTGGTAATGACGCCGTTCCGGATTGGACGAAGCGCCTGGACTCCGTCAGGGGTTCTTCCCATCATATCGCTGGCATCACTTCCAATTGCCAGAATCTGCTGATTTTTGGTGCTCCGCACCACCATAGACGGTTCGTTAAGTACAATTCCCCGTTTTTTTTCATATATCAGCGTATTCGCTGTGCCAAGATCAATTCCCAGATCCACCGCCATACTACCATCTCCTATCTTTTTAATTTCAAATTTTATTTTTGGCTCTCTTCCATCAAATCAATGCCAAAGCTTTCTTTCAAAATTATACCCAGTCTGCACAAAGGCAGACCTACCACATTAAAATAATCCCCATCGATACTTTCAATAAACAAAGCGCCTATCTTCTGAATTCCGTAGGCGCCAGCTTTATCCATAGGCTCACCGGACCGGATATAACTGTGGATTTCCGCTTCAGATAAAGATCGGAAACGTACCTTTGTTACCACAAAATCCGAAACTTTTTTTCCGGTTTTTGTATCCACAACAGCCAGCCCTGTATAAACCCGGTGCGTTTTCCCCGATAAGGAAAACAACATGGCAAATGCTTCATCCTCATCATCCGGCTTTCCCAAAATCTTCTCACCTAGTACAACCACCGTATCCGCCGCCAAAATCAGCGCATCTTTTTTTAAACGCTTGGCTGTATTTTCTGCTTTTTGCATTGCCAGACGCCGCACCGTTTCCTCTGGGTTTTCACCAGGAATCAGCTCCTCTTCTCCGTCATCTGCCATCACTTCAAACTCCGGCAAAACCCGTTTTAATAATTCTCTACGCCGGGGAGACCCGGACGCCAACACTACCGTTTTCATTCCTGTTCCTCCCCCTTTTATCTTCCTGTGGAACCAAAGCCGCCTGCACCACGCTCCGTTTGATCAAGTTCATCCGTTTCCTCCCACTGAGCACGAGCAACGGGCAGAAAAACCAACTGGGCAATTCTGTCCCCCGGATTAATGGTATAGCTTTCTTCGGATATATTATGCACGGCTACCTTAATTTCACCAGTATAATCGCTGTCAATCACACCTACGCTATTGCACATGGAAATACCCTTTTTAAATGCCAATCCGGAACGGGGAAAAATAAATCCGCCATATCCCTCCGGTATCTGAATGGCTATTCCGGTGGGTATCAAAGCCCTGCCGCCAGCAGGAACCGTAACCGGCCCGGACAACGCGGCTGCTAAATCCATACCGGCACTGCCTTGGGTGGCATATTCCGGTACAGGAACATTTTTCTGCAAATATTTAATTTTGACTACCATTATGACATGACCCCCTTGTAAAAATGTAGTCTGGTATATTCTCCAGCCGGAGCCTCTCCTTTAAGACAACTACTGCATATTTTTCTGCATTCCTCCGGCGATTCCATCGTAAACAACAATCTTCCATATGCCGCACCTGCATCTTTGATTTTCGAAATCTGATCACCCATATACAGCGGCACCGTATTCAACACCACGCTTCTGCAGGAATCCCCGTCACGCAGCAAAGAAAACACCTTGCCACGGCGATCCCAAAGCTTGCCGCCTTCCGGTGGGCACGGACACTGTCCCAAATTTTTACTAATACAGTTTTCGGTAAGCATCAACGGTAGGTATCCATAAACCAGCACCTCGGCTGGCAAATATTTCTTTAAATCCCGAATCTGCGCCAGATTCAGTTCAGGCGATAAACATACCGCCTGCAGTCCCAGATTTTTAAGCGCCTGCATCGCTCTGCTGTTGGCCGTATTGAGCCGGTGTCCTCCCCAAAGAGAAAATAAACCTTTGCCCTCCTGAATCCAACCCAGATTTTCTGCACGCAATGCCGAAAACCCCATTTTACACAGCTGTTTCAGCTGTTCTGCCAAAGCCATCCGCTGGCTGTCATGTAAAATTACAGGAGGGGATAGAATCATTCTTTCTTTTTCTTCCAAAAACAGTTCCGGCTGTTCCGATACCACATGAAGAGGTACATCAATTCGGTAAAAAGGAAATTCCTTTACAGCACAAAACTGTTCTGCAGTTTGCACCGAGGCGGTAAAACGAAACTCCATCGACACCTCCCGTTCTAAATCTTCCGAAAGCGGATACATCTTTTTCCGCGCTTGCTCCATTATCTTTTTTTCCAATGCCGCAACTGCCTCCCGGCGGAGTCCATTTAACACACGCACCGGTACGAACGGTTTGCCAAAACGCTGTATCTCTATTTTTTCAGCAAAAAAAGCCGTCCCTCCCATTTTACTCAGCTGCTTTTTCGTTTCATCCAGTCCAGCAGGTTCTTTTTCCGCCTTTTCCAGCGGTTTTTCACCCCTGCAAGTCACGGATTCTCCCAATCCTTCCAGAGTAAGTTCCGGAAGGCTGCCTTCACGCAAAATTGCACTTAACAACACCGGCACCGTCTTTTCGGGCAGTGCCGGCAAAACCATATTTCCCTTGACATACGGGTTGTCCGGCTTATGAAAAGCAAACATACTTTTCCCCGTTTTTCCTGTAAAATATCCGTCTGTAAGCCCGCCCCGATAAAAAACCCTGTTTAACATTTCATACTCTTCCCGAGAGGGCTGTCTTTTTTCATCAATACATTTTCGGTAAATCCGAGTCACGACAGAAACATAGTCCGGCCCTTTCATCCGTCCCTCAATTTTTAAAGAGGCAACGCCCATTTTCTCCAGCTGGGCAAGATGCCGGATCAGGGACATATCTTTTAAACTCAGATAAAACTGTTCCCTGCCATCACCGCTGTGATACGGCAACCTGCAGGGCTGTGCACAACTGCCTCGGTTTCCGCTCCGTCCACCTAGAACACTGCTCATCAAGCATTGACCAGAATAGCTCATGCACATGGCCCCGTGAACGAACACCTCGATTTCAGCATTACAATGAGACAAGATATGTTGCATATCCTCCCGCGAAAGTTCCCGCGACAATACAATGCGCTGTACGCCCATACTCTCCAGCAGCCGAACACCAGCTAGATTATGCACTGTCATCTGGGTGCTGGCATGAATACTCATTTCCGGACATAACTGCTGAAAGTACCGTACAACGCCCAAATCCTGTACGATGATCCCGTCAATCCCGGCGTCTGCCAAAATTCCCGCAAAGGATTCCAAGTCAGAAAATTCGCGGTCAAGCGTCATCGTATTCACTGTCACATACGTCTTCACCTTCCGCAAACGGCAATAAACAGCCGCTTCGTAAATTTCCTGCGGTCCAAAATTATCTGCAAAACTCCGGGCGCCAAATGCCTTTCCGCCAAAATACACGGCATCTGCACCGGCAGATACGGCCGCTTTCAGACATTCCATATTCCCGGCTGGCGCCAATAATTCTATTTTCCCTGTCTTTGTTTTTTCCATATGCCTTTATCCCTGACGCCGGCGGACGGAAGATAGTTCCGTTTCCTTTTTCGCCAGTTCAATTTGCAGCTTGTGCATATCCTCCTTCAGTTTTTCCACCTCAAGCTTTTTTGCCTCAAGCTCTTCGCCGCTCCGCTGTGCCTCTTCCATATACCGTTTCAGTTCCAACCGGATATTGTCAAGCACGCCTTCGTTTTTCAAAAGCTCGTCTGCAATATTAATGGAGGTAAGCACAGCCGTCATAGCGGTGCTAAGCTGTTTGTTGCCCTCCTGGATTTGTGCCATACGCTTGTTGACCAGCAGCGCTACCCGCTGCACATACTCCTCCGACTCATTAGTAAGCAGCGTGTACTCTACGTTATTGATCTTTACTTCCACTTTTTTGTTTTCCATGGCTTTCTCCTTTATTTCGCATTTCCTGCGACAATCCGCTCAGCTTTTTTTCAGTAGCCTCATGGTTTTTAACACCCCGGCCACGGTCTTTGCATCTGAGATTTCATTTGCCATAATCCGATCCACCGCTTCTTCAAACGGCATGCGTAAAATATCCAGATATTCATCTGGATCCGGATGAATGTTCCCTTCATAAAGGTCCGTTGCCAAATACAGATATGTCACCTCGTCTGTAAATCCCGGTGACGGATAAATAAATCCCAAGGGCTCAAATCGGCGCGCCTTCAATCCGGTCTCTTCCTCCAGTTCCCTGATGCCGCACGTCTGGGGATCTTCCCCCGGATCCAGCTTTCCAGCCGGAATCTCTAGAATCGCTTTTTCTATTGCCTTCCGAAACTGACGAACTAAAATAACCTCATCGCTTTCTGTTAAAGCCACTACGCCCACACCGCCCGGATGCGCAACCAGTTCCCTGGTTGCAATCTTACCTCCAGGCATTGCAACCTTGTCTACAGTAAGCTTTACAATTTTCCCTTCGTAAATCTTTTCAGACGAAATGGTTTTTTCTTCAAATATCACAACTTTCATCCTCTCTCACGATTCCGATTTTAAGTTAATTATATATTTTTTTCTGTTCTGCAGTCTAAAAAATACAGCGGGGAAATTACCGCCATAAACACAGACAGACGGCCAGTGAATGCCTCTCCTTTAAAAAGAGCCGTTCACCGGACGTCCGCACCGGAGGGGGCAAAAGCCCCCTCCAAGCATAGTCACATTTTAGATAATACCATGTGCCATCATTGCATCGGCAACCTTTTTAAAACCGGCAATATTCGCACCCGCAACATAGTTCCCAGCCATGCCATAAGCCGCAGCAGCTTCATCTGCTTTCTTGAAGATATCCTCCATAATATTCTTCAATTTTGCATCAACCTCTTCAAAGGTCCAGGAATAACGCATGCTGTTCTGGCTCATTTCCAAAGCAGAAGTAGCCACACCGCCTGCATTTGCCGCCTTAGCCGGGCCAAATAACAGGCCTGCTTTCTGCATTGCCGCCACAGCTTCTGGTGTAGAAGGCATATTCGCACCTTCTGCGACCGCAAAACAGCCGTTGGCAATCAACGCATTTGCGCTTTCTTCATCCAACTCGTTCTGCGTTGCACAAGGCAGGGCAATGTCACACGGAATCGTCCAAATTCCCTTGCAGCCTTCATGATATTCTGCCTCAGGATGAACATTCAAATATTCTTTGATCCGCTTTCTCTCTACCTCTTTAATCTGTTTTACAGCAGCCAGGTCAATACCGTTTTTATCATAAATATATCCATTGGAATCTGAAAGCGCTACTACCTTTGCGCCAAGTTCTGTTGCCTTTTCTGTAGCATAGATCGCAACATTACCCGATCCAGAAATAACCACAGTCTTACCTTCAAACGACTTGCCGTTTGCTTTCAGCATCGCATTGGTGAAATAGCACAGCCCATATCCAGTAGCTTCGGTTCTTGCAAGGCTTCCGCCCCAAGTAAGTCCTTTACCGGTAAGTACTCCAGTAAATTCATTTCTCAGCCGCTTATACTGTCCGAACATAAAACCGATTTCACGGCCGCCTACGCCAATATCCCCAGCGGGCACATCCGTATCCGCCCCAATATGCTTAGACAATTCAGTCATAAAGCTCTGGCAAAAACGCATAACTTCCTGGTCCGATTTACCTTTGGGGTCAAAATCAGAACCACCTTTACCTCCGCCGATAGGCAGACCGGTCAAAGAATTTTTGAAAATTTGTTCAAAGCCCAAAAACTTAATAATCCCCTGATATACAGACGGATGGAAACGAAGGCCGCCCTTATATGGACCGATCGCACTGTTAAACTGTACGCGATAGCCGCGGTTTACCTGTGTCTTACCATTGTCATCTACCCACGGAACACGGAAAGAAACCACCCGTTCTGGTTCAACCAAACGTTCCATCAATCCGGCCGCCTCGTATTCGGGGTGTTTGTCCATGACTGGTTCCAAAGACTCAAGCACCTCTTCCACTGCCTGCAAAAATTCGGGCTCATTACCGTCCCGTTTTTGAACCTGCTCAAAGACTTTCTGCAGATATGCATTTTTGATTGCCATGTGTTATCACTACTCCTTGCTATTTATGATAAATTTATTTTTTTCTAAAACTTTATGTTTATTTTTCTTTTAAGTACGCATCAATAGATTGCGCAGCCGTTTTCCCCGCGCCCATCGCCAAAATCACTGTTGCCGCACCTGTAACCGCATCGCCTCCAGCATAAACGCCTTTTTTGCTGGTAGCACCGGTTTCCTCACGCACCACAATACAACCACGTCGATTGGTTTCAAGATCTGGGGTTGTATCTTTAATCAGCGGATTTGGCGACTGGCCAATAGCAATAATCACTACCTCCGCATCCACGGTAAATTCGCTTCCTTCTATCGGAACCGGCCGACGGCGTCCTGATGCATCCGGTGCTCCCAGTTCCATGCGTACACATTCTACCTTTTGCGCCCAACCGTCTTCAGTGCCTAAAATACGAACAGGATTACAAAGAAGCTTAAAGTCAATGCCTTCTTCTTTGGCGTGATGTACTTCCTCACGCCGTGCCGGCATCTCCTCTTCACTCCGACGATAAACAATGCTGACGTTTTCAGCGCCCAAACGCTTGGCAGAACGTGCCGCGTCCATAGCCACGTTGCCGCCGCCGACTACGACCACATCTTTACCCATATAAATCGGTGTATCGTATTCCGGGAAACGGTAAGCTTTCATCAAATTAATCCGGGTCAAAAATTCATTAGCGGAATATACGCCATTTAAATTTTCCCCATCAATTCCCATAAAACTGGGAAGTCCTGCCCCGGTGCCTACAAATACAGCAGAAAAACCTTCTTCACCCAGCAATTCATCAATGGAAAGCACCTTTCCGATTACCATATCGGTCATAATGGTAACTCCCATGGCTTCTAACTTGCGGATTTCCTCTTTCACAATATCCTTTGGCAAACGGAATTCCGGAATACCATAAACCAGCACACCGCCCGGCGTGTGGAATGCTTCAAAGATGGTAACCTCATAACCCAGCTTAGCCAAATCGCCTGCACAGGTCAGTCCTGCAGGGCCAGCGCCCACCACGGCAACCTTTTTCCCATTGGACGCAGCCTTTTTTACTTCACTCTTGCCATATTTCATATACCAGTCTGCCACGAACCGTTCCAAACGACCAATTGCCACCGGTTCGCCTTTCACACCACGGACACAGTATTTTTCACACTGGTTTTCCTGAGGGCAAACCCTGCCGCAGATAGCCGGCAGAGAACTGGTCTCCTGAATCTTATGATAAGCTTCTTCAAACTTACGTTCTGCAACCAGTTTGATAAAATCCGGTATCTGCACATTGACCGGACAGCCGCCCATACATGGATGATGCTTACAGCCCAAACAGCGTGCAGCCTCTTCTATCGCCATTTCTTCCGTATATCCTTGCGAAACCTCTTTAAAATTCTTATTCCGGACATTAGGATCCTGTTCCGGCATTTTCACTTTTTCCAATGACATATTAGGCACGGTCCATTCCCTCCAATCTGCAATGATGCGCTTCTCGGGAACGACGCTCCCCTTTAGCAAACATTTTAGAACGGCGAATCGCTTGATCAAAATCCACTAGATGTCCATCAAAATCCGGACCGTCCACACATGCAAACTTGGTCTCGCCGCCCACGGTGACCCGGCAGCCTCCGCACATCCCGGTACCGTCAATCATAATTGGATTCATACTGACAATTGTTTTAATCCCATACGGCCGGGTCAGTTCACAAACTGCACGCATCATGACAAGCGGTCCAATCGCAATCACAATGTCATATTTACGTCCTGCAGAGATCAGTTCCTCCAGCTTGGCGGTAACAAAACCTTTATTCCCATTGGAGCCGTCGTCTGTCATAGTATACAAATTAGTGCAGGCATCCGCACACAAATCTTCAATAATAATCATATCTTTATTGCGAAAACCATTAATCATATCCACCTCTACGCCCATAGCATGGAGCTTTTTGGCCTGCGGATACGCAATGGCTGTTCCCAGTCCGCCGCCTATGACTGCAGCAGTTTTAACCCCTTCAAAATGCGACGCCTTGCCCAGAGGCCCCACAAAATCCTGCAGAGAATCTCCTGCATTCAATTCATTCAGACGTTCTGTACTTTGACCCACAATCTGAAAAATAATGGTTACCGTGCCTTTTTCACGGTCATAATCTGCAATGGTAAAAGGAATCCTTTCACCGTGTTCATCCACACGCAGAATAATAAACTGACCGGGCTCCGCCTTTCGGGCGATATACGGCGCGTCCACTTCGATCAGAGAAACAGAAGGATTGAGTATCTCTTTTCTGATGATTTTAAACAATGAAAGCACCTCCAATAAGCATTTAATTTCATATTCAAATTATTATAGCACAGAGCTTTTTTTGTTTCAATGTTTTTTTTAAAAAAATTTCCCCACAAAATAAAATTTCTATCATTATTCCCTATTTTTCTCCATTTAGGGAACAATATTACTGCAATTTTCCTAATAATTAGAAAACTACTTTCCATCATTTAATCCCGTCAGTTCTGCAAGGTATAATTCTGCGGCAGTCCAGCCATCCATTCTCCCATTTTTGATATCCGCATCATAATTCAGTCCTTTGTTCAACATGGAAATCAAATAAGACTCATCATACCGCCGGCTATCCTCTATTGTCTTATTCACCGCAAACAAGGGCCGTTTAAAATCAAAATATTCCCCTATTTCCCGCGCGGACATTCCGGTTTCCTTTAGCTGCCGGCATGTCAAAAGCTCTGAAATCTTTGCCATCATCAATCCCATCACTACAGTAGGCTGCTCCCGGCTGTCCTTTAAATATTTCATCTGTTCCCGGGCTAGACCACCTTTTTTAGTCAGAATATTATCCAACATATCATAAACCCTGTATTCCACTGTACGGTCTACCACCGCATCAATATCCTCTCGGGAGATCTTGTTTCTGTCTCCTATATAATTTAGAAGCTTTTCATATTCTGTCTGTATTTTTCCCAGTGCGGGACCGCACAGACGGATCATATAGGTCAAATCTCTCGGCGCAATTTGCTTTTCTTCTCTGCGGAACCGATCTTCAAGCCAAAGCTCCAGCTGATTAACCGGCAGATAATCAAAGGCCACCACACCGCCGTACTCCTCTATGAACTGTACATTTTTCTCCTTTTTTTTATCAAAATGCTCCTCAATCCATATCAAACAGGTGTATTCCGGCAGGTCCAGCACCATTTCCTTGATTCTCCGGTAAACGGCAGTATTGGTTTGATGAAAGAAACCGCTATTTTTAACAATCACCACTTTTTTAGGTGACATCTGCGGAAACTGTTCTGCCGCTTCTATCACTGCATCCAAATCCGTTTTTTTCCCTTCGAAATAAAAACGGTTAAAATCCTCCATTCCAGGCGTAATCAACCGTGCTACAATGGCTGCTGTCTTGCGCGAAAGCAGATACTGCTCGTCACCATAGAAAAAATATACCGGAAGCAGCTTCCCTGTTTTGATCTGGCTATTGAGTTTTTCCAGCTTCATCAATCATTCCTCCATTTATCCTCAGCGCGGCGTACATTTTTCACCGCATCACGCCCCAGCGTCATTTCCACTGTTCCATCCCTGTCTGTCCGCCAAATTCCCGTTTTCTTTTCCAGCAAACTCCGAAGCATGCTATCTGATGGATCTCCGTACTGATTTCCCGTCCCTGCGCTAATCACTGCCCATAACGGGCGGCAAGCCTCCATCAAAGCAGGACTTACCGAAGAACTGCTGCCGTGATGCGGTACTTTAAGTACGTCAGAATACAATTTTTCTCCGTATCGCTCGGCTAACATATCAGCCGTTGTTTTCTCTATATCGCCGGTAAACAACAGTGTAGTTCCATCATACACCGTCCGTAATACCATGGACATATTATTCAAATCCAAAACTTCACTGTCCTTGTCCGGCCATAAAACATGATATTCTATCCCGCTCAGCTGTATCTGATCCCCGGCACTCACTCTCCGAACATCCGCACCTGCGCGCTCAGCCGCATTCAGCACTCTCTTTTCTGCCTCTGTACCACTTTCCAAATATGGTGTATAAATACATGCAACTGGAAAACCTGCCTCTAAAATTTCCGCAATTCCACTGCTATGATCTTCATGAAAATGGGACACAAATACTGCATCCAACGCATCAATATTTTTCACGGCAAAATATCCCATCAAAGTTTCTCCTTCTCCGGAATCTCCACCGTCAATAAGCACCGCTTCGCCAGTCTCTGCCCGGAGCAGACAAGCATCTCCCTGACCTACATCCAAGAAACTGACTATGACGGGAGAACAGGAAGCAAAAATCCAAAGGGCAGCGGCCAGCCCAATCACCGCGGTTATCCACAGACAAAGCAAAACTCTTTTTTCACAGGCAGATAACCCTTTCTTCACTTCCGTCTTCCCTCCTATCTGTTTTTTCAAAGTATATCACATCCTCCGCCGGAACGCAACCATAAGAAAAGAGCCCCGGCTTCCGCCGCGGCTCTTTTATATTCGCTTCTTAGTAAATGATTCTGCGTCCGCCAGCAAAACGGCTGCTATAGTATGCACTGTCGATGCTGGTGTATTTCACCACATCACCGGTATGAGGTGCATGAATCATCATGCCATCGCCTACATACATTCCGATATGACCCACATAACCACCGCCGGGACTGCTGTAAAATCCAACCAGATCTCCAGGCATCAGCTGTTCTCTCGAAACGGCGATCCCATTTTTCATCTGATCTGCGGCAACACGATTAATGCTATAACCCAGCTGCGCATATACATACTGCATCAATCCGCTGCAGTCAAAACCTCTCGGAGAAGTTCCTCCATAAACATAAGGAACACCCAAGAACTGTTTTGCAACTTCTACAGCCGCCTGTCCTCCGGTAGTTGTAACCTCCGGAATGGTTCCTTCATAAACCGTAAAATAATCCGAGGGCACATATCCCATCAAGCCATCCCCGTTATATGCAACATTAACCCAGCCAGGTTCAATCCAATTCACCTTAACATATGTACCCATGGAAAGGGTGGTCAGAATTTCCGCATCCATCGACGCGGATGCCCTAACGTTTAGTGTACTGGCATTTACAACACCATAGTATTGACCAAAATCACTTGGTTCATCAATTGCATACACCGGAGCTATTATAAAAGCAGATATTGTCATCAATACACAAAGTGTTGCAACAATTCTTCTAATACCTTTCTTTTGAAAACTCAAAACAAAAAACCTCCAAATTAGATAATGATATGCTTAATTCCTCCTCTTCACTTCCTTCCAGCATATAGTTTGTTGATCAAAAAAATTTGTGTTTCTCAAACAACACGTTTGCTATTATATACCTTTTTGCTAAAAAAGTCAACCAAGCACCCCTAAAACAAGCTCAAATCACCTATTTTATCCAAAAATAATAAAGCGCAAACTCCTGTAATTATGGGGCTTGCGCAAATTGTGAACTTTTTGTTAACATTTTTAAATTTTTTATAAAAACTATGTAAATTGCCAATTTATCTTTATCTATCATAGCATCATTTTCCCATCTTCGCAACTACAAAACGGTTAAAAAAATGTTTCAATTTTGTTAAAATCATTGTCATTTCCTGCAAAATAAATTCCAATGAAAAAAAGCTTTGCAAATTTTATTTTTTATGGTATAATAATTTAGATTACAGTAATTATGATGACGAACCCAATGCCTATAATCTAGGAAAGGATGCTTATCTCATGCTCAGGAGTATGACCGGCTTTGGCCGCTGTGAAGAAGTAATTGAAGGTTTTTCCATTCAGGTACAAATCAAGTCCGTAAATCACCGGTACAGTGATTTTACCATTAAAACGCCGAGATTCTATACATTCCTGGAAGACAAACTGCGGACGCTTGCCATGAACAGCATTGCCCGTGGTAAGGTAGAAATTCTATTAAATCTGGAAAAACAAGCATCCGATGACAAGGTGATTACACTAGACCGCTCGGCGGCAGAAGGATATATGAATGCGCTTCGCCTGCTTACGGAATACGGTCTTAAAGACGATCTTACCCTTTCTTCGATGACGGATTTTCATGATATTTTCCGCATCGAATACAAAGAAACCGATGAGGCACACCTCTCTGAACTGGTGGCCGGGGTTTTCCAAAAAGCGTTGGAGGAATTTAGCCAGATGCGCTGCACAGAAGGCGCCCGTCTGGAACAAAGCCTGCGCCAGCATCTTAGCGCTTTGCTTCATGAAGTAGAGGCCGTTGAAATACGTTCTCCCCAATGCGTTGAAGCATACCGCCAGCGCCTTCGGACCAAACTACAGGAAGTGCTGAGCGAAACATCAGTTGATGAAAACCGAATTTTAACCGAAGCAGCCCTATTTGCGGACAAAACTGCCGTAGACGAAGAAACTGTGCGACTGCGCAGCCATATTGCTGCTTTTGAAACTGCAATGCAAACACAACAGCCCATTGGCAAAAAACTGGACTTTATTGTTCAGGAAATGAACCGCGAGGCAAACACCATTGGTTCAAAAGGCAATGACATGGAAATCGCTGCTCATGTGGTTGAAATGAAATCGATTATTGAAAAAATTCGGGAGCAGATTCAAAACATAGAATAAAGCTTTGACTGTTCCTATTTAATTAAGATTAATAAGCGGCTTTTACCGCGCATACGCCATCTGCCCACAGATGAAACCAAGCGTATTTTTGATTTTTGTGGGCAGAAAGGCTATGGAACGATTATGAAGCTGATTAATGTAGGCTTTGGAAACATTGTTTCCGGTGACCGGGTAATTGCAATTGTAAGTCCTGATTCCGCACCGATTAAACGAATTGTTCAAGAATCCAAGGACAAAGGGCTTTTGATTGATGCCACCTGCGGCAGACGAACCCGCGCGGTAATTATTACGGACAGTGATCACGTAATTCTCTCCGCCATTCAGACGGAAACCATTGCAGGCCGCGCCGAGCCCAAGGATGATGAACCCAGGGAGGATACAGCAGAAGATGAAGACTAAGGGAAAACTGATTGTCATTTCCGGGCCATCCGGTGTTGGAAAAGGCACCATATGCGAAATATTGCTTCGTCAATGTCCCAATCTGATATTGTCGGTTTCCGCTACCACCCGAAAGCCCCGCACGGTCGACAAAGAAGGCGTTACCTATTATTTTAAAACCAACCAGGAATTTCAAGCCATGATTGATAACCATCAATTTCTGGAATGGGCAGTGTATAACGGCAATTATTACGGTACACCCCTGCTGCCGGTACAGGAGAAATTAAATGCCGGTAAAAATGTTCTGCTTGAAATTGATGTACAGGGGGCTTTGCATGTGAAAGATAATTTTCCGGAAGGAATCTATATCTTTATTGCCCCGCCTGATAAAGAAACGTTGCATGAAAGGCTGACCGGCCGCGGCACTGAAAGCCCGGAAGAAATCAGCCGGCGCATTGCCGCCGCTGACCAGGAGCTGGCCCAACAGAGCAAATATGATTATGTTGTGATTAACGACGTACTTGAAAACGCCGTTCAAACTGTGAAAGATATTATTGAAACAAGGAGTGTTGCTGTATGATGATTTATCCCCCCATTGCTGAATTGGTAAAAAAAACCGGAAGCCGGTATATTTTGGTAATTGAAGCTGCCCGTCGTGCACGCCAGCTTTCCGCTGGAGCAGAACCGCTATGTGACTGCGACTCCAACAAAGAGGTTTCTATTGCCACCAATGAAATCTATCAAGATAAGCTTCGCATTTACATGAAAAGCCCCTCCGCCACAGTTTCCGCCTCTTCGGCTTCTGTCCCAGAGGAAGGCACTGTAATGCCGGGCAATACAGAACCGGAAACGGCGTCTGCAGATACCGCCGAAAGCATTTCTCAGCCGGCGGAACCTACAGAAAACCTTTAAGCTCAGGCTTCTGTCATTACTGAAAACGCCGGCACTCTTCGAGACCGGCGTTTCATTGTTTTCGCTGTTTTACGGCACAAATATACTGATCGGGGAGGAATTTCTATGCTTCCACTTGAAAACCGCTGTATTGTTCTTGGTATTACCGGTGGCATTGCCGCATATAAAGCCGCGGATTTGACTTCACGCTTAAAAAAACTGGGAGCAGATATCCGGGTGATTATGACCCGCTCTGCTGCAAAATTCATCTGCCCGCTGACTTTACAGACTCTGTCACAAAATCCGGTGGCGATAGATATGTTTGAGGAACCCAAAAGCTGGGAAGTCCGCCATATCGCCCTGGCCCAGGCCGCCGATGTCTTTGTCATTGCCCCCTGCACCGCCAATGTCATCGGCAAAATCGCCGGTGGGATAGCAGATGATATGCTCACTACTACTGTCATGGCCACCCGTGCGCCCGTCCTGCTGGCGCCAGCCATGAACACACAAATGTATGAAAATCCAATTGTTCAGGAAAATCTGTCAAAGCTTTCCCGTCTGGGCTACCAGATTATTGCGCCGGAAAACGGCCGCCTTGCCTGCGGTGACATGGGAACCGGCAAGTTGGCAAATCCGGAGCGGATTGCCGATGCGGTACTTTCTGCTGCACTGCGTCCGGTAGGAGATCTGTCCGGCCATAGTGTCCTGGTCACAGCTGGCGCCACCCAGGAAGCCCTGGATCCGGTACGTTTTCTGACCAATCATTCCAGCGGAAAAATGGGATATGCGATTGCCAATGCCGCCTATCTCCGTGGCGCAGATGTCACCCTGATTGCTGCGCCAAACACGCAAAAAGCCTTTGAAGGCATAAAAATTGTCAACGTAATTTCTGCACAAGATATGTTTGACGCAGTGATGGAAAACGCAGAAAACGCAGATATGATTATCAAAGCCGCCGCAGTGGCAGATTTCCGTCCTGCTGAATATCAAGACCAAAAAATAAAAAAAGCAGGCAAAGATTCTATCTGCCTGCCCCTTGCCTCCAATCCTGATATTTTGCAGGCGCTGGGGGATCGGTTTGGCGGGAAAAAAATGATTGCAGGTTTCTGCATGGAAACAGAAAACCTTTTAGAAAATGCTCAGAAAAAACTGAAAAAGAAAAACGCTGATTTTATTGTCGCCAATAACCTGACCAATGCCGGCGCGGGCTTTGGAACGGATACCAACGTAGTAACCATTCTCAGCAAGGACGGTAAAACAGAAGCTCTGCCGTGCATGAGCAAGGACGCGGTTGCCAATGCACTATTAGACAGGCTGATCAGAGCGCTATGATCGCAAATATTGCTCTTACGGATGCACGGCACGCCGTAGACAAACTGTTTGACTATCTGATCCCTCCAGAGCTTGAACGCGTCGCCAAGCCGGGGATGCGGGTATTGGTACCCTTTGGCGTCCGAAATACCGCCGTAGAAGGACTCATTCTTTCAGTGAGCCAAACCAGCGAATTTCCTTCCCTGAAACCACTAATCCGTTGTCTGGATCCTCTTCCCGTTCTGACAGAGGAACTGATTAGTCTGTGTGTTTGGATGCGCCATCAATATTTATGTTCTTTTCAGCAAAGCTACAGACAAGTCAAGCCCCCCTACCTTGGCACCCGTCTGCGGCAATGGTTGTTTTTCCTAAAAGATACCGAGGAAAAACTCAGTGCACCCCAACGCCGGCTTCTGGATACTTTGAAAGAATATGACGGCTTTGCGGAAATGGCCGAACTTGAAGCCGCACTGCACCGGACAAGCATCCGCTCCAGCGCCTATGCACTGCAAGACAAAGGCCTTCTTGAAATCCGAGAAAAAATTGACAATACCATTTCCTTAAAATATATTCGAAAGGCAAGGCTGAATTTTTCTCCGGAAGAAGGTTATGCCACCGCAGATGAACTTCGAAGCCGCAGGGCAACGGTCCAGGCGGATATGGTGCTAACCCTCTGCGACTGCGGTGACCTTCCCACTTCCGATTTGGTTTTAATCTCCGATGGAAATTACAATGCACTGAATGCACTCAAGGACAAAGGAATTATTTCTATTTACCGGGAACCGTTTCTGCGCACGGCCTATGCCCCAGATCAATACACTCCTTCCGTCCCGTATATCCCGACCGAAGAACAAAAACCGGTGATTGACTATCTCAACCGTCTGATCACCCATAATCTCCATGAGAAGATTCTGCTCCGCGGGGTAACGGGGAGCGGCAAAACAGAAGTTTTTCTCCAAGCGATTGAAACATGCATCAAACAGGGGAAACAGGCCATTATGCTGGTTCCGGAAATTTCTCTGACTCCTCAAATGGTAGAAAGGTTTGTCAGCCGGTTCGGTACCTCGGTTGCCGTTATGCACAGCGGCCTTTCTCAAGGAGAACGATTTGACCAATGGTACAAAATCCGCCACGGTGAAGTGGACGTGGTAGTAGGCGCGCGCAGCGCCATCTTTGCACCTTTTAAACGATTGGGAATTATTATTTTAGACGAGGAACACGAAGACAGCTATAAATCCGAAACCGCGCCCCGCTATCATGCCCGTGACATCGCTTTTCGCCGGGGAGCAAAGCACGGTGCACCCGTTCTTCTGGCGTCCGCCACCCCTTCCGTGACTTCCTATTATAGAGCAAAAACTCAAAAATACCGCCTGTTTGAAATGCATCAGCGATATAATCAAAATCCACTTCCCAAAGCACGTATCGTGGATATGCGCAGTGAACTTCTGGATTATCACAATATGTCATCCATCAGCATCCGGCTGCAGGATGAAATTCGCAGAAATCTGGACAAAAAAGAAAAAACAATTTTATTTTTAAATCGCAGAGGCTACAACACCTTTGTTTCCTGCCGCCAATGCGGCTATGTGATGGAATGCCCCCACTGCAGCATCGCTTTAACATACCACCGAAGTTCTGACCATCTGGCCTGTCACTACTGCGGATATACCTGCCAGAATGTAACCGTTTGTCCGGAATGTGGCTCACAGTATATCAAATTCTTTGGAACTGGAACACAAAAAATTGAAGAAGAACTTTATACCCTTTTTCCCGGTGTTCGCGTTTTGAGAATGGATTTTGACACCACTTCCGGCAAAGGCGGGCATGAAATTTTGCTGAATCGATTCAAAAACGGAGAAGCAGATATTCTCTTAGGTACCCAAATGGTAACCAAAGGCCTTGATTTTGCAGATGTCACACTGGTAGGCGTTCTGGCGGCAGATACCTCTCTTAATATTAATGACTATCGGGCTAACGAACGCTGTTTTTCCCTCATCACCCAGGTGTGCGGCCGGGCTGGGAGAGGCAATACCGAAGGACGTGCGGTTATTCAGACCTATCAGCCGGAAAATGTTACGATTCGCTTGGCAAAAGAACAGAATTATCCGGATTTTTATGAAAATGAAATGAAATACCGGGAAAAAATGCAGTATCCTCCTTTTTGTGACATGATTCACATTGTTCTTTCCGGCGAAGACGAAAGACAGGTAAAACAAGAAATTGCCAACATCGGTCTACTTTTGAACAGCCGTCCCGAAATTCAGGGCGCTATCCTTCAAACAATAGGTCCAGATCCGGCTCCCATCGCCAAAATAAAAAATAAATTCCGATACCGCATTTTCCTGAAAGCAGCAGATACCCAACAACTTTTACCACTTTTGCGGCAAATAAGTACGGCACACAATGCCGGAAATTCCAAAAACACTTTAACCATTGACATTAACCCAACAAATATGTTATAACTATCACAGAGATTAAGAAAATCCCGGTATACCAGAAAGAAACGGAGTGTTGAATATGGCAATTAGAAAAATTCTGACGGTGGGCGATCCGGTTCTGACCAAAAAATGCCGAACCATTGAAAATATAGACCAACGCACCTTGACCCTATTGGACGATCTGGCAGATACCCTATACGAATCTGGCGGTGTAGGACTGGCTGCTCCTCAGGTAGGCGTTCTTCGGCGTGCCGTTGTGATTGACATAGGTGACGGACTGATTGAACTGATTAATCCTGAAATTATTCAAACTGACGGCGAACAAACCGATGCAGAAGGCTGTTTGAGCTATCCAGGGAAATTTGGCCTGGTTACCCGCCCCAACCGCGTTACCGTCCGGGCTATGGACCGAAACGGTACAATACGCGAACTAACTGGCGAGGGTCTGCTGGCCCGCGCCTTCTGTCATGAACTGGATCATTTAGATGGAAAAATGTTTATGAATTTGGTTACAGAATGGCTGGAGGACGAGGACGAATAACTGATTCCGGTGCCATGTTCTGATTTTTTGGCAATTCGTACATTGATCAAATTCCCTCCGCACACTTCATACTGACGCAAAAGCCGCAGACAAACAATGTATATTTGTTTGTCTGCGGCTTTTTGATGTACAAAACTTTACTACATTTTTCACAAAAAAAGGAATGGAGAAACTCCATTCCTGCTTGGCGTGCCGCAGAGGATTCGAACCCCCGGCCTTCTGATCCGTAGTCAGACGCTCTATCCAGCTGAGCTAGCGGCACATATGAAATCGAACTCATTTATTATACCACCATCATCAAAAAAATGCAAGCTTTTTTTTCAAAAAAATTATTTTTCCCAAAGAAATAACAAAAAGAGCAGCTAAGCTGCCAAAAGTAATTTGAAAAATTAATTCTATGTTCATTGATTATTCACAAAGGTTTGTTATGATAATAGTGTAAAATTATTACAGAATTTTCATTCTCGGATATAATCGGACACAACTAAGAATATATATGATATGCTGAAAGGAGGATTCAGATGGCAGCAGATATGAAAGAAAGGAAAATTTTAGCCACAGAAACAGAAAGCGGCGGTGTCGTCCGTTTGCTTGCCGAATTATCAGGAGCTCCTGAAACGGAAATGGAACAAATGCTGCAAACAGGCATAACACCGTGGAAGCTGGCACAAAATTTAGGTGTGCTGAGCGAATTTAGAGATGCACTGCTGGAACGGCTTTTTTCCCAGCTGCAAAATATGGTAGAAAACAATCAAATCACACAGCAGCATGCGGATGACATGATTGCATACTTTGAAACTTATGTCCCGGCTGCGGACGAAAGATAAAAGGAAGGAGCCATGCAAATGGCACAGCCAAATATCAACTATCAAAAAGAACTGGAAACCATTTTAGCAAATATTACAGCCAAAAAGCAAACGCCTTCTTTGTTGCTTCATAGCTGCTGTGCTCCATGCAGCAGCTATGTTCTGGAATATTTGACCCAATATTTTACCATTACGGTTTTGTATTATAACCCCAACATTGCACCAATAGAAGAATATGAACACCGCAAAGCGGAACAGATTCGACTGATCAAAGAAGAAAGCTGGAAAAATCCCGTAACGATTCGAGATACCGATTGGGACCATCCCGCCTTTGCGTCCATTGCCAAGGGTATGGAAGAATTGCCGGAAGGCGGCGCCCGCTGTCTGAAGTGCTACGAACTGCGGCTTCGTGCTGCCGCCAGAGCCGCAAAAGAAGGGAATTATGATTATTTTACATCTACGCTTTCCATCAGCCCGTTAAAAAATGCCCAAGCTCTGAACAAAATTGGCTTTCGGCTTTCCGAAGAATACCACACCGCATACCTGCCTGCTGATTTCAAAAAGCGGGGCGGTTATCAGCGCTCTATTGAACTTTCGCGACAATATAACCTATACCGGCAAGACTATTGCGGTTGTATCTACTCAAAACGCGACAGAATACTTCAAAAAAGAGAACAACAGGCTTCGCTTTCATAAAGACATATATTTTCAGCTTGATTTTCATGATAAATCAAGCTGTCAGCCTGTCGAAAAAGCTCAGCAAAAGCTGGGCTTTTTGTTTGTTATGTGGTAAAATAAGGTTGGGTGATAAAAATGCTAAGAACAAACAAGAAAGAACGAAATCAAGTAGAAATATTTTCAATAGAAGAATTTGTGCCGCAAGATCATTTACTGAGGAAAATAGATAGTGCGGTAGATTTTACACATATTTACGATTTTGTAACAGATCTGTATTGCAAAAACAATGGCAGACCGAGCGTTGACCCTGTTGTGCTGGTAAAAATGGTGTTGATACAGCACTTGTATGGAATAAGCTCACTGCGCAGGACACACGAAGAAATAAGCATGAATGTAGCCTACAGATGGTTTTTGGGGTATTTGATGAATGAAGAAATACCACATTTTTCAACAGTAAGCTACAACTTTAAACATAGATTTACCGAACACACAGTAGAAAATGTTTTCAACTGGATATTGAATGAAATAAACAATGCAGGATATTTATCACTCGAAGCAGTATTTATAGATGGGACGCATATCAAAGCAAATGCGAATATGAAAAAGGTCGTAAAAAAAGCAGTACCGCAGGCTTCAAAAATATATGAAGATCAGCTTATGAAAGAAATCAACGAGGACAGGGAAGAACACGGTAAGAAGCCGTTTGAAGGTAAAAAGGAAAAAGAAGAAAAAATAATAAACGAATCAACAACAGACCCCGAAAGCGGAGTTTTCCACAAGGGAGAACACAAAAAGTGTTTTGCGTATTCAGCACAAACAGCCTGTGATCAAAACGGATATATACTGGAAGTGGAGGTAAATTCGGGCAATGTACACGATAGTGTAGCTTTTGATGGATTGTATGATAAACTTACAGAAAAATTTCCTGAAATAGAAACAATAGTTGCAGACGCAGG
This sequence comes from Ructibacterium gallinarum, assembly GCF_014982785.1. Lineage (GTDB taxonomy): Bacteria > Bacillota > Clostridia > Monoglobales > Monoglobaceae > Ructibacterium > Ructibacterium gallinarum. The sequence continues at coordinate 119,698 of NZ_JADCKB010000007.1, forward strand.
ATACAAAACACCGTGGATATGTAAAAAAATAATAGATGATGGA
>NZ_JADCKB010000070.1 GCF_014982785.1 Ructibacterium gallinarum
GGTTTTGTAAAGTTAAAATGAAAAAATAGCATAATGATTTCACAAAATTCCGCCGATTTTTGCCAAATAGCTTTTAAATGCTCGACTGAAATTTGTCAAGGGTAAAATAAACGTGCTAAAGCACGCCCTATGACAAATCACAGTGCGACCATTTGTATATTAATTAAGGCAAAAATCAGCTAACGAGTAGCAAAGAGTTTCGCTGACGTTCTGAACATTTAAAACCGGCAACTTCAGCAGGGGTTAGATTAGAAAGTGAACTGTGAGGTCTTATGAAGTTGTAAAAGAAAACAAACATCATAATCATACTGTTAGCACTTTCAAATGAATGAAAGCCATAACGAGTTTTGTACCAGTATTTGAACTGTTTGTTAAAGGCTTCAATAACATTGTTGGATATATCATCTTTGAAGCTTGTAACACGAATATGACGAACACCAAATATTGACTTTGTTGGTACCTTGTAAGCAGAATAACGGTCAGAAACAATAGAATTAGGTTTCCCGTAATCTTTTACACTATCAAACAAAGAAAAGGCTTGAGGAGAATCTCTATGTGGTGATAAATGAAAGCCTAAAACAAAACGTGTTTCACTGTCAATAATAAACCAGATATAATGCTTTACACCTTTGATTTTAACAACAGTTTCATCAGCGTGCCATTCATCAGAGTTAAAGTCTAAAGCAGGCATTAAAGTAATCATTTTGGTATGGAAGATAGGAGCAAACTTTTTGCACCAATCGCTGATAGTTACGTGAGAGATTTTAATATGATACAAAAGGTTAAGGCTTAAAGCAATCTTACGGAAAGAAGTACCGCCTATGTAGAACATCACAAGAGCAGTAATAACAAGATGAATGCTATGTCGCATACGCTTGAAGTCATTTTTGCCAAAGATGTTAGACATAGAAGGTGGAATTTTTACTGTAGGTTTGGCTTGAAAGAAAGAATGATTGCATTTTTTATCACAGCAACGATAATTAGAATAATCATCAAAATTGTGATGAAGAAAAGCAGCTTTGCCACAAATAGGACACGAAGGATATTTTCTTTGTTCCGGCGGAAGTGGTTTTGCACCTTTTGAACCACTTGAAATAAAATCAGGTGCAAATTGATGTTTACAAATGCGGCATTGGTATTTTTGATTACCAAATTTATCTTTGCCATATTTATAAAGTGAATGAGAGTTGCATCGAGGGCAACAATGTGGTATAATTTTATCCATGAGATCTTGATCTCCTTTCTCTGATTTTCAGGGAGGTATTCGGGTTTGGGGTAAAACCATTATACCATAAGGAGTTCAAGGTCTCAATTTTCATTTAACTTAACAAAAC
>NZ_JADCKB010000071.1 GCF_014982785.1 Ructibacterium gallinarum
TTTTAATGAAATTCTCTCGTTGTTATAGTAATCAATATACTTTTTTAATTCGTCTATGAAAGTGTTAACACTTTCAAATTTTTCACCATAAAACATTTCGACTTTTAATCTTCCAAAAAAATTTTCCATGACAGAATTATCGTAACAATTACCTTTTCTTGACATACTTTGTATTATGTTATGCTCGGCAAGTAATCGCTGGCATTCTGCGTGTTGGTATTGCCAACCTTGATCAGAATGAAATATAGGTTTTGCATCAGTAGGAAGCTTATCAAATAAGCCATTTAACATTTCTCGTATTTGTTCCAAGTTAGGACTTAATGAAATTGAATATGATACAATCTCTCTGTTGTATAAATCCATTACAGGAGAAAGATATACTTTATTATCACATACCTTAAATTCTGTTACATCTGTTGTTAGTTTTTCAAAAGGCTTTGCTGCATAAAAATTTCTTTTGAATAGATTACCAGCAACCTTTCCAACATTACCTTTGTAAGAGTAATATTTATTATTTTTCCTCTGTTTGCCTTTCAAATTAAGACTTTTCATAAGTTTTAATACAGTTTTATGATTGATAGAATAACCCTTGGATTTTAATATTACAGTTATTCTTCGATAACCATACCTACCTTGATTTTTGTGAAAAATTTCAGTAATCATTGCTTTTGTTTTTGCGTATTTATCACAATATTTCGAATTTTTTAAATGATAGTAATATGTACTACGTGGAATACCAGTCATTTTTAAAAGCGCTGTTAAATCATATTTTTGCCTTAATTCGGTTATAACAGCTATTTTATCTATTGTTAAGAGTTTTCTCTCTCTTGAATTAAGGCATTCAATTTTTTTAGGTATTCATTCTCCATTTTCAAACGTCTATTTTCTGCAGCTAATATTTGATTTTCTAGCACGGATTCAGAATTATTATCCTTTTGTTTTGCTTTAATAGAAATTTTTTGGTTATTTTTATCACTCATAAATGCGTCTTCACCTTTTTCATGATATTTCTTATCCCAACGCGATATTGTCACAACATCCAGACAAAAAAGTGAAGCTGTCTGAGTGCATGACAGTCCATGCTTATTCTTATATTTTATCACATTTAACCTAAATTGTCCATCAAGCTCTTTTTGTCGAGCAGTATTCCTACTTTCCAATCCTTTTTCACCATGAATTTTATATGCATTTACCCATTTTTCAATTGGAGTAGTTGAAATTTTAAACTTCTCGGAAGCTTGTCGATAGGAATGTCCGGATAAAACATATTGTACTGCTTCTAGTTTTATTTCTTTACAATATAATTCTTTGCCCATAATATACACCTCCA
>NZ_JADCKB010000072.1 GCF_014982785.1 Ructibacterium gallinarum
AGTGGTCAGTGTAGGGATCTCCTCTTGTCCGCTTCCTGGCTCACTCAGTCGCTACGCTCCTGCCGTTCGGCTGCGGCGAGCGGCAGGAGCATGCGTAGAAACGCTCGAGAAAACCGAGTAATCGCATGGAGGAAAGAAGGAAAGGCCGCACAGCGGCCGTTTTTCCATAGGCTCCGCCCCCCTGACGAGCATCACGGAATCTGACGCTCAAATCAGTGGTGGCGAAACCCGACAGGACTATAAAGATACCAGGCGTTTCCCCCTGATGGCTCCCTCGTGCGCTCTCCTGTTCCTGCCTTTCGGTTTACCGGTGTCATTCCGCTGTTATGGCCGCGTTTGTCTCATTCCACGCCTGACACTCAGTTCCGGGTAGGCAGTTCGCTCCAAGCTGGACTGTATGCACGAACCCCCCGTTCAGTCCGACTGCTGCGCCTAATCCGGTAACTATCGTCTTGAGTCCAACCCGGAAAGACACGACAAAGCGCCACTGGCAGCAGCCACTGGTAACTGATTTAGGGAGTTAGTCTTGAAGTTATACGCCAGTTAAAGCTAAACTAAACGAACAGTTTTGGTGACTGCGCTCCCTTTAAGCCAGTTACCTCGGTTCATAGAGCGCCAACTCTACTGAACCTTTCGAAAAAACCGCCCGCCAAGGCGGTTTTTTTCGTTCACAGCCGGAAGCTTACGGCTGCTGCCAGATAATCTCAAGAAGAAAGTAAAAAAAATCGATTAAAACACAAGCAATCAAAGTTAATCTTTGACATAAAGTCTAGCTAATCACAATGAAAGCTGTACATTTTATTAAGGTACTAACAAATCGTATGGCATATAACAAAAACACGAACAGAGGCTATCATGATAAAGGAAATAAGTTTAAAGAACTTCAAATGCTTCAATGAGCTATATCTAAAGCAATTAAAGACTTTAAATATCATAGCTGGGAAAAACAACTACGGGAAAACATCTATACTGGATGCTATTTTTTGTTTTTATGATGTAAAAAACCCGGCTGTTTTGTTAAACATTCAAGCATTCAGAAAAGAAATGGCAGAAATAAACAAAAACAAGCCATTTTGGGTTAGTTACTTTCATGATATGGACACATCACAAAAGATGTCCATAGTCATTCGAGATGAACGCTCTGAAGTAACACAAACATATGAAACAGAAACAAATCAGAGATTAGAATCAAGTTTGTCTCTAAACGTTGACACCGTACTATCTAACCAAAACATACCTCGTCAAACTATCGGTTCTCAGGCCACAGTAAACTCTTTAAAAATAAATGTGACCGAGACAAAAAAAAAAAAAAACAGGGTTT
>NZ_JADCKB010000073.1 GCF_014982785.1 Ructibacterium gallinarum
GGCGTGCTTTAGCACGTTTATTTTACCCTTGACAAATTTCAGTCGAGCATTTAAAAGCTATTTGGCAAAAATCGGCGGAATTTTGTGAAATCATTATGCTATTTTTTCATTTTAACTTTACAAAACCAATCAGAGAAAGGAGATCAAGATCTCATGGACAAAATGATACCACACAGTTGTCCTCGGTGCAACTCTCATTCACATTATAAATTTGGCAAAAATAATTTCGGTAATCAAAAGTATCAATGCCAAATTTGTAACCATCAATTGCTTCGTCTTATCAAAAATCCGATAGCCATCATAAATATCATTTTTGCTCTGCTTGCGGTAAAAGTTCATTTCTTCATCATGACTACAATGATTATACAAATTATCATTATGCTGACAAGAAATGCAAGCACTTTTACTTTACACTATCTTTTCTTCGAAATCCCTTCGCCGCAGCACTACAGCGCAAATAAAAGGCAAAAAAAGTTCTCCAGGGTTATCTGTCATGCTCTCTACCATAATTCATACCGGGTAAAAGCCAAAAAATTACCTCCTCTAAACACAGTACAAACACTCAAGAAAAAAGCAAGTAAAAGTTCTATGCTCATCCGTTCGCATTGAACTTCATAAATGGATACCTCCATCTCTACTTTAGGTTTTTTTATAATAGTTCCAATGATAGTATCATTTTCATCACGAACAGTTAGGGATCGCTTTTTGTATTCTAATTTGATAACCCTATTTTGATAAAACAATTCATGTGCATTGCTTCTTGCTTTTGTAGTACCAACTAAGACATCCTCTTCATAAAACATATAGCGCGTGAATTCAAAAATATTCAGTACCGGCAAGACATTGATCAATTTACTTAATTGGTTTTTTTGAATCAAACTGTACGTTCTTTCTTGAAAAGAAAATTCAGCTTTATAACATAAAAAGCCAAAAGTATACCTCATAGAGCCCAATGCTGTACCATCTAAGGAAAATTAATACCGACCAGATTCTGGAATCTGCTTAATCTCCATCTATACTCCTCCATTCCAGATGGCTTCATTCGTATATACTCGTTTGCTTCTTCCATGTCAAAATACAAAACATCCTATCTTCGATTGAACAGGTCCAGTAAAAACGGACAATAGAAAAAATCGTCCTCCTATGGTATAATAAAAACTATCAAAGGGGGGCATTGTTATGCCAAGAAAATACATAAAAATAAGGCAACACGAAGAAGAATTGC
>NZ_JADCKB010000074.1 GCF_014982785.1 Ructibacterium gallinarum
TATAGTCAGTGCACCGCTGTGCCTTAATTTCATAACCGAGGAATTTTGCCGCCTGACTGCTGGCATTAGTAATCAATGTCTTTTCCGCTGACAGTTCTAATTGAAGCTCTTGCTTTAAGAAATCGTGAATTTCTGCTTTGATTTTCTCTGCATCGGCTTTCGAACCAGTGAATCCGATGAGGAAATCGTCAGCATACCGAACATAGCGGCATCTGCGATAGTTCTCGTCATAAGGGTCAACCGAGGGAATACCGCGTCGTTCTACTTCAAGTTTGTGGGCAGTTTGAATATCACCACGCTTTCTTGCTTTACTAATTTCAGCATTCATCCGACTATACACAGGATTGGCTTTTTGTCGCTTCCCCCGTGTGTTATTCGGAATCAGGACTTTCTCAATCCACTGGTCAAACTCATTGAGATAAATATTTGCCAGAAGTGGACTGATAACGCCACCCTGCGGGGTTCCGCTGATTGTCTGATTGAACCTCCAATCCTCCAGGTATCCGGCTTTCAGCATATTAGATACCAAGCGGATAAATCTGCCGTCATGGATATTTTTCTCAAGTATTTTCAACAGAGCAGCATGGTCTATTGTGTCGAAGTATTTAGAAATATCCCCTTCGATAAACCAGCGTGTTCCTTTCCACACTTGAATTTCCTGCAAAGCTGTGTGGCATCCCCTGTTGGGTCGGAATCCATGAGAATGTGTGCTGAATTGCGGTTCATAATACGCTTCCAAAATCGCGCGCATCACTTCCTGCAATAGCTTATCTTCCCATGTTGGAATGCCCAGAGGACGCTTCTTCCCGTTTTTCTTTGGGATATATTCACGTCTTGCCGGTTTCCACTGATACTTTTCTTCTCTGAGAAGTTCAATCATCCTGTCAACTTTCTGAATTGACATTCCATCAACCGTTTCTTCGGTGACACCTTTTGTCATTGCTCCGTTATTCGGGTATAACTTTGCATAGGCGTTCAGATAAAATTCACGGTTGAATAAGAGCTTATAAACTCTCTCGATAGGTTTGTGCTGTTTTCCACGTTCTTGAATGACTGTTAAAATAGTTTTGGCTGTACGCATCTCACGCACCTACTCCTTTCTAACAAATCGAAATTACCTGCCGTCCTTCGCCATGTGAGCGGCTTTCCCGCTTCCGATTTTACGGCTATCCCTGTCGTTTCAGGGTTCTCGGACTACTATGA
>NZ_JADCKB010000075.1 GCF_014982785.1 Ructibacterium gallinarum
TCTGCTCCTGCTGGAGAAGCTTGACGAGCTTGATCTCGATGTCGAGGCCGACCTTTGTGAGAAACTCCACGATGATGCGGAGCATCTTTTCCGTACACTGTCCTCGAGACTGGATGCATTACAGGATGGTAACTGATGGCCAGAGTGTCTATTAGTGAGGCTGCCCGACTGACGGGTAAGAGTAGAACAACACTGCACAGGTTAATTAAAGCAGGTGACCTGTCCACCTGTAGCGGTGAGCGCAATGCAAAAATGGTAGATACTTCAGAGCTTTTACGTGTCTTTGGCCCCTTTGAGCAACCGAAGGGTGAACACCATTCTGGACAGGTCTCTGGACAGCGTGATACAGCCTCTGCTGACCAGAGTGAACAGGTGATCCGTCATCTGAAACAGGAGATTGAACACCTGAACACCTTACTTTTGTCCAAGGATTCGCACATTGACAGCCTGAAACAGGCCATGCTCCTTCTTGAAAATCACCAGGCAAAATTAACTGAATCCCCGGCGCCATGGTGGAAATTCTGGAAAAAATCCTGACCCCGTCATGCTTCAGTTTTCCTCTCCGGCCATCCCAGGGAGTTCCTGAACCTTCCCAAAAATCGTCAGATCTCTGAACGCTCCTCACCACTAAAAATACCCACACCCCACGCAAAATTAAAATTTTGCAGATTCCTTATTTACAACAATGGGTTAATGAAAAATAAATGTGCGGTGATGTGTTACAAAGTGCAGATCCAAGTCGTGGACGACTCTATGGCGAATCGCTGACGAATTGCCCACGATTCATATGTGAATCACGCTTTATTATCATATTGTTATGATGAATCGACTCTTGATTCAATTCATCACTTTGGGTGTTTTTTGCTCATGGTGACTCTTGATTCAATTCACGATTCGAATCGCCGGTGAATCGTGTGGTGAGTCGGCCGTCGACGAACCCGATTCCTGAAGGTGCTGAAAACCGGTTTTCCGGCTGCGCCGGCAACGCTTCACGGCCACGCAATAAATTGCGTCCCCGTTCACCGTTTTCGGAGGAGAAGAACGCCGGAAACAGGACTTCCCCTGGCTGAATGGTGTGAATTTCCGCGCTATGCACTTGCGCGCATACTCATGCATGCCGTAAAAAC
>NZ_JADCKB010000076.1 GCF_014982785.1 Ructibacterium gallinarum
TTCAGTCTGCCATTCGCCTTGGCATGGCAGTGCGGGCCGCCGATCGCTTTTCCTCTGTGGAACAGCTGCAAAATGCCCTCAACGGCCAAAGCACAACTTGGGTTCCAACGACTCCCGAGGAAAATACGGTTTCCTTCCGCCCCACTCAGAGTTCCCCAAAAAAGCGTATGCCTTTGACTACAGCCGCCATTCTTATATTAAGTCTCAGCTTTTTTATTCTGGCCGCAGTTCTTTTCTATGGAATCCTGCAAAAAAATTCAGAAACAGCTATTTCTCCTGTCGCTTCCGCAGCTCCCTCTGTGGATAAATCCAGCAACACAGCAAACAATGAAACAGTTTCTTCCACGCCTCCTTCTGCCCCGGCGGGTATTGCTTCTGCCACACCAACACCTGTGCCGACTCCAGCACCAACACCAACACCTGTGCCAAAGCCAGATCGGCAAAAAGATACTGTCTTACTGGAAGAAGCGGTATATCTTTGTTTGTCTGATTATGTCAATTCCATCAATACCGGCAATACTTCCAATGTATCCGCCTATATTGACATTGATGCCCAAACATATTATAACGAAAGCGTCAAAAATATTCAGCGGCTCTATCAGCAAGGAATCCGGGAGGAATTGCTCTCCTATGACATTGTGAAGATATCCTGGTTGGACGATGACCGATGCAATCTGACACAGCACAGTGTAATCCGGGTATATTATCCGTCCGGAGAAACAAAAGACGTGGACGAAACCTATACCTATTTACTGCGAAGAAAACAAAATAGATTTGTATATGTAAAAATGTATGAATAAAGAAAAGGGAGCGAAAAAAATGGGATTATGTATGGGGTGCATGAAAGAAAAAGGAGAAGCACAGGTCTGTCCGTACTGCGGCCTTGACGAGAAGGAACTTGCCCAAAGCACAGGGGCATTTCTGCCGCCGGGCACCCTTCTGCACGACCGATATACAGTCGGTATTGCCTTAGGGCAGGGCGGTTTCGGCATTACCTATATCGGCTTTGACAACGTTTTAAATACCCGCGTCGCCATCAAAGAGTACT
>NZ_JADCKB010000008.1 GCF_014982785.1 Ructibacterium gallinarum
TCTATTGAAAATATTTCTACTTGATTTCGTTCTTTCTTGTTTGTTCTTAGCATTTTTATCACCCAACCTTATTTTACCACATAACAAACAAAAAGCCCAGCTTTTGCTGAGCTTTTTCGACAGGCTGTAACCCACGCAAAAACGTGGGTTTATACTATAGAAAAACCCCTGTTTTCAGACGAGAGCAGGAGTTTTTCTACAGTCTGACACGTCCGAGTCTGGACGTGTTTTTATTAATTAATATTAGATAATATTAGAATATTTAGAAAATTTTTAAAGCTTGGCTTGTCAATCAAATAACTCTTCTAAACATTATAGTTCTACAAAACCTTACACATTTTGTTAAAAAGCATAGTATTTGTTAATCTCTGCTTTGCAAACCGTCAATATATGCTTTTATCTTTTCTTTGTCCGTATCACCTAACTGCCTGTAAATGTGTAAATGCTCCAACTCATCCGGGGATAAATCGCTTTCCATTATTTGCAATTTTACGTTAGATAAACCCGCTAAATAGTCAAGTGAAACATGAAAAAAATTTGCTATTTTAATTGCAGCATTGAAATCCGGCACTCTTTCGCCTGTTTCATATGCGCTGATTGTAGATTGAGAAACGTTAAGTTTTTGAGCCAATCCTTCTTGATTTAGACCTCTCTGTTCTCTTAATTCTTTTAAGCGCAACATTTTACCACCCTCTCAAATAAATTTTATCGCAAATTAAAATAACAAAGTTTTACCTTTTTATAAATGACTGGGCGCATAATGCAATAATAAAATTCAATGCCTCTTTTAGAGGACAAGTCAATAACAGCCTAGACCGGTGTTCTCACTTCACTTCTGATTATCTAACAGTGCATTGATTCTTTCATCAATACGAATTTGGTTTTCTTTCGATAAACGACGAAATCTTAAAATGATATCCGCTTCTTTTGGGGTAAAATTTTCTGTGGTATAAGGATTAGGTATGCTGGATATACCAAGCAAATAGTCGGTACTCACATGGAAAAGTTCAGCAAATTTGATTAACGTATCTATGCTTGGTTGTGTTAATCCTTTTTCATACTTAGAAATAGCACTTGATTTTAGTGCAACCTTTTCAGCAAGCTCTGTTTGTTTTAGGTTCGCGTTTTCTCTTAGTTCGTATAATCTCGTTGCAAAATCCATATAAGACACCATCCTTATCTTTTAAAGATAAGCAAATCATATCATTTCTTTTTGAGAGAATGTTGATATTCTCTTAATGCGATAAAATATCTTGACAAAATCTTTTTAAGAATATAATATTATCTTATTAAGAAAATTATACAAACATTCGTCGCATTAAGATTATGAAAAATGCAAGTATGGATAATTCATGAATGAAAGGGAGAGATTGATATGTTAAAAGATATTCCATATGACGTAATCAAACAGGACAAGCGTGCCTATGAGATCCTGTTGCTTCGGGATCAGCACGGCAATACATTTGCCAATATCGCAAAAGAGTTTGATATATCTGTTTCAAGAACAGTACAAATATACAACAAAGTAAAACTGAAACAAATACACCTATACATCAATCACATTGCGGCAGTGGCTGAAGATGAAAGTTTTTCTCAAATTAAAAATGTATATCACAGCGCTTATGAATGCTATCAAGACTGGATATATGCCTGCGCATATTTGGAAAAGAAATATCAAGATATTTTGACTGCATATCGAGACGGGGAGCCCGGTATGCCGGCACAGTTCATCAAAAACCTGCCCCCATATAAATCCAAGCTGAGCAAAAAAACAGTGGATCGCGTCATCGAACTGCGGGACAAGAAAAAAGCTTCCTTTACAGCAATCGCAAAGGAGTTGCACCTGACCCAGGCAAAGGCACGGCATACATATGAAATGTTTTATCACAAAAAGGTGCTTGCCCTGATCAACGAGTTACAGAAAAAGGCAGAAAACGAAGAGGAAAAGGAAGCCATATGGGATTATTATTTTAAAATATGCTTTTCTTCTAAAAAACGCTATGATATGCTGACCCAAAAATAATCTGCAGATTCTGTCACGGGCAGGCGCGGAGATTTTTCAAACACAGACGCCCTGCCCTGACAGCGCAAATAATTACTGCAAAAGGAATGGTTTGCAAACTTTATAAATACAACGCAAAATTACTGTTCTTTTTCATTGAGCCGGTCAATCAATGTAATCAAAATATTTAAATCCTTTTCATCCATATTTTTAATACCATCCATGGCCTTTTGAACAAGCATCGGCTCTTTGATCTCATCATCAAAAAATTCTTTCGGCGTTATTTCAAAATATTCGCACATAAATAAAAATTCACCAAGAGAAGGCAGTGACCTGCCGGAGGTTATGCTTTGTATATAGCTTTTGCTGTGCCCCATATCGGTACTCATTTTATATTCTGAAACACCTTTTTTGAGCCTTAATTCAGAAATCCTGTCACGTATAAATTTTTCATACATGTTATCACCCTTTTTTATTGTATGCTCATTTAATCGGTAATTATAACGATTAAATTACCGATTATACTTGCATATTCATAAAATAAGCGGTATAATTTACTAACATGAGATATTTGTATTAGTATAATTAAAAAAGGAGAGGTCAATATGTTAAAAGATATTCCGTATGACGTAATCAAACAGGACAAGCGTGCCTATGAAATTATGCTGATTCGGGATCAGCACGGCAGTTCCTTTGCCAAGATTGCAAAAGAGTTTGATATATCTGCTTCAAGAGTAATTCATTTATACTATAAAGTGAAACTAAAACAAATACATCTGTACATCAATCACATTGCGGCAGTGGCTGAAGGTGAAGATTTTTCTCAAATGAAAAATTTATATCACAGCGCTTATGAATGCTATCAAGACTGGATATATGCCTGCGCATATTTGGAAAAGAAATATCAAGATATTTTGACTGCATATCGAGACGGGGAGCCCGGTATGCCGGCACAGTTCATCAAAAACCTGCCCCCATATAAATCCAAGCTGAGCAAAAAAACAGTGGATCGCGTCATCGAACTGCGGGACAAAGAAAAAGCGTCCTTTGCGGCGATTGCAAAGGAACTGCGTCTGACGCAGGCAAAGGCACGGCATACATATGAAATGTTTTATCATGAAAAGGTGCTTGCCCTTATCAACGAGTTGCAGAAAAAGGCAGAAAACGAAGAGGAAAAAGAGGCCATATGGGATTATTATTTTAAAATATGCTTTTCTTCTAAAAAACGCTATGATATGCTGACCCAAAAATAATCTGCAGATTCTGTCACGGGCAGGCGCGGAGATTTTTCAAACACAGACGCCCTGCCCTGACAAAGAAAAATTTTGCTTCAACGCGGCTTTCGCGAACAATATAGATACCACCGCGCCGCAGGCGCATATTCGTGAAAAAGCGGCAGTGAACCACATGAGCGCGCTTGCAAGCCAATAGCTGACGTGAACGTACTTTTTCACGAAAAAGGAAGAACGGAGCAAAGGCCATGATTTCACAGGGCTCCCGCAAAAGCGGACGGGCACTTATTTTTCGCCCAACCTGCGGCTTCGGGCTGAAATGACATTTTTCCTCAAACTTGTTCGGCAGTGGTGAAGCGTTTACGCTTCTGGGCAAAGCGCAAATAGCGCAGTCCATTTCGGCGATATATCTGCACAAAAATTTCATTTTGAATAATGCGCCGAACCCGGTTCCGTCATGCCTCTCCCGGACGGCATGGAAATGAAATTTTTGCGCTTTGGCGCCCGGGTTCTTCGGGCGCAGGGCTCCCAAAAAATGGCCGGGTAGGCGCCGGCATTTTTTTGGGAAGGAGGAGGAACGACGGAGCGCGTGACTGATTTTTCTTTATAAAGAAAAATCGGAACGGAGCATAGTCCGTTCCGACGTGGCAAAGCACGTTAATTATAATAAACGGCACCTTATTTGATAATTTTGCGCCCCATTTACTCAAAATACACCTCACATAAAGACAGCAAAATGTCCATGAGCTGTAGCATAAGACTCATGGGCATTTTTTTATATCTCAAGCTTTTCTCCATTCCAGAATTGGAAGGTCAACTTGCCGTCAGGGTGGACAATCACCTGATGAACAGCCATCATCCAGAGCTGCTCGTCAAACACCTCTATGGCGTTGCCAAATTCGCTGACCTCAAACATGAACCCGCCGATAAAATCCGCCTTTTCTTTTCTCTCCGTTTTCTCTTTTTCCAAAACTTCTATTTTACTCTTTAGCTGTTCATAATCTTCTACATAACCATTGTAACGTTTTAGGTACTCTGTTTGATTTAATGCTACTTGAGCATTCTCGTTGACGCATTTTCTAACCAATTCAGTCAGGACCTCCAGCTCTCGATACAAGCGATCCAGCTTTGTGTTTAAATCGGTGCAATCGCAAATAGCGTCCTGCATGACCCTGCAATTTTCCAAAAGGGTATCTTTCTCAAACACAAGCATATTATACGCCCATAAAAACTTTTGCTTTATTTCATCCTCTGTAACGTGAGGTGTACTGCATTTGTGCGGTTCCTTAAATTTACCGTTGCACTGCCAGATTGTTTTGCGGTATTTGGTATTGGACTGCCATACTTTAGGACCAAAAAACGAACCGCAATCCGCACAGATGAGCTTTGCTGACAACACGCTTTTTCCGCTGTAATTCTTTCCGAGCTTTTTTCTCCGCGCAATTTCCGCCTGAACCCAATCAAACTCGATAGGGTTTATAATTGGTTCATGGCTGTTTTCGATATAGTATTGAGGAACCTCACCCTCGTTTAATTTCTTTTTCTTGGTTAAAAAATCCACTGTAAAGGTTTTCTGGAGCCGTGCATCCCCTTTGTATTTTTCGTTTGTTAAAATACTCAGAACAGTGCTTGGATGCCACACTGTTTTCCCAGCAGGCGTTGGGATTCCTTCACTGGTAAAAATCTGCGCTATTAGGTACGGCGTTTTGCCTCGCATAAACAGGGAATAAAGCCTGCGTGCGACTTTTGCCTGTTCATCTACAATTTTAGGCAGGTTATCTTTTCCTTTTTCAAATCCAAGGAAGTTTTTGTAAGCAAGGCTTATTTTTCCGTCTGCAAACCGTTTTCTTTGCCCCCAAGTAACATTCTCGGAAATAGAACGGCTTTCCTCCTGGGCGATACTGGACATAATCGTGATCAAAAGTTCACCCTTGCTATCGAGCGTATAGATGTTTTCCTTTTCAAAATAAATCTCGACGCCATGTGCTTTTAGCTTGCGCACAGTAACCAGGCTGTCCACGGTGTTGCGCGCAAACCTGCTGACAGACTTTGTGACAATAAGGTCTATTTTTCCATCCAAAGCGTCTTTGACCATATCTTTAAAACCATCACGGCGCTTTGTATTTACGGCAGTAATACCCTCGTCCGTATAGACTTTTACAAATTCCCATTCTGGCTTGGACTGGATATATTTTGTGTAATGTTCCACTTGCGCAGCGTAACTGGTTTTTTGTTCTTTGCTGTCAGTAGAGACGCGGGCATAGGCAGCCACTTTTTTCCGTGCTGCCGCATGAAGCGCCGCTCCTGTCCAGGGCTGTATGCTCGGCGGTATTACGGTTACTTTTCTTGCCATACGCTTTCACCTCTATGTCTTTTTAATGCTTTTTGGCGGGCCGCTTCTTTCATTTCCGGTGTCCAGCTATCCTTTCTGGAACGGTCAGCCCACACTTTTTCTATATGGCGCCCATTCTTAAATTCAAAAACCAGATGATTAGGCTGTGGAACGATGATTCTCCGAATCTGTTCTGAAACCGCTTGCGGATCGAATGCCGCCATTTGCAAAACTTCTGCCGTGACTTTGGAGAGGGTATCATCAGGTATTTTCTTTCCAAAGCAAACATCTTTCCCATCCGAAATATATGTAGGGCAATTCCAGCCGACAGAACCGTTTGTAGTCACCTTTCTGTAATTCTTTCCACAATGCGGGCAGTAAATAAGGCTGGTAAAAACAGAATGGGTGATGGGCTTAGCAGGCTTTCGGTTCCGTTTTCGCTCCTCAAGAATGCGTTGCGCTTTTTCAAACTTCTCGCTGTCCACGATACCGGTATGTGTACCCTCGGCATAGTACATTGGCAACTCTCCCCGGTTCTTGACAAGTTTCTTATCCAGATGGTTGTTGCGGTATTTTTTCTGACCAAGGGAATCTCCCACATTTTTTTCATTTTTTATAATTTCAATCACGCGCGTTGCTGTCCATTTACCGCCCAAAACGCCGCGTATCCCTCTTCTCTCCAGGTCTTTTGCTATGCTGCTGCAGCTTTCATAGGCAAGCAGCCGGTCATAAAGCTCATCGACAATAGTCGCCTGTTTCGGGTGTGGGAGCATGGAGCCCTTTTCAACATGGAACCCATACATAAACCGAATGTTTACCAGTTCCCCCTTTTCAAAGGCTTTCCGAATCTGCCATTTCTGATTTTCACTCGCCGACAGGCTTTCCTCCTGGGCGTAGGAAGCGAGCAGTGTAAGCAGAAATTCGCCTTCCGTGCTAATGGAATGAATATTTTGCTCCTCGAAAAATACATCCACACCCATAGCTTTCAGTTCCCTGACCGTTTCCAGCAGTGTAACCGTGTTCCGTGCAAATCGGGATATGGATTTTGTAATAACCATATCAATTCTCCCGGCCCGGCATTCAGCAAGTAAATCTTGAAACCCCTGCCGCGATTCCTTAGTACCTGTCTTTGCCTCATCCGAATAAACACCGCGATAAATCCAGCCGTTATGCGACTGAATCATCTGGCTGTAATAACTGATTTGTGCGGAAAGTGAATGGAGCATAGCGTCCTTTTCACTGGATACGCGCGCATAGGCGGCAACCTGTTTTGCCTTTGGCAAAGACGGGATTTTAACGTCCAATTTTTTAATGTCTCTTTGCATTGTCATACCTCCTTTCCAGTATGTCATATTACCTCTAACCCTTTGATATATCAAGGAATTTCCCGGTATAAACTGCACGAATTTATGCCTTTTTTTCGGGCAATTATTTTATCAATTTGAGCGTAGTCTTTTGCCGAAATAATCCCCTGACGCAGCATGGCTTTTGCCAGCAGCATAATCTGTTTATATTCGCAGACCCTTGCATAGTATCCGTCATGCATTGCCCGTCACCCCTTTGCGGGAAAGGTCATAACAATGTCTGGAACAAAATTTTCTCTTATTATTTCCGTAGCTTTCAAATTCCCGCCCGCAGTATTTGCAGATAAGGGAATAATAGGCTTTGCGGTTTCCTGCTGAAGGATGCGCGTTCCACCACTTCATCCTGCACCGATCAGAGCAAAACTGTTTTTCTTTTCTGTGCGGCATTTGCCGGACCGCACGTCCGCACTGTTTACACGCTTTTGCATTCTTAGCAAGATGCCGCTGACAATAGGACTTTATCGTGTTAGGGGAAATCCCTGTAATGACGGCAATTCGTCTGTATCCGAGTCCCTGGCAGTATAGTGTTAACACTTTTTGTTTTTCCTGTTCTTTCAATCTCATAGCCTCACTTTCATAAATGTTGTTTCATAATAAGGCCACGGAATCATGAAAATATGAGGTTCTTTGCAAAAAAATAATGCCTGCAGGGAAAAATCCTCACAGGCATATTTTTAAGATTAGTCGTAAAGGCCGGCGCGGTCGTTAATGACAAGCATCCGGAGCATATTGTCATCCAGATTCAGCTTGCCTTCCTCGTCACCCTTTAGGTAACCCTTGCGCATAAGCTTTGTAATGGTAGGTTTCGCCCAGTCCGGCATGTTATCGTCAACCCAAGCATAAATCATTTTGTTTTTCAGCGCGGAAACGTCTGTTTTCAGCTGTGCCACGTCCTTTTCGATTGCATTTAGTTTTTCCATATCAATATCCTCCTCAGTTAGTCTCTTTTTAAATTTGCTCCACAGCGCCCAGTTGTTGTTACTCATGGAAGCTGGACAGTTTTTGCGGCTGGCATCGTAGTGACGGACAACACTGTTTATAGGGATAGCAAGCTCCGTCATCAGTTTTTTGGCAAGCCATACCGCATTGTCAAAGGCTTTATCGTAATCACCGTCGCTGTTGATACAGATCTCAATCCCCAGTGAGTTGGCGTTGGTGATACCATATCTACCTTTGCCGTCACCGCAGTGCCAAGTATAATAAGACAAATAGTTGTTGACCTGCAGTATCTGCGTGTCATCCACAAAAAAATCCGCGCTGGAGTTTCTGTTCCCGCCGTTGAAATAACGGAAATGCGAGTCCGCATTTGCGCCCCTGCCGGGATTCCCCGTATCATGAATGACTATGTACTGCGGTCGCTGCGCCCGTCTTGTCCTGTTGTATGCAATCTGTGTTTTATTCACCTTCATTTTTACCATCCTCTTTCTTTCCGCGGTTGTGTAGCTGCTCCAGCACCTCTTTCATTTTCTGCGGTACCGGCAAGCCTAAGTGTGCGGCGTTTTCTAAAATGGATACGCCTTCGTTGGAGAGGTAGAAAAAAACAACGGCTGTCCTTAAAATACTGCCGTTGCCAATTACATTTGCGTCTAAAATATTTCCGATGCCTACCAAAAAGAAAATCAGCACCTTACGGCAGATTCCCTTGAAGCCGACCTCGCTGGACAGCGTCTTGTCACTAACAGCACACATAAGCCCCGTGACATAGTCTAAAACAACAAATGCGATCAGCGCGTATAAAAGCCCGTCGCATCCGCCGAGGAACCAGCCGAGCCAGCCTCCGACTAAGCTGAATATAACCTGAATGGTACTCCATAATCCTTTCATCAAAATCATGCCTCCTTATAAATTTGCAGATCGCTTTCGCTTTCATCTGTTTCGTTATAATAGTGTGTAACCGTAATATAATAAAGCGTCCCTGCCGTCAGGGAAACACTTTTACTGTAAAAATATCCGTCGGACAATTCTTCAAAATCCTCGCTGTACAGACGGATTTCATGGTCACCGGATAGTTTCTTTTGGCATATTTTATACGTTCCGCTGTCTGACGGCGTGAACCCATACAGCGTCATTTTCTCGGAAGTAGTTTTTAAATGGGCGGAATGTACCGGAGGAACGGAAGTTAATGTTCCGCCGATATTAACCAGCACATCTGTTACAGGCTGCAAAACCCCTCCCACGTTTGCAAACACTTCGGTGATTTCCTGAGATACCCCGGCACGGTTTGGGAAAATACCGTACATGAACGTTCCGGTTGAAAGCTCCTCAAGCGGCACGCTTTCAGTAATCGTCAGCTGCTCGACAGAAAACCAGCTGTTCCATGTCCGGCTGGAACCGGGGTTGGAAGAGGGTACGCAGGCAATCTGGGTAATATCATAGCCGGAAACATCGCAGTCCACTGTATATATGCCATCGTCGGGCATGGTAAAGACCTTTAAATCCGACCAGCTGCCGCTGGATTTGCGGATTTTAAAATCCCAGCTGCGCCCCAGCACCGTCCCGGAACCGGTGTTTTCAATCTCTATTTCTACCTTGATATGCCTGCAGCCGGGGACAGTGTTATTAAACACCATTGCATAAGTGGTACACCCATTTAAGGTAGTAGATGATTCCGCCCACTGTGCGCCGTACCGTGCCTTTTCGTTCTGTCCGCAGTAGGGGTAGTCATATTGAAACTTTACATTTGCCATAAGTCACCTCAGAATGTTTTGATTACAACATCTCCGTAGCTTGTAGCCGGGGGTGTTGTTCCGCTTGTCCAGAATACAATGTTTCGTACCTGCTTTGTGGTATATGATGTGTTGGACTGCGCGGTCAGCCTGGCGGTCATGGTTGTCGCCGCGTTCTTCCTGACAAAATTGCTGTCTACATAGGTCTTGTTTGCAATATCGTAGGAAGAGGACGGGGACTGCACCTTCGCACGGCCGTAGCTGTCGCGGAGCATAAGTCTGCTTGCCGTATAGGAGCTTGTGGCGTTGTCCAGTTTGGATTTGTCGGAGGAACTCATAAACCCGCTTATTGATGTGGTGGCATTCCGGTGTGTCCCGTTTTGAATATGTTCATTGCATTCCTCCAAAGTAACTGCCGGAGCTGCCTGCCAGGAGGATTTCCCGGTTATAGCCTTGATGCGGTTGGCAAGCCAGCCCAGCACTACCTCCAGCTTTCCTTTAGCAGAAGAGCTTGTCGGCGAGGATGCTGATGAAACAGACGGCGTCAGCGCTTCGTCCAGCATATCAAGTCCCTCATTAATCACGGCTATGTCGGCATTTTCAGAGTACAGCGGCTTCTTTAAACCATAATTCATTGTTGCTTTTGGCATTTACAATCACCTCATTTCAGCCATATCAGGACTTTATCGTCCGAGATTCGTTTGAGAACAGGATACCCGTTTTTAACTGACTTTACCGCAGTTCCGTTTTCACCGCAGCGGCATAAATCACCGCTTTGTAATGTACCGTCGTCATAGACGACCAATTTTCCAAGCACGCCGACAGCCGCCCATTCTTTTCTGTCTTTTCTCGGGACATACTCGGTAGTATTATCCCATTCCGGATTTAAAACAGGCTGACGCTCTATGTGTTCTTCTGCGATTATATTCCCGTCCTCGTCAAGCTCTGCCGGGACTGTGACGTCATGGTACTGTACGCGGCCGAAATCATCCGTTGCAAATTTCCCGTGCCAGTGCAGCTCGCCGCTGTCGCCAATGATGGCGGGTGCGGCAGAAACAACACCAAGCGGTGTGTCAAACCCGCCGCATTTCACAATTTTATCCCCATTAAGTTTTACGAAATACCCGGCTCTGTCCTCACCGTCCGGATTTCCATCCGCCCATTCAAAAAACTCTGCATAGTCCGCGCAGGGCGTGGTATATGCGGCGTCCGCATGGACTGCGCCGCTGGATAATACCTTAAACGCAAGCCCCTGGCTTTGGACAGACGTACCGTTTGCGAGCGCAAGGGAATTTGCGCTGTCCGTAACGCCGTACTTCCCAAAAATCACCGAATTCTCATGAGAAGCAGATACATACCGCCCATATCCGAGTGAATATTTGGATGCTGCAACACTGTAATATCCGCCGGCGAAATTGCTGGTTCCATAGGTCGTTGAAGTGTCCGCTACATAAGCCAGCTTATCCGGCAGCAGCTTTTCAGCGTATGATCCGGAAATAAATGAAACGTCTGTTAGGGTCAGCACATTTCCGCTGACCGAAGCAATCGTCGCTTCACGCAGCAGAAAAGTGTTATTGGTGTTATAGCATCTGATAAATATTTTTTTGCCTGTAATGCTTGATACATTCTGACCGCTCTCCAGTGTGAGCTTTTTGGCAGTTGTATCAAGAGATTCACATTTTAAGGCGCGTCCAAATACTCTGCTGTAATATCCGGCGGCGAAGGAATACGGTGCATAGCAGTATGCACTGTTAAATGCGGCCGAGCGTTCCATTTTTGCCATGCTAGAATTGGCGGCAAAGGAATACGTCCCCTCCGACTTTCCTAAATTAAATGCCGCTGAAGATGACCCGGATGCTGAACCGCTGTTTGCGGCAAAGCTGCTGTATCCTGACGCAGTGCCGTTGTTTACTGTCACACTTTTAGAGCCTGTTGCGGAATTTCCCATACAAACCGCATTTTTTAACGCATTGTCCAGTATGTACGATTCATTCAGCGGGATAAGTGTAGAAACATAGTAGTAATCTAACTTTGTATGGATATCATCCGGCGGCTCCGGGGAAATATCAAAATCCGTAAAAGTAATGTAATTTCCGCTTGTATTCACTTCTTGAATCTCATAAATTTTTCGTTCTGTTTCGACCGATATATAATCCGTATAATCCGAGTTTGTCCAGCTTATGTATACAGTCAGCGCAACCTTATCGCCGGCGGCAAACGGGAGTTGCTGTGAGTCACCGGAATACATATAGTAGTAAATTCTTCCGGTATCTAAATCAATACTTTCAAAACTGATATCAAATGCGGCATAAATGTTTTTCCCGCTTTGAATCAAATTATGTCCGCTGCCATTTATGACATTATTTGAGCCAATGATTAAATTATCATTCCCATGCACAACATTGTTTTCACCGATGATAACATTGTTTTCACCATCAATATACAGCTGCACACCTATTATTTTATTGGCTCCATACTCTTCACCGCACAGTTCGTTCACTGCGCCTACCAAGGTTTTTGCCTTGGTTTTCAGGCCGCTTACATCTCCCACATCAGCGAAAGTGGCAAGCCCGATATCGTTTGGGTGAATTTCTGCCATTATGCATTCCTCCTCGCGTATGCTTTTGATTCATTCCATACCACCACGCTGTTTCCGTTATCATCCGGGCAGTAGTACGGGACGCCGTCAATGATGTTGATATTGTTTTTTACCTGAAATGTCAAAAGCCCTTCCCAGCTGTAGGTCTGCACCTCGCTCCAATTTGCAAGTTCATTTTTTACATCCTGCCACAGCCGATAGGTAAAGATATATTCCACCGCCAGATGTGCCGGCTTAATTTCTTCAATCATGTTCTGTATATCCGCTAAATTGTACGGAATACCCTGTTTGGAGGTAAAGGCCACCGAAAACAAATACTGGGATGGGTATTCGGTAATTTCAATTTCACCGTTGACAAAGGATGCCGCCACATTTTTTATCATGGTTTTGGTGACCGTGCCTGTTCCGCGCAGCCTTGACAGTACGCGGCTGCGTCGTGACTCAAAGTCGGTTGACAAGTCAGGGTTGAGTCCCACATCCTCTTCGTGCTCGCTTAAGTTTTTGTCTGCCAGCAGGACAAAAAACTGATTTCCTGTCAGCTGCACAGCCGACCGTAAACGTTCCATTTCCAGTTCTAAGCTTTGCATGAGTTCCTGCATGACTTTGGACTTCCGATAATATGCGGGCAGTTTATTCTTCAATCGTAACCACCCCCAATGCCGGGACCTGTGTTTCGGCAATTTCAATATTTTCCATACCGCCATTGATTTTCAGGTTGCTGTAATCGAGTACCTCGCTGCAGTCTAAAATGCATCCGCCAATCTGCGCGTAGGAAATATATGCGTTGGCAAAGGCGTTTTTCTTGATGTATTTGGCAATGGACTCGGATATTTTTTCCTTTGCGGTTTGCGTATCAACACCGTTTGCAAGCACCAGCGAAACAGATACGTTAACCACCAGCGGCACGGCGCTCTCGACCGTCACTTCCGCGCCGATGGGACGGCTTTCCTCGATGTGCTGCTTGACAGCGCTAATGAGTTCGCTGCTTGCCGCGCCCTTGTCTGCGTTGATGATCACAACCTTGACCGTCCCGTTCCCGTTCCAGAGCGGAAGGCACTTTGCGTCTCCCACGCCGCTGACTTCCTTTGCCCACATCACATAATGGTATTTGCTGCCGCTCGTTGCCGGAAGGGACACCTTTTCAAAATACCTCTCTCTCAGTTCATCATCGGTTTCCTCGTCAAACCCGCCGGACGCCGCCTCCTCGTTGGTAACAGATACCAACCCCGGCAGCGTGACGGGAAAGCGGTTGACCGCGCCGATTGGAACATTGCCAATCTTACCAAAAGCATCGCATTGCGCCTGAACAACCGCCAAGCCGCTGCTGTCAAGCACCGCATTTTCCATGATGGAAAAGACAAGCGCGTCGGATGCCGCTTTGTCACCGACGGAAACTTTTGCACCGGGTGATCCCTTGATGGTGAGCAAAACCGTGGCGCTCACAGCGCCCTTGCGTGTTAATCCTTGTTCCGCCACCTTGCTGTCCAAATATGTCCCGGAAGCAGTCAAAGCAAAACCGTTTTTGAGTATACTTTCCATGTCTGCATAAATGCCCTCCAGTTCCATTGCCACCGGTTTTTGTGCGTCATAAAAAAACGAGCCGGCTGATTTGTCGAACTCGTCTGATACTTCAGATAGTAACCGTGATAATATCTCCTGCTGTGTCATTTGTCTTCACCTCTATTTGTATCGTGAGCGCATTTGCAGTTTTTGTCAGTGTGAAATTGGAAACGGAGATTACGAGCGGGTTTTTCAAAATTGCTTCCTCAACCTCTCGCTTTAGCTCCGCTTCTGTAAATTCCAAGGTATAGGTATTGCCGATAATCAAGTCTTCCAGCTGGCAGCCATAACCCGTACCGTCATAAATCCGGTATCGGCCTTTTTCTGTTTTCAGGATTTTTTCAATCCACACCTTCAGCGCGTCCATCCCATCGCACTCTACAAGTTTACCGTCCCGGACGACAAAATCCCCTTTGTTAAAGTCAAATAAATAGCTTCTTGTACCGGTTTGAGCGGGTGTTTCCACCCGTGTTAAAACTGTGTCCGTTTTCGGAAACATCAAAGCAGCACCCCAATCATGATATATTTCTGATCTGCACTGTAAGGGAGGAGGACAGCGGTCTTATTCAAATTGATATAATTGCCTTCATCGTCCTGCTGTTTGTATGCAGTGCAAGATACAAGATATTCCTCTGTTAAAATGATTTTTTCATTTACTTGGATTTTGGTATCCGGCAGTCCGATAATCTTTCCAAATACCGGTGAATACTCCGTTTGGTTATTCCGTTCTTTCAGCAGCTTTGCAAGTTCTGTTATGCCATTCATAACTACCACCTTCTTAAATCCAGTTTCACATAATGCACGCCATTTTTGATGCTGTGATCGGAGCCTTCGATGAGATAATTAACGTCATCAATTGTAATGACAGCTCCTGCACGGGTGTAGCTGTTCAGGGCCTCTATCATTTCAATGGAAAAGGTTTCAGCAGCTTTTGAAAGTTCCGACAGCTTGTTTTCTGCCACGGCCTGTGCGTTTTCCTTTTCAGCGTCAATCTTTACAACCTCCTGCAAAAAGCCGTATTGATATATACTGTCCTCATCCTTTAAGACCGTCTGAACGGTGTAGGCACTGTCCTTTTCAGAAATTACCTTGACGCTGTTTTTCATTTCCTCAATACTGAGAGTATGCGATACATTCCCTCTCAGTGTGGGGGAATATATCAGCCTTGTGTTCGGCGTAATGCGAAACTCCGGATAGGCATAAAGACTGCCAATGGTATAAATCCGAAGTCCAGCAGGGGTTACGTCAAAGTTATATGTACCTTCACATTGTGACAAAATATCACGAATGATATCCGATAAGACCTTATCCGCATAAATCTTTGTTATTTCCATTTCAAGCATGGGAATATTGTCTATCGGTATATTGGAATCCTCGCAGATTTTCCGTATCGCCTTGTACGCCGCCATTTTATTAAACTGATAGGTTTCGGTGGATTTATTCAAATACCACCCGAAATCACAGGCGGTGTATTTGTTTACAAACTCCGACCCGTCATCTACCGAAACAATAATGCCGCGCAGAATTTCAACATTGGTATATAGATTGATGATATCTCCCGGCTTAGGCGTATAAAGGTTTATGTACTTGGTATCTGATTTTGCCACTTCAAAGCTGACGGTTGTGGCAAGCTCGTCTATGGTATTCTGCCATGACAGATTACCGACATACTTTGTTATATCATTGCCGCCTGCATAAAACGCATGGGTTTCTTCCCGGCTTTGGGAGAAGCCTTCGTTAACCGTATTTCCGCCCGTCCCGAAGCTGTCATACAGCACCGGGTCTTTGGGCAGTTCCCGGTCGTTGTCGGTAACCGGCGCGGCTGCTGTGTTTTCGGCATATGGTGGCACAAAAAAGCCTGTCAGCTTCCCGTCATAATACCGCGTCACCTTTTTAACCGAGTTACTGCAGTTTCCCTCTATGGTATAAAAACAGTTGTTTCCCGCGCCGGTTACAATCCCCACATGGCTTGCGCCGCCTGACTGCTGGATCATAATGTCCCCGGCTTTTGGCGTGTAGCTGCCTTTCGACTTGAAATATCCGTTTTCTTTTGCATAATCCAAGACGCAGACTACGCTTGCCGTTCGCGGAAAAAGGCTAAGCCCCGCCTGAGAGAAACACCAGCCGATAAAAACGACACACCATGCATAGGAGGTCGTGCCGCCGATTGCGCCATACCACTGAGTAAACTTGTTTGGCCTGCCGCTGATCCCAAGCTGCTGTTCGGCAATGCTGACAATCTGCTGTGCGCTCATCCCGCCGCCCCCTTTATATCAGTTTCACCTCAGACAGAGTGATGCTGTAGTTCATGTCCCCGTCCTTTTTGATGGTATAAGAAAAATCATCCACGCAGCAGGCCATATTGATTGGCGTTTGCGTAATGATTAAGCGAATCGGCAGTTTCTGCAGCATCCAGGTGTCAATGGTATAGAGATACCCGAATGCCGTATCGCTGCGGTCGCGCAGGAAGGGATAGTCCCGGACGGGGAAAAAGCTGCTCCATGATATGCTCTTTAGTGAGGGCCTTCCGATGAGCTTTAACTGCCCCTGCGTGACTGTCTCAAACACCTCGTTTGCGTGCGGCTTTGAAACGGTGAATTCTGCAGGAAGCACGGGCAGCTTCAATATCTGTTCCCGGTTATTTACGCTTAAGTAGATATCCATCTTTCCATGCCCCCTTTACAGATTTGTCAAAGCCAGCTTCAGCTTTGGAACCAGGTCATTTATGATATCTTCCGTTGATTTCCCATCTGCATAGATGTTGATAATAAAATGGTTGTCTGTCCTCTTTGAGGATTTATCTATCGGCGTTACTTTTGCACCCTGCGGAAGGTTTAAAAGCTCCGGCCCTTTTTCGCCGACAATAACCGAGCCGGCTGTCCTGATCAAGCCACCCTGTGCCAGCATGGGAATCTGCGGGGCGGTAAAGGTAGGAATTGCCGGAATGCCAACAGCGCCGGTCACCTTGTTAATACCGTTGATCAGCCCGTTGATCCCATTCACCGCGCCCCGTATCATGGAATTGATGCCAGAGATGATTTTGTTGATTGCGCCCTTTATCGCGTTCACAATCCCGTTCCAGACATTTTTTACGGCGTTGCCGATACCGGTAAATACAGAGGTGGCAGCAGAAGCAATGGTGTTCCACGCTCCCGAAAGAAAGCCGGTAATGCCCTGCCATACAGAAACAGCCGTATCTTTGATGCCAGTCCACAGACCGACAAAGAAGGAAGCGATCGAGTTGCCTACGGATACAAAGAAGTCACCGACTGCTTGAAATGCCTGCTTACACCATGCGCAAACATTATCCCAATTCATCCAAAGCGCGACGCCGATAGCAATCAATGCACCAATTGCCACAATGATAATGCCGATAGGGTTAGCCGACAGCGCCACATTCCAAGCCCACTGCGCAGCAGTACAAATTAACTGTACGGCATTCCAAGCCTTCTGTGCGACTTGGATTGCCATAACCGCACCTTTGTAAATCAGGATAGCACCAGCAATACCTGTAATAATAGGAGCTATTGCGCCCCAATTATTTACAAAGAAGTTAAGCACTCCAGATGCAATCTGCAGTACACCACCAAGGCCGGACACCACAAGCGGAAGCCCGGTATCCTTTACCCAGTTAAGAGCGGGCTTACAGAACTCAAACGCATTAAAAAGAGCGTCCCGGACGCCTGTTAAAAGTGTCCCGACGCTTGCAAACTTACTCTCGTTCTGTTCCACTGCACTTTTGATATTGTTAAACGCGGAAACGCCGTAGTTCCATACGTTTTGAAATGCAGTAACCAAAGGCGGCAGAACATTATCTTTTATCCAAATAAACGGAACCTTTACGGCATCAACAGCCTTTGTCATAACCGCCTGTGCGGCAGGGATTTTAGATGCCAAAAAGGTAACGACCGATGTAATTGCCGGAAGCACACCGTAACCGACAATATCCTTAACGCTGCCCCAGGCATTTCTCAATTGTACAATACGGCCTTCCGGCGTTTTGGCCATTGATTCGGCGAGACCACCGAAGTTCTGGCCAAGCACCTCAACCAGTATAGCGGCACGTTCACTTTCTGTTCCGGTCTGCAGAATTTTTTTCTGGTTTTCGTCCATGATAACGCCGTAACGGGTGAGGGCGCTCGTGGAGCCGGTCATAACTTTACCGAGCAGGTTTGCCATCGATTGCATCTGTTCCTGTGAAACAGATACGCCATATGAGGAAACCGCTAAGTCCTGCAAAGCGGGAAGCAGTGTTTTGATGGTATCGCCTTGTAATTGGAAGGTGGCAAGCTGTGATGCTCCGACCACTGTTGCGTCTCCTTCGATTGTGGTGACCAGTTCGAGTGCATCGCCGTATTTGATGATTTCGTCGACCTGCGCCTGGGTGGTGCCTTTGACATTCATCATAAGAGTGCCGAGACGCTCGTTTGCCCGCTCCAATTCCAGTACGCCTGTGACACAGTCTGTCATAAAATTTTTCACTTGACTAAATCCGGCATAAGCCGCAACAACACCGGTCACCTTTTTTGCGAGTCCTGAGAGCGTATCGCCTGTGGATTTACTCTGTGTGCCAAACTTTTTCAGGCTGCCCGTAGCATTGGTGGTGTGATTTTTAAGATTTTTCAGCCCGGTGACGGCATTCTTGATCCCGGTGGTGAAGTTCCCGTCCTTAATGGACAGGGTCGCGCCAATGTTCTTTTTAGCCATTGCCATCACCGCCCGTCAATGCCTTTATTTTTTCATACTCGTCCTCGCAGTATATTTCATAAGCCGCTTTGTAAAACAACTTTTCACCGTAAGGAAGATTTATCACTTTATCAGGTGTTATTCCTCGGTTTAGAAAGTGACAGAGCATGGCAAGCTCTCCGTCACTTTTGATTAGTTTTTTAGTTCGTCCACCGCTTTAACGCCGTCAATATAGCCCGCCAGCTTCAGGCATTCCACCGCAATCAGAGGAATTTCGCCCGGTTCGAACACCATATCCACAATCTCCATCGGGTCTGCGCAGCCGAATGCCTCCTGCAGTTCCTTGGATTTCAGACAAGGGTCAGCAACACAGGAATATACAATGTACGCATCACCGTTCTCCATGTCCTGTGACTCCTTCGCCATAGACGCCGTTGGGCCTTCAATGGTTATGGTACCGTCTAATGACTTGATGTACAGCGTTCCGGTTTTGGGTTTTGCTTTACTCTCCAGCATTTGCTCCTTCCTGCGGATAAGCTCCTGCAGGGTGATTTTTGTGTGTTTATTCATAGCCTGTTACCTCACTTTCACAAGATCGGGGAAATAGAAGTCGGTAAACCCGCCGCTGTATTCCTCGTCAACCATTTTTGCGTTCTCAAATTTCTGAAGCGTCAGTTCGTTAAACCATGCGTTTTCCACAACCAAACGCTCGCTGCCGTATGCGTCCGGGTCGTCCAGCTTTGATATGATCTGGACTCGCACGTCCTGTCCCTTTTTGACTTTATCAGCCAGCAACTGTGCGCCCCGTGAAAAAACTTTCTTAATCTTCATACTCCATTCACCGGTCAGCCCTGTCATTTTGGAGTCCTTTGCCATCTGCATGACAAAATCCACATCCTCCCGCTCGATTTTCACCTTTGCTTCATAGGAGTCGGTTTCCCAGACAGGTTCCCCGTTTAAATACACCATACCCCATTTGCCGTTCATCACTCTCGGCGCTGTCGGTTTTACTGCCATATTTCATCACCTCTCATTCCATATAGATTTGGAAGTTCAAATCTTCAATTGCGTCCTGCACCTGGATGTTTGCCTTTACAAACACATTCGTGTCCGTGTTAGCGGTTTTGATCTGTTCATCATCCCAATCAGAAACATCTTTTTGCTTAGCAAGCCAGGCACGGGTAGCTTCGATATCAATGTCCGCCTTATTGTCGAACCTATCATACAGCACGCCCTGGCCTGCAAGATCGGAAAAATATTTATTGACTGCCGCGATAAACAAAATCTTGTTATCATAGGAGTTTTCCATCTGTCCCACAAACTCGTTTTCAAAGGTTGTACGGATATCGTCGCGGATCATGTCCACAGCTTCCATAATCTTTATTTTCTTAAAATCATCCCCTTTGCTGTCAGAGGTTGTTGTCAGGGAATTGACACCCCTTGCGATCTTGATTTTTGTTCCGTCGTTAATGAGAATCAGTTTTCCGTTGTCCACATCCGCGTCCGGCGTTTCGCTCTCAGTAATGCTCTCAACCTCCGGCAGGGGATAATAGGTGGCGCTTCGGTTTAAGGGAAGCCCCGCAAGAAGCCCTGCGATCCTCGGGCAGTACTCAGCGGCGGTATATGTCTTTGTCCCCACCTTGATATCGGCGGTTTCAAAGTCAATAATCCCCTCATGGTTTGCCGCTACTGTCGGGAGCACCGCTTTAAAGGTTTTATGGTATACATCCCGCTGCTCAGTGATAAAATCTACAATTGTGCTTACATCCGTCTCACCGGGAACCGGCATGGTGAGGTAGTTCCATTTCTTGTTTTTCAGCCGTTCCAGGGTCGGCGCGATGTCTCCTGCGGTCGGAATCCGTTCTACAATCACCCTGGTGGGAGCACCCTTGAAAATGAGGGAAAGAAAACCCAGGTTCGCCGTTGTGTAATGGCTTTTGGTGATCTCGCTTTCTTTGGTATAAATCTGCGTCTGCGCTGCATTGCTGTCGTCCTTTAAGATAACCGCGACAATCCCGCGGGCGCTCCGTGTCACAAGCGTTTCTGCAAGCGTCTTAAATTCAATCAGTATTTGAGGAAGTCCCATAACTTTGTGTTGCCACCCTTTCTTGTAAATTTTCCATTTTCGGAAGTGTTTCTTCCGCAGCTTCTGTTTCCTGCAGATATTCCAGCTCAAAGTAGGCGATAAGCGTGGATTTGTCTGCATCAAAGGTTATTTCGTTGACGGACAGGAACCTGTCCTGTACCTGTAATGGTGTATAGAGGAACAGCCGCTTCAGCTTTCCGGCGGTTTCAATCAGCTCTTCTTTGGTTTCGATTGCCGGATGATAGGTGATTTCCACACTGTTCGTCACAATTTCCGTGAATTGGTTTTCAAGCGTTACACTAACCGGCAGTACCTCCACAAAACACGCCGGCCTTTCAAACCCCTCCTGAACCTCAGCAGCGATAACAGAGTAGCCGTTTTGCTGCAGCACACTTCCCACCGCAGCCTGGATATCTTGAAGAGTAATCACAGCTCCACCTCCCGCGTTAAATCGTCCAGCAGCTTTTCGGCTGATTTATCAAAGGTGCTTTCTATCTCGTCCATCGATTTTTCTATCATTTTTGCCCCCTGTGTCCTGCCTTTTACCTTTACGCCGCGTATGCCGCGCTGCAGAACGTTCAGTTTTCTGCCCCAGACTGTCGCCCGGCCGCCGGTTACAATCTCATGCCCGTCCTCAACCAGATGAGCATATCTTGACGCCGACTGCATACGGGCAACCCGCGCTTTGCCGTACACCTTCGGCTTCTTTGTACGCCAGGTGGATTTTAGCTTCTTGGTTTTACCCACCGGCGTTTTGCTTTTTGTCCGGTTTGCCGCAACCCGCGCCATCGCCATCAGCATGGCGTCCGTTTTGTTTGGGTATTTCTGTTCGATTCGGTTAAACGCTTTCTGCAGCTCCTCAAACCCGAAGGTTCCGTCGTCAGCCATCGCCGTCACCAACTTCCGTGTTCTGCGCTGTTTTACGTCCCTTTTCCGCCGCCACAATCTGCAGTTCGGTATGCTGTTCGTTCATATCAAGCACCGATACGATTTCAAACTCACGGCTGTCGTATAAAATCCGCATCTGCGGCGTAATCCCCGGAAAGAAACGGGTTACAATCTTATATGTGGTTTCCGCTCTCAGCTTTTGGCTTTCCTCATATTCACGTCCGCTCATGGGCGACACAAACGCCGCAACGGAGTAATCGTGCAGTGCGTCGAGGGAAGAATATGCCTTTCCGTCACGGCGCTTTAAGACAGCACTTCCATCCGTATCGTGTGTCAGATACACATCGTTAGATGACGGCATGGACGGTTTAAACGGAATATATCCCGGCACTGTTTCACCCATGCTGTTCTTTCTTAAATCGCCGGGATGGAGGAAGATAACCCTGTGCCTTAATTTTGAAAAATCCATCAAAACACCTCGTTCCTATATGCGTCAAGCAATCGATACACAGCCGACGGGACAGGCGTACCGTCACGTCGTTCGTAAAAATGCGAGATAACAAGCAGCTGCGCCTGCCGGATACATTCTTTTTCATCATCCAACGGGGAAATGCGCAGATAATTCTCGCACAGTTCCTTTGCAAGCAGCAGGAGGACGGAAAGGTATCCGTCCTCCTCGTTATGGTCAATTCTTAAAAATTCCTTCACAGTATCAAGACTCAACATTTTCCTTCACACCTGCTTTCGTCTTGGCCGAGACCGTCTTGATTTCTTCAGCAAGACCGCCGCCGACCAGGTCTTTCCCAAGCTGGGCTGAAACCTCCGCAGTTTCTCCCTGACAGAAGGAGAAGAACAGACCGCTACAACCTTTCAATATTTTAATCTTCATAGTACATCACCTTACGAGGCTTTCTGCTGAAGTACTTTGATAGCCTCTGAAAGAATCAGCTTGCCATCCACACGCTGCGTTGCCATAAAGCCCACCTGGCCGGTGGTCGCAAACAGTTCGTTGAGCCTTTTAAAGCTCCTGCCCTGACGGTCGGCAATCCAATAGTAACCAAAGTCACCGAAGGCAATGGTCTTGGCCCCTGCCGCGATTGCCGGCACATAGGAAGAGGTGTATACCGGCCGGTTTAAGATGGTATCCGGCGTCCCGGCGGTAAGCGCAGGCTGCCACAGATACTGGCCGTTGCCGTCTTTTAACTTGCGGATGGCTTTTACAGTGGAATCGTTCATTACCCATACGGCTTTTTTACGGTAAGGCGAGCGGAGGGAGTAGAAGAGGTCGATCAGTTCATCAGCCGTCAGCGCCGCCGCTGCCGCAGAAGTAACCCCTACATCCGCACCGCCGGACGCCGCGAAAATTCCTGTCGGCTTGCCGCTGCCATCGCCGGTAAAGAACGCTTCCTCTTCCTTGGAACCGATGCGTCGGGCAAATTCAGTAGAGATATATGACTCAAGATCGAACACGCTGTCGTTTAATAACTCGTCCGAGACCTTGATAAAAGTACCCAGCTTATGTGCCGAAAGGGAGGTCTGTCCGAAAACCTCGTCGCTTTCGGTCAGCTGTTCTTCCTCATCCAGCCATGCGGCGCTGCCGTGTGTAGTCACTACAGGGATTTTACGGTCGCCGCTTGACGTCTGAATGATCTTTGCCAGCTTACGGAAGATGTTCTCTTCCTCCAAGGCCTTTACCAGGGTACGTTCAAATTCATCCGGCACCAGATATCCGCCTTCCGAATCGGTGCCTTCCTGCAGTGCGTTGCGGATGATGTGCGGATCGCCCGTCATGCGCATGGCGTTCCAGAAATTGCGTTTGTATTCGTCAGACGCGCGGCCTTTCTTTTCATCGCCGGCAGCGGGCATGGGCTTCCCGGTGATAGGTGTGTTTACAGG
Organism: Ructibacterium gallinarum; assembly: GCF_014982785.1. Taxonomy (GTDB): domain Bacteria; phylum Bacillota; class Clostridia; order Monoglobales; family Monoglobaceae; genus Ructibacterium; species Ructibacterium gallinarum. The sequence continues at coordinate 23,312 of NZ_JADCKB010000008.1, forward strand.
CTTATTCAGTTCCGCATCCAGTGCTTCGCGCCGTTCCATACGGGCGATTTCCCGCCCTAAGTCTTCAATTTCCTGCTCCATTTTCGTGTAAGCCGCATCATCTTCTGCGGTCAAAATGCCTTTTTCGGTTCTGTGGGAATCAAGGAAAGCCTTAGCCGCTTCCCACGCCTTGCTTCTTTTTTCACGAAGTTCTAAAATGGTCATAGTTAAAATACCTCCTCCTAAATATGGTGTTTAATAATATTTAACTGGTTATATAGCTCGTCTATGCTGCGTCCCTCTGCTTGAGGGGGTACAGCCGATGACGGAGCGTCTTTGCTCTTTGTATGTGTTGCCAGCTTATTAATTAGGGAATTGGCGACTGCCCTGCGGGAAAACAATACCGCGCTTTCTTTCTTAAACGGCAAATTTTCTTCCTTATCCGGCTCGTTTTCGTCCGAGTCCTCTTCATCTGGCTCCTGTTTCTGGGCATTTCTGAAAAGGATATCATCGGCAAAGCCGAGTTCCAATGCTTTATTCGCGTCCATCCAGGTTTCGGCGTCCATTAGGTGTGACAGCTTTGCACGAGACAGTCCCGTCTTAACCTCATAGGCGTTGATGATGGAGTCCTTTACACCGGACAGCATATCGATGGCTTTTTGCATTTCCGCACTGTCGCCGAACGCTGCGGTTGCCGGATTGTGTATCATCAGCATGGAAACGGGGGACATCAGCACCTCGTCGCCTGCCATAGCGATCACGCTTGCTGCGCTTGCCGCAATGCCGTCGATTTTTACGGTGACACTGTCTTTGTAGTCCTTCAGCATATTGTAGATTTGAGCAGCCGCAACACAGTCGCCGCCCGGTGAATTGATCCACACGGTCACCCTGCCGCTTTCTGACATCAATTCGTCTTTAAACAGTGCCGGGGTAATGTCATCGTCAAACCAGGTTTCCTCTGCGATGGTGCCGTTTAGGAACAGTGTCCGTTCCATCTGTTCCTGCCCCGTCTCCTGGTTGGTTACCGTCCTGTTTTTCCACTTCCAAAACTTCCTCATCGGATTCCTCCATTTCATTTAGATTTTGTGTTTCCTTAGCAAATGCGCCCGCGCTGGCAAGCGGGAGCATATTGCCGTTAATCAGATAAAGGTCGCCGCCGTCCTCTTTTGGGATTTGATCAAGGTTTTCCAGCCTGCGGATGTCATTGGCGCTCATCCAGCCGTTCTGCCGTGCAATGGCATATCCGTTCATGCGGCTTTGATAGTCGCCGCGAAGCAACCCTTCCAAATTAAACTTTGCAAAATACGTCTTTTTTTCATCTTCGGTTAAAAGCGCCCGCATAATGGACTGCTCCCAGCGGATCACCCAGGGTTCTAAGGTGTATTTTACAAATTCCAGCGACTGCTGCTCTATATTAGAAAAGCTCGATTTCTCAAGGTCGCCCACCATATGCGGCGGTACCCTGAAAATTCGGGCGATCTCGTTAATCTGAAATTTTCTTGTTTCTAAAAACTGCGCCTGTTCCGGCGAAATGCCAATGGGTGTATATTTCATCCCTTCTTCAAGGACTGCTACTTTATGGGCATTTCCCGTCCCTCGATATACGCTGTTCCAGCTATCCCGTATTTTCTGCGGGTCTTTCACTGTTCCCGGATGTTCCAAAACGCCGCCCGGAGCCGCGCCGTTGGCAAAAAATCTGGCCCCGTATTCCTCACAGGCAATTCCCATCCCGATGGCGTTCTTGGCCATTGCAATCGGGGAGTATCCCACCAGCCCGTCAAACCCTAAACCCGGTATGTGCAGCACATCGTATGGGTGCAGCTTTACCGTGCTGCCTTTCATGGTAGGCGCTTCATCTGTCGAGCGGGTGTATGTATACCACAGCCTGCCATCGGTGTCCCGGTCTACCGACATTTTATTCGGCATCAATGGATACAAACCGAGCACCTCGCCTTTGCCGTTTCGGACAATCTGCGCGTAGGCGTTGCCCCACAAAAGCAGGTGTGTCATTAATGTTTCCCGGAATATGAATGACGTCATTTCAGGATTTGGCTCGTCGTGGAGCAGCTTGTATAGCGGATGTGTCACGGCTTTCTCCTTGCTGTCATTGTCCCCATATTTGTACAGGTGAAGCGGCAATCCAGCTATCGCCTCGGCAAGGATACGTATGCAGGAATACACCGCAGTCATTTGCATGGCCGAACGCTCATTGACCGCCTTGCCGGAGGTAGTGCCTCCAAAGAAAAAGCTGTAACCTGAACCTGCGGTTGCATTTTTCGGCTTATCCCTTGAGCGGAACAGGCCTGATAGAATTCCCATAATAACTCCTCCTAAATAAACAATATCCCGCGTTCGTCATAAATGCTTTCTGTATTGTCATTCCCACAGCGAATCGCCCTGTCAAGCGCCATGATCATGGCAACCGCACCGTCAATCTTTTCTGTGGATTTTTCCTTGTCTGGCTTGATGTTTCCGGCAGGGTCAGTTCGCACATAGATGTTGTCCATCATCCAGCGCAAAACAGGATGCCCGCTGTGTGCGACCTTTTCTTCCAGTATCAATTTCATCAGTTCTTTGGTAGGCGGCGACATATCCTTAAAGCCCTGTCCGAACGGTACAACGGTAAATCCCATGCCCTCAAGGTTCTGCACCATCTGCACAGCGCCCCAGCGGTCAAAGGCGATTTCACGGATATTGAACCGTTCGCCGAGGGACTCGATGAACTTTTCTATGTACCCATAATGCACTACGTTGCCTTCTGTAGTAAAAAGAAAGCCTTGCTTTTCCCACACATCGTAGGGAACATGATCCCGGCGGACACGAAGGGAAAGGTTGTCTTCCGGTATCCAAAAATACGGAAGCACAGAATATTTATCGGTTTCATCAAGCGGTGGGAAAACAAGGACAAACGCCGTGATATCTGTTGTGGAGGATAAGTCCAGCCCTCCGTAGCAGACACGGCCTTTCAAATCATCCTCGGATACTTTAAACGAGCATTTATCCCATTTATCCATCGGCATCCAGCGCACAGTCTGTTTCACCCACTGGTTCAAGCGAAGCTGTCGGAAGGTATTCTCTTCGGCAGGGTTCTGTTTTGCCGATTCACAGGCGGCTTTCACCTTGTCTATACCCACAGTAATCCCAAGGGACGGATTTGCTTTTTTCCATACCTGTGGGTCTGTCCAGTCGTCGCCTTCATCCGCCCCGTATATGACTGGGTAGAAGGTGGGGTCGATTTTTCTTCCCTCTAATATGTCCTTTGCTTTTTGGTGTGTCTCATAGCAGATAGAATGCGTATCGGTACCGGCGGTGGTGATCAGAAAGTAAAGAGGCTGCATCCTTGCGTCACCGGAGCCTTTCGTCATAACGTCAAACAGCTTTCTGTTCGGCTGGGTATGGAGCTCGTCAAACACTACACCATGAATGTTAAATCCGTGCTTGGAATATGCTTCAGCCGACAGCACCTGATAGAAGCTGTTGGTCGGCGCGTAAACAATCCGCTTTGCAGCGGCAAGGATTTTTACCCGTTTGGAAAGCGCCGGGCACATCCGTACCATGTCAGCTGCCACCTCGAAAACGATGGACGCCTGCTGGCGGTCGGCGGCGCAGCCGTAGACCTCGGCACGTTCCTCACCGTCGCCGCAGCAAAGCAAAAGGGCAACCGCAGCCGCAAGCTCCGATTTGCCCATCTTCTTTGGGATTTCCACATATGCTGTATTAAACTGCCGGTAACCATTCGGTTTCAGTATACCGAATATATCGCGGATGATTCTTTCCTGCCAGTCAATCAGTTCAAATGGTTTCCCTGCCCATGTGCCTTTGGTGTGGCAGAGACACTCTATAAAATTCACGGCGTAATCGGCAGCCGGTTGGTTATAGCAGGATCCCGGCGCCATAAATTTTGTCGGCTTATACTTTTTTAATTTTTTTATCTGAAAACACCCCCTGTAAAGCACAATAAAAAACCTCACGGCTGTGTAAGGAAAACAAGGCCTTGCGGCCCTATTTTCCCATCATACCATGTGTGCACTGCGATGAATGGTATCAAGGATTTTCTCTTGTTCAGACGGCTCTACACCGAGACTTTGGAGCGCTTCCCGTGTCCCGCAGTCCGGGCAAATAAGGGTTTCATTGTCCTCTCTGGAAAGCGCCGGCGGCTCACGGTAGGCTTGGCCGCATTTGGGGCATATTTTTTCAGTTATATAATTCTCTTTCATATTCTATCCCTTCTTTCGTATCGGCAAGCGCCTGTTCCAGAAACATTTTATCAAATTTAAAATTCGTATACCCTTGCAGGCAAGTTCTGACATAGTAAGCGGACGGTATTCAAGCTCCGCTTGACCCCTTTCAAACACGGCTGACATCAACCGTATTCCTGTCTTAAAGCCGTCAAGATATTCTGCATACAGCGCCCGGCCGTGCATATCTGACTCAGCTAAACAGAAGGCCTCCAAAAGCGGCTTTAATTGTTCCGGCAGCTGTTCATCAAGTTTCTTACGCGCTTTTTGTGTTTTTTCGACCGCTTCTTTTACGAATGGGTCGGTTACTTTCTTTTCCCAGGGCGTGATTTTGCCAAAATATAAATCGTAAAGAATATCACTCATACGCCGCCACCTCATCTTTGTGCGTGGTCTTTGCAGGTTTTTTAAATGCACTGTTTCCTGCCAGGTTCCGCAGCAGGATTTTGCGTTCTTCTTTGTATTCCGCGCCGATAAATCCTAAGCGGAGGAGGAAGCAGCGGAAGGCATACCGTTCATTATCGACTGCTTTTTCCTTGGCCGTAATTCGTTTTTGATTTCTTGCCATCTCGCACAGCTTACAGATAAAATGGTTGCAGGCCTTGAGTTCCTCCGGTGTGCGATAGGCGTCAAACCAAGGAAAACTGATTTTGCCGCTATCGACATCGATAGACAGTTTGCTCACTCCCAGCGCCTTTTTGATTAGAGTTCCTTTTGCTTTCAGCAAGTGATGCAGGTTTTCAAGGGCGCTGTCAGTGAACAGGCTGCGCGGCATGGAAATACAAACGTTGGTTTCATTGTCCGACTCTGCGCTTCCTGCGGCGAAGCCTTCCTCTGATAGCCGTTCAATCAAGTTTTCAATTTCTTCGCTGTCTGCGCGGTCGTCAAAGGATACAGCGCCGTTTTTGTCAATGGTGAAGTAATCCACCCGGTAAGCAAAACTCGGAGCGCCGAGATATTCCGGTTTGCATCCTGTAATCTCTGAAATGAGCTGTACCAGCCGTTTCCGCTGCAAGCCGGTTACATGATATCTTATTTCCATTCCTTGTCCCTCCAGCCTATAAGAAATGTAACTGCATCAGAAAACCCGGCGCGGTAATACCGGTTTTTCAGTTCGCCCGCCAGCAGGATGCAGCTGTCGCCGAAATCATTATATTCCTTTTTATCAAAGTCTTTTACCCGTTCCAGGTGGCTGTAAAATTCCCGGAAGGCTTCGGTAACTGCATCGTCTTCGTCAAATTCATATGCGTTGATTCTTACCCCGACAAACTCATTAATCGCCGATTCAAAATCTTTCTCTTGCATTTCAATTGCTCCTTTCGATTTTGTGTAGGCACATATTACCTCTAAACCGTACAGATAGCAAGTGCTTTTACAGGTATATTCTACACAAAAAATACGGTTAGGATTTGTCGGGATTTTCAGCGGCCCACGCAATGCCGGCAAGCACAAAAAATACGCAGGGCAGAGCTACGCCGTTGCCCCACATCTTATACTCGGCGGCATCCGAATGCGGGTCTTTCAGCCATTTGATAATCTGATTGCGGGTTTTCGGCTTGGATGCAGTCCCCATGACAGAGCGGTGTGTCTCAAACACCTCTGTCCAGAACTCGATCTCATCCTCAGACGGCTCATCAGTTTCAAGCCCAGCGCACCACCAATCCGGGAATCCCTGCAACCTTGCACATTCGGTAGGTGTCAGTCTGCGGACGATATACTCCGGCTCGGTCTCGTTCACGACAGGCGGGTCTTTGTAATCCCTCGCCATCAGGGTTGGAGATCGCTCCTTAAGCGTTTGGGTGTAAGAGCCAGCGGTCATACAGTAAGCCACTGCGTGGCGGTCGGCGGCATCCAGCGTAAAAGATACATCTTCGTTCACGCCGCTGCCTTGTGGACCATTCTTGTCAGCCCTGCCGATCATGGAACCCTGCAGGGCTAACACAGCCATACCTCCCTGGTTGCAGGAGGGGTTGCCGCCATTGGCATCAAGGCATCTGGAAGTTTCCGCTTCATAAAAGCCGCTGTGGGGATTGTCCGACAACATGGAATGACTCTGTTTGGAGCAGATGCCGTAAACCTTCGGTACAAACACCGTCTGGTCATTGTTACAGCCCAGCGTGGCAGATTTATTATCCTGGATCAACGCGCCCTTGCCGCCGCCATCACAGCCGGAGCGTATCTTCAGCGTCTTGGGTGTCTCCACCACGAAGGGCTGATTATTGCCGCCCATACCGTAGGTGGCGTTGACCGTGGGAGCTGTCTCCAGCGGACCGGTGTATCTGGTGTCCTGGCTATGGTTCTCATAGACTGCCGCCGGCACCGTACCGGCACGGAGCGTAGGTGAGGTTTCCTCCTCATATCCAATTCCCCCTGCCTTTGCAGAATGCTCGGTGCAGAAGCCGGCGGAACTCATCACACAGGGCGGATGCCCGTGGTTTTCCGCACGGAGCGTTGCTGTCACGTCCTCCATCACATCCATGCGGCTGCCACCCTGATCGTTTAAGCAGACGCGGCCTGCCGTTCCAGCGCCTTCCACAAAAGTTCCGGCAGCTCCTTGCCACGCACGGAAGCCCTGCGGAGTATACCCAGACACGCCTTCGGACTCAAATAGTATTTTTCCGGCACTCCCGCCTGCAAAATCTGCGACAAGGTAGATGCGTTTTCTGCGTTGGGGAACTCCCCAGTATTGCGCGTCAAATACCCGCCATGCGAGACTGAAATCGTCTGCCACGATCTCTCCGGCTTTTGGCCACCTTTCAGGTCGAGCAGAATGAATTTTGTATCCTTTGACCGAGCAGACCTCTTCGAGGACGGACTGGAAGTCCGCGCCCTTGTTGGAGCTGAATGCTCCGGGGACGTTTTCCCAGACGATGTACTTTGGATATTTGCCATTGGTTGCACACCTCATTTCTTTTACGATTCGGACGGCTTCATAGAAAAGGCTGGAACGGGAGCCGTCCAAGCCCTCCCGTCGGCCCGCGATGCTCATATCCTGACAGGGCGAACCGAAGGTGATGATATCCACCGGCTCGGTTTTCCCGCCATCCATCTTTGAAACGTTGCCATAGTGTTTTAGCCAGGGCATTCTTTTTGTCGTAACCCTGATTGGGAAAGGCTCAACTTCCGAAGCCCACACAGGGGTGATGCCGGAGAGCAGACCGCCCAGAGGGAAACCGCCGGAGCCGTCAAACAGGCTGCCGAGGGTCAAAGGTTTATTCTGTTGTTCCATCTGATGCAACCTCCTCGTCTTTGCCACTACACGATTCAGGAAACAAAAACGCTCTGCAAACCGATAGTTCTGCAAAGCGTCTACACTTATCAATTACAAATTTTCGTATCCATTTCGGAGCAGGAGGGGCATCGTTATAGCGGCCATACTCGCCAAACATACACTTCATTCCTACATTACGTGCCTGCACAGCTTCCAAGAAAGTTTCATAATAACCAAGATGAATCTCATGTTGCCCTATCTTTATTCTTGCTCTGAATTTGTGTCTTGGTGGATACCAACTGACACCAGAGACACCGGAGGTGTTATTTTTCTGGAGAGGCTGATTTATCTGATTCTGCTGATGTGTGCAATAGCGGATATTCCGTCTGCGATTATCCAGCGTGTTCAGATTGATATGGTCAACTTCATATCCATCCCTATGTGGAAATAAGTGAGAATGAAGTGCGCGCCCATTGCAATCCATTGGATACTCCTGCCCGTATCCCTTACGACACAAGTAAAAATTTATATCAGATACCTCTGGAAGCCTATCCGAATCAATCATAAAAACAGAGCCATCCGGCATTTCTCCATATGCTGTCTGACCATCTTTTGAAAATGTATATTTTACATTACTCATCGTCAGTCACCTCCATCATATCAAGAGCCTGTTCGTAGGTATACTCTTTACCGCCGCGGATGAGCAGCACATCGTCCGCGCTTTCATTGTGTAGGCTCAAATACCGCCTGACAGCTACATCCACAAACTTCGGTTCCAGTTCCACACCATAACAGAGTCTGCCGATTTGGTCGCAGGCAATCAGCGTAGACGCAGATCCCAAAAATCCATCAAGCACAATTCCATTCACCTGTGTGCTTTGCTGTATCAGATACGCAATGAGGGGAACAGGTTTGCTGGAGGGATGCCCATACCCGTCCTCTTTGGAATTTTTGATCCCGTCAAATTCAAAGACAGCTTTCTGTTTCTGATCTCCATACCACTTGTGTTTTCCATCCTTACGCCAGCCGAAGATGATCGGTTCCATATTGAACTTCCAGTCGGTGCGCATAAGCGGCGCTCTCGGCTTTTTCCAGATCAGTCCGGCGCCAACCTTGAATCCAGCGTCCTCAAAGGCATCGTAAAACACGCGCGCCTTCATCGTGGCATAGAACTCGTAGATGGAAGCATCCAGAGCCATAGCATCCTTAAAGTTTGTAAACGCCTTCATCAGAAACTCGTAAGCCTGGGTATCTTCCAGATTGTCGTTCGCGATTCTCCCGGATTGATTTTCCAGGTTAACAAAATACGGAGCGTCCGTGCAGACCAGATTTACTTTTGTATCTCCAAGGAGAGCCTGAAAAGTTTCCGGATCAGTGGAATCTCCGCATATAACCGTATGTTTTCCGAGTTTCCAGATGTCTCCCGCTTTAGAAAAACAGGGTTTTTCTAATTCGGCGTCTACATCGAAATCATCTTCTTGCGCATCATCATCTGCGCCAAACAGCGTAGCCAGCTCCTTCTCGTCAAACCCCGTGAGCAAGGGATCAAAGTCCATGCCCTGCAAAGACTCGATCTCCACCCGCAGAAGTTCCTCGTCCCATCCGGCATCCATCGCCATGCGGTTGTCCGCAATGATGTAAGCTTTTTTCTGCGCCTCGGTGAGATGGTCGGCAAACACACAGGGTACTTCTTTGATGCCTTCCTCCTTAGCCGCCAGGATTCTGCCATGTCCGGCGATCACATTGAAATCCCGGTCTATGATGACGGGATTGATAAAGCCGAACTCCCGAAGGGACGAGCGCAGTTTGGTGATCTGCTCCGGGGAATGGGTGCGTGCATTGTTCACATAGGGCACCAGCTTGGCAATCGGGACAAGCTGCATCTCGGTTGTTGTTTTCATCGCACCAGCCCCCATTCTGCAAATTTTTCAAAGCCGCCAAGCCGCTTAATGTATCTACGTGCGGTTTCCACGATCTCCCCGTAAGGAATGCCGTCCACAGTCTTATCCCCAATGGCACAGGCAAGCTCCACAGGCATGTCTGTTCTTTGCGCTTTTAGAAACGCATAGATATTGACCGACACATCCGCTTTGGATAAATCTTTGCCGTGCAGCCCGCCGCCCGTGACGGAATCGGCCATGTCGGAGCCGAGCTTACGGTTCGCCGCACCCGTGTCAACGTTTGTTCCGCCCGTCCAATATCCGAGGGGATTGATTTCCGCATTTGAGTAAAGGCGTTTTAAATCTTTTGTCATTGCGTTGCTTTGACAAATAATCAGCCTGTCGCCGTCTATAATGTATTTCCCATCATAGGGATACAATTCATAAATATCATGAGCAATTTTCGACAGCTGCATTTGCTCGTCAGTCAGCGGCATGCCTTTGAAAATACCGTTATCGCCGCAGCGCAGTCCATTTGCCTGATTGTCTGTCAGGAGCCTATCTTGTGGGGCAATAACAATATCTGTATCCAGCCTGCCGGCAATACGATGTACGATGCTTACAATTTGAGGTTTCGCCAAAAGCGCCGTGGTTTCTATGATGATTTGACACTTGCCGTGTCCGAGCAGAACTTCCACAGCGATCTTGGGATTTTCCTCTGCGGTATAAGCCAGATCGACAATGGCTCCCGCAATTCTGTCCGCCACCTTATCCGGGTGGCTCGGATTTACTTTCTCAAACATATCGTCCTCACAACCTCCATATCATTCGTTTCCGCCTAAAGGCGAAATCTCATTTATTCCGGTGTTCGTCCTCTCCCCAAAAAGTCTTTGAACTTTTTGGGGTACCCCTATTTTCCTTTCCGGGCGGTGAGCAGCCGCTCCATCAAATCGTCCTGTGGTGTTGCTCCTGTGTATTCCACCGAAGCGTTCTCTCTCACAATCTGATAAATCTGGTACCATGACTGGTTGACCTGCTTAGTGAACTGCTGGAGCATAGAAACATACGGGCTTGCGATAGCATTCCCTGTGGTCGGATGCTTCGCTAAGAACCCATACTCAGAAATACACTGCTCGCATTGTATCTGTCTTGCCACGCTCATGGCATACTGATTGATAAGCTGCGTATTTACATAATCGGTACAGCCGACCTTCTTCAGCCACTCCCATGTTTCTTCAAAAACCTCCTCGGCACAAAGGTCTGTACCATTTTTCTGCTTCGCTTTCATATATTCCTTGACGGGTGGCATATCCACGCCTTCAAGGGCAGGTGCATCAGGCAGTCCGATAATCGTGGCCGACTTGCCTGCAGAGATTTTCTCTGTCAGAGCCTTGCGTTTCGGTCCCGTTCCCGGCCTTGCTCCGCCTCTTGCCGTACCGTCCTTCGCCATAAAAAATCACCTCAATTCTGACCGGGGGTTAATACCCTGTTTGAATACAAATTTTTGCGCACGAAGGGGGGCGCCCGTTCAAACGGGATGCGGTTGCAGAGATTAAGACCGCCCCTGCCGTCTGTGCTTCGGCGTCCATCTGCCGCCCTCGCACGCAGTAATCTTAGAATGGCACTCCTTGCAAAGACTCATGAGATTGTTCTCATCGTGTGTCCCGCCTTGTGAGAGCGGTTTGATGTGGTGTACTTCCTCGGCGGGGGTAACCTTGCCGCTTTGTCTGCACATCTCACACAATGGGTACTGCGCTATGTGTCTGTCACGGATGCGCTTCCATGTTCGTCCGTACCTGCGCTTGGCCGCAGGGTCTCTGTCGTACTTCTCGTATCGTTTGTTTTCTGCCTTGGCGTGTTCCTCGCAGAATCGCCCATCTGTTAGCCTTGGACAACCGGGGTGGGAACACGGCCGCTTAGGTTTATATGGCACACACGTCACCTCGCTTTCGTGCATAAAGAAAGCCCCGGCAATTACTGCCGAGGCAAACATTTTATTCTTTGCTGAGTATATAGTAACATAACAGCCAGGGTGAAAAATAGTGAAAAAGCATGAAATTTTTAAATAAATTTTATTCTTTCTAAAGCCTTGCCATGCAGTAGTTGGACATTGCGGACGGTGCAGTTCATTTCAATTGCAATCTGCTCCCAGGTATGATAGCACAAATATCGAAGCTCTAATAAAAGCTGCAGTTCCACATGATCCACGGCCTTGATCGTGTGTGCAATCTGAACCTTGATGTCTATCAGCCTATCCATATCTTCGGCAATCTGGTTTTTCAAATCTGCTATTTTTACAACGGTATCAGCCATTTTTGACTGTGACATGCTTGGGCTTTTCGGCATATCCGAAATCGTAGACGTCGTTTTTGCCGCTAGTTCATTCAATGTTCGGATTTGCTCCAGCTTGCTGTTGATTCGCTGGTCAAGCCGGTATGCCTGGGATAAGTATTCTTTTGCCGTCATATTCCGCATTCCTCCTTCAGTTTGGCAATCAGCATGGCACCGTTTACGTTGGACAGCGTCCGGTACCACTCCGAATGAAAAAATTTTTCTAAGTGGGTTTTGTTTGCCCTTGCTGACCGATTGTTTTTATTTATTTTCAAGGCATAAAGCAAATTCCTGTAATCCTTTGCCGCCTGTTCTATAATCGCATTTGCCAGCAATTCATATCCGCTCATGCAGCACCTCCAATCTGCGACTTTACTGCATCTATCAATTTATTCTGAGACGTTTCTTTTACTTGCAGCGCTTTTAATATAAGCAAATCAATCGTACCGTCAGCAATGATATGGTGTATCACCACTGTATCGGAAGTTTGTCCTTGCCGGAGCAGCCTGGCATTGGTCTGCTGATATAGTTCCAGGCTCCAGGTCAGCCCAAACCAAATCAGGGTCGAGCCGCCGCCTTGCAGGTTCAGCCCGTGCCCGGCAGAGGCAGGATGGATAACTGCAACGGGGATTTTGCCGCTGTTCCAGTCTGCCATATCCACGGAACTCCGAAGTTCCCGGACAGCAAACCGTTTCCGGATCCTTTCAAGGTCATGCCGGAACCAATACGCTACCAGCACCGGTTTGCCGTTTGCCTGTTCTATCAAATCCTCCAGCGCGTCCAGTTTTCTGTCATGGATGCCGATTATGTTTTTATCCGTGTCATATACCGCGCCGTTCGCCATCTGACACAGCTTGTTTGACAATGCCGCAGCGTTCCCGGCGTCAATCTCCCTGCCGCCAATCTGGAGGACGAGGTCTTTCTTTAATTTGCTGTAGATGTTCCATTCCTTTTCGGACAGCCGGACTTTCACCTCGTTTGTCACACATTCCGGCATAGGAAGGTAGTCGGCACTTTTCATCGAAATGGTAATGTCTGAAATACGTCTGTAAATCTCCTCATCTGCACCATCTTTAGGTTTGTAAGAAAAAACTACCTGCCCGCTGCGTTTGTCCGGCACAAAGAATTCGTCCCGATAATGCGTGATAAATCTGCCGAGACGTTTGCCCATGTCCAGGATCCGAAACTGCGCCCATAAATCCATAAGTCCATTGGCGGAGGGGGTACCCGTGAGCCCTACAATGCGTTTAACTGTAGGGCGAACCTTCATAAGGCTTTTGAACCGCTTTGCCTGGTGGCTCTTAAACGATGACAGCTCATCGATAACCACCATATCATAATCGAAAGGCAGGCCGCTGGACTCCACAAGCCACTGTACATTCTCACGGTTTATGATGTACACGCTGGCAGGTTTTTGAAGCGCCGCTATTCGCTCGGTTTCTGTCCCGACCGCAATGGAATATGTAAGGCCTTTTAGGTGATCCCATTTTTGGATTTCCGCACTCCATGTGTCCCGCGCGACTCGCAGCGGCGCAATCACCAGCACCTTTGCTACCTCGAAAGAATCAAGGCAAAGGTCGAAGATGGCGGTAAGAGTAATGGCCGTCTTGCCAAGCCCCATATCCAATAGGACGGCGGACACAGGGTGCGTCTTAATAAAATCCGTGACAAAGGTCTGGTATTCATGTGGATTGTATTTCACTTAATATCCCCCCAATCTGTTCCGCGCAGTCAATCACATAAACCAGAAAGCCGAGACGCTCCAACATCCGCTTTCTGTGTTCCTGCAATGGCCGCAGCTGTTGCCCAGGCGCTTTCAGTTCTGCAAACGCCATTTTACCGTCTGGCAAAAGTATGATGCGGTCAGGTACACCGCTAAAGGCCGGGGAGACAAATTTCAGGCAGAGGCCGCCTTTGGACTCGACTGCTTTTTTTAACTTGCTTTCTATCTGTTTTTCTCTCATAATAAACTCCTGTTTCCGATTGCTGTTTCCAAAAGGGGTAAAACTCTTACGCGCGTATATATGCGTTTGTGTATATTCTTTTCTCTTATTTTCATTACTTCAATATAGAAATGAGAAACATAAGAAACAAGGAACCCTCGAACGCTGCCGCCGCCGGGGCTTGGGGTGTTTCCAAAAGCTGTTGACGATGGTTTTTTGAGAAACCTTGCGCAACGCATTTTAACTGTTCATTGTTTCTCATCGGCAACACGCACATAGGCTTTTTGGATTCCATAACCGGGAATCCGCAGTTTGCCGGATGCATTTTCTGAATAACGCTCCCAGCCGCCCAGCTTGTATAAAATCCCTTCGATTTCATAAGAGTCACTTTTCCGAATGGCCTCGCGGTTTTTGCCAAAGCACTCGCACCAGATTTCCATTGCGCACACGCGCTCCCGCGGCTGCGTCCCGGTCCGCCGGCTCTCTCCAAACTCAGAGCCGTTCAGGAAACTGCGCCGTTCAAACAAGTCCATTTTCGGCCATTCCTCCGGCAGCAGGGTATTTAGGTATTCATCCACCAAACCTTCCCGGTCGTCGGTCTCCATCGCGTCGCGCTGCATAGCGTATGCCTGGGACGCGGCATCGTCCTTTAAAAAGAGCTCTTCGCCGCGGTTATAGTACTCGACTGCTTCCGCCCATATCTGGTCAACCTGCGTAAGCTCCCACGGTTTGTATTTTCCCTGCCCGGAGACACGCACGGGAAAGAAACGACGGTTCCCTGTGATATCGCGCAAAAAACCGCCGTCGCTGTTGGTCGTTCCAATAATGATGCAGGAGCGCGGATGGCTTTCCACTGAAACGCCGTATGCCTGCCTGTATTTATCGTCGGTGCGTGAAATAAAGGATTTAATGGTTTCCACATCCACCTTTTTCATGCCGTTGAGCTCGCTGATTTCCAGTATCCAATACCCCTGCAGCTTTTCGGAGGCAGTCTTGTCTTTCATGTCCGAAATGGACAGCGAATCGGAAAACCATTGCCTGCCGAGCCGCGCAAAAAGCGTAGACTTGCCGATGCCCTGTTTGCCGTTTAGCACAAGGATGGAGTCAAACTTCGTGCCGGGCTTGAATATCCGGGCGACTGCGGCCACCAGCGTTTTTCGGGTGACAGCACGGACGTATGGCGTATCCTCTGCGCCCAGGTAGTCAACCAGCAACGTATCCACCCGTTTTACACCGTCCCATTTCAAGGCGGACAGGTAGTCCTTTACCGGATGGTACAGCCGTTCTGCGGAGGCTACGGCAAGCAGGGCGTCCTTAAACTTTGTAGGCGACCAGATGCCGTACATCCTTTCAAAATACATCTTTGCACAGGCAAGATCCGTGTCGCTCCATCCAGGCTTTACTTGTTTCCAGGGGAGCGCGCCCACCACGTCCAGCATATTTTTAAACTGGTTATACACGATATTTTTCAGATTTTCATCATATTTTAGAATGATACTGATATTCGTCAGCGTATCTTTGATTTTCCCTGTTTTGTCAATATCCAGCGCGGCCTGCCAGTTCTCCCCGCAAAATTCCGTCTCGGCCCGTGCCATCCTGTCCGCTGCAAGTACGGCCTTCACTTTTTCGTCTTTTACAGCAAAATCGCCCATTGCCTTAAAGGACGGCAGCTTTGCCGCAGGCGTGTTCGCCGGACATTGTTCGTCAAGGTCGCGGAACTTATGAATCCGTACCAGGTCAAAGGCGTTGAGCAGCTTTCCACAGGCAGGATCGGTGGCGTGGTGGCTGTATGCAAACCGGCCGTCATACAGCACCAACCCGGCAGAAGAATCCGCAGGGATATAATCAAACCGGCCTGTAACGGCACTTGGAGCATAAACGTCTGCCAGGAAGGTTTCGATGGCGTCCTCGATGGCGTATGCCCGGCAAAATGCGCCTATCACGCCCGGTTTTATAAGGGGGTCCGCCTGCATGGAAACCGTCCTTTTTGCCACTTCTGATTGCCTGGACGAAACCGGCCAGGTGCTAACGTCCCGCCAATCGTCATAGCGGGCAAGATAACTGTCCGGGTCGAGTAAGACTCCAGTCTTTACATCACTGAAAAACACACCGTTTACAGGCGTGGAGGGCCAGTACATCAGCCGGCATGGCTCGTAGGTTGTATCGTCGAACATATCCATCCCGATTTCTTTCGCCACCATCCTGCTGACTGCTGGATACTCATCTTCCGATATTTCACGGGAAAGGGGGATGATCAGCCGGAGCCTGGGGTGTTCTGCGGTGTGTTTATGGGTGGAGTATACGCAGCATTTATAATCATACAAGGATTGAATTTGCTCCCACACATCGCGCGTAGCGTAGTCCATATCCAGCGTCAGCATACTGCGGCATAGGACATTCCCGTTTCTGCGCCGTCCCTGGGCAAGGTGCCCGCCCACAAAGCCGCCCACGTCCTTAATCTCATCCTGCCGGCCTTTTTTCATCTTCTGGTATTCTTCCACCGTCTCGGTCGTTCGGAGGGTGCTGCTTATTTTCAGGCAAAAATCCTCCCAGGAAATGTCGCTGTTTTTCCAGCATTTATCGGTACGCCGGTTCCCAATTGCAATCTTCATTTTGAAACCTCCTCGCAAGCCTCAGTGAAGTACCGGATCGGCTGCCGTTTACACTTCGCCTTTTCTATTTCAATCCGCATCCCTTTGGTAATATTGCCGCCGAACACCCAAAGCTCGGTACATTTGCCAAGCAGCGCAATGTCCATGCAAATCGCTAAGCAGCGCTCGTCTGGATTTGTTTCATCCAGAAACTGCGGAAACAACAGGTGCGGCGCAATGGGAATATATCCGCTGTCAACCGCAAAACGGCAGTATCTGCGGGCGTTCTCTGCGTTGCGTTCCACATTGCCGGAAAATGGCGAACAAATATATACCACCGGCCGGTAGGGATGCCGCCTTTCCTCTTTTTCGATTTTTACCAGGGCTTCGTAGGCAGTCGGGTCATGATAACCTTCTGGATTAAATTTATTTACACTCATAGATTTCATCAGTCCTTTCTGTAAAAGTCGCAGACATAGCCATCGGCGCGGAGCAGTAACCCTTTCGCCCAGGCAGGCGGCTGTCCCATAATGGAGCAAATCTCTTCAAGCGGCGCCGTTTCAGGCGCTTCTATCACCACTTCGTCATGGACGTGCATAACGATGTTGTATCCTGCCCAGCCAAGCCGCAGCATTGCTTCGGCGAGAATGTCCCGTGCCGTTGCCTGGACGATATTCTCGACAAACTTGGGGCCGTAGCTTTCGAGGCGCTCCCATTTCTTTGCGGCGCCCACACCTTCATAGGTGACGGACTCGCCGCCGAATTTGTTTTCCCCCAGCCGGGGCTTTACATAGGCCAGCCGCCTGCCGGAGGGCAGAACTATGAACAATATCCCACTTTGATACATAAACCTCATGCCGTGTGTCTGTGTCGTGGTTTTCTGTTTCACACAATCTTTGACTGCGCGGTCAACGTCCCACCAAAGCTGTACAATATTGGGGTTTGCCTGCCGCCATACGTCCACCAGCGGTTTCAGTTCCGATTCACTAAGTCCCATCTGCAGTGCGCCCATTGCTTTCAGCGCACCGACGGATCCACCGTAGCCGAGTGCAAGCTCCGCGATTTTCCCTTTCTGCCTTAAATGGCTGTTGAAACCGTGCTTTTCAACGGGGACGCCAAACATCTGGGACGCGGAGGCGCAGTAAATATCTCCGCCATCTGCAAACACCTTTAACCGCCACCGTTCGCCGGCAAGCCATGCAATCACCCGCGCTTCAATCGCGGAAAAGTCGGCAACGAAAAACCGGCATTCGGGTTTGGGGACAAAAGCCGTCCGGATCAGTTCGGACAGCATAGTGGACACCGATGGGTACAACAGTTCCGCCGCCTCAAAATTCCCTTGCCGGATCAGCGACCGCGCCTGTTTTAAATCCGGCAGATGGTTTTGCGGCAGGTTTTGTACCTGGATTAACCTGCCGGAATATCTGCCGGTACGATTGGCGCCGTAAAACTGGATGAGTCCTCTCGCCCTGCTGTCTTTGCAGACAGCGTTCTCCATTGCCGTGTATTTCTTTACACTGCTCTTTGCAAGCTCCTGACGGAGCTGCAGAGCCAGCCTTGTACTGCCATCGGCATTTTCTAAAAGCGATACCACCGCATCCTTTGCAAGAGACTCCGTGATGACGCCATTCTGGCGCAGCCATTCTTTCATTTGCGCAGCGGAATTGGGGTTGTCCAGCCCCGTGATTGTACGGGCAAGTTTCATATTGGTTTCCTGAAATGCCGCGTCGCAGGACATGGCCTGTTGTACCAATTCCAGGTCAAGCAGAACGCCTCGGTCATTGATCTGCTGGTCAAGCCGGTAGTTTTGCCACTCGGACTCAGGTACCGGAAATTTTGAGAGCCGTTTCTGAATTCCCATTTCCGTTTCCACATCACGCAGGTTGTATGCCTTAAAGCGCGACCAGCGCAGTGGATCGTCTTGAGGGAGACGCCGATACAGCGTCCCGTCCTTTTGCCTGGCCGGCGTGCAGAAATACCGGATGAGGTCTTTGCCCTCTTTCAGTTTTTGCTTTTCAAGACCAAGAACGGCGCCCACACCCTCCAGCGAAAGCGGAAGTCCCAGCGTCGCGGCCCAGACCATCGTGCAGCGCCAGGAGGAAGGATCAAGATAGGCGCCTACCGGCAAGTTCAGGTACCGTGACAGACATACCCGTTCAAACTGTGCGTTGAATGCCCATTTGAGGACTGCCGGATCAGTAAGTGCTGCAAGCACATCGTCTGGGATTTTCTCACCGCAGGCAAGATCGATCACCTGAACTGCACCGCCGTCTATGGCGCAGCCGAAAAGCAGGATTTCAAAGTCATCTGACTCCGTATAGCGGTAAACCCCGCTTTTGGCGAGGTTTACCGAGGAGTAGGTTTCAATGTCAATATTTATGTATTTCATGACAAGAAATCGTCGTCATCCAATGTGGTAAAATCGTCTTCCGCATTGCTCCTGCTGCTGAGCGGTTCGCCGTCCCGCACCTTTTGGATATTGCCCAGCCCGCAGGCAATCCCGCGGTTTCCATTTGAATTAAAGGCATAGAAGGTGACAGAGACTCTGGCATATACGCCGCTGTACACCTCGCTGCGGTCAAGGATCGGCTGCACCCTGCTGTCCACAATCTGCGGCGGGGTGGTGCTGTTGGCGTTGACAAAAAAGCTGTCTTTATATGCCTCGTCCTCGCGTTCCGCGTCACCGTCCCTAAGCGGCAGTTTCAGGGCGGCTTTATTGGGGATTTTGCCGCCGAACTTCCCGGCGCCTTCCTTGATTGCTGCGTCAACCGCCGCATTGATTGCAGCTATGGTCTTTTTGTCAGACTTGGGGATAATCAGCGAAACGGAGTATTTTTCCGCACTGCCGTTTATTGATTTTGGTTCCCAGACGTTCGCATACGAAAGGCGGACTACACCTGTTACAACTTTGGTATCTTTCTGATTTGCCATTTTTATCAATCCTCCATGTTTTCTCTAAAATCGTTTTTCGCATCTGAAATATGCAGTTCCGGCCGCTTGTCGTTTTCCGGGACAAGCGTGGGTTTGCCCGGCGGCTTATATACCAAATCGCCAAGGATGTTCTGAAATTCTTTTTTGCCCATCAGCTTTTCCATCTCCGTTAAGGTGATGAGGCTTGTTTTGTAAATATCGATAAATCCGGCGTTCTTTGCCGCTTCCGCAACTGCCGTTTCGTCTGAAAACTTACGGTTTGATCGGCCCTCGACCAGCTTAAAGCCGCGCCATTTCTTTCCCTGGCGCAGCGCTGCGTCCAAGGCATAATCTGCTATTTCCTTCGCCCACTTTGTTAAATCGCCGAGCTTTGCAAGGACGTCCTCAATATCCTTATCGGTCAGCAGTGGCGGAGGCGCAAACTCATACTTGGCAAGAGCCAGTTTTTCCTCAGCCCTTGCGCGGCACCTGACAGCCGCCCGGCAAAAGGTACACCAGGCACCGGGACAGAACTCGCCCTCACCCTGGAAGGCAAGGGCAGCCTTTGGCTTGAGCGTGGTTTCCGTCCAGGTCATCAGCTCAGGAACAGGAATGCTCCATGAGCTGTAATGCTCCCGCCGGGGCTGGTAGATGCTCATGGAAACCTCCGTGATGTCATAGAGGGAATCGAAGAGACGCAGCGCCCCCAGCGCATACAGCATCATCTGCGGGTTGTTTTCCGCATCCACCAGCACGCCCCGGCCATATTTGAAGTCAATAATGTGGAGCGTGTGATCCGCGACGATCAGGCAGTCGCCCGTACCGAAACCGTCCGGGACAAAATCCGAAAAGTCCAGGCGCTGTTCGATGAGGACCAATGGGTCGGCGCAGGATTTTTTTACGTCCGACAGCGTTTCCAAAACAAACTGGACATAGCCGTCTGTGCATTCGTCCATCTCATCGCAGTCGTAGGGTGATATGGGTTTTTGAGAGCGTCTCTTGAGCGCCCGTTTCAGTTTGTGCTCCGCAAGGGCGTGCGCCGCTGTCCCTTCTGCTGCCGCCTCCGAGCAGCTGTCTGAAAACTCTTGCTCCAGACGGGCGGAGGGGGTGCAGCTGAGCCATCGGTGAGACGATGAGGCCGACAACACCGCGTGCTTACTTTTTGGCATGGGAAAGCACCTCCGCGTCGGCTAAAAGCAGGCTGTACTTTGCCGGGTCGATTCCGCTGAGCTTGTCCGCGCCATGCTTTTGGAGCAGCGCCCGCACATCGGCTGTCATTCCGTTTTGCGACAGCTCGGCCAACACCCCGCGCACCTGCTCGATCGTTATGGCGGGAGACTCCGTTGTTTCGGCAGGTTTCTCTTTTGGTGCGGCGGGGCTTTGTGTTTCACTGCTGGATACGGCGTCCGCCACGGCCTGGATACTGTCGGCCAGCGACCGCATATCCCGTACCACGTCAAGTAGGAGCTGGACTTTACTCATCCATCACGCCCCCTTCCGCAAGCTCGGTGATAGACAGCGTCTCCACGCTGCTGCCGGGGACGATGACCATCATCCGTTCTTTCCCGCCGAGGAACCGGGTCAGCAGCCTTTCCCGCAGTGAAACATTCCTGCAGGCAACAATGCCGCCCGATTTCGGCTCCCTGGAAACACTGATTTTCAGTTTGTGTTTCATACATTTCCGTCCTTTCCGAAGGCTGGTTTTTGACGTCCTTCAACATAAGGCCACGGGAAATGTAAAATATGAGGTTTTTTATATAAGTTTTTTCAAATTCTTTTTTGCCGCTGCAAGCCTGTGTGATATGGCGGATTGGGTAACGCCGTGTCTTTTAGCATACTCATTGACTGAAATTTTGTCTATGTAGATGGAGCGGATAAGCTCCTGCTGTTTGGGAGACAGTTTTAAGATGGCGGCAAGCAGTTTGCCCGGTTCGGTGTCCTCGATCAGTTTCGTGAGGTTTTCATCCTCAACCGAAAAAACCTCACCCTCATAGCTATAGGCGCTAAGCGGGCAGTGCCGTCTTGTTTCCTTGTGATTGTTGTTGTATTCCTGCCTGTCCAAATCAATGAGGATAGAGCCCCATTCCTCTGTAACCTCGATCTCCACAGTTTCGTTTGCAAATTTGTACTTGATTTTCACTTTTCTATCTCCAATCTGATTTATTGCGGTTGAATCAAATTGGAGAAGGCGGGGCCCTAATAGAGAAAAAATGAGAAAAGAAAAAAACATACTCGCTCGCAAGATTTATATATCTTGCAGCAAGTATGTTTACATAGAAAAAATATGAAAATAAACAGGATTTATTTTTGAATTCTTTATCTGCTGTTGTAGTTATATATATCCATATACCCGTAGCCTTTCTTCATGTATAAAAATGTGTGTAATATTACCTCCCGATAGATTTCCCTGTCGGTAGGGATTCCACGTCAGGCCGTTTCGGGAATTTTTCTGTTTACTTTTCCAAAAACCGCTGAAGTATCGCCGCGGCTTCGGCACGGGTGGCTCCGCCCTGCGGGTCGAGTATACCGTCGCCCTTACCGCTGATAAGCCCCGCGCCGACCGCCCAGGACACGCCCTCCTGCGCCCAGTTTGACAGCGCGCCCGTGTCGCCGAACTGCGACAGGTCGCCGCGCCCGGAAGTTTCCATACCCTTAAAGCCCGCATACCGCTGGAAAATGGCGGCAAGCTGCTCGCGGGTGATACGGTCGTCCGGGGCAAAGGTGGAGGCGTCATAGCCCTGTACAATGCCGTTGGCGTTCGCCCATGCCACCGCCTTGGCGTACCACGCATCCGCCGGTACGTCTGCAAAGGCGCTTGCACTTGACGAAGGCTCGCCCGCGGCCCGCCACAGCACCGTCACCAGCATACCGCGGGTTACCGGGTCATTGGGCGCGAACGAGGTGTCCGACACGCCGGAAAACAGGCCGTTATTCACCACATATTCCACCGCGCCTGCAAACCAGTTGTTTGTCCGCACATCGGTAAAGGAGCCGACCATTGGCGCGGCGCTCGACGGCGCAGAGGGCAGCCCTTCCAGCATGGACGGCTCAAAGATGACAACATTCAAATGCTCGTCAAAGCCTTCATCAACACCGTTGAAGGGGACGTAAACCTCCATATTGGGTATGGCCACCACACCTGCGCCATCGCCGCCGACACGGGTATTCGGGTACACCCGTTCCATGTTGGGCATCAGGATGGTTCCGCTGCCCGGCTGGATGGCGTCAGAGGTGTATATTTCAACAGTTCTGTAGCCGTCAAAGCCTTCTATCACCTTTGCCTGGTTCAGGTTTATGACGGGAATGGAATCTGATGTCAGACCATGAATGTTAAGAATTGTATCCGGCAGGGTTAGCGCATCCATCGGGCAGTGTGACAAAAAGTTATCCCATGTGGTGATGGCGGCAGGCCAGTTGGTGATCTGGCCAATGTTGTTACCCGCAAACGCCTCCCAGCCCATATATTCCAAGCTGTCCGGCAGGCGGACATCCATTTTTGATGTCCAATAGCGATCTTGCCGCCATACATCATCCCCATCGACCACCTCTACCTCGTAGGTCATATGGACGCCCGAGAAAGCATGCTGTCCGATATACTTCACTCCGTTGGGGATTTCCAGATAGGTAAGATCAACCTGGCCACTTCCGACAAACGCAGAGTCGCCGATATAGGTCAGGGCATCCGGTAAGTCAAGCATTGCGCTTGTGGGAACGCCGGCCTCGTGGTCGATATAGGTGACGCTCTCCGGAAGTCTGAAATCAGTTATTTTGGGGTCGTGCATCCCATAAGGAAATGCGTTGGGTCCGATATAGCGCAGCCCGTCCGGAAGGGACACGGTAGTGGAATGCCGGCTGGATTGCCACGCCGCCAATCCCAGCGTACCGGGACGGACATCGACATGGAGCGATGACCAGGGATCCAGTTCGGTTTCCTTAAAGCAGAATACGCTGCCAAGATAGTTTTCGCCCCCTGGCAGGTTCTCCCAATACGGGGTATTCTGAAAACTTCCCGTGCGTGAACTTTCATCGGCCGCATAGAGCACTTCCAGTGTGTTGGGGAAGGTAACATTGGTCAGTGAGGAGCAGTTGGCGAATGCAAGTTGTTCTATCCTTTTCAGCCCTTCCGGCAGGACAACATTATTCAGGCTCTCGCAGCCCCAAAAGGCGCTAAAGCCAATCTCTTTTAAGCCGCTGCCAAAGTTTACCGTAGTTAGTTCCGACTGTGTGCCAAAAGCGCCGTCTGCAATATATTCCACGCTGTCCGGCAGCGTGATGGAGGTGACGTCGCCGCCATAGGGGGAGAAAGCGTCAGTAGCAATGCCCCTGACGCCGTCCGGCACGGTGACCACAGTATCATCTCCTGCATACTTCACCAGCTCTCCGCCAATGACAATAAAGGGGTCTCCGCCACGAGCCCTTACCTCGTTTGCTTTACGAACCGCCATATAGGTCTCGTTGAATGCGTTGGCGCCGATATATTCTACACCGGCTGGGATGGTGAAATTGTCTATGTTGCAGTTCATAAAAGCACGTTCACCGATGGATTTCAACGTGGAGGGCAAGTTGATTTCCGACAAACCCGGGGCGCTTGCAAACGCATTATCGCCAATGGTTTCCAAGCCTTCCGGCAGTGTAACCTTCGTCAGACTACTCACATAGTAAGCTGTATTTGGGTAATAGGCAAATGTTTCAATGTACTTCACGGTGTCTGGTACAACGACACTTTCCACCGTATCGGTGTCGTCACCCAGAAGATCAAGATCCCCAATTCCCACTACGGTGTAGCCGTTGATTTGCGAGGGGATCACCAGGTCGGTTTCCGTGCCGTTATAACCCATGATTTCAATGGTGTCCTCGGTGACAAATTGGTAGTCGTAGACAACGCCCGGATCCTCCGCCGCAAACGCCGCCATGGGCATAAGGCTCAGCAGCATACACAGGGCAAGCAGCACGCCCCATATGCGTTTGGTAATGGTTTTTGTTGTTTGCATAAGAACATCTCCTTATATACATTGTTATTTCAAAAACTGTCCCCGTGTTTTCCGTCTGAAGGATTCCGGCCGGAGGAGCGGATACCCCTCCAGCCGGAACACATCGTTCCTGTTTATTTTTCCAAAAACCGCTGCAAGATCGCCGCGGCTTCTGCGCGGGTGGTGGCGCCCTGCGGGTCAAGGACGCCGTCCCCCTTGCCGGAGATGAGCCCTGCGCCGACCGCCCAGGACACGCCCTCCTGCGCCCAGTTTGACAGCGCGCCCGTGTCGCCGAACTGCGACAGGTCGCCGCGCCCGGAAGTTTCCATACCCTTAAAGCCCGCGTACCGCTGGAAAATGGCGGCAAGCTGCTCGCGGGTGATCCGGTCGTCCGGGGCAAAGGTGGAAGCGTCATAGCCCTGTACAATGCCGTTGACGTTCGCCCATGCCACCGCCTTGGCGTACCACGCATCCGCCGGTACGTCTGCAAAGGTGCTTGCGCCCGCGACCGGCTCGCCCTCTGCCCGCCACAGCACCGTCACCAGCATACCGCGGGTAACAGGTTCATTGGGCGCGAACGAGGTGTCCGACACGCCGGAAAAGAGGCCGTTATTCACCACGTACTCCACCGCGCCTGCAAACCAGTTGTTCGTCCGCACATCGGTAAAGGAGCCGACCATTGGCGCGACGCTTGACGGCGCAGAGGGCAGCCCTTCCAGCATGGATTCATCAAAGATGACAACCTTCAAATGCTCATCAAAGCCTTCATCAACGCCGTTGAAGGGGACGTAAACATCCATATTGGGTATGACCACCACGCCTGCGCCAGCGCCGCCGATATGGGTATTGGGGAACACCCGTTCCACATTGGGCATCAGGATGGTCCCGCTGCCCGGCTGGATGGCGCCATAAGATAATATATCAACGCCCCCATAGCCGTAAAAGCCTTCTATCACCTTTGCCCGGTTCAGGTTTATGATGGGAATAGCACTCGACGTCAGTCTATGGACATTGAGGATGGTGTCCGGCAGGGTCAGGGCGTCCATCTGGCAGTCATACAAAAAGTCCTCCCATGTGGTGATGGCAGCGGACCAGTTGGTGATCTGGCCGATGTTGTTATTCGTAAACGCCGCCCAGTCCATATATTCCAGGCTGTCCGGCAGACGGACGTCCATTTTTTGGGATGAGCCGGTATTGATATGGGCAAAAGCCTTTTGCCCGATATACTTCACGCCGTTGGGGATTTCCAGATAGCCGATGTCGATTTGATAATCGCTTTCAAACGCATTCATGCCGATATAGGTCAGGGCGTCAGGCAAATCGCGCAGGGCGCTTTTGGGGACGCCCCGGTGTCCGTTTGGAACATCATCAATATAGGTGACGCTTTCCGGCAGGGTGAAATCATCTAATTCGTACATCCCATCGGGAAACGCGTTCGGTCCGATATAGCGCAGCCCGTCCGGGAGGGACATGGTAGTGTCATAGTGGCTGGATTGCCATTCCATTATCCCCAGCGTACCGGGACGGACATCGACATGGAGCGGCGTCCAGGGATCCAGTTCGGTTTCCTTAAAGCAGAATACGCCGCCAAGATAGTTTTCACCACCTGGAAGGTTCTCCCAATACGGTGTTCTCTCAAGACTTCCCGGATAAAGGACTTCCAGTGTGCCGGGGAAGCTGATGCTGTCAAGCGAGCTGCAGCCGGCAAATGCGTTATCACCGATTTTTTTCAACCCCTCCGGCAGCACGACATTGTTCAGGCTGGTACAGCCACCAAAGGCTCCGAACCCAATCTCTTTTAAGCCGCTGCCAAAGTTTACCGTAGTTAGTTCCGACTGCGCGCCAAAAGCGCTTTCCGCAATGTATTCCACGCTGTCCGGTAACGTGACAGAGGTAACCTTAGAATTTTCAGTGCGGGCAATGGAGAAGGCATCGGTGGCAATGCCCCTGACGCCATCCGGTACGGTAACCACAGGATCGTCCCCAAAATAGCATACCAGTTCTCCGCCGATGACAATAAAGGGGTCGCCGCCGTCCCACACACGTTCCATCAGATTATATACCATTTCGGTGCCGAGGAACGCATTGGCGCCGATATATTCTACACCGGCAGGGATGGTAAAATTGTCTACCTTGCAGTCCTTGAAAGCGCGCTCACCGATGGATTTCAACGTGGAGGGCAGGTTGATTTCCGACAAGCCCGGGGCGCTTGCAAACGCATCATCGCCAATAGTTTCCAGACCTTCCGGCAGTGTAACCTTCTCCAGATTGCCTACAGAATAAGCCGTATTTGGGTAATAGGCAAATCTTTTGATATATTTCACGGTGCCTGGTACAACAACGGATTCCACCGTATTGGTGCCGTCACCCAGAAGATCAAGGTTTCCTATCCCCACCACGGTGTAGCCGTTGATTTGCGAGGGGATCACCAGGTCGGTTTCCGTGCCGTTATAACCCATGATTTCAATGGTGTCCTCGGTGACAAAGCGATAGTCAAAGACAGCGCCCGGATCCTCCGCCGCAAACGCCGCCATGGGCATAAGGCTCAGCAGCATACACAGGGCAAGCAGCACGCCCCATATGCGTTTGGTAATGGTTTTTGTTGTTTGCATAATAACTTCATCTCTTTTCTAAATCAGGTGGGTTCCGGATTGCAGTCCAAAACCGGTTTTAGTTCGCATTTTTCAGGTATTCGTCAAGCCGCATCAGGACGGTGGCAACCTCCGCGCGTGTCGCGCCGCCCTGCGGGTCGAGGATCCCCCCGTCTTTGCCGGCAATGAGCCCCGCGCCGACCGCCCAGGCTACGCTGTCGCGCGCCCAGGAGGAAATCTGGCTGTTATCCCCAAACTGGTTTAAGTTATACGGCTCGTTCGCAACCAAATTCTTGGAGTAGGCGTAGCGGTACATAATGGTCGCCATCTGTTCGCGGGTTACGCCCGCGCCCGGCGCAAAGGTGTTGTCGCTCACGCCGGATACAATATCGTTGGCTGCCGCCCACGCCACAGCGCCCGCGTAGTAGGCGTCCGCCGCTACGTCCGCGAAAATGACCGCCTCCGCCTGCTTCCTGCCGTCCATGCGCCACAGCGCCGTAACAATCATGCCGCGGTCCATGTCCGCATTGGGCGCAAACTCGTTGTCGCTCACGCCGGACAAAATCCCATTGTCAAATACGTAGTTTACGCTGTTGTAATACCAGTCGTTTTCATTGACGTCCAAAAAATCACCCGGAACCATCTGGTTTTCATCCGGCTGGTTGGAGCCCCGGTCGTCCGAAGCCTGGATGCTGCCGTCGGATACCGCCCAGTCGCTCCACGGGCCGGGTTCCCCTAAATAATATGTAGTGGGGCCGGGGAACGCGTCAATATCCCCAAGTACGTTGATCCCCCTTGCGCGCACGCGGAAGCTGTAGCCATCCGCCGGGTTCACCGCTTTTTTAAAGGGCATGACGGTATAGGTGGTCAGGAACGGGTCAACACCGGGTTCATAAGCAGGCTGCCCATTGTGATACCGTTCTATCTCATATTCCACATACTGATACCCCTCCGGCGGGGCGACCTTATCCCATTTGATATACATTTCCTGTTTCGGGTCGCTTTCTACGGTTTCAAACCGCAGATTGGTCGGCGGCGACGGTATGTTGGAAGCAAACGCTGCCATTGGCGCAAGCTCCATTATCATGCACAGGGCAAGCAAGGCGCCGCATATACGCCGGGACCATGTTTTTCTTGTCTTTTTCATGAGCTCATCTCCTTTTAACTCGCTTCTAAGTTTAAACCGTTTGTTCATCAAAGGGGGCAAGCGGCTGCAGGGAAGAAAAGTCCTTCCACAGGAACACTTTGACCGTAAGCTGTTCCCCGCTCAGGCTGCCGCTTAAAGGAAGCGTAATGGCTTGCGTACCTGTACTTTGCGCGTTTTCTATTTTTTCCATGGAAACCATCCTGCCGGATGCATCATATACCGCGGCGCACACAATCGGGGTAGCTTCACCCGCATCCCACTTTGCCGTTACCGATACGGAAGATGCGCTTTTCGCGGCATTTTGAATTTCAACAAACGCCGGGCCGTCCGCCCCTGCGGTCGCGCTGTAAAGGTCAAACAGCTGGGCCTGATGGAACCCGCCGCCGATGGGGAGCCCCGCTATTTCATCCCCGTCGGCCGCCTTATCCGGGATACTGTAATCCAGCGTTTTCCCGTTTAATTTTACAGGCGAAGCATCGGATACCATATATCCGGTATACGCGGTTACGATAATAAAATATTCGTAGGTAACTCCATCTTCAAATAGCAAGATTTTATTGGCGATTCTATCGTTCATCGCATTATCGCTGGTAATCATCTTGCCGTCGTTGCCTTCCCAGCCCTCGATGATATGATAATAAGATAAATCACTCTCCGCCACTTTTGCATTAAACTGCGGCGCTTGGCCCACGGTTACGTCCAGCGATGCGTTTTCGATATTGATCCCGTTAACTTTTGTAAGCGTTATACTTCTGACCGGGCTTTGCACCCAGTCGCCTGTGTATCCGGATTCCTGGAGCGACCGCACCTTAAAATAATAATCTCCTCCGTAATTTTGCATGATTCCGCCAAACGGATTTGTAGCGCCATTCCAAGCGAGATCTTTACCTCCTGATGTGTCTGGGGGGGAAAGCGTTGCTCTATACTGCAGAAGCTCCTCCTTATTTCGGTACAGGCGAAAGTCATATAATTCTACGCCTGCCACAGATTCCCACACGACCACATTGCCGTCCCATTGAAGATTTGACGGAGCCTCAAGAGAGACGCTGGTGCTATATAGAGTCCGGCTCTGCACTTCCGTGCTCAGGTCGCCGTTCCATGTAAACTGTGCATTAGGGTCGTCCGGATCCGCCGTGATCGATAACGAACCCGTTTCCGACTGTACAATGAAGAAATAGTCACCGGCGCCGTTCCTGCTGATCGCGCTGCCCAGGTCATAGGAGGTCCTTTCGGTTGTGTCTTCAAAAACCACACGACCTGCATTTGCTCCTGTCCGTGACACTAAAAAGATGTGATACCGAATCCTTTGATAATCCCCCGCCGGCTGTACCCACTCCGCCTTAGTACCGTCCCAGTCCGCATACAGCGGCGCCGGTGCGGCGGCAAACACCGTCATGGGCAGCAGCCCTGCCAGCATGCACAGGGCGAGGATCGCGCCCAATACACGCCGGGATAGTGTTTTTGCTGTTGTTTTCATAAACTCATCTCCTTGTTATAAAATCGTATTTGCTAAAAACCATATCCTTGTTTTCCGTATCAGGATTCCCGGCAGGGAGGGCCGGTTGGCCCTCCGGCCGGAACAAAATCATTTCAGTTTACTTTTCCAAAAACCGTTGTAGGATAGCGGCAACTTCCGCGCGGGTCGCGCTGCCCAGCGGGTCAAGGACGCCGTCCCCCTTGCCGGAGATGAGCCCCACGCCAACTGCCCAGGAGACATTGCCCTGCGCCCAGGCGGAAACTTTGCCTGCATCCCCAAACTGCGACAGGTCGCCGGATTCACTTGTTTCCATCCCCTTAAAGCCTGCATATCGCTGGAAAATGGCGGCTATCTGCTCGCGGGTAATGAAGTCGTCCGGGCCAAAGGCAGAAGCGTCATACCCCTGTACAATGCCGTTGGCGTTCGCCCACGCCACCGCCTTGGCGTAGTATGCGTCCGCCGGGACGTCCGCAAAGGCGCTCGCGCCTGCGGACGGTTCGCCTTCCGCGCGCCACAGCACCGTTACCAGCATGCCGCGGGTCATGGCGGTATCCGGTGCAAATTCCGTATCCGACACGCCTGCAAACAGGCCGTTTTCATTTGCGTACCGCACCGCGTCGTAGAACCAGTCGCTCTCCGCTACGTCGGCAAACGGGTTTTTCCACTCGGAAGGAGGCGGGGTAGGCTGCGCGCCGTCCTCCGTCCATTTTGCGTACAGCGTCAGGTTTTTAGTTACTTTCGTATCAAAGTCAAATGCCTCTGTGCATTCCTTATCCGTAAACCAGCCCCCAAAGGTATAGCCTTCGCGGGTCGGATCCGCCGGTTTTGTGACCGTGCCGTTCCTATTTACGCGGATGCTGTCAATCCCGCTGCCGCCCTGGGTATCGAAGGTTACCGTGTAGCGCGTGGTTCCGCCACCGCCTCCGCCGCCGGGTCTGGTATCGGGCGTGTCAGAGGTTTCCGTTTTTTTCAAAGTATAGGTGAATGTCGCTACTTTGCTATCCTTTTTGCCTGCCGCCACAGCAATGGCTTTGATGGTCATATCCGAGGTGATGAGGATGGATTTCGTATATAATTTGCTTGTGCGGGTTGGTTCCGTGCCGTCTGTGGTGTAGTATATTGTTACACCATCTTCTGCCGTCAGTACAATCGGCGTATTTACATCCAGTTTACTGCCGCTATCCGGATTTGCAGTAGGCGCGGCTGCCTGTTCCAAAGCTTTGAAATCAAGCTGTTCCTTGAAATGATTTTGCAGCATTTGTTTGCCGGTGTAGCTTGTAACATCGCTCTTGACTTCCAGCAGGACAACCGAATCTTCTTCGATTGCCGTATTCAGTACAACGGTACGGGCAAAGTTTTTGTCTCCGTTTGCTTCTTTATCTGGATAGGAAATCATCCCTGCCGTATTAAGATCCATCTTTTTACCATTTACCGACAGATTGAATTTATCTGCGGTCAATGTGGAAACATCCATATACTGGTCAAATACGACATATACACCCTCTGATGTGGCAACAGTGTTTGCTTCATCTACCGTGGGATTGGCGCTGGCATAGAGATTGATGTTGACATCCAGCTGAACCGGCGGAACCGGCATTGCATAAATATCGCCTTTTTTCTCAGCGCCGGAGCCATCGTTTTCACCCGTGGTATAAGGTTCATAGCCGTTGGCCACAAAATCAACGGACCAATATCCTTCGGGTACCATCCACTCATATTGACCGTTTTCATTGGTCAGATAGGGGTTGACTTGGTCGAATTCACCTGCGTTCCACATTGTACGGTTGCCCGCATCGTCTACTGTATAGATAGTCGCGCTTACGCCCTCAATCCGGTTGCTTTCCACGCCGGCATAGACATAACCGGAGGGGTCAATGATGGGCTTTCTGGTATCGGGAACAGCTTCGCCCTTTGTGGTAGTATTGGCCGTTTTCGGTTTCAAGCCCAGATCCCCTTTGGCCTTTTCAATCAGCTCGCGCTGTTCCGCCTCCGTCATATCAGCCCATTTTTTCCCGTTTTCAAAAAAATAATCTTTATAATCCTCTGGTTCAAATAGATAGTCTTCCTCGTATTTCTGGGCGTTGCGGGGATCGGGGAAACGATCGTCAAAGGGGAACCAGCCCCAGTCTACCACACCATGCTCATCGATATCCATCAGTGCTTCATAGCAGAGCTGCTTCAGCTCATAAATGTACTCTTCCTTGGTCGGCCCCAACCTTATCATATCACCTATATCGCCCGATTGGTTTTTCATCTCCTCCCGCGCCCAATCGCTCATGTTGGCGATAAGCTCCTGTTTGCTTTCCACATCCATGATCGCCGCATTCCCCAGAACTTTACCGATTTCTACATTCAGTTCTGTACCACCCAATGTCCAAAAGATCTCACTCTTTAGCTGTTTATACAGATCGCCAGGCTGGCCATACACCTTTTTACCGCCCGTTTCAATTCTGGGAAGATATTCCACATCGTTCTGCTCAAGACATTGAACCATCAGCACCAGCGAAAGTAGGGTTGGATCGTTGCCGCACATCGTCACATAATCAATGACCGGCGCCTGCGGGTCGGGGGCGCCTCCTTCATTTGCCGGAGCGGCAGACAAGCGGAACATGCTGGGATTTTCCGCCTTGGCCTGCGGATGTTCCAAAACCGCCTGTTCATATTTTTCGCCAAACTCCTCGAAGTTATTATACCAGCCTTCCAGCAGCTCAATCTCAATATCTTCCTTATCCTCCGCCGTTATCGTAACCGGTGTATTGGATGTACAGATCGTTTGCTCAAGATAACCGGTCTGCTCGTTGATTACGCGCTCGGTGTAGGAATTTGGAGTTATCACCGTATCCAGCCAGAGGGCGTTGCTGCCGCCATCGGTGGCTTTCTGGATGACGCGGTACTGCCAAACGTCATTGACCTTCTCTACCGCTACATAGACCTGATTGCCGACGTGCCCGTTCCCTGCTGCACTTTGTTCCGCCTCGCAGGCTTTCAATTCCGTCAGCAAATCAGCGATATCGGCTTCTGTCTCAGCAGTATCGGTAAGGGTGAACCCTCCAACCTCCATTGTCAAGCCTTTGTCGCCCTCGGCCTTGGTAAAGGTAACGCCATGTTGGCTGATTCCGGCCAGATCCAGATCTTCCGGAATCGCATAATCCGCTTCCTTTTCCCGTAGCCGTGCAAAGTCCGTTGCCGTCATGGTCGCAAGGTCGCCATCGTTGGGGTCGATTATCTTTTCGTAGGAGACCCATGCGCCGGTGGGTGGATTATTTCCGCACAGTTTCGGCTCTGTCTGCCATGTGTTGTCCCGGGTTTTTTTTGCTTTCAAAAGCTCCACGCCGTTGGCACGGGGCAAATGGACGATAACGCTTTCGCTGTTCAATTTATCCGCATTGCCAAAGGTCATGGTATAGACAACCGGCGTATCCGGCATATACCAGTAAAAACCGGTCATTGCCTCGCCATTATCCCACAACACCTCATTCCTACCCACGTAATCGGTAATTTCTATCGTTTTCAAATAGGGGGCTGTCGAGCTGTAGGTTACGGTTTGCGTTGCCGAAACAACTTCCCGGTCGCCGCTCTTATATTTGGCAATCACAGAATGTTCTTCCGTGCCAATGGGATTGTTTAAGCGCAATCTTGCAGTGTAAAAGCCATCTTTGTTCGCTGTCATCACCGCTGCCGTTTCACCATCCAGCATAATCGTGACGTCGGCATTTTTCGGCGCTTGGCCATAGACCGAGAAAACATCACTGCCCGTTGCCGACGGCGCATACAGGGAGATGCTCGGCGAAGCGATCTTGCTTTCCCCAATATACTGCTTCGTGCCGCCGTCAAAAGAAACCGCCGCCTGTGCCGTAACATTACTGAGATTCGTGCGGCCGCTCTGCCACTGAATCACCGCCGGATAACCGCCGTATACACGGATGTCGGGGATTTCAACGGAATATCTTCCTCCAAAACCGGAATCATTCATGTCATGATTAGGAGAAAGCTTTACATCCTCCTGTGCGCGTTTGCCATTGATGTAAACACTGCCATCCAAAATATTCGGGCTAATTCCATCGCTCTCAGAGGTCTGATTGGTGTCCAAATAGACGGTCAATGTATTCCCTACTGTATTAGGCTTATTGGGCGCAACGGTCACCCGGGCGGAAACGGTTGTCGCCGTTGCGTCCAGGGTCAGGCCGCTGGCTTCGGCGTTCAGTATCAGCATCTGCTCGTTTATATTGCCTGTGGGCAGGGTCAGTTCCTGTCCCACCGTCTGCTGAGGAGATTGACTGTCTTTTAGCTCGACCGTTGCTTCCGCGCTCACCTTGCCGTTGGTTTTCAAAGCGTTAATGCTATTCTCCGCCTTATCCAAGGTATCCAACTCGTCATGGTCAATTACCCGATAGGCGTCGTCCAATAGGAACAGATAGGTATATGTTCCCTCAGGCAGGGGAATCCCCTGATAATAAGAATCGCCTTGATACAAGTCGGTGTAGATTAGTTTTTTGTCATTTTGGCCATGTCCATATACCAGAACATAAAAATTACGATCCAGTACATTGGTCAGTGTAAATTGGGGATAGCTATAATATTCCCATGTTATCGAGTCGGTATATACGGCGCTGGAATTCTCATCCAGTTCCAGGTTCTCAATAGCTGCTCTCCCGATTTTCGATCGAACGGTCAGTGTTATGTTTGTATTTGGAGCGGCGCCTGTTAAGGTAATCAAATCGCTGTCTTCCACTGCGGCGGGAATATTTGTTTCGCCCTGCTTCGCAGAAGCGGAAACGAGGCTTCCGCTGTTTTGTGGCAGGAACACAACTCCCGTGCGGGCTGTCAGGGTGAAATCCTTGCTTGTATCCGCAGTGTTAAGGGGTTCGGTTTTTGTTTCTGCCATGATATAGGAAGCAGAGATATTCGCCGTGCCGCCGCTTGGCACACCTTGAATCGTGTAGATACCATCTTTATCGGTGTAATCGGTATAGGTTTTGGCGATGCCGTTGACATGGGCGGTAATGCTCACAAGAGCGTTTGCCTGCGCCTTGCCGCCCACATGGACTGTACCGGAAACATCGCGTACCGGCATGTCTGTCATTTCCAGCGTTACGGATTCTCCTGTCACCTGTACACGGCCTGAAGCTTGATAGTCCAATGCGGCGCCGTTGGTAGGCACAGCCTCGGCGTATAGAGTTTCACCGGAAAAGTACACACAGTTCTCGCCAACGGCAACAAGCTTGCCGCTCTCATCATACCAGTCAACGCGGTGGCTCACATCGGGAGACACCGTCGCCTTCGCTTCGCCCGCCACCGTCACACCACTAACGGTGAGGTTAGCCGTGGTTTTTTGGCCGTCAGTCACGGTGATAGGCTCCGTACTGCCGCAAGTTGCAATCCGCCCTTCTTTTGTCAGCGTAACATCTGCCTTGTATGTACCGGGTTCAGGAGACCCCATGCTAAATGTACCCGGAGCGCTAATGATCCGTGAGGAGATCATCCCGCTCTCAGAATCACGCAGTGTCAGCACGGCGCCTTCGGGAACAGCGCCCGTTACCGCCACTTCCAAATGGGCAACGACATTTTTATCAATCGTAGATTCCGCAGTGATATTTCCCACGGCATATTTCATGCTGCCCAGAGTAACTGCATCTGTCGGCACAGTGCCGCTGTAGATATAGATACCGGCGGAGGCGGCTCCCTCCGTTGTCAAGTTCATGGTTTTTTCAGCCGTGCCATCGCTGTATGCCAGGGTCGCAGTAGGCGTTTCGGCTGCATTGCTGACAAACAGATAGGCCGTGATCCTGCCCTCTGCCAACACACCGTTAGGCGCTTCATCCACATAAACCGTTTGTAAATTGATAACCGGCGAGTCATCGGGGTCATCAGGGTCTACGGAGGGCGTCGTGCCTCCGCCGTCGCCTTTCAGCACCAGATTTTGTGCCGCTCTCGTTTGGTAAAAAGATTCGCCGGCTTCCAGACTATGGTATAATGTCCAGTCATAAAGCTCTTTTGTTCCACCGTTATATGGTGTATATTTTTGGTCATAGCTGTAGGGGCCGAAGAATTCCATCCAGGAAAGGCTCACCGGTGCACCATCCAGTTGTTCGCACAACGGATACTCCCTGCCATCAACGGTGACGGTTTCTCCCGTAGCTATGTAATCCATATGATACCAGCCGCCTGTGCCATCTCCCCAGTCTTTATGCTCGCCAGTCACGAAATACAAATTGCCCTGACTGTCTTTAAACCGATAAGGAGTAGTATACCTCGTTTCACCAACATAGAAAGGGAATTCCGTATATTTGTTAAAAAGCGGATCGAAATTCCCACGCACATAGGGCTCGACCGTCTTTCCACCGGAGGACACACTGCCGTAAACCAGTGCATTTTCCTTTGCCGCAGTACCATGAATGATCAATGCGGCACCATTCTTACTGATAGCATTCACCGTTGCATTTTCCGTGACGATAAATCTTGCATCGGCATATTCGCCTCTGATATAAATGGCTTCTTCACGAATGGCATCTGTGCCATTATTGTTCACATTCATTACGCCATTGCCTGAAACGATTGCGCCGCAGCCGGTGAAGTTCAGTTGGCCGAAGGTGACATTGCCCGTCAGCTTGATTGTGAAATCACTTCCCATGCAGTTGGCTCCCAGGCTCACGAACTCGCCGTCTTTCAGGGTCAGGGTATTGGTATTCTCATCATAAGCGATACCCAAACCGGACAAGGTCTGCGGATCGCTTGCCTCCCAGCCGGAGGCCTCTCCGGCATAAGCATAAATCCAGCCATCTTGTGTTTCAACCCCAACATAGGCCGCTGGAATTACGGGTTTTGCCGCAAACGCCGCCACCGGCAGCAGCCCAAGCAGCAGGCACAAGGCAAGCAACGCGCTTCCCACGCGCCGCCACAAACCTTTTGCTATCTGTTGTTTGCTCATTTTTTCAGACTCCTTTATTTATTAAGATATATTTTTCATACTTTCTTTTTCGTATGTTCTATAATTACCCGGCAAAGCACTGCGTCCAGTAAACACCCAGCTCGCCGCCCAACACGACACCTACGCCCAGGCGCGTCGCCTCCGGATCCAGGATATTGCCCCGGTGCCCCGGCGAGTTCATCCAGCCGTCCATAATCACCTCCGGCGCCGCGTCCCCGGCCGAGATATTCTCACTAATCATATAATAGGAAATGCCCGCCGCGTCCGCGCGCCCGTCCGGGCCGAGGCCGTCCGGGTTCACATGGTCAAAAAAGCCGCGCTTTATCATGTCCTCGCTGTGGGCGCGGGCCAGCGCCGCAAGGCCGTCGTCCCATGCAAGGGCGGCAAGGCCGTTCTCGGCGCGCACCTGGTTTACCATGTCAAAAATGGCTTTTTCGTATTCCCCGCTGTATCCGGTTACTTCCCCCGGTACTCCGGCAGGGGGCGCGCTGCCCGCCTGCGCAAGCACATCGGTTAAAATCCCGTTTATGATGCCGTTCAAATTCTCCGTGTCAGTCGCCCGGCCGTCAAGGCGGCGCAAAAGCGTACAAAGCTCTGCCCGCGTCAGATAATCAAAGGGCGCAAAGCCCGTGTCCTTGCCCAGCATAATGTTGTTGTCAATCGCGGCAGAAATCATGCTGCACATCGCCGGGTCATCTTGATATTCTGCATAGTCCGCCATGCCCTGCGCCGAAGCGCCGGGATGGCCCTCCCACACAATGCCGTGTATCGGCAGGATGGCATGCACCGCGTCCCGTCTGGTCAAAGGCTCCTCCGGGTACAGGTAGAGCCCCTGGTACAGCGGCATCAAAAGCCCGGAGCCGGTGTAGGGCGCATACCACGCCGACGGGTCAACGTCCGCCCATAAAAGGTACGAATCGCCGCTTTCCACCAGCCCGTATACGGCGGTAATGATTTTCATAAATTCCGCGCGGCTGATGGTTTTATCCGGCTGGAACGTCCCGTCCGGGTAGCCGCTTAAGTATCCTTTCTCCGTCATGGCGCTGATATCTGCCTCCGCCCAATGCCCGGCAGTGTCGCTGAATGCGAATGCCTGCAGGGGCAACGCGGCCAGGAGCAGCGCAAGGAAAGCACCAAGCAATTTGCTATGTATCTTCATATGGAATCCCTCCTGTCCAGGATTTTATCCTATTCAATATAGCCGGAAATAGGCTCTATATACACACTGTCGTCGGTTACGGGCTCGTAGCGCCCGCCCTGGTAGGTATCGCTCCAGCCGTTTTCCGCCCGGTAGATTTCGCCGGTTTGGGTATCGTAAACCCGTTCATATCCCAGCGTGGCGTCACTCTGCTTCTGGCTGATAATATCCTGGCTGGTGCTGCGCGCTTCCCAGGAGGACATGATGCCGTCCAAAACAGCATTGGCGTTGGCGCTGAACTGCATCGCCTGCGCCACCTGCTCCTGCCCCGCCTGCTGCACGCTTTGCACATAAGCCTGGGAGTATTCCAGCGTCCCCATGCATTGGGTCAGCACGTCTTCCCACTCAATCAGCGTATCCTTTGCAGCGGTGACCGCCATGATATTGTACGCCATATAATAGCCGCCGTCCGCGCTGGGGATCTGATAGCCCGACGGAGCGCCCGCGGCAATCTGAACCGGTCCGAAATCTACCACCGTGGCGGCGAACATCCCTTCGCCTTCCCTGCCATCCTCTGTGAAGGTGGCGCGGAGCAGCTCGTCGCCCAGCGCCGCCTGCCCGAAATTGCCCGCAGACGGGAAACGCTCGGTAACAGTGAAATCCTCAAACCGTGGGAAGGTGTAGCCCGCGTAGCCTGGTTCTGCCTGCACGGCAAAGTCCGCATACTGGGGGAACAGCTTATAGAAATTTTCAGTGGACGGCTGCGCCAATACCGGCGCAAGGGTAAATAGGTACGCCTGGCTGTTGCCCGCTGCATAAGTGTACTGCCACGCCTCCTTCCCCGCCTGGCTGTGCAGCAGGGCGTCCGCTTTCAGCAAAACGAACATCTGGTTCAGCGGCTCCTCCGGGTCGGTTACGCGGATACTGTGATACATCCCGGTGCCTCCGCTGGATACCGACCAGCCGGCCGGGATTTGCATGCTGAACGAACCGTCCGGCGCGCTGTACAACTCTGTCTCGGTTGCTTTTGCTTTGGTTTTGGTAATGGTAACGTTTCCGCTGTCCGGCGTCTGAACCGGCATCCCGGTTTGCACGGGCGGCGCTTTAACGCCGCAGGCGGAAAGGACTGCTGCCAGCAGGGTAACGGATAACACCACTGGCAAGCGCCGCTTGCATTTGATTTGCATAGGCCGTCGGCCTCCTTCCGTATGGCAAGTATATTCGGCACAGCTTACTGTGCCGCCGCGCCTGTATCTTCCGGCGGCTGGAACCGGACGCCCTTCATCACCAACACGTTTTCTAGATGCTGGGTGATCCGGTCAGCCACGGCGGTCAAAGCACGCTGCTGTCCGGGAATGGACAGTCCGCAGCATGGCGCAAGCATAGCGAGCGTCATAATGGTTCCGCAACCGCCCTCTTTCACTGTGATAGAAAACTTGCTTACATTGCCGTAAATGTTTGCCTCCGCAATCACGTCCTTCGCCTCGCCATCGCCGTATTCTGCCTCCATCTGATCCAGCATGTCATATACGGCAAGCTGGACATTTTTTTTTGCATACGGGAGCATCCTTTCCATTACTTCCATTTTTCTGCCTCCTTCTTACAATTATTTTTTGAATGCCCGGCAGAGCATCCCCATTTGAGTCCATCCTGTTAATGTTGCAGATTTTTTTATTTCCCTCCAAACAACTGTCGGTCTCTGAAAAAAATATAGCATAGTCCTGAAAAAAATATAAGTTTACAAACGTACATTTTTTTGTTTTTCAGGGTTGAATTTTGTAAACCCCCGGCCATTTTGGGGTTATCAAATGTAAACTCTGGCCTGTTTTGGAGGGGTTAACATTTGTAAACCCCCTATTTTTCATGTATTTTTTTCTATTATTTGATATTTTGAGGCTGTTTTTACGAACATATATTTGCATATGAAAAAAGCAATAAAAAAAGCGGGGCAAACGCCTCGCTTTCCATTTCAAAGAATCAATGGATTATGTTTTTGTTTTTAAGATGTAAAATCCGCACGATATTTTTAAAATAGCACAGAAAAAGACAAACGCCATTTAAGAAGGGAGGAGAAATATACTTACAAATTTTCCGTTTCCGTTTTAAAGGGCTGGCCAATAGGTCCTTTGATTGTATTTCGTTCGCCCCATTGATAATAAAATTGCGTTAAATCCAGCCGGGTTCCTGTCTGCGTCTTGTCGTTCAGGCTGCGGATATGTTTATATAAAGCCGTCCTGGAAATCGCCAATTGTTCCGAGATTACCTGGAGGTTTTCGTTTGGCTCGGCAAGCAGCTGCTGAAAAACCTCCTTCTCACGCGGCGTCAGGGAGAAAACCTGTGTAAATTTTGAAAACTTGTCTGCCTCTCTGCGCTGCGCATCGTTCATCCTGGTAATCTCCCGCATTTGCGCGGCATACGCGGCCATTACAACCATAACCGCCGCGAACAAGAGCAGCACAAGCAGGATTGTGATAATACCGCCGCCTGCAAACAGCAGCGTAACCGAACCGTTTGTAACCAGGACGGCGCTGAGATTGTTAACCGCGCGGCCAAGACCTGCCCACAGCGCTGGAAACCGCATATGCAATGACAGCTCCATAAAGCTGGTGGTAAAGTATACCGCGAAAAAACCGGCAGTCAGGTAAAACACCACAAGCCCGATCAGGAACGGGTCTCCCAGCCATATTACCGCAACACACAACGTGGACAGCATCATCACACAGTACATGATGAGGTTCATAAACTTTCTTTTCCGTATATCAAACAAAAACCCTGCCATAAGCCCGCTAACAGCCAGGAGAATCCTTGGCCATTGCCCGACGTCCGCGTGTCCCGACGCGTGAGGGAGTGTTACCGCGTTGTCCAATGTGCTGAATACGCAGGCCATCAGCGCGACAAGCAACGCCAGCAAAAGCCCTGCCGACAGCTTTTTCCGGGACATGGCCGCCTCCTCATTTTGCCCGCTGCTTTCCGGTTCCGTTTCTTTCACATGCTTTAAGTACCGCTGCTGTGTCCACAGCATTAAGACGCACAGCATGGCTAAAAAAGCGGATAGAAAACCCGCTTCTGCGGTTTCGACATTGACCAGGTTGTTGTTTAAAAATTGCAGCAAAATCCCCAGGGCATAGGCTATCCCGACAATCCGCGCCAGCGCCGCGCTTGCCCGAACAATGCGCGCCGCTATGCTGTGGACCGCGCTGCCAAAAAAGCCAAGGACAAAAAACAGCACCATGCCGGATATGAGAATTGCCGCATAGGATAAATGCTGCTGCATAACGAATATACACACAATCGCTGCCAGCGCTAATGCCAGGGTAATGATACCCTGATACTGTCTTTTTACAAGGCGGCTCAGCGCCGGATACAGTAAAAAACCGACTGTGCTCACACCAAGCACATAGTTCTGCGCATTTACAGCATTTCCTGCCTCCGTTGTCAGCGCAATCATATTCACATATAGGTATTCAGCACCTAAAAAAATAAAGGTAAACACGCCAATTAAAAGAATGGCGCTTATTGTCGTCAGTTTTCGCAGTTCATCTATCATCTCGTTTATGCCTTTCTATGTATTCTAATGGTTTGCCATTTTCCGAAAAACAGAAAACGGCCTCCATGTTGCAGAGATATTCTTCTGCGACAGAGACCCTTCTTACTGCACCGATACCGCCTGTGTCTGGGCAGTATTGCTGTATGAAATTTATTCCGTTTCGCCGCCCAATGTACCCGATAAAAGGGATGAACACCTGGCTTGAATCCATGTGTGTCTGCTTTTCAATCTCCGTTCGCTTATTATATAGATATATAATTAATAATTATTATATCATAAAATTTATCTATATTCAAGTCCTAATATTATTTTGTCCAAATACACCAAGCAACCGAATCCGTTGAAACCGTGTCTATTTACAAATTTAACGATTGGCGGCATAAAGAAACGATTGCACCGCGATTTAACAATTACTCAAAATAAAAACACTTACAAAAAGCATAAAGAAACGCAAAAAATCGTACCCATAACAGCAATCACTAATTTATAAAATTTTAAAATCGTTTGTATTAAGGGCTTTCAGGAGAAAAAAAGAGCAGTAATTTTTTATCAAAATTACTGCTCCGATTTGGTGGAGATGAGGGGAATTGAACCCCTGTCCGAAAAAGCATCCCCACAAAGCGCTACGGGCGTAGTCAGTGGTCAGTATTCCCGCCCGTCGGTGTCCACTGACAAACACCGGCGGCCGGTAGCTTCATCTTTCATGGCCGGGTCAAAGCTTTCCCGGCTCACGTTCACCGCATCGTTGATGCCCTCTCCCCGGACTGCGGTATTCCGGGGCGGACAGCTGCACTAAGCGGCAGCGTATGCTAAATTATCGTTATTAGCGTTTATTTTTAAGTTTGGGTTTTTTACGCAGTACCCGCTGCGGCCCGCTCCTTGTGTCTCTGCTTCCCCGTCGAAACCTTTACATCCCCATTTCTATCAAGGGCCAAAATCGTCTCCGGCTCTTTTTTCTTTTTCTACCCGCTTGAAATCGGAGCAACGCTCCTGCTAAGCTTGCAACAGATTGTAATTCGCTCCGCAGGGTTTCAGAGGGAGATGATAACTCCCTCTGAAATGGAACCCGCCGCCTAAAAGGCGGGGGATATCTGTGCTCCCATTATAACTGCGCAAGCCAGCGTATGGACATATCCACCCAAGGCTGAACCGCCGGTATAATGCCGCCCGGCGTACTTGCCGTAATCTTGTTGGCAAGGGAAAGGCCATGCTCTCCCTCCGGGAAGATATGTAATTCATATTCTACTCTATTTTTCAGCAGAGCCGCCGCAAACCGCATGGAACTCTCCACCGGTACCGCGCCGTCCGAGAACGTATGCCACAAAAATGTCTTGGGCGTCTTGGGCGTTACA
This sequence comes from Ructibacterium gallinarum, assembly GCF_014982785.1. Taxonomy (GTDB): domain Bacteria; phylum Bacillota; class Clostridia; order Monoglobales; family Monoglobaceae; genus Ructibacterium; species Ructibacterium gallinarum. The sequence goes on from NZ_JADCKB010000008.1 coordinate 65,545, forward strand.
TGCTCTTCCAGCGGAAAATACGGACGCACCTCTTCCCGGCCTGCCATAAAGTTCTGCAGCGTTCCCATATGGGTCTTTTCTTCCTCGCCCGTGATCACGGGATATCCCAGGATCATGCCATTGGGCCGGTTCTCCCCGGCTTCTGCTCCGGAATACTTTAGAATCATTTCCTCATCATAATATACGCCCAGGCTGGCCGCAAGGTGACCGCCTGCCGAAAAACCGCAGACCGCAATTTTATCCTTGTCAATGTGGTGCTCCTCTGCAATGCTCCGCACATACGCCACCGCCTTGGACAGCTCACAGCACGCCGCCGGCCACCCTGTGGGCGCTATGGAATAATCCAGCACAAAGGCATGATATCCCGCACCGCAGTACCGCATTGCAATGGGCTCTGCCTCCCGCGGGGACACAAACCCATATCCGCCGCCCGGACAAATCACCACTGCCGGCCGCGTCTTCCAGTTGGTATCCTCAAGGTACCGCTCGTCCAGGATATATGCCGAAAGCTTCGGCGCCTTTGCCGGCTCCGCACAGCCCATGGCTTTGTAGTCTACACTCATATCCACTTCAAAATGTAACATTTTTTCTCACCGTTCTTTGATATAATATATGTTTTAATATATGTTTTTCATTTCTTTTTCATACTATCTGTGCTCGCGGATGGCGCGGTCCATATTCCGTTTCGCATCCCGCTCCGCCGCCGCGGCGCGCTTGTCATAGTCCTTCTTGCCCCGGCACAGCCCCAGCTTCAGCTTCACATGCTGTCCCTTAAAATACAGACGCAGCGGAATCAACGTATACCCCTGCTGCTGGGTGAGCCCAATCAGCCGGTTGATCTCCTGCCGGTGCAGCAGCAGCCGCCTTGGCCGCAGCGGATCGTGGTTAAAAATACTCCCCTGCTCATACGGGCTGACGTGCATCCCAATCAAGATGGCCTCGCCGGTCTTGCAGGACACATAACTGTCCTTCAAATTCACCCGGCCGGCCCGGATGGACTTGACCTCGGTGCCCCGCAGCTCCAGCCCCGCTTCATACTCCGCCTCCACAAAATAATCGTGATAGGCCTTTTTGTTCTGCGCTATACTGCTGTTTTCGCTCTTTGCCTTTGCCATACGGTTCACCGCCTTTTTCTCCTGCTTTAAAGTATCCGCATACAACCGCTTCATTATACTCCCATTTTCGTGAAAAGTCAATATAATTTCATAAATTTCAGCCTCCGATTTGGCAATTTGGACACCCCCTCTTTCCTTTTCATACCTTGACGCTTTGGCTTAAAAATGGTATAATGATGTATCTTGGATTTTTATAACATAAACCCGTTTTTATCTCTCTGCCCCAAATCGCCGCTGTGCGGCTTTCAGGCAGACTGGCGTATGCGGGCATAAAGGTGGTATGACAGATGTTTCTCGCAGACGGATGGAAAGATTACGAACTGATTGACTGCGACAAAGGCGAAAAGCTGGAACGCTGGGGCAACCGCATCTTGGTGCGTCCCGACCCGCAAATCGTTTGGGAACTTGACCCCACTGACCGCTCTCCCCTCTGGGAGCAGGCGGACGCCCGCTATGTGCGCAGCAGTACCGGCGGCGGCAGCTGGCATACCTTTCATAAGCTCCCGCCCTCCTGGACGGTGAATTATCACGAGCTTACTTTCGGTATCAAACCCATGGGCTTTAAGCATACTGGCTTGTTCCCCGAACAGGCCGCCAATTGGGATTGGTTCTCCCATATCATTCAAAAAAGCGGCAGAGAGAATGTTAATGTTCTCAACCTCTTTGCCTATACCGGCGGCGCCACCCTGGCCGCCGCATCCGCCGGCGCTTCCGTCTGCCATGTGGATGCCGCAAAAGGCATGGTCAGCTGGGCCAAGGAAAACGCTGTGCTCTCCGGACTTTCCCAGCGCCCTATCCGCTATATCGTGGACGACGTGAAGAAATTCGTTCAGCGTGAAATCCGCCGCGGAAGAAAATACGACGGCATTATTATGGATCCCCCCTCTTACGGCCGCGGCCCAGGCGGGGAACTATGGAAAATCGAACAGGAGCTGTACCCGCTGATCTGCCTCTGCATGCAGGTGCTCAGTGATGACCCGCTCTTTTTCCTGGTCAACACCTATACCACCGGCCTTTCCGGCAGCATTATGGAAAATATCTTCCGCATGACGCTGCGCCGGCAGTTTGGCGGCTCCTTTGCCGTGGACGAGGTTGGCCTGCCCGTTACCAGCAAAAGCCTGGTCCTGCCCTGCGGCTATAGTTCCCGCTGGCAGGCCTGACACAGAAAGAAGGTATCCATTTGGAACCCATCATTTATATCGATCATCTTTGCTTCTCTTATCACAACGAAGAGTCCGGGCAGGATATTCCGGTGCTGCGGGACGTTTCTCTCTCTATCAACAAAGGCGAATTTCTCGCCGTTTTGGGACATAACGGTTCCGGCAAATCCACCATCGCAAAACATCTGAACGCTATCTTGACCCCCGTTTCCGGACGGGTATTGGTAGAGGGCATCGATACCTCTGACCCCGACCGTCTTTATGATATCCGCCAGCGGGTGGGTATGGTTTTTCAAAACCCCGATAATCAGATGGTTGCCAACATTGTGGAAGAGGACGTGGCCTTTGCCCCGGAAAATCTGGGCGTACCTCCCCAAGAGATTCGGCAGCGGGTAGATGCGGCACTTGCGGCAGTCAATATGACCGCCTTTCGCCGTCACGCCCCCCATATGCTCTCCGGCGGACAGAAACAGCGGGTCGCCATTGCCGGCGTTCTGGCCATGCAGCCCGATATTCTGGTTCTGGACGAACCTACCGCCATGCTGGATCCATCCGGCCGGGCGGAAATTCTCAGCACCATAAAAAAGCTGAATCAATCCCTGGGCATGACCGTGGTGCTCATCACCCACTACATGGACGAGGCGGTACAGGCCGACCGAGTGGTGGTGATCGACCAAGGCGAAATCAAAATGCAGGGAACCCCCAAGCAAATCTTTCCTCAAGTGCAGGAACTGAAAAAACTGGGGCTTGACACCCCGCAGGCAACCGAACTGATTTACCGGCTCCGCCAGCAGGGCATTGATCTTGACCCGGCGGTCTTAGACGCGGATGCCTGCATTGACGCCATTATGGAGCGTCTTCATTCTATCAAACACACAGGTGAACTTTCATGATAAAGCTGAAAAACGTGGGCTATGTCTATATGCAGGGCGGCCCATTTGAAAAAACAGCCCTTGAAGATATCAATCTGGAAATCAGTGAGGGCGAATTTATTGGCCTGATCGGCCATACCGGATCGGGGAAATCCACCCTGATCCAGCTGCTCAACGGTCTTTTAAAACCCACCTCCGGCACCATCTCCATAGGCGGCCGGGTGCTGGGTCAAAAGGGCACCGATATGCGCGCCCTCCGCTTTGACGTGGGGCTGGTGATGCAGTATCCGGAGTACCAGCTCTTTGAGGAAACCGTGGCCAAGGACATTGCCTTCGGTCCTTCTAACATGGGGCTTGACCCCAAAGAAATTGAGGAACGTGTGGCGTTTGCCGCCAATATGGTGGGGCTCAAAAAAGAGCTTCTTTCAAAATCCCCCTTTGACCTCTCCGGCGGGCAGAAACGCCGCGCCGCCATTGCCGGCGTCCTTGCCATGGAGCCAAAGGTCCTGATTCTGGACGAACCCACCGCCGGCCTTGATCCTGCCGGCAGGGATGAGATTCTCTTTAAAATCAAAGATATGCACGAGAGGATGAATATGACCGTTATTTTGGTCTCTCACAGTATGGAGGATATTGCCAAGCTTGCCGACCGGATTCTGGTCATGAACCACGGCCGGGTGGAAATGTTCGGCACTACCGACGCCGTGTTCCAGCAGGGACAGCGGCTGAGTGAGATCGGTCTCAACGTTCCTCAAATCACCCGGATCATGGACGGCCTGAAACAAAAAGGCCTGCCTGTTCCCGGCGGCATCTATACCGTTGAGGACGCGCTGCGCGTTCTGATTCCAATTTTGAAACCGGAGGGAAATCCCTTATGCTAAAAGATATTACTCTGGGACAGTATTTCCCCGGCGATACCATCATACACCGTCTTGACCCCAGAACCAAGCTGCTTTTGGTCCTTGTTTACATGATCCTGACCTTCTCCATCAACGGATTTTTGGGCTATCTTATTCTGGCTGTCTTTACCTTCGGCTGTATTTTTATCTCCAGGGTTCCGCTGAAATTTGTACTCAAAGGCCTCAAGCCCATTTTTGTCTTTATTGTCATCACCGGGCTGTTTAACCTGTTTCTCACCGGCGGCGATCCGGTTTTTCACTGGTGGATTTTTACCATTACCAAGCAGGGGCTCTATTTTGCGGCGTTCATGATCCTGCGCCTGGTTTTTTTAATCCTGGGCACCTCGCTGCTGACCCTGACCACCTCCCCCATTGCGCTGACCGACGGGCTGGAGCATCTGCTCTCCCCCTTTAAGCGCATCGGCCTGCCCGCCCACGAGCTGGCCATGATGATGACCATTGCACTGCGCTTTATCCCTACCCTCATGGAGGAAACCGATAAAATCATCAAGGCGCAGTCTGCCCGGGGCGCGGATTTTGAATCCGGCAATCTGCTTCGGCGTGCCAAAGCCATGGTTCCTATTTTGATTCCGCTGTTCATCAGTGCGTTCCGGCGGGCCGACGAGCTGGCCACCGCCATGGAATGCCGTTGTTACCGGGGCGGTGAAAACCGTACCCGGCTCCATGAACTGAAATACACCAAAGCTGACTCTGCCGCGTGGCTCTGTTTCCTTCTGCTTGCCGCCCTGCTCCTTGCACTGCGGTTTCTGCCCTGGACTGGGGGAGGCGCCGCCTTATGACCAAAAACATTGCCATGCGCATTCTCTATGACGGCACCCATTACCACGGCTGGCAGCGGCAGAAAAACGGCATTACCGTCCAGCAGGTTTTGGAGGACACCCTGTCCCGCCTTACCGGCGAGACCATCTCGGTGACCGGCTGCAGCCGCACCGATGCCGGCGTCCATGCCCTTGATTATGTGCTCAATTTCAGATCCCATACCACCATCCCCCCGGATCGGATCCCCTATGCGGTCAACCATCTTCTGCCCGATGATATTTCCGCTGTGTCCGCCTGGGAGGTACCGCCAGACTTTAACGCCCGGTTCTCTGCCCGGGGCAAGCGCTATATTTACCGTATTTTAAACGCCCGGATGCAGAATCCCTTTCTTACCCGTTACAGCTGGCACCTGCCCTATCCTCTTGACGCCAAGGTCATCTGCGCCGCAGCGCCTATGCTGGAGGGCAAGCACGATTTTTCCGCCTTTATGGCCGCAGGCGGCGACCAGAAAACCACCGTCCGTACGGTCACTGTCTGCCGGGCCGAAGTCAGCGGCGAACAAAACGAAATTATTTGTGTTACCGTGGAGGCAGACGCCTTCCTTTACAACATGGTCCGCATCATGACCGGGACACTGGCGGAAATCGGCATGGGCCGGATTGATCCTGACGATCTTCCCGCCATTATCAAAAGCGGCGACCGGAAACGATGTGGTCTGACTGCTCCCCCACAAGGTTTGTTCTTAAAAAAAGTCTATTATGATTTGGGATGAATAAATATGAAAATAAACCGAAACTTACCCATTCTGAAACATCCAAAACAGCAGCTTTCTGTATTTTTCAATACAGAAACCTCTCTTGCCCTGCGGAAAAAACGGATTACCTTCCGCCCGGGCCGGCTGATCCTGCTGCTGATTGCCGCCCTGCTGGTTCTGATTTTGCTGATCAATCTTTTGATGATCCCTTCCCACCGGCCCCGCTCCATTGATATGGATTTTGAAACCGGCGGCAATTATACCCTGATCCCCTTTGGAAACAACATTCTTCTATATAATAAACAATACATTAAAACCGTAAATACCCGGGGCGAAACGCTTTGGTCCCTGAACCTTCCGCTTTCCCAGCCCATTGTGGAAACCGCCGGCGATTATGTGCTTGCCGCCGATCTTGCCGGCAACAGCTTTGCCGGCCTCTTCCATGGCGGCGAAAAGCTTCAGGAATTCAGCCTCGGCAACGATATTATTTCCGCTAAACTGAACAAAGACGGCGACTGTGCCTTTGCCACCGCCGCAGACGGCTATAAGGGAAAGGTGACCGTCTTTGACAAAAAAGGAAAGGAAATCTTTAGCTGGAACAGCGGCGAAGGCTATATTATGGACATCGCCCTCAGCGACAACGGCAAGCATTTGGCGGTGGCTCAGCTGATCAGCACTACCGATACGGCCTCCTCACGGATCCAGTTTATCGATCTCAGCCGCAAAAAGGTGGTAGGCACCGCCGACCGGGAAGGCACCGTGGTAACAGAACTTCGGTTCTCCGGCAGCCGCCTGCTGGCCGTCTCCGACTTAGAGCTTTGCGGCTTCTCCGGCAGCGGCCGGTTCCAGTATTCCGTTTCTTTTGCCGGCAAACAACCCGGCAAATACGACATTTCAAGCGATGATCTTCTGGCATTCCTCACCAGCGACAACCGGGGCAATGCCGTTTTAGAGCTATACGACACCGCCGGCAAGCTCAAAGGCTCTTACCACGCAGACAGCGGCATCAGCAATCTGGCCGTCTGCGGCAGTACCGTCATTGTCTCCCGCCAGCGCGATATTATGTATATCAACTCCCGCGGTAAGCTGAAAAAAACCGTTTCCAGCCCCTGCGATATCAAAAGCCTGGGGGTCTTCGGCGATCAGAAAACCGTTCTTGCCGCCGGCAGTACTTCTGCTTATATTGTCAGGATGCGCTGAAAAATGTATTGTTACTTTAAGGAGGTTTTGCCATGCCATCTTCATTCCTTTTCAGCTGGACCGATGTGGTCCTGGTTGTTCTTATCGGTATTTTTGCCTTTGCCGGCTGGAAAAGCGGGTTTGTGAAAATGAGCTTTCGACTTCTTTCCTTCCTTGCCGCCATTGTGCTGGCATGGCTCTTCTATCCAACAGTAACCGCATTCCTGCGGACCACTCCCCTTTATGACACCCTGTTTTCCGCGCTGGGCGGCGCTGCCGCCGACCCGGCCGCAGCGCCGGGAACGGCGCTTACCCCTGATTTTCTCCTTGACGCCATGAATCAGGGTATCCAAACCTTTGAAAACGGCGCAGCCGAGTATCTTACTCTGCTGCTGATTAATATTTTGTCCTTCCTGCTGGTTCTGATTGCCGCCAAGCTGATACTGATACTGGTTGGCCGCATTCTCCACCTGTTTGCCTCCCTCCCCGTCATCGGCTTCTTTAACCGGCTGGCCGGGCTGGTTCTGGGGCTCTTGGAAGGTTTTCTGGTGGCCTGTATCCTGCTGGCCCTCATCTGGGGCATTACCCCGCTTAGGGAGAATACCTATCTCGCCTATGCCATTGAACAATCTTCCGCCACCAAGATTCTTTATCTTAACAATCCACTCCTGCGGCTGGTTCTGCCGCAGTCAGAACAAACCGACGACAATCCGCCTCCCACACAAACGCAGGAGACGGTCGAGCTTTAATATAACCATTTTGCCCATCCCGCCGGTATCCGGCTCACGATACCCGGTGGGGCAAACCTTTGCGGCGGCTGCCGCATGAATCTGTGAGCCGGAAAGGCTATGAAATTATGATTATGGAAAGAGAAGCGCTTGCCACCATGAAGCTGGACGCACTCCGCGATATGGCAAAGGAACTGCATATCAAAAATTTGATCAAATACCGTAAGGCGGAGCTAATAGAAAAGATTCTCTCGGTGCAGTCCATTCTGGATACTGCCGAAAAACAGGAGGCTGCCCTTCGGGAGGCGAAACGCCGGGCTGCCGCAGAAAATAGGACCGCCGCACCAGCAGCAGCCGAAGAAAATATGGAAATTGTCAAACCTGCCCGAGGCCGTAAACGGAAAATCGAAACGGCGGAACCGGCAGCCGAAGAAAATAATTTAGATACCGGGGAAACTACGGAAGGCGCCAAGCCTGCCCGGGGCCGCAAACGGAAAATCGAAACGGCCGAACCCCCTGCAAAGGCGGCAGAAGAATCCCCTGCAGAGGCGGCACCGGAAGCAACGCCGGAAAAGGAACAGCCCCTCCTTCTCCACACGGCAGGAGCCGGAGAACCAGAGGAGCCCCCTGCCACCCATAAGCGGCGGCTTACACGGCCGGAAAGTCACGAAGAAAACAGCGAATCCGAACCCCATGCCAAACGGATGGTAACCCGGGAAATTACCTACAGCGACCCGGTACGCCGCACCAATTTAATGAGCGGTGTTCTGGAAATTATGGCGGACGGCTATGGCTTTTTGCGCAGTGACAACTATCAATCCGGTGAAAACGATGTCTATGTTTCTCAGAATCAGATCCGGCGGTTTAATCTGAAAACCGGAGACTTTATCATTGGCAATACCCGAATGCAGCACGAAGGGGAGCGGTATCAGGCACTTTTGTATGTACAGACGGTCAACGGCGACCGGGTGGATGTCTCCATTCGCCGCAAGGCCTTTGACGACCTGACCCCTATTTACCCTGATCAGCGCCTGCATCTTTCCACCGGACGCACCGACTATGCCATGCGGATTATTGATCTGGTGGCGCCCATTGGCAAGGGTCAGCGCGGCATTATTGTTGCGCCCCCCAAAGCCGGAAAAACCACCTTGCTTAAAAATATTGCCAACAGTATCTCCACCAACCACCCGGATATTAAATTGATTGTCCTGCTCATTGACGAACGGCCTGAGGAGGTCACCGATATGCAAAGAAGCATCAACGGCGACGTCATTTTCTCCACCTTTGACGAAGAACCCCAGAATCATGTCAAGGTGGCGGAAATCGTCTTGGAGCGTGCCAAGCGCCTGGTGGAGCACAAGCATGATGTGGTTATTTTGCTTGACAGCATTACCCGGCTGACCCGGGCCTATAACCTGACGATTGCCCCCACCGGCAGAACCCTTTCCGGTGGTCTGGATCCCGGCGCCCTGTATAAACCAAAACGCTTCTTCGGCGCCGCCAGAAATATTGAAAACGGCGGCAGTCTGACCATTCTGGCAACCGCTCTTATCGAAACCGGCAGCCGGATGGATGACATGATCTATGAAGAATTCAAGGGAACCGGTAACATGGAGGTACACCTTGACCGCCGCCTGCAGGAACGCCGGATCTTCCCTGCGGTGGATATTGCCAAGTCCGGTACCCGAAAGGAAGAGCTTCTGCTAAGTGCCAAAGAACTTGACATGATGCATAAAATCCGCCGGGCCTTTGCGGACCGCAGTGCATCTGACGTAACTGAAAATATTTTAAGCTGGATTTTGCGCACCAATGACAACGACACCTTTATTGACTGCGCAGGAAAGGTATTTGGTGACTATGAGAAAAAGAACTACTAAAACCCTTTTGTTTTTACTATCTGCGGCGCTTTTGACGGCGTTTTGCCTCCCCGCCGCCGCAGAAACTACCGACCGCTCTACCCCGCCTGCCTGGGTGGTAACCGTAGAGGGCGGCCCCCGCGAAAATCCCATTACCACCCCGCAAGAACCGGAAGTGCCGGAGAAAAAGGACGTTAAAGTCCCCATTCTCCTCTACCATCACATCACCGACGAACCCTTCAGCAACGGCAACGAGATCTCCTTGATCTCCCCTTATGACTTCCGGCTCCACATGACCGCCATTAAGGTCAATTTTACCCCCATCAGCCTTAGGCAGTATTATGACTATGTCACCTGCACCGACGGCAGTGTGACCCTGCCTGACAATCCCATTATTGTCACCTTTGACGATGGGTATCTGAGCAATTATGAAATTGCGTATCCCATTTTAAAAGAACTGGAGATTCCCGCCACCATTTTTGTGGTAACCGATACCATGGGGGCAGTGGCTGGTGAAGGGCAGGTGAACTATTCCCACTTTACCTGGGAACAGGCAAAAGAGATGGAGGACAGCGGACTGATTGAAATTCAGTCCCATACCGCCAGCCATGCCGCCCTGGGCGAAGTGTCTGAAACAGATTTGGTAACCGAACTTCGTAAATCCAAATATGAAATCGAAAAAAATCTCGGGCGGGAATGCGATATGATTGCCTTCCCTTACGGTTCCTATACAGAAGAGGTGGTTGCCGCCTCCCACGCCGCCGGCTATAAACTGCAGGCCGTGGTGGATGACAAAACCTCGGAGGAAGATTTTGAGGTGAACCTGCCCTCTGAGGGCGTGGACGGTCTGACCCGGATGACCATTGCCGGCACCATGGGTAATGTGAATGTCATCGAGATTATCCGCCATGCCATGGCCAAAAAGGTCATTCCCATTTCTCAGCAGCCCTGATTGGAATGACTCTGCCATAACAAACGCAACTTTTATCCGCCCACAGCCGGGCGGAGATATATAAAAAGAAAGGTGATTCAAACTATGAGCGTGCTTCACATTCCGGACGGCTATCGGCCGCGCCTTGGCCTGTATGATACCCAGGCCGCCATTGAAACCATCAAACAATCCTTTGTATCCCATCTCACCGCCGCCCTGAACCTGCGGCGGGTAACCGCGCCGCTGTTCGTTCCGTCCAATACCGGCCTTAACGATAACTTAAACGGCACCGAACGGGCAGTAACCTTTGATATTCCCGATGCCAAAACCGAAGCCCAGGTGGTGCATTCCCTTGCCAAATGGAAGCGTATGGCCCTTGGCAAATACGGCTTTGCCCCGGGCGAGGGACTTTATACCGATATGAACGCCATCCGCCGGGACGAGGTTCTCTCTAACCTCCATTCGGTCTATGTGGATCAGTGGGACTGGTGCAGGGTGATTCGCCGGGAAGACCGGAACCGGGCATTCTTGATGGAAACCGTCAGGAAGATTGTGGACGCGGTCTGTGATACCCTCACGGATCTGAAAAAGGCTTTCCCGCAGATAGATACTCAGCTCTGCCGGGAAGTCAGCTTTATCACTACCCAGGAGCTGGAGGATCTATATCCCGACCTCTCCCCCAAAGAGCGGGAAAATATCTATACCAAAGAACATAAAACTGTCTTTATCATGGAGATTGGCGATCTTCTGGCTTCCGGACAAAAACACGACGGCCGGGCTCCCGATTATGACGACTGGAAGCTCAACGGCGATATTCTCTTCTGGGACGATGTCTTAGACTGTGCCCTGGAGGTCTCTTCCATGGGAATCCGGGTAGATGAAGAATCCCTTACCAGTCAGCTTGTCAAGGCCGGCTGTGAAGAACGCCGCTCTCTTCCCTTTCACAAAGCACTGCTGGATGGGAAACTGCCGCTGACCATGGGCGGCGGCATTGGGCAATCCCGCCTTTGCATGCTGCTCTTGGGCAAAGCCCACATTGGCGAGGTTCAGGTTTCCGTCTGGGACGAGGAGACCATCTCTGCCTGTGAAAAAGCCGGCATTGCCCTTTTGTAAAACGAATGCTTACTGTTAAAGTGGAAACCATACTATAAAAAGGAGATTTTCATGATGAAACGACTTGCTTTTCTTTGTCTTACTCTGGCGGCCGCATCGGCTTTTCTGCTGACCGGCTGTCAAAACGACCAAAACACCGATTCCTCCAGCGCCTGGCAAACCGTCGCAGAGAATGAGACCACCGGGAAAAATGCTTTTACCCGATTCACCGCCCAGACCCTTGACGGCCAGGAGGCCGACCAAACCCTGTTTCAGGGGCACAAATTGACCATGATCAACATCTGGGGCACTTTTTGCCCGCCCTGTCTGAAGGAAATGCCCGATCTTGGCGCCCTGAACAAGGAATACGCCGACAAGGGCTTTCAGGTCATTGGCATTGTCTCTGACGCAGGGGACTTAAACGGCAACATTGACGATGCCCAGGTGGAAAAGGCAAAACAAATTGCCGCCGAAACCGGCGCCGACTATGTCCATCTGCTCCCCTCTCCCGACCTGATTGCAAATAAGCTGTATGAAGTCAGCAGTATCCCCGAAACCCTGTTTGTCAACGAACAGGGACAGCAGGTAGGGCGTTCCTATGTGGGAATGATGACCAAGGCCGAATGGGAAAAGATCATCAACGACCTCTTAGAGGCGGTGGAATAAGATGAAAAAAGGACTGCAAAAATTTTTAGCTGCCGCCTTGGCCGCGCTGGGACTGATTATGATGGTTGGCGGCGGCATCTTTGGCGGCGAGGCCGCCATTGTCCTGCAAAAAGCAATTTATGTATGTCTGGAGTGTATCGGAATTGGCTGATAAACGAAAAAACCGTCTTCGCCTTTGGGTACAGCTGATATGGACGGCGCTTACCAACGGCTATGCCGTTGGTTTTGTGAAAGGAACGATTTTTAAAGGCCCTTCCAAGGCCTTTTGCGTGCCCGGACTCAGCTGCTATTCCTGTCCCGGCGCGCTGGGATCCTGTCCCATCGGCGCACTGCAGGCCGTCCTTGGAAGCGGCAGAAACAAATTCGGCTTTTATGTGCTGGGGTTTCTCCTCTTTATCGGCGCACTGTTGGGCCGGTTTGTCTGCGGCTGGCTCTGCCCTTTTGGGCTGGTACAAGATCTTCTTTATAAAATTCCCTTTTTTAAAAAGCGGAAAAACCTGCCCGGCGACAAAATACTCAAATGGATGAAATATGTCATTTTGGTTCTGCTGGTGATCCTTCTCCCCCTTTTGGTGGTGGATTTTGTCGGTCAGGGACAGCCCTGGTTCTGCAAGCTGATCTGCCCCGCCGGGACACTGATGGCCGGGATTCCACTGCTTGCCGCAAACGAAAATCTGCGTGCCGCCGCCGGCAGTCTTTTTGCCCTCAAGGCGGTTATCTTAGGCCTGATCCTTTTGCTGTCCGTCTGGGTCTATCGCCCTTTTTGCAAATATCTCTGCCCTTTGGGCGCAGTATACGGCCTCTTTCATCCCATTGCCTTTTACCGTTTGAAGGTGGACACTGACCGCTGTACCCGCTGCGGCGCCTGTCAAAAAGCATGCAAAATGGATATTCCGGTGTTTGACAAACCCAACAGCATGGACTGTATCCGCTGTGGAGACTGTGTCCGGGCCTGCCCGGTTCACGCCATTACCTCCACCTTATCCCATAAAAAAACCGGCAGATAGCGGACCACCGCTTTCTGCCGGTTTTTCTTCTTTCCCATACCGCAGGGAAAGGTTTTATTTTTCCTCGTTCTTCTGCTTCATCATGGCACGGACTTTCAGCGGCAGGCCAAACAGGTTAATAAAGCCCTCTGCGTCCTTATGGCTGTACAGCTCGTGGCTGTCGCCAAAGCTGGCAATATCCTCGTTATACAAAGAATACGGGGATTTCGCACCTGCCGGTGTTACGCTGCCCTTATACAGCTTCAGCCGCACTTCGCCGGTTACTGTCTCTTCCATGGAATCTACCATAGCCGACAGCGCTTCCCGTAGCGGCGTATACCATTTACCGTCATACACCAGTTCGCTGAACTTGATGGCCGCCTGACGTTTAAACGCCTGGGTGTCACGGTCGAGACACAGATACTCCAGCTCCTGCAGAGCCGCATACAAAATCGTACCGCCCGGGGTCTCATATACCCCTCTTGATTTCATGCCTACCAGACGGTCTTCTACGATATCCGCAATCCCAATACCGTTTTCGCCACCCAACTGGTTCAGCTTTTCTACCAGCGGTCTTGCCGCCATTTTTTCACCGTCAATAGAAACTGGCACGCCCTTTTCAAACCCGATGGTCACATAGGTGGGATGATCCGGCGCCTTTTCCGGCGGTACCGACAACTTCAAAAGGCTGTCCAGCTGCGGTTCGTTGGCCGGATCCTCCAGATCCATCCCCTCGTGGCTGATATGCCAGATATTCCGGTCTCTGGAATACAGATCCTTTTTGGTGACCGGCACTTCAATACCATGCGCTTCCGCATAATCCACCGCATCTTCTCTGGACTTGATGTCCCAGATCCGCCAGGGAGCAATAATCTTCAAATGCGGCGCCAATGCCTTGATGGTCAGCTCAAACCGTACTTGGTCGTTGCCCTTTCCGGTTGCGCCGTGACAGATCGCCACTGCACCCTCTTTTTCCGCAATCTCCACCAGACGCCGGGCGATGATCGGCCGGGCATGGGAGGTTCCCAAAAGATATTTGCCCTCATACACTGCACCCGCCTTTAAGGTGGGGAAGATAAAATCTTCTACATACTCGTCCCGCAGATCTTCTATATAGACCTTGGACGCACCGCTGGCCTTGGCACGCTCTTCCAGGCCCTCTGTCTCCTTGCCCTGACCCACGTCGCCGCAGACCGCGATGACCTCATAGCCGTAGTTCTCAATCAGCCATGAAATGATAATGGACGTATCCAGTCCGCCCGAATACGCAAGGACTACCTTTTCTTTTGCCATTGTAATTTCCTCCAAACTGTGATATACTGGAATTGTTCTTTGCTTATCATTATATAATACGTCCCCCTCTTTTGCAAGGGGATTTATCAAAAAAATATACCAAAAATCAGGTGGCTTATCATGATCATATTAGGAATCGACCCCGGCTTTGCCATTGTGGGCTATGGAATCGTAGAATACAAAAACAACCATTTTCGGCCTTTGGAGTTTGGCGCTGTCACCACCGACGCCGCCATGCCCATGTTTGACCGGTTCCGCTCCATTTATGAGGACATGAACCAGATCCTTGACCGCATTCACCCGGATTTTATGGCCATTGAAGAGCTGTTCTTTAACAGCAACCAGAAAACTGCCATCAATGTGGCCCAGGCCCGGGGTGTTCTTTTGCTCTCTGCCCTGAACCGCCAGATCCCCATTTTTGAATACACACCGCTTCAGGTCAAGCAGGCCGTTACCGGCTATGGCAGAGCCGACAAGACCCAGGTTCAACAGATGGTAAAACTGCTTTTGGGTCTTGACAAAGTGCCAAAACCGGACGATACTGCCGATGCTTTGGCCATTGCCATTTGCCACGGCCACTCCTACCGTCCGGGACTGCCCAAGGTTTGAGTACCGTGAAACTTCCGTAACAGCATTGTTGCGGAGGTTCTTTTTTTACCGATAGCCACACCAGGTTGCTGCGACTGCCGCAATCTCCCGCAGCAAGTTGGTATAATAAAGAGATGCCGGCGTCTTGGCAGACACTGCCGCCGGAGAAGAAAACCCGATCTCCTCTGCCAAAAGCCGGGAACGGTATACATGAAAATCATTGGTCACAAAACTGACCTGATACGGCTCCCCGCCCTTGCGGCGATCCAAAATCTCTTTGCTTTTTTGAAAATTTTCATAAGTGCTGTGGGACTGGTCCTCTAAAATAATCCGGCCCGCTGAGATCCCCCGCTTTTTCAGCGCATTCGCAATGGCCTCCGCCTCGGAGATCTCCTCGTCCTCTCCCTGGCCGCCGGAACAAACCGCCATGGCAAAGGGGTGCTTGCGCAAATACTCCGCCGCCGTCTTGACCCGCTCCTCCAGGCACCGGCCGGGTTCCCTGCCATCTAACCGGCAGCCGAGAATGATCACATAATCCACCGGCGCACCGCCCGTATAGCTGTCTGTCCCCGAACGGCCCATGATCACGCCGCCAATCCAGAATACTGCCAGCACTCCCGCCAGCAGTACCAGCGCAAGCGCCGCAAACACTCCTTGTTTCATCTTGCCACGTCCTTTTATCTATTGTATGCTAAACAGCAGATCCCCATAAGACGGCAGCGGCCACACCTCTCTTGGCATATGTACCTCCATCTCGTCCGCAACAATACGAACCTGCTCCATCTTGGAAAGCACCGTATCCCGATAACATTCCGCCTGGCTCTGTTTCTCTTCCACCAGCTTGGCCGCCGCAATGTTCTTTTCCAGCTCTCCAGCCAATTCATACAGCGATGCCGACAACTCCGAAAGCTTCTTGATCAGCGCTTCCTCTGTCTCACAGGACGCCGCCGGGCAAACCTGTTTCTTTGCACCCGCCGTCTTTGCCAGCGTGCCTATATACTCCGTCACTGCTGGCAGAATATCCCGGTGCACCATCTCCAGCATGGTCATTCCCTCGATATTCAGTACCTTGCTGTAATTGTCCAGATTGATCTCGTAACGGGATCTGGCCTCGTCACGGCTCAAAATGTGGTGCTTCTCAAACAGTTTGAGATTCTTTTCCGCCACAAACGCCGGCAGCGCCTCCGGCGCCGTCCTGTAATTGCAAAGCCCACGCCGTTCGGCTTCTTTGACCCATTCTTCACCGTAGTTGTTTCCGTTAAAAATAATCCGCTTATGCGCACGGATGGTATCCTGCAAAAGCTGCAGTACCGCCTGGTCAAACGGCATATCCCCGCGATTTTCCAGCACGTCCGCAAACTGGCTTAGCGCCTCTGCCACCGCCGTGTTCAAAAGAAAGTTGGGGCCCGATATGGAAAGACTCGCCCCCGGCATACGAAATTCAAACTTATTCCCCGTAAAAGCAAAGGGGGAGGTTCGATTCCTGTCGGTGGTATCCTTGACAAAGTTCGGCAGTGCGTCCACGCCGCCGGTTTCCATAATTTCCTTTTTCCGGCTGATATAGTCACTGCTCTTCTCAATGGATTCCAAAACCTCGGTCAGTTCACTGCCTAAAAATACCGATATGATTGCCGGCGGCGCTTCTGCCGCTCCCAGCCGGTGATCGTTCCCGGCTGTAGCTACTGCCATCCGCAAAAGGTCCTGATATTCGTCCACCGCCTTCAGCACGGCACATAAAAATACCAAAAACTGCAAATTATCATGAGGACGTTTGCCCGGATCCAGCAGGTTGATTCCCGTATCCGTACAAATCGACCAGTTGTCATGCTTACCGCTGCCGTTGACCCCGGCAAAGGGCTTCTCGTGCAGCAGGCATTTCATGGAATGCTTCTCCGCAATCTTCTTCATCAGCTCCATAGTCAGCTGGTTATGGTCCGCCGCAATGTTACCCGCACAGAAAATGGGCGCAAGCTCATGCTGGGAAGGAGCCGCCTCATTATGCTTGGTCTTTGCCAGAATCCCCAGCCGCCACAAAGATTCATCCAGATCCTTCATATACTCCGATACCCGGGACTTGACCACTCCAAAATAATGATCGTCAAGTTCCTGTCCTTTTGGCGGCATGGCGCCAAACAGCGTTCGCCCTGTAAAGGTAATGTCCCGCCGCTTGGCCGCAACCTTTCGATCAATCAAAAAGTATTCCTGCTCCGGCCCCACTGTGGTGGCAATTCGCTTCACTTCTGTATGCCCAAACAACCGCAAAATCCGCATGGCGTGTATATTCAGCGCCTCCAGCGACCGCATCAGCGGCGTCTTTTTATCCAGCGCCTCACCCGTATAAGAACAGAAAATGGTGGGAATACACAAAATGCCGTCTTTGATAAACGCATTGGCTGTGGGATCCCACGCGGTATAGCCTCTTGCCTCAAAGGTGGACCGCAGCCCCCCCGACGGGAAACTGGATGCGTCCGGCTCGCTCCGAATCAGCTCTTTCCCGGAAAACTCCATAATCACCTTATCGTTATCAGTCGGCGAAATAAAGCTGTCATGTTTCTCCGCCGTAACCCCCGTCATGGGCTGAAACCAGTGAGCAAAATGGGTCACCCCTTTTTCAATCGCCCAATCCTTCATGGCATTGGCCACCACATCCGCTACCTCCCGGGTCAGCGGCACACCTTCTTCCCGGGTCTTTTTCACCTGCCGAAAAATATCCTTCGGCAACCGTTCCTGCATGACCTGGCTATCAAACACCATACAACCGAAAAGCTCATTGATATTCGCCATTTATCTGCTCCTTTCCCATCTGCGCTCCATTGCCTCTATACCAGAAAAAGCGCTGTGAGTGCATCACTCCCAGCGCCTTTTGGCTGTCATTTTTGATTATAATTCCATCTTTGCCGTTTGTCAAGGGGATATTTACATTTTTGTGCAATTTTTCGCCTTGTCTCTCTTTCTTCAACAATAACATTGGAGGGATATGCAGTGCCCTTTCCACCGCAAGTAAATAGACCGCAAAAATATACCCTTTTTCCCAGGACGCTCCTTTCCCATAAAACGAATATAAAATTACCATTCTTTCTCCTGTGTTTCCGTGTTTCCTTCCCCTTCTTTAGGAATCAAAATGGTATACTCAATATACCTATCGCTCTCTTTCCGGCTGGCCTTGGCCTCAATCCCCGACCGCCGCATCATTTCCACCGCCTGGCGTATGGTATTGCTGAAAATCCGCATGTCCCCAAAGCCCCGGCTTTCTGCCGTCTTTTCTGCCGCTTTCGTTTTCTCTGCCGCCTTGAGCAGCTTGTCCACCAGTTCCTCGGTTCCTGCTACATTCAGACCCCGCTCCACAATCAGTTTTACCGCCCGCTGCCGCTGCCGGTCATCTGGCAGCCGCAAAAGCGCACGGGCATGCCGCTCGCTCAGCCGATATTCCGTCAGCATCTGCCGCACCTTGGCCGACAGCTTCAATATCCGTATCTTATTGGCTATGGTAGACTGGCTCTTGCCCAGCTTCTCCGCCAATTCCTCCTGGGTCAGCCCGTGCTCCTGAATGAGATTGCTGAAAGCCTCCGCCTCTTCGATATAATTCAGGTTTTCCCTCTGAATGTTCTCCACCAGCGCCAGCACCGCACTGTCCGTGGCATCCGCCGTCATGACAATGGCCGGTATATAGGTCATTCCCAAGTTCCGGCAGGCCGTCAGCCGCCGCTCTCCCGCGATCAGTTCATAGTCAAACGGCCCTATCTGCCGCACCGTTACCGGCTGCATCAGACCATATTCCATAATGGATATGGATAAATCCTGCAGCGCCTCCTTGTCAAACTCCTGCCGCGGCTGATGCGGATTCGGGCTGATATTCCGTATGGGTATGGTTCGGCTCTCCCCGCACCGTGTGAAATTCCGGCTCTTTTCCAGCATCTGCATCTCTGCTCTCGGATTCACCCGCGGCAGTTCCCGCACCGTTCCCCTTTCTTGATACTCTACACTCATGTCTTTATCCCCTTTCGTTGTTGGTAATTTCTTCCTTTCTTGTATTATTATAGCATAAAGACAATAAATTGCAAAATATTTCCGTTGACAAATTCTTTGATTTTCTGCAAAGAACAGCAGTTTTTCTGCCGCTCCGCCGCCTTTTCGACAGGACAGTCCATTGGAGCAATACACAAAAAACGGGACGACTTTTTTCGTCCCGTTCAGCGTGTCGATAAAGTATCGACACGCTGACAGATGTTGAAAAAGGAAGTTAGATTTTCCGCAATTGCTTTCGTCAGCGTACAAAGGTACGGCAGAGAGCGATTGCGGGAAAAGCAAGCAATGACGCCGGTTTCTCGATGAATCCGGCGTCATTTTATACGACAACATAAAGTTTATGAAAAGGAAGTGCGTTTTGTTTTTATTGTCTCGCTTGCGGTATAACGACTTTTTCGACAGTCTGAACGGGACAATTTTTTCGTCCCGTTTTTAATGTCCAGCCGGCTTTTTTTCTACCATATCCTTTTCGGTAGTCAGATCCGCATGGAGCAGAGTCACAAAAATGACCCCCAAGGGCACTATGGTAATCCAGATGGCTTTCCCGATCAAAAAATGGCAGAAAACCGTCCCTATGACAGCCCCGGCAGCAAAAAAGAACAGCATGCCGCAGTGCTTGACCAATTTCTCTCTATGATCCTTATTTGCCGTATGCCGGCGGTGAAATTCCTTGGCTAATCCAACACCGATCTGCCGAATATGGTTGGTGGCAAAGGTAGTAGCCATAGGCACACCTTCTGCCTGACGGAAGGTATTATACTGCATAGAGGCAATAAAATTAATGACCACCTGGGCAATCTGCACCGGCGCAGTCTCCGGCAGGAACCCCAAGCCCAGCACCGCCGCCATTTCAATCAAGATGAGCGCCGTATCCCAACGTACACAAAAATGGCGTTTCAGTGGATTTGGGAAAAACTCAGACACAAAAGCCCCCAAAATATAAGCCGAAATAGGCACCAGATAATACAGTCCGTCCCGCCATTTTCCAGAGCCCAGGGCAAGCCCCATCAAAACCACATTACCCGTCTGCGCATTGCAGAATATATTGCCCCGAAGCAAATAGGTATAGGCTCCCCAAAAGCCTGCAACTGCAATTAAAGTAAAATAAACCCAGTCTCTTTCACAGGCCAGAAAATATCTTTCGTTCTTATCAACCTTTTTCACAAGGTCACTCCCTTTAAAAACTTCTCTTTCCATTCCTTAAACAGCGCAGGCGGCGGACCAATTCTTTTTTATTCTTTTTCCTCATGGCGCAAAACATGCTCTTTCAGCTTTAAAAAACTCTCGTCACTGATATCGTGCTCTATCTTACAGCTGTCTTCATATGCCGTCTTTTCCTCTACCCCCAGCGCCATCAATGCACGAGCAATCACCTGGTGCCGTTCATATATCCGCTCCGCCACCTTTAACCCCTTCTCCGTCAGCACAATCTCCCCGTCGTCTTCCATCTTAATATATCCTTCCTGACGAAAATTCTTCATGGCAACCGATACGCTGGCTTTGGTAAAATTCATGGCATGGGCGATATCAATGCTCCGTACCGTTCCGTTCTGATTCTTCAGCATCAAAATCCGTTCCAGATAATTCTCCGCCGATTCCTTGATCTGCATTTCCCGCGCCTCCTTTTCACTCTTTCTTTAGTATACCATGAATTTTTCTCCCGGTCAATCTCTCCCTGTCTTTTCTCTTTTTCCTTCCCTGCTTGGGTTTTTTGCTGTTTCTTCCCCTCTTTTTTCCTCCTCCCCTCATGCGCTTTTACCAATTTTGTATTTTTTTCCTTTTTCCCCTTGACAAATTCGGTTAGTTGCGTTAAACTTATTTTGTAGTTAGTTAAGACTAACACAGAAAGGAGGAGCGCTTATGCCATTATCCATGGCACAGATGGGAGAAAATAAAACCATTCTCAAAATTACCGGCAGAGACGATATCCGCCAACATCTGTATCATTTGGGTTTTGCCGAAGGAGAAACGGTTGTGGTGGTCTCCAATCGGGGCGGAAATTTGATTGTGCACGTTAAAGATGCCAGAATCGCCATCGACCGCGCTATGGCAAACCGGATTTTGGTCTGACTCTCTCCCGCATACTGCTGGTTATAAAAAATCTTTGAACATAGAAAGAAAACTAGATATGCCGCTGAAATGGCAGAAAGGAGACGGAAAACAATGAAAACACTCAAAGACATCCAATGTGGGCAAACCGCCCGGGTGGTTAAGTTGGAAGGCGCCGGCGCTGTTCGCCGCAGGATTATGGATATGGGCATTACCCGAGGTACTCAGGTTATGGTACGCAAAGTAGCCCCCCTGGGCGACCCTATCGAAATCAGTGTTCGGGGTTATTCCCTTTCCATTCGTAAAAACGACGCCGCCCTCATCGAGGTGGAATAAGCCCGCCTTTTCCCCTTTGGGGCAAAGCACACTACTTTGTGAAGCAATTATTTTTTTCATTTTTAGTTAGTTTAGACTAACCTATTTGAGGAGGAACCTGTATGTCAATCAAAATTGCCCTTGCCGGGAATCCCAATTCCGGCAAAACCACGCTGTTTAATGCCCTGACCGGGGCGAACCAGTTTGTAGGGAACTGGCCGGGCGTTACGGTGGAAAAAAAAGAAGGCCGGCTGAAGGGACACAGCGATGTCACCATTGTTGATCTGCCGGGCGTGTATTCCCTCTCTCCCTATACGTTAGAGGAGGTGGTTGCCCGGAACTTCCTTTTGGGTGAAACACCGGACGTCATTTTAAACATCATTGACGGCACCAACCTGGAACGGAATCTCTATTTGACCACCCAGCTTATGGAATTGGGAATCCCCATGCTGCTGGCTGTCAACATGATGGATATTGTTGAAAAAAACGGGGACAGCATGGATCTTAAAAAGCTTTCTTCTGCGATAGGCTGTCCGGTCTTTGCGGTTTCTGCCCTGAAAGGCAGAGGCATCAAGCAGGCTGCGGAAAAAGCCGTCTCTCTTGCGGGTACGGCGGCGCCAAAGCCGCCTGCCTTCTCGGCACAGACCGAAACCTATCTCTCTGTTATCAAAGAGCGGCTTCAGGGCCATGTTCCGCCGCAGCAGTTTCGGTTTTATGCCGTTAAACTTTTTGAACGGGACGACAAACTGACGGGGAATCTGCCCAATGTTTCAGACATCATCACCAAGGCGGAAGAGAAAACAAAAGAAGATGCGGAAAGCATTATCACCAACGAGCGCTATGACTTCATTACTTCCGTGCTTCGGGGTACGGTGAAAAAGAAAAACCGCTATGCGCTCTCTGTCTCTGACCGGATTGACCGGGTGGTGACCAATCGTATTTTGGCTCTGCCCATTTTTGCCGTCGTTATGTTCTTTGTCTATTTCCTCTCGGTGACCACGGTGGGCACCTGGGCCACCGACTGGGCCAATGACGGGTTGTTTGGCGATGGGTTTTCTTTGTTGGGGCTTTGGGTTCCCGGAATTCCCGTGCTGATTGAAAACGCACTGACCGCCATGCATACCGCCGACTGGCTGCAAAGCTTGATCTTAGACGGCATTGTTGCCGGCGTGGGGGCTGTCCTGGGGTTTGTGCCCCAAATGCTGGTACTCTTTCTCCTGCTGGCCATCTTGGAAGCCTGCGGCTATATGGCGCGCATTGCCTTTATTATGGACCGGATTTTCCGCCGGTTCGGCCTGTCCGGGAAATCCTTTATCCCCATGCTGATCGGCACCGGCTGCGGCGTGCCCGGGGTTATGGCCTCCCGTACCATCGAAAATGACCGAGACCGAAAAATGACCATTATGACCACCACCTTTATCCCCTGCAGCGCAAAGCTTCCCATTATCGCGCTGATTGCCGGTGCAATTTTCGGCGGGGCATGGTGGGTGGCGCCCAGCGCCTATTTTGTAGGCATTGCCGCCATTGTCATTTCCGGCATTATTCTGAAAAAGACCCGGATGTTTTCCGGAGACCCCGCCCCCTTTGTTATGGAACTTCCCGCCTATCATATTCCCACCGTCAGCAACGTTCTGCGGAGCATGTGGGAGCGCGGCTGGTCCTTTATCAAAAAAGCCGGAACCATCATTCTTTTGTCCACCATCTTTATCTGGTTTACCTCCAATTTTGGTTTTACAGAGGACGGCTTTGGCATGGTAGATGACCTAAGCGACGGATTGCTGTCCATGATCGGCCGGGGCTTTGCCTGGCTGTTTGCTCCCCTTGGCTGGGGCGACTGGAAATCCGCCGTGGCAGCCATTACCGGACTGGTGGCCAAGGAAAACGTAGTGGGTACCTTTGGCATTCTCTATGGCTTTGCCGAGGTAGCTGAGGACGGCTCTGAAATCTGGCAGAGCCTGGCCGCCGCATATTCCGCCCCTGCCGCCTATTCTTTCCTGGTGTTTAATCTGCTCTGCGCTCCCTGCTTTGCCGCTATGGGCGCCATTCGGCGGGAAATGAACAGCGCCCGCTGGACCTGGTTCGCACTGGGCTATCAGACCGTGTTTGCCTATCTGACCGCCCTCTGTATCAACCAATTTGGCAGCCTGTTCCTCTATGGAAGTTTTGGCTTTGGCACCGTTGCTGCCATTTTGGTCCTTGCCGGCGGCATCTATCTGCTTTGCCGCCCCTATCGCCAGAGCCAGACCTTACATACCCCCAGAAGCGTGCAGCGTATCTAATCTTTTGAAAGGTGGTTTTACCCTATGTTTGCAACCATTGTCCTCTCTGTTCTTTTGGCCGCCGCCGTCCTTGGCATTCTCTATTCCCTCTGGAAAAAGAAGAAAAAGGGCGGCTGCTGCGGGGGATGCAGCGGCTGTTCCGGCAGCTGTGTCTGCCAAAAAACACATGAAGCGAAAAAATAACATTCTGTAAGAGGCTGTCCCTTGTGCTTTTGCACTTGTGACAGCCCCTTTTTTAATACAGTCCCAAAAGGTTTTGCATATACAGCTTTTTAATCTGTTCCTGGGTCAGCTGGTTGTCAAGCTGACTGCCGGCTAATTCCGCACGCAAAAGCTGTTCATAATACTGCTGGTAAATCTGCTTCTGTACGTTGTCAAGCCGAAGTCCCTCATTTTGATAATTATTTTGCGTAACCGCCTGGGTGTTAAACACCTCGTTCCAATAGCTGTCACGACCCGCCTGGTCAAATGCCTGCCAGTTCTGCCGCTCCTCCCATTCTTTTTCCCAGTCACGGAGGTTACGTTCATAACTGGCCTGATCCCGCTCCACATTGCTCTTGGCGGATGTGTTGGCGTTCTCCCGCTGGCGGTCGTTGGCAGAAGCCGCGTTCTCATAGGCGGTATCGTACAGATCCACCATCTGGTCAAGCAGGCTTAAGTCGGTCTGGTACTTTTCGATATACCGGTCATAGGCCTGCTGTGCCAGGGTAGGTATGGTATCGGTCAGCTGTTTTGCATAATACTGCCCGGCCTGCGCCGCCGCAGTCGCCGCTGCCGAATTGCCGTACCCTCCGGTGAGAGACGCATAGGACGCCACCGCATTTCGGCTGGCACGATCCCCCTCTAACCGATACTTTTGCTGGTAGGCCTGAAAAACCGGGTCGGTGTCCGGGTCATAACTGAAATCCTCCATACGGCTTAACCGGTCTGCAAGATTTTTTGCCCCGGACAGATACCGGCGGGCATACTCGTCCGCCAGATCCATAGGCGTTTGCACTCCGGTCTGATTGGCATAGGCATCTACTGCGTTTTGCACGTCATTCTGCCATGCCCAGGCCTTGCCTTCCCCATCAATATACAAAATATCAAGAGGTGTGCCGCCGATGGACACCGTGCCATTGCCATAGGTCAGGGCATCTGCCGACAGGCCGTACTGCCCTGCCGCCCCGGCATAGGCGTCGCTGACCCGCACTACCGGATTGCTGGTATTGCGGTAAAAATTGATTACGCTTTTTTGAATATCTCCGGCATTGGCATAAGATACACCGGCCTCATCATCCAAGTAGCCCGGCTTCATGAAAGAACGTCCGTTCAAAGTCACATAGCCACTTGCATCATCATAGCCGATGCTGTCATTGGAAAACCCCATATTATTCAGGGTTGCCCGAATTCCCACCTGGCCGTCCTGCCGCACCGGAACCTCCGCATTGCGGGAGGACGTGTTTGTTTTTTTCTTAAAAGTTGTTTCATATTCCATAGGTTTTCCCTCCCTGATGTGTAATCAGTTCCAGATCATAAAATACCGCCCGGCCGTATCCGCTGACCTGAATTTGAAAGCTGTCACAGGCCCCGAACCGAACCGGCACCCGTCTGACCCCCAGCCCGGGCGTTTGCAAATATTCGGCACAAACCGCAAAGGGGCCGCCATCCCGGGAAACGCTGATTCTCACCTGGGTGTCTGTCTTTGCCTTCATCCGCAGCCACACACAGTTAAGCCCCTTATGCTCCATGGTGTCATAGGTCAAATTCTGGGTGGTAAAGGAGAAGCTTTCCGGTTCCTCTCCGGCACAAAGCTCATACAGCCCGTTTTCGGCGGCGGCATACAGCCTGCCCCCGTGCCGGACAAAGCCCAAAAAGGCAGTATTGTCCTCTCTATGCCAGGTCTGATACGCCGGGTCATAGACCAGGACATCACAGCTTCCGTCCGCCTGATACGCCGCGGCGTAATACCGCTTTCCGTCCGTGCCCGCCGCACAGGAAACATAGGCCGCCGTCAGCTGAGGGCTGACAAAATACGGCTCTCCGCCGCTGTATCCATAAAAGCCTGCGGCTGACAAATAATACAGCACACCGCCCAGCTCCGTGATGCTTCTTCCGTCGATACAGCCGCCCATGGTCTGTTTGGGAATGGAAAAATTCTGAGGCGCGTCACCGTATACATGGTGGATGCAATCCCTCTTAAACGCCACCACCGCCGTGCGGTAGCTGCAAATCCCCGTAAATGTGCCGGGGGTGCCGATGGCGCTGTACCAACTGTCGTCTCCCAATCCCTGGAAGGAGTTGAAGTTAAAGCAGTCCCCCAATTTGGAGGCATACACATACTCCCCGTTTGCGGCCGTACCCCAAAGCCGGTTGTTATGGACACAAACATGGTCCATGGACGGAATGGATACCCCGATGGTAATCTCCCCGGATTCTGTGGTACTGGCAAAGGCGGTGCGCTCCCCCCGGCGGTTAAACAGCAAAAGCTCTAACTTTCCCGCCGCCGCGCTTTCTACCACCGCACTGACAATGGCGGTCTCAGAAGCCATGTCCTTTCGGCCCTCTATTTGACAGACATTATTTTCGGTTTTTTTACAACCGCTAATAATAATACTCTCCCCCGGCTGAAACCGGTCAAAACCCGCATTGGATTTACTTAAATATGCCGTGCAGACACCGGTCAGGGAATTTTGCGAGCCGTAAAAGCTGACCCCGGTGACGGTCAGGGTCTTTTCCATGCTTTTTAAACTGTTGTCTACCTCCCCGGTTTCCGGGTCAGGCAGATAATCATAATACACCTTATCCGGAAAAATACAGATTTTCCCGTTAAAATCCGCAATGGACTTTTCTCCGGCAGAAAGGGCTGTCCCTTCTGCCATTTTCCCCTGGTAATAAAACCGGTTGTTCTTCACCCCGGTGAAGGCGGTAAGGGGGGCATCGGAATACTCCGGAGCGCAAACCGCCGTAATGCCGGTATCCTCCGCCGCCCTGCGCCGGGATTTGCAAAGGGTCAGCGCCGGATAGGCGTCGGCGCTCAGGTTCTCCGCCGCAAAGAGGCTTTCCGCCCCCGCCTTTTCTCTTTGATCCAGACCGCCAAACCGCAAGATCCGGACGTTTTTGTTCTCTTTTGCCCCAAAAGGCGGCAGAAGCATATGCCATTCCTCCTTCTAATCCTGCCAGTATTTATGAAACCGGGACACCTCGTTAAGGGGCGACCGGTTTTTATAATCCCGGCGCAAGCCCTCGTACAAGGTATTATACTGGGTCATGTGGGCGCTGTAGCCGGTATAGTCATGCTGATACAGCGCCATTTTGGCCAGCAGGTATTCGACATACATATTGTCATAGGGCAGCTCGTCGATCTCGGTCAGGTCATCAATCACCCGGCGCATTGCCAGCTTTGCCCCGGTCTGGGGCGAAAACGCGCCGTCCTCTACCATAAGGCCGTCATACACCAGATCTATCACATAGCATCTGTTTGCCTGGGTCCAATCCGGCTCTGCCGCAAGATCCTCCATCTCTACCCACTCGATACAGTCACCCGGATAAAAGGGCGGCTGGTCCATTTTGATAAAGTTCTCGCCCACATCAAAGGTTCCGGTCAGCTTGATGCACCGCACCGGCTGGTGCCGGGTGAGGAATACCAGTTTTAAATGCACCGGCGTCTGCTGCTGTTTCCACAGCTCCCCCTGGGCAAAGCTCCGAAAATCCACCTTATCCATGGGTTTTCCGTCCAGATAGGCTACCTCAATATCCTCAAAGCTGATGTCCTCCGGCAGAGTCAGTTCCCCCGGCTGGGTCACGGTGGTTTCAATGGTGTCATAGATCTTTTTGATCTCCCGGCGAATCCCCGCCGACACCTCATCGCACCATCGCAGCTTTTCCTCCATGGTATAGGGATTGGGACAAAGTGCGTCTGCCACTTCCATCACCTTGCGCAATTCCATGCTGATCACCTACCTTTTCAGGCTTTCCACATACGCCTGGGCAGCAAGCTCCTGCCGGCGGCTGCGTTCCAAAACCAGCGCAACACACCGGGGCACCATCACCGTTACCCCACGCTGGATTTGATAATTGACGCCGTTGACCGTGACGGTCACGTCGTCTTTATAGCGGCTGTTGTCTTTCAGCAGCATAACCGGCACCAGCTCTTTATAAAAAGCCTCCCGGTTTTCCTGACTGTTTGCTTTTCTTGGCATTGTTTACCCCTCCTTTTCTCCTGCAAAGGGCGGATTTCCGCCCTTTTGCAGATAAACCATTAATAGCTGCAGGTGGTTTCCACACGCACCATGAACTCCGGCGAAAGGATTTCTGCAGTCTGGGTGGCTTTCCAGCCCACCGTAGAGCGCTGATCCAGCGGGTCGCCGGTACCAGCACTGCCCTTTTGCTTGAGAATGGTCTGCAGACCGCCGCCGGATATGGAGGTCACACCATAGGCGTTCTGGCCAATGAACAGAGTAGAATAGATATCCCTGCCGTCCGCCCCTGCGCCTGCGGGATAGATGATGGTATCCGGCGTGACCGATGCGTCCGGCGTTTCTGCAATGGTAATGGTAGCCGCGCCAGCCGCTCCTGCCTTGGCAGAAGAAACTGAATAATCAAAACCGTTAATCTGCAGTTTTTTGCCGGAGAGGTAAGTCACATCGTCCTCGGTCAATTCCTCACGCAGGGTAATCACCTTTTCGGCCACCCCTGCTACGGTCAGAACCTCTGGATCCCCCTTGGTCAGCTTCTCGGGATCCCGCAGGGTACCTGCGCGGAAGATCTTTGCCTCGGTGGATTCCACAAAGACCACCCCATGGATCTTACCAATGGCGCCCTTGTACCAATCCTGCGGATCCACGTTCTGCTTAACCGCTTTCCATTCCGGATCGTTGGTCAGGTCGTTGGCAACATCCGGGTGGATGATGGCCACATAACAGCCGTCCTTAAAGGGAGCGGCATTGTTTCGCTTCAAGGTGGCAACCGCACGCTTGACCGCCGCTACCGACAGATAGTCGTTGTCCTCGTAGTTTGGCTGGCCGCCTACCAAAACATTTCTGTCCGCCTTACCGTTGCCGTACTGGACGTTGGTTCCGGCATTGATTTTTTCCCGGATTACTGTGTCAAGGGTTCTACCGGCCTGATCGCCCAGCACATTCTGGGTTTCGCTGATGACCGAATCCACCGCAGAAAGGGTCAGCATATCGGACATGGTCACATAGTCACCGTACTGCTCCACGGTGGATTCCACTGTGGTCACGTTTAAGGTATTGCCCTTCGGCGTCACGCCTTCAGTCAGCGGCGTCATGGCTTTCGGCAGGGGACTGAATCTGCGAAATTCAATGGTCTTTCCGCTTCCTGCCGGAATCGGCTTTTGCTGGCCGAACTGGGCATGTACCAGTTTGGGGCTGGCAAACCGGATCAGCGCCCGGTCATAATAGGTTTTCATCTCCGGGGTCAGCTGATTGCCCGGCTGATTGGTGGTTGTGGTTTGGGTATTTAAATAATTCATCCTCATATCCTCCTTCTTTTTTAATCAGAAAAAACGCCTTTGCCCTTAGGACTAAAAGGAGATTTTCTCCCCTCTGCGCGCCCGCTCGATAATGTCGTCCACTTCTTTGTCGGACAGGTCTTTGGGGTTCTTTCTGGCAATGGCCGGACGGTTCTTTGCCGCGCCGTTTTCGCTGATCCGGTTTCTGCGCTCCAACATCTCCTGTACCGCTTCCATACCCGCCTGTTCCAGCAGTTCCTCACGGTGCACCAGGAAATAGGCGTCTTCAATGGACAAGCCGTTTCCCCAGACATAGTTGACAAAAGCCGGGTTCTCCATTTCGGCGCGCATATCAAAATTGGGATTCTGACGGGCAAACGCCTGTCTTTGCGCCTCGATTTCGTCAATGCGCTGGTCGATATAGCGGCTTTGCGCCAGATTCTGACCCGGGACCTGTCCCTGCATACCGCTTTGCCCCTGCATCTGGTTTTGCATACCGCTTTGCCCCGGTATTTGTCCCTGCTCGGCGGTTTGCGGCAAAGCCCCTCTGCCGGATGCGGGATATGCCCCGGCACGGCCTTGGATACCAGAAGCCGCACCATTTTCACCCGTTCCCGGCTGGGTGGGCAGCACACGCTGTCTATTCCGTGTGCCTGTTGTGAAATTAAACATGGAAATCCTCCTCTCCCGCCTGCGGCGGAATGTAATGTATGACAAAAAGAACCTGAATTGGTACTCTCTGTCAAATGCAGGCGCATTGTATCACAAAACATATTGACGTAACATGCCACATCGTCGGAGCAAAGTTCGCTCAACTCCGTTTTGTCGAAAAACGACAAAACTGCGTCCGCTTCCTTGCTCCTCCTCTTTCCCACAAAAGCTCCGCTTTTGCGGGAACCCTGCGCCCAAAAACCGGGCGCCTATGGACTTCGCTGTCGTCGTTTCGGCAAAAACCGCCGAAATCTCCTGCGCTCCGTCATTCCTCCTCTTTCCCAAAAATTGCGGCCACCGGCCGTCACTTTTCGGGAGCCCTTTGCGCCCAAAAACCGGGCGCCAATAAAGTTTGCTCAACTCCGTTTTGTCGAAAAACGACAAAACTGCGTCCGCTTCCTTGCTCCTCCTCTTTCCCACAAAAGCTCCGCTTTTGCGGGAACCCTGCGCCCAAAAACCGGGCGCCAATAAAGTTCGCTGCTTGTGCTTTGCCCTGCGGCTGCGGGCAGAAACTTTATCTTTGCTGCAAACTTGTTCGGCAGTGGTGAAGCGCGTGCGCATACCAAGGATAGAATTTTCCATCAACCCTGCGGCTGCGAGCAGAAACTTTGTCTTTTCCGCAAACTTGTTCGGCAGTGGTGAAGCGCGTGCGCTTCTTTGCGGGAGCCCTGCGCCCAAAAACCGGGCGCCAATAAAGTTCGCTGCTTGTGCTTTGCCCTGCGGCTGCGGGCAGAAACTTTGTCTTTTCCGCAAACTTGCTCGGCAGTGGTGAAGCGCGTGCGCATACCAAGGATAGAATTTTCCATCAACCCTGCGGCGGCGGGCAGAAACTTTGTCTTTTCCGCAAACTTGTTCGGCAGTGGTGAAGCGCGTGCGCTTCTTTGCGGGAGCCCTGCGCCCAAAAACCGGGCGCCAATAAAGTTCGCTGCTTGCGCTTTGCCCTGCGGCTGCGAGCAGAAACTTTGTCTTTTCCGCAAACTTGTTCGGCAGTGGTGAAGCGCGTGCGCTTCTTTGCGGGAGCCCTGCGCCCAAAAACCGGGCGCCTATGGACTTCGCTGTTGTCGTTTCGGCAAAAACCGCCGAAAACTCCTGCGCTCCGTCATTCCTCCTCTTTCCCAAAAATTGTCCTTCTGTCGTTCCGGCGTTGACCCACACAAAAAAAAGACCTGTGTGCCTCAGCACACAGGTCTTTTGAAACTACAAAACTTATTTAATGATTTCGGTAACAACGCCGGAACCAACGGTTCTGCCGCCCTCACGGATAGCAAAACGCAGACCTTCCTCGATAGCGATGGTGGTGGTCAGTTCCACGGTCATGGTGATGTTATCACCAGGCATACACATTTCTACACCCTCCGGCAGATTAACAACACCGGTTACGTCCGTTGTTCTGAAATAGAACTGCGGTCTGTAGTTGGTGAAGAACGGGGTATGACGGCCACCTTCTTCTTTGGTCAGAACGTATACTTCGCCCTTGAACTGGGTGTGCGGGGTAATGGTACCCGGCTTAGCCAGAACCTGACCTCTTTCGATCTCGTCACGTGCAACACCACGCAGCAGAGCACCGATGTTATCACCAGCTTCTGCGTAGTCAAGCAGCTTTCTGAACATTTCGATACCGGTTACAACCACTTTTCTGGTTTCATCGGACAGACCAACGATTTCAACTTCGTCAGACATGTTCAGACGGCCTCTCTCAACTCTACCGGTAGCAACGGTACCACGACCGGTAATGGAGAAGATATCCTCGATCGGCATCAGGAACGGCTGATCGCTCTTTCTTTCCGGAGTCGGGATGTAGCTGTCAACAGCATCCATCAGCTCATGAATGCAAGCGTACTCAGGAGCATTAGGATCGGTAGAGTCGCTCTCCAGTACCTGCAGAGCAGAACCCTTTACAATCGGGGTGTCGTCGCCCGGGAACTCATACTCGGTCAGCAGGTCTCTGATTTCCATCTCAACCAGCTCCAGCAGTTCCGGATCGTCTACCTGGTCAACCTTGTTCATGAATACAACGATATACGGTACGCCAACCTGACGGGAGAGCAGAATGTGCTCACGGGTCTGGGGCATAGGACCATCTGCAGCGGATACAACCAGAATTGCACCGTCCATCTGAGCAGCACCGGTGATCATGTTCTTTACGTAGTCAGCATGTCCCGGGCAGTCAACGTGTGCATAGTGACGGTTTGCCGTCTCATACTCAACGTGTGCAGTGGAGATCGTGATACCTCTTTCTCTCTCCTCCGGAGCCTTATCGATCATATCATAGGCTTCGTACTGCGCTTTACCTTCCATTGCCAAAACCTTGGTGATTGCCGCGGTCAGGGTAGTCTTACCATGGTCAACGTGGCCAATGGTACCAATGTTGACATGGGGTTTGCTTCTTTCGAATTTTTCCTTTGCCATTTTACTTTCCTCCTACAATTGGAATTATAGAAAATTTATCATTTTAACAAAATAGTATACGTCTATTCTACTATTCTTTTATCATAATTTCAATAGTTTTTTTTAAAATTTTAAAATTTCTTTTGAAATTATTTTTTTGCATCGACTAAAAACCTCTGCATTCGGCAGGGAAATCAGTCTTCCGTCTTGGTTCTCTCTTTGATGATCTTTTCCGCAATGCTCTTTGGCAGTTCTTCAAAGTGACTGGGCTCCATGGAATACTGGCCACGGCCCTGGGTTCTGGAACGAAGCTCTGTCGCATATCCGAACATCTCAGACAGCGGAACCATTGCCGTAATCTCCTGCGCGCCCGTTCTTGCCTCCATACCCTGGATCTGGCCGCGGCGGGAATTCAGATCTCCGATTACGTCGCCCATGTAATCCTCCGGTACGTTAACAACTACCTTCATGATCGGCTCCAAGATAACCGGGTTACCCTTTTTGCAGCCTTCCTTAAAGGCCATGGAAGCGGCAATCTTAAATGCCATTTCTGAAGAGTCCACTTCGTGATAAGAACCGTCTACCAGGGTACATTTTACGTCAACTACCGGATAGCCCGCAAGCACACCGGTCTGCATTGCGCCCTGGATACCGGCGTCAACCGCCGGGATATATTCCTTCGGAATCGCACCGCCGACAAT
The DNA here is from genome assembly GCF_014982785.1 of Ructibacterium gallinarum. Classification (GTDB taxonomy): domain Bacteria; phylum Bacillota; class Clostridia; order Monoglobales; family Monoglobaceae; genus Ructibacterium; species Ructibacterium gallinarum. The sequence goes on from NZ_JADCKB010000008.1 coordinate 98,368, forward strand.
CTTGTTCTCAAACACATAGCCGCTGCCCGGCTCCAAAGGCTCGATATCCAAAACAACGTGTCCGTACTGACCTTTACCACCGGACTGTCTTGCGTACTTGTGGTTCACGTGGGACGCCGTCCGAATGGTCTCACGGTAGGATACCTGGGGATTACCCACGTTTGCCTCTACCTTAAACTCACGGAGCAGACGGTCTACGATGATTTCAAGATGCAGCTCGCCCATACCGGCAATGATGGTCTGTCCGGTCTCTTCGTCTGTATAGGTCTTAAAGGTTGGGTCTTCTTCTGCCAGCTTGGACAGGGCAATACCCATCTTCTCCTGGCCGGCCTTGGTCTTTGGCTCGATAGCAACACGGATAACCGGCTCCGGGAACTCCATAGACTCAAGGATAATCGGCGCCTTCTCATCACACAGGGTATCACCGGTGGTGGTGTTCTTCAAACCAACCGCCGCCGCGATGTCACCTGCATATACCACTTCAATATCTTCTCTGTGGTTTGCGTGCATCTGCAGAATACGCCCGATTCTTTCTTTATTATCCTTTACGGAATTGTATACGTGAGAACCGCTGTGCAGGGTTCCGGAATACACACGGAAGAAACACAGCTTTCCTACAAACGGGTCGGTAGCAATCTTAAATGCCAAAGCCGCAAAGGGCTCATCGTCAGAAGAATGCCGCACGGCTTCTTCTTCGGTTCTGGGGATAATTCCCTTGATGGGCGGTACGTCAAGCGGGGATGGCATAAAGTCAACTACCGCATCCAGCATGTTCTGTACGCCCTTATTCCGGTAAGAAGATCCGCACAGTACCGGTACCATTTCGTTTGCTATGGTAGCCTTACGAATCGCCTTCTTGATATCCGCAACAGACAAATCGCCGTCTTCAAAGAATTTCTCCATCAATGCTTCGTCGGTTTCTGCCACCGACTCCAGCAGTGCCTGACGGTACTCCTCTGCCTTTTCTTTCATATCCTCCGGAATCTCTTCCTGTCTCTCGTCCTGACCCAGCTGATCGTAATAAACATATGCTTTCATCTCGATCAGGTCGATCAGGCCCTTAAACTCATCCTCTGCGCCGATAGGCAGCTGAATCGGTACCGCATTACACTTTAAGCGGTCTTTCATCATCTGTATTACATTGTAAAAATCAGCGCCCATGATATCCATTTTATTGACATATACCATTCTCGGAACCTGGTATTTATCCGCCTGACGCCATACGGTCTCAGACTGAGGCTCAACGCCGCCCTTTGCACAGAGCACCGTAACACTGCCGTCCAGTACACGCAAAGAACGCTCCACCTCTACGGTAAAGTCCACGTGTCCCGGGGTATCAATAATATTGATACGGTGGTTCTTCCACTGTGCTGTGGTTGCAGCGGAGGTAATGGTAATACCGCGTTCCTGCTCCTGCTCCATCCAGTCCATGGTAGCCGCACCCTCGTGGGTTTCGCCGATCTTATGCACACGTCCGGTATAAAACAGGATACGTTCCGTGGTGGTTGTCTTACCAGCATCAATATGCGCCATGATGCCTATATTTCTGGTTTTCTCCAGCGAAAACGCTCTTCCCATAAGTTTCTCCTTTCGCGGGCCCCCGGTCCATGCCGGGCAGTCCTGATTTTTCTCTCACCCCGAAAAAACCTGCGGCAATCCGCAGGAGTTTTCCGGCGTATTACAAAGCAAAATCCGCTTTGGTATTCGGCTTACCAGCGATAGTGGGCAAACGCCTTGTTCGCTTCTGCCATCTTGTGGGTGTCTTCCTTTTTCTTGAAGGCACCGCCGGTGCTGTTGGTAGCATCCATCAATTCGTTTGCAAGACGCTCCGCCATGGTTCTCTCAGAACGCTTTCTTGCAAACATGGTGATCCAGCGCAGACCCAAAGTCTCCCGGCGCTCCGCTCTCACCTCAATCGGCACCTGGTAGTTGGCACCGCCGACACGGCGGGCTTTGACTTCCAGTACCGGCATAACCTGGTTCATTGCGTCCTCAAAAACCTCCACCGGATCCTTGCCGGTCTTTTCCTTGATCATCTCGAACGCATCATAAACGATTTTCTGAGCTACACCCTTTTTGCCGTCCAACATGATGTTGTTGATCAAACGTGTTACCGTCTTGCTGTTATAAACAGGATCAGGCAGCACGTCACGGCGGGCAATATGACCTCTTCTTGGCACTTCTCTTCCCCTCCTTCTTCAGGTTTATTCACCATTAAGGTACTCAACGGGTTTCCCCGCTGCCGTGCATATAAAGCCATTTATATCATGAACATATATGCACTTACATTTCATTGTGTCAGTTTACAAAGCACGGATTATTTCGGGCGTTTTGCGCCGTACTTGGATCTACCCTGCAGCCGCTTGTCCACACCGGACGTATCCAGCGTACCGCGGATGATGTGGTAACGCACACCAGGAAGGTCCTTAACACGGCCGCCACGGATCATAACCACGCTGTGCTCCTGCAAATTGTGGCCGATTCCGGGAATGTACGCCGAAACCTCGATTCCGTTGGTAAGCTTAACTCTGGCAACCTTACGCAGTGCCGAATTCGGCTTTTTAGGCGTCATGGTTCTAACAGAAGTACAAACACCGCGCTTCTGGGGCGATGCCTGGTCGGTCGGTCTTTTCTTGATGGTATTCATACCCGTCAGCAAAGCCGGCGCCGTTGACTTCTTCTCTACCGTTGCTCTTCCTTTTCTGACCAATTGGTTAAATGTTGGCAATATGTTCACCTCCATGCATATAAATTATCTATAAAAACGCCAAAGCGCTTTTACCTGTTTTCCTCGCAGCTAAAAAGCAAAACCGCACAAGCCGTAGGCACCTCTACATGACAGGCACGTCCCAGCGCCTTCATGCTTTCGGCATACACCAGCTCTACGCCGTGTTCCTTGCACAGCTCTACAAAAGGTTCGATCACCCACGGATCTGCGTCCGCTGCCGCATACGCCTTTTGCGCACGCCCGGCAAGCACCGCCTTTTTCGACTGCTTAAGACCAACGGCCTTATGCGCCGCTCTCAGATCCTCCATGGGATGCTTCTCCTCCTTTTCCGCATACTGCGAACCGTATTATTTTATCCCAAAATTCCGCATTTGTCAAGGGATCCGCCTGTTTTTTCCACAGGTTTACCCTTGGTGATTTTCATGATTTTTTTTAAAATTTTTCATAAATTTTGTGCAGTTTTTTCCGTATATTTTTTAGTACACAATCCCTTGCGGTAAGGACAAAGCCATACACCTTATATCGTACCCAGATCCATGATCTGGGTTTTGCCGCTGCTGTCCAGCCGCCACAGCTGTCCGCTGTCCTGCAGCATATATACCTCTTTCTCTCTGCCGGCATATACCGCCGAAAGTCCGTCAAGACCGGTATACTCCTGGGCATAATACCGCCAGTTCTGATCTTTGAGACGATAAGGCATCAAGGGACTGTCACCCCAGACATACAGCTTTCCATCCACCAGCGCCGCACTCTGTGCACCGCCGGCACTGATCTGTGCCGCATCAATTAAAATTTGGATCCGGTCTTCTTCCCATTCCATATCATAATAGATATAGCGCATCCGCAGAGGTTCATCATAACGGTAATAGCCTTCTTCATCGATCTGCTTCACCACCACAGCTTCTTCCTCGCCGCTCTCTCCTTCCGCAGACGGTGTTTCCGTTTCTTCCGTCTCACCGGTCTCCTCCTTAGGCAGACCAATATAGGTTGTACCCCACATATACACACTGCCGTCCGTACGCAGGGCAAGGGTTTGCATCTCCCCGGCAGACACTGCCGTAATCCTGCTGATACTGCTAAGCCGGAAAGGCGTCTCTTCCTGCTTGACCCCTTTTGGCTTTGCCAGCTGGCCATCACTGTTGGACCCCCACAGCCATACGGTCTGATCCGAGGTCACCGCCGCCCCGTGTGCGCTTCCGGCACTTAGGGAAATCACCCTGCCGCTGATGGCGGTAATCTCCTGGGGCGTTTGGCGGTTTTCGGTATCCGAAAGCCCAAGCTGCCCGCTTCGGTTATCTCCCCAGCTATAAACCTTGCCGTCTTTGCTGAGGGCCAGGGCAAAATTCTCCCCGGCAGATACTGCCGTAATACCCGAAAGCCCTTCTACCTGCCCGGGTACCGGGTCCGCTTCCCCTTCCGTTTTCCGGCCCAGCTCGCCGGCGCCGTTATAACCCCAGCTCCAAACCGTACCATCGCTCTTTAACACATACATACTCCGCCGTCCGCAGGCCGCGGCCACCGCGCCGCTGAGGCCGGAGAGCAAAACCGGTTCTTCCGCACGCTCTACGCCGCCCAGCTGACCGTATTCGCCGTCCCCCCAGGCATAGACACTGCCGTCTGCGGCGATTGCCATACCGTTATACTGCCCAAGAGCCACCCGGCCGCTGTTTTGTATGGCTTCTCCGCTGTCCGGCGTCTCTTCGCTGTCCGGTGTCTCTCCGCTGTCCGGTGCGGTGATTTCCGCCCGGTTTTCCTCCTCGATCCAGTCCACCGTATATCCCAGTGTCTCCGCCAAAAACCGCAGAGGGATCATGGTTCTGTCGTTCATGAGCCGGGCGGGAACATCCAGATATTCGGTCCGGTTCTCCCCGTTTTCCGTTACGGACACCGCAGTACCGTCAATCTGAAATACAATGGCTGTCCCGTCCTTTTCCGCCAGCGCCCGCTCCGGCAGGCCGTCCTGGGCGGGCAGATAGGTGACCTCTGCTCCCATAGCCTCAAACACGCCCCGTATCGGAATCAAAATCCGGTCTGCTTCCATCACCGGCTGCTGGTCGGCAAACACCACCGGTGCACCATCCACCGTTACCGTAATTTCCTGTTCCTGTGCGGCGGGCGTAAGCCCCCACAGGCAAAGTCCCGCAGAAAGCAGGACACATAGTATATTTCGTTTCATAAAAATCCTCCTTTTTTTCAGCATGCTGTTCTCTTATTGCAAAAAAGCTCCCAAAAGCCCGGCCGCCAGCCGTACTTTTTCGGGAGCCCTGCACCCCAAAACCGGGCGCCGTCATCATTTGTCCTTCTTGTCATCGAACCGGAGAAGCTGTGCGGGCACTCTGGCTTTTGGCGGTACCCTCAGGCGCCGGCGCCACAGTTACCGAAGGCTTTGCCGTACTTCCCGTTCCGCTTGTACTGCTTGTCCCGCCTGCGGCGGCGGTACCGTCCGTCCCTTCTGCTCCGGCATCCTCGGCCGCCGCCTGCTCCTGGGCCCACTGCTCCGCGCTCCGGGGCAGGAATACCTCTTGAATGAGGGCTGATGTTTTGTCCCCATCATAAATATACCACCACAATTCATCCATATATTTGGCCTCACCAGGCAGTTCATACATCCCAATATTGCTGAAATCAAAATTCTGCATCTCATCAATATGCATCAACAGGTCCTGTACGGTATAATTGGTCCGCACGTTTCGGGTAATCACATCAAACACATCCGTAATATTGGCAAAATACTGGGGTTTGGCTTTCTGAAGCAAAAGCTCCTTTAAAAACCGCTGCTGCCAGTAAATCCGGCCCTCGTCGCCCATGGCATATTCGCCGGGGGCAGAATTATCCGTATTATGCCGGAACCGCACAAAATCGTGCGCCTGCTGGCCGTCAAGATGCTGGGGACCTTTCTTGAGATGGATATGCAGATCCTGTGCCGGATCGTCATAATTCATATTATAGGGAACATTAAAGTCCACGCCGCCCAGGGCATCGATAATCTCGATAAAACCGTCAAAATCCACCGTCATAAAATAGTGTACCGGCAGGCCGGTAAGCGCTTTGACCTGACGGATCAGCTCTTCCTCCGGTTCCTGATCCTTACCGTTTTTCACGTTTTGAGCGCCCACGCCGATGGCGGCATTGAGCTTTTGCTTATACCCGTTCATTACCACCTGGGTATCCCGGGGCAAAGACAAAATATTCAGCCGGTCAGAATACCCGTCATAGGACACCAGCATAATCGTATCACTGCGCAGGCCGTCCTCATCCACGCCGATAATCAAAAAATTCACCATTCCAACCCTGCTGTCCTCTTTGTCCAATTCCTCAATGGCCACCTGGCTGCCCAGCGGCTGAGAAGAGATCCTCTTTGCCGCAATCACGCCCAGCACGGTAAAACAAATCACCAAAAAGCAGGTAACTGCCATTGCCACAATTTTATAACGCATACTCATTTTCAAAACCGGCCTTTCTTTTTTCTTTCCCTTACTCCCAAACAAGCCGGCGTTTCCCTGCGCCGGCATATAATTCTACATAATATCACAATTATATATCAAAAACAAGAATTTTGTCAATATTCCGCGGCGAATATTCATGGATTATTCATATTCATCTTATACGGTTTTCAGGAAAAATATACACCTTTTAGGGAAATCTTAAATTTTCATGAAAATCCTGTTTTTCAGGGAACTTTTTTCTTTTTGGTCGCGTCTAAAAAAATAGGATGAAAAGAGTGCCGGCGTTTTGAACAAGGCGCTTTACAGCCTATGGTATTGTCTCCATTCTTTAATCCTTATAATATATACAAAAGGGGCTGCCGCAGATGAGTTTTTCTCACTTGCAGCGGTCCCTTTTGTGTATTCTATTTCAGCAGACGCCAGCGGCCGATGATCGGCAATTCTTTTGCCTTACCCTGTACGACGCAAACAATTCCAAAAACCATTCCCGCCAGGAGCAGCAAAGACAAAATGCCGCTGACTGCCGCAAAGGCCGGCTCTAAAATTCCGAAAATGGTGGTATCAAGCACTGCCTGCAAAATCCTGAAAAACAGTGATTTGGCAACGCCGATGATCAGCAAAAGCAGCCCCTGCCCTGCGTGAAACCGGGCAAACGCGGAATGTTTTGCCCCCAAAATCGGCACCAGTACCAATATCCCCAAATAGGCCAGCACCGCATAACCCTTATTCCGGCGGATATCCTCCGGGTGAAACGCCCATGTTTCGTCCCGCATCTCAAAAGGCCAGCTGTTCTGACCGCCGCCGTAAGTTTCTCCGGACTGGGAATCCGTACCGCAGGCTGTGCAGTACCGCATTCCATCCGGAATCTCCTGTCCGCATTTTCTGCAAAAAGCCATAACTCGAAATCCTCTCTATGTATACTCTCCATCAGGGAAGCTCTAGCTTAGGCGTCATAGCGCCCGCCGTCCCGTCCGAAGGCTCTATAAATATTTTCATCGTCTGTCCGGGGCGAATGGAAAGTCCGGCATCTGCAAAAGAAACCGTATATTCTCCCTGTCCGGCCACCGCCGCCGTCTCCTGCCGTGCCGCGCCGGCCAAAATCCCCCGTTCGTAAACCGCACAGATAATCTGTAAATCTTCTGTTTCCGCCGATATTCTCCCTACATTCTTAACGGAAACCGACTGTATGGGCGTTTCTGCGGCAAATTCTATCCGGGATACGGAAACGCCGTTCACCGCGCTGACCCGCCAGTCCGAAGTATAAAGCGGCTCTGCCAAAAACTCCAAAATCATGGCGTTTCCGGGTTCGAGTACGGCGGTTTTGCCATTTTTAAGCTGTGTGCCCTCCGGCAGAACACTATCGTCTGCCAAAGCGCCGGGGCCTAAAAAGCTGTAATACTCGCCGCTTACCAAATCCTGGTAGATACCCTCCAGTCCCTGTACAGGGATTCGAGCCGCCCCCGTGCCGGTCCGGTTCAGCAAAATCTCATATTTGCCATAATGAACCGTGGTAATGCCGTTTTCATGATCTTCCGCATCCACCTCGCTGTAGGTATCGTAATAGGCGCCGTTACGGCGCACCTGGGCGAGCTTCCCGTCCCGGGGCATGGATACCGCAATTTGATCCCCTCCGCTGCGGAACAAAACCGTATGGGTATCCTCATCCACCCATGTATAGCTCTTTGGCATATATTCTTTTTGCACACCGGCCGCTGTTTCTGCTTCAGCGCCGGCCGCTGTTTCTGCTCCAGTGCCGGCCGCCGTTTGTGTCTGCTGCGCCGCCGCACTGTTTTGCACCGCTGCGGCATTGTCCAGGCCGCTTGCGCCCGTCTGTGTATTTCCCGCCGGCTCTGGTCCGAATACGGCTTTTTCATCCGCCGGCTCTGGTCCAGCTACCACTTCACTGCTCTGGGTCTGCTCCCACAGCTCCAGCACCGGCTGGCGGGTCACCAGATACAGCCGTTCCAAAAACTTATAAAACGCCGTGTCGGTAATCGGCTCCTTCCCCGCAACTTCTTCGCCCTGCTGGGCAAAAGCCAGCGGGTCAAAATAAGGGGACTGGGTAAGATACGCGCCGTAAATATTTACCTGAGTGTCTGCTTCCGCCTCCGGCGCCAGCCGCAGGCCCAAACTGACAAATTCTTTGCCCCGCGTCATTTCCTCGGGCAATGGATAGGTCCGGTACAGAAAACCGCCGTCTGTCTCCGGCGTCTGGCCGGAACCGCTCAATACAATCCAATCGCTGTCCGAACCGGCAAGATTCTGCATAGCCAATGTTTCCGCCGCACCGTCATCCATCCAGATCTTTACCGTCAGGTAATTCTGTTTTTCGCTGTCACAGGCCAGGTTCAGCACCATCATACCGTCTTGATCCAGCGTCCGGTACGCAAAGTTCTTGGTCCCGACCCACCGGCTGCGGGCCTGACAATTTTCCGATTCAAACCGCTGCTGTACTTCACTCTCCGCAAGCCCTGGATAAACACAGCTGTCAAAACTCTCTCCGGTATAATTCGGAGCCTCCTCCGGCAAAATCGTCAGATAAAACGCCCGTTCCCGGACACAGCTTCCGGACACGATCCGGCCGGTTGCTTTGATCCGCTCCGCCGGCTCAAACCACCGTGGACGATTGACCGTTCCGTCCGCCTCCAGCACATCGAAAACATTTTCACCGGTTTCCGCATCCTCCGCAGTCCAGCGGATTTCCGCGTACACGCCGTCCGGCGCCGTATATCCATCTGAAAGGGCAGAGGTCACTGCCTCCGGATCGGTATTTTCACCCAACATATGTACCGACGCTTCCACCGCCGCCTGCACCCGGTAATCATCGGATACCCGCATAGCAAGGCGGGGCGCATCTTCTCCGCCGGCAAACACCGTCTGGCCGCTTCCGCCGCCGGCAAGCCGCAGAACCAGCTCCTCTTCTCCCCGGCTTAGGGTATCGTTTACGATATCAGTCAGGTCGATACTGCGCAGGCGTCCGGCATCCGGCATAGACGTACTATAAAGCAGAAGTTCCTTCTGTCCCGGCGCATTTTCCGCCGTTTCTGTATTTTCTCCCAGAACCTGATACACCGCAAACTCCGCTCCTTCCTCTGCCGAAAGCATCTGAAGCTGCAGCTGTGCCAGGTAAACCGCACCCTTAATATTCTCTTTTTGGAACCGGAACCGCAGATAGGTTTCTGCGCCGCCGCCCGCTGCCAGGCAGTCATAAGGAACCGTACTGCCCCAAGTTTCTGCCGCCGTAAGTTCCGATTTGGACAGCACCGGCAGATCCGGATCCTGGGCAGAACCGGTCACCACTTTCAGGCCCGGACGGTACGCCGGGTCTTCATAGCCGCTTCCCGCAAAGGATATGGTAACGGAAGGCGACAGAATATCCAGATGCAAAGCTACAAACTCTCTGCCGTCTTCTACCCATTTTTTCAGGTACTCGGTCAGATCCGCTTCCAGCGGAATTTCATTATTTTGTGTATTGACCGCCGTTTCGCAAAGCTTAATCTCTCCCACCTCCGACGGCCGGGAGGTATAATTCATATTTTCATTCCAGTTTACTTCCGGCATCAGCCACAGCCGCACTACCGTTTCCGGTTCGCCGCCGGCATTGACGATCCCCAGCCGCAGCCGGGCATCATGAATCTCCTCCGGATCCTTATCCAGCAGATTCCGCAGATCAAATTTATAGTAGGCATCATAACTGCCGCCCGTAATGACGATGCCGGGCGCGATCTGACTGCCGGAAAGCGTCCGCTCTTCCGGCTTGGAGGAGACAAAAGTCTCCGCCGCGGGCGAAAGGCGCAGAAACTCCCCTTCCGCGCTGACTGTGGCCGGTCGGGAAACCAGCCCCACCGGCACAATGCCCAGCAGCATGACACTGGCAATCAGCATCACTGCCAATTTTTTAATTCCGGATACTACATGTTCTTTCATGGTACATCACTCTTTTACCGCCGGCCGCCCTTGGTTTGTAAATGGGTACACTGCCAGCAGGATAATATTATGCTACTATATTATAACACAGAAATGAAAAAAAAGAAACCCCTTTTTGAAAAAAATTTGCCCAGAAGCGCAAACGCTTCACCAAACGCCGAGCAAACGTATCAGAAAAGGCGAGATTTCAGCCCGCAGCCGCAGGGCAAGGGACAATCCCGCATAAGCTTATGCCGGGCCGGTGGCCGCACCTTGCAGGAAAAACGAGACAACACTTTTTGTTAAAATGGATTTTCTTTCCCGCAAAACAAAAAGCCCCCGGCGCGCACATAGGTACACGCCGAGGGCTCTCATACAGAATTATGCAATTTTCGCTTTTTCTGCAAGGTGCGGCATTCTATAAACCGTTCTTTTCTTCCGGGAGACCCCGGATGAAATTATTTCAGTTCTACAGATGCGCCAACCTCTTCCAGCTTGGACTTGATCTCTTCTGCTTCGTCCTTTGCAGCAGCTTCCTTTACGGTCTTGGGAGCGCCGTCTACCAGAGCCTTTGCTTCTGCCAGGCCCAGGCCGGTGATCTCTCTTACCACTTTGATAACCTTGATCTTCTGTGCACCAGCACTTGCCAGTACAACATCAAACTCGCTCTTTTCTTCTTCAGCGGCAGCGCCAGCAGCTGCACCGGCTACCATAACCGGAGCGGCAGCGGATACGCCGAATTCTTCTTCCAAAGCCTTTACCAGATCATTTACTTCCAGCAGGGTCAGTTCTTTGATTTCATCAAGAATCTTTGTTACGTCAGCCATTTTAAAATCCTCCATTATATAATTTTTTCTATTCAAAAGTTGATTTGCCGTTTCCTAAGCCAAAACCTGTTTTTGGCCGCAACGGCGGTGTTCTTGCCGCAAGGAATGCTATCTTTTCAGCATCTGCTCAGCGGCGTCTATACCACAGATTATTCAGCGGCGGGCGCTTCCTCAGCGGGAGCGGCAGCCGGTGCTTCCTCAGCGGGAGCGGCAGCCGGTGCTTCCTCAGCCGGAGCGGCAGCCGGTGCTTCTTCAGCCGGAGCGGCAGCCGGTGCTTCTTCAGCCGGAGCGGCAGCCGGTGCTTCTTCAGCCGGAGCGGCCTCAGCAGCGGGTGCTTCCTCGGCGGGCGCAGCCTCTGCAGCAGCCTTACCCGGGGTTGCTTCTTCGTCTACGATAGCCTGCAGGGTTCTTGCCAGCTTGCTAATGGGTGACTGCAAAGAGCCCAGCATCTTGGAAATGAGCACTTCCTTGGACGGAATTGCGGCATAAACCTTAACCTCATCCAGGGAAATTACCTTTCCGTTTACAAAACCGCCCTTGAGTTCCAGGGCTTCGTTTTCCTTGGCGAATTCTACCAGAACCTTAGCGGGCGCCACCACGTCGTCTGTGCTGGTTGCCACTGCCGTCGGGCCATGCAGAATCTCGTCAAGTTCACTTAGGCCTGCCGCATTTGCCGCAAACCGGGTCAGGTTGTTTTTAAGCACCGTATACTCTACGCCTGCCTCTCTCATTTTGGCACGCAAAGCGGTATCCTGTGCAACCGTAAGACCTCTGTAATCCGCCAGAACCCCCGCCTGAGCGTTCTGGAATCTCTCTGTCAGCTGTGCAACAATCGCCTTTTTGTTTTCTAATACTTTTTGACTCGGCATTGTACATCCTCCTTTCTGTCGTTTCCTTCCGCATGGGAACTGCTTTCTTTTGCCGAACGAAAAAGTCCCCCGCAGGTCTGCGAGGGACATTATATGCCTATTGATACATACAAAGTCATCCTCGGCAGGATTTACGGCTATGCCACCTGCTGTCTGCGGAATCTATTCCATTGCATCTTTTTCTAACGGAATGTGCCCTTAGCCCTCAATCCGGTTGGGATTGATCTTGATGCCGGGGCCCATGGTGGAAGCAACCGTGACCGATCTTAAATACTGGCCTTTGGCCGCCGCCGGTTTTGCCTTAATCACCGCACCCATCAATGCGTTAAAGTTGGTGATAAGCTTTTCAGCGCCGAAGGACGCCTTGCCAATGGGACAATGGATAATATTGGTCTTGTCCAGCCGGTACTCAATCTTACCGGACTTGATGTCGGAAATCGCCTTAGCAACATCCGGGGTAACCGTACCCGCCTTGGGGTTCGGCATAAGGCCTTTCGGGCCCAGGATACGTCCGATACGTCCGACTACACCCATCATATCCGGAGTAGCAACTGCTACGTCAAAATCAAACCAGTTTTCGCTCTGGATCTTCTGTGCCAGCTCTTCAGCGCCCACATAATCAGCGCCTGCGGCCTTGGCTTCCTCTGCCTTGCCCTCTCTGGCAAAGACCAGAACACGTACCGTTTTACCGGTACCGTTGGGCAGTACCACTGCGCCCCGGACCTGCTGATCCGCGTGTCTGGAGTCAACGCCCAGCTTCACATGCAGTTCGATGGTCTCATCAAACTTGCAGGTTGCGGTCTTGCAGACCAGATCCAGCGCTTCTGCCGGGTCATACTGCTTGCCCTTTTCAATCAGCTTTACGCTGTCCTGATACTTTTTACCTTTCTTCAATGTTACATCCTCCTTGGTGGTTTCACAGAACGCTCAAAGCGTTCCTCCCACAATTTTCAGTGCCTGTGACTTAACTACTCCTCCACGGTAACGCCCATGGACCGTGCTGTTCCAGCAATCATTGACATTGCCGCTTCCAAAGAAGCCGCGTTCAAATCGGGCATTTTCTGCTCTGCGATCGCCTGAAGATCCGCCTTGCTCAGGGTTGCTACCTTGGTCTTGTTGGGAACGCCTGAACCACTCTGGATTTTGCAGGCCTTTTTGATCAAAACCGGAGCCGGGGGAGTCTTGGTTATAAAGGTGAAGGATCTGTCCTGATATACGGTGATAACAACCGGGATTACCAGACCTGCGTCCTTCTGTGTTCTTTCATTAAACTGCTTGGTGAAATCCATGATGTTCACACCGTGCTGACCCAGCGCAGGACCAACCGGAGGAGCCGGCGTTGCCTTTCCCGCAGGAATCTGCAGTTTAATATAACCTGTAATTTTCTGTGCCACTTCAATACACCTCCTTGTTTCACAAACGTGGTAATATCGGGATACCCGCCAAAACCGCGGCCTTCCCTCCCACAAACCGGCAGGCCTCTGCCGGAATATATAAACGGAATACTCCGTGTGGGTAACAAATGAATAAAATGTCCCGGCGCTTTGCGCCGATTCCGCCGCCGCAGGCTGTGATTCGCTGCCGCGGGGCTATGCCAGGGCTTCTACCTGGTTAAACTCCAGTTCCACATCGGTATCTCTGCCGAACATGGAAACCTTGGCGCGCACCTTTTTCTTATCCATCTGGATTTCGGTAATCACGCCGACAAAACCCTCCAGAGGGCCATACTTGACCCGCATATGGTCGCCGACCTCAAAGTCCAGCGAAACGGTGGTATGCTCAAGACCCATACTTTCGACTTCCTCAGGGGTAAGAGGCACCGGGCTGGAACCCGGACCAACAAAGCCGGTCACACCCCGGGTGTTACGCACCACATACCAGCTCTCATCCGTCATGATCATCTTGATCATCACATAGCCGGGATAGATTTTGCGCTCTACCACTTTTTTCTGGTTATCCTTCATTTCGATAACCTCTTCCATGGGCACTCGTATCTCCTGGATCACATCGTGCATACCGCGGTTATCCACCGTCTTTTGAATATCGGTCATGACCTTGTTCTCGTAGCCGGAATAGGTGTGGGCTACATACCATTTTGCACTTGCCATATTATCAGGGAAAAACCCCTTCCCTCCTGTTTCTACCGATTGATAAAGAACGACATGCCCCAGGTAAAGAGCATATCAAGCGCCCAGATGACTACGCCCACAATCAACACATAAATAATAACGATAATGGTGTTCTGTCTCACCTTGGAAAAGGCCGGCCATACCACCTTTTTCATTTCAGACTTGACTTCTTTGAAGTAATTCACAATTCTTACAAAGAAATTTGGCTTTGTATGTTCCATAACTTACACTCCTTGAAAGCGTACTGCTTTAACAGCTTATTTCGTCTCTTTGTGCACGGTGTGCTTTCTGCAGAATCTGCAGTACTTGTTCATTTCCAGTCTGTCCGGGCAGTTCTGCTTATTCTTGGTGGTATCGTAATTTCTCTGCTTGCACTCGGTGCAGGCCAGCGTAATCTTGGTTTGCATCTTTTTCACCTCGTTTATCCAAATTCAAAAGCCGGTTTCTGCCTGAGAGTTCCCCGGACTTTTTTTAACACAAATAAAGCCTCTTCACAGAGGTATGAATTATATTATCACATTCAAGGGGTTTTGTCAAGTTTTTTTCAGAAAAAATTACGGATTTTTTGCATATTTACCCTTGTCCGCTATATATAGTAAAACAGGCCGCTTCGGCCCCAAAATACAGTGGACAAGGGAGAGAAAAAAATGAAGAACGGATTGAAAATTGCCATGGTATATATTGGGCTGGTCATCGGGGCAGGGTTTGCCTCGGGAAGAGAGATCATGGAATATTTCAACTTCCCCGGCGGCACCGACCACAGCGGTATTGTCCTTGCCACCTTTCTTTTGATTGCGGTCTGTTATCTCATTCTGCGCCGGGCCTCTCTTTCCGGCATCACCACCTTTGACGGATATCTTAAGGCGGTTGCAGGCCGCGGAGCCGGGGCGGTACGCCTGTTTATGCTTCTTTATTTGTTCTGTGGATTTTTCACCATGCTGGCCGGCTCCGGCGCACTGCTCCGCCAAAGCCTGATGCTGCCCTCACCGGCAGGCTGCCTTTTCATGGCCGCTGTCTGTTTCCTCATTTTGGCCTTTGACCTTAAGGGGATTGTAGCGCTTAATACGGTTTTAGTTCCCTGCATGATTGCAGGTATTTTCTATATTTGTATTTGTTCGGTACTGTTTGGCACCCAATCCGCCTTTTCGTTTGCGTCCCTAGGCCGCGGCATGCTGACCTCCGCCATCTGCTATGTGAGCTACAACACCATTTCCGCCGCCTCGGTTCTGATTCCTCTGTGCAAACAAATCACCATGAAGGAAATTCGGACGGCGGCAGTCACCGGCGGGCTGGTGCTGGGAATTTTGATTACAGCCGTTTGGGCGGTGCAGTCCCAGTATTTCGACGCCCTGTGGGACAGTGAAATCCCCATGCTTCAGCTGGCGGCCATGGCAGGGCGAAGTGAAAAATATCTGTATTCCCTCATTTTAATGATGGCAATCTGCACCACCGCCGTTTCCCAGGGGTTTGGAATTCTCTCTGCCTTTGCCCCGGCAGGGACAAAACAAAGGATTTTCCGCGCCGCCGTTCTCTGCCTTGCGGCCCTGCCCTTTTCCATGCTGGGCTTTGCCGGCCTTGTGGCGCATCTCTATGCCTTTTTTGGCGTCACCGGCCTTTTATGGATGGGGTTGGTGCTGGTTGACTTTTACCGGAAAGCGTAAACGCATCACTACTGCCAAACAAAAGAAACAGCAAAGAAGCGCACGCGCTGATCCGTGCCCGGTTTTTGAGCAAAGGGCTCCCGCAAAGAAGCGCACGCGCTTGTGCAAAAATTTTATTTTTAAATGATTCGCCGAACCCGGTTCCGTCATGCCTCTCCCGGACGGCACGGAAATAAAATTTTTGCGCCTTTTCGGCGGCAAACACCGTTCATCCGTGCCCGGTTTTTGAGCGCAAAGGGCTCCCGAAAAGTGACGGCCGGTGGGCGCCGGCAGAAGCTTATGCAGGATTTTCTTCTTACTCTGCGGCTGCGGGCTGAAGCTTTATCTTTTTCTCAAACTCGTTCGGCAGTGGTGAAGCGCGTGCGCTTCTGGGAAAAAGGAGGAGCAAGGAAGCAGGCGACTGATT
Organism: Ructibacterium gallinarum; assembly: GCF_014982785.1. GTDB lineage: Bacteria > Bacillota > Clostridia > Monoglobales > Monoglobaceae > Ructibacterium > Ructibacterium gallinarum. Next base: position 114,340 of record NZ_JADCKB010000008.1, read on the forward strand.
TTTTATGCAATAAAAAATCGGAGCAAAGCGAACTTTGCTCCGACGTTGTGGAGCTGGTGATGGGACTCGAACCCGCAACCTGCTGATTACAAATCAGCTGCTCTGCCAGTTGAGCTACACCAGCGCAAGGGCTATTCTATCACAAATCCAGCCCCTTGTCAACTATTTTTTCATGATTCTTTTTATTTTAAATCGAGTAATTTAAATTTGTATGCCCGGTTCAGGGTTCTTCCGGTGTTCACGGGCGTATTGCCGGGGTGAAATTCCAAACCGCCGCCGGAACATCTTGGAAAAATGGAACACATCCGCATATCCGGCCAATGCGGCGGCTTCGGAAACCGTTTTGCCCTGGCAAAGATACCGGACGGCGTGTTCCATCCGCGTCCTGATCAGGAACTCCTGCATGGTCATGCCGGAAAACCGCTTAAAAATCCGGCTTAAGTACCGGCGGCTGAGCCCCAGCATGGAGGCGATTTCTTCCATTGTAATATCCCGCATATAGTTTGCACAGATATAGTCTGCCGCCTGGCGTTCATAGCCCGGAGGCGGGGTCTGCTGTTCCAGCAGCTCTGACATCAGCAAAAACAGCTGTCCCGCAATATATTCCTCGCGGCGGGCGGTTCGCTCTTCTGCCCGCAGGATCGCCTCAAAGCAAGTGCCGCCGCAGGACTGAACAGGTACATTTCCCTTTGCCAGCTGTCCGGCCATAGCGCCGTCAAAGCCCACCCAGATATACTCCCAGGGCACCTGGGTATCGGCGGTATAGGTGGTCACCTCACCGGGGCGGATCACAAAAATCTCCCCCGCGTGCACCGGAAAGCCGCCCTCCGCATTATAAAACACGCCCTTACCCTTTTTGACATAGTGAATCAGATAATACTCCCGCACATGGGGGCCATAGCTATATCCGGGGTTACATTTTTCCCACCCGGCAATCAGGGGATTCAGGTCCCGAAAACCGCGGTTGACAACAGGAATGCTGGCACTGTTTTTCATCTTGCTCACCTCAGGTTCCATTATAACATATTCTTGTTCCCTTATGCAATTCTTTTCGGCAGAAAAATATGCTATAACCATAATAACCGAAAATCTTAGAAAACGGAGGAGAACACCATGATTAAAATTACATTTATGGGGGCGGGCAGTACGGTATTTGCAAAGAACGTGCTGGGTGACACTATGCTATGCGACAGCTTTCATACCTGCGAAATCGCCCTTTATGACATCGACAAACAGCGGCTGGAAGATTCAGAAATGATGCTGCATGCAGTCAACAAAAACTGTAACCAGGACCGGGCGGTTATCAAAACGTATCTGGGGGTGGAAAACCGGAAGGAAGCCCTGCGGGGAGCCAACTTTGTGGTCAACGCCATTCAGGTGGGCGGCTATGAGCCATGCACAGTCATTGACTTTGAAGTTCCCAAAAAATACGGTCTGCGCCAAACCATCGGCGACACCCTTGGGATCGGCGGTATTTTCCGGGCACTGCGCACCATTCCGGTTCTGCGGGAGTTTGCGGAAGATATGGCAGAGGTTTGTCCCAACGCCTGGTTTTTGAACTATACCAACCCCATGGCCATGCTCAGCGGATTTATGCAGAGATATACCCCGATCAAAACGGTGGGACTGTGCCACAGCGTCCAGGTCTGCACGCCGGACCTTTTGGATTCGCTGGACATTCCCAAAGAGGGGGTAACCGACTTTATTGCCGGAATCAACCACATGGCTTGGCTGCTTGAGGTGCGGGACAAGGACGGCAACGACCTGTATCCGCTGATCCGGGAAAAAGCCATTAAGATGAACGAAGAAAAGAAACACGGCAATATGGTACGCCATGAATATATCCGGCGGCTTGGCTATTACTGCACCGAAAGCAGTGAACACAATGCGGAATACAACGCCTTCTTTATTAAACCCAACTATCCGGAACTGATTGAAAAATTCAATATCCCCCTGGATGAATATCCCCGCCGCTGTGTGAAACAGATTAAAGACTGGGAAAAACAGCGGGAAGAGCTGTTTGCCGGCGGCACCATTACCCACGAGCGGAGCAAAGAATATGCTTCCCATATTATGGAGGCTATGGTCACCAACCGTCCCTATAAAATCGGCGGCAATGTAATCAACCACGGCCTGATCACCAACCTGCCCTCTGACGCCTGCGTAGAGGTGCCCTGCCTGGTAGACGCATCCGGCGTCAGCCCCACCTATGTGGGCGCGCTCCCGCTGCAGCTGGCGGCCATGAACATGACCAACATCAACGTCCAGCTTTTGACCATCGAAGCGGCGGTTACCGGCAAAAAGGAACACATCTACCATGCGGCCATGATGGATCCGGTCACCTCGACCAATCTGTCCATTGACGACATTGTGGCGATGTGTGACGAACTGATCGAAGCCCATAAGGCGGCCGGTTTCCCGGTGCTGTAAATACAAAAACCTCTGTGGAGTTTCTGAACAGGTCCAGTAAAAACGGACAATAGAAAAAATCGCCCTCCTATGGTATAATAAAAACTATCAAAGGGGGGCATTGTTATGCCAAGAAAATACATAAAAATAAGGCAACACGAAGAAGAATTGC
>NZ_JADCKB010000009.1 GCF_014982785.1 Ructibacterium gallinarum
ATACTCATCTTAGAGTTCCTCCCTTAGTGGATTTCTTTTTATTAGGGCTTTGACCCTGTGTTACATTCTAAGGGAGTGAACTCCTTTTTGTCAAACCTCATTTTTGTTACTTAACAGGAATGCTCCTATTTTATTTATGTACGGAAAAACCTCAAACAAATAAGTACTCCATCAGCTGTGATAGACGGCTATCTTCCTGTTTTAAGTAGAGATAGCCGATTAGGGCTTCTACACCAGTTGCAATGCGGTAGTCGGAAACATTGGCATTTTTCGGCGGCTGGGACTTGGTGTTTCTGCCACGGTGAAAGACGGCGGATTCCTCTTCGGTTAGCATTCCCTCAATTTTATGATAAAATTCTGCCTGCGCCTTTGCACAGACAAATTTTGTAGCTTTTTTGTGCAGCATATTGACTTTGTAATCGGTTTGACGAATCAGATAACTGCGAACATACAGTTCATAGACGCAATCTCCGATATATGCCAGCGTCAGCGCACTGTACTGGCTGGGCTTTAAAAACCGGCCGGCAAAGCTTTTTCTAATTTCTTCCAGCATAGCAATCCTCTTTTGGTTATATTTGTGTTAGCTGTTGTCCTTGGGGCGTATCCTTTACAGCGTAGCCCAGGTCTTTTAGTTGTTCCCTGATTTTATCTGATTCTGCCCAGTTTTTGGCCTTGCGGGCATCGGCGCGTTGATCCAGCAGTGCCTGCACTTCTGCGGGAATGGATTGTTCTTCGCTGCGGGTGAGCAAGCCCAAAACGCCGCCCAGTTCCCGGATCAGGCTAATGACCGAATGTATAACAGACTGTGCGGTTTGGCTTTCGGCAGTAATGGTTTTGTTGGCATCCGCCACAATTTCAAAAATAACCGAAATGGCATCTGCGGTATTTAGGTCATCATCCATGGCGCTGATAAATTTATTTTTATAACCTTTAAGTTTTTGCAAAAAATCCTGTTCATCTTTTGACGCTTCCCGTGCAGGCGCATTTTTGGCGAAAAAGGTCATTGCATCCAGGCAGTTATAAATCCGCTCCAGACTGGATTTGGCCGCTTCCATCAAATCCTTGCTGAAATTAATGGGGCTTCTGTAGTGGGCGGAGAGCATAAAGAACCGGATCACTTCATAATCAAATTCCTTTGCAACGTCCCGGACGGTAAAGAAATTTCCCAGTGATTTTGACATTTTCCGGTTATCTACGTTAATATATCCGTTATGCACCCAATAATTGGCAAAAACACAATGGTTAGCCGCTTCGCTCTGTGCAATTTCGTTTTCATGATGGGGAAAGATTAGATCTTGACCGCCACTGTGAATATCAATGGTTTTGCCAAGATAGGTGTTGGCCATAGCGCTGCATTCAATATGCCAGCCGGGTCGACCCATACCCCATGGACTTTCCCATGCCGGTTCCCCGGGTTTTTGTTTTTTCCAGAGCGCAAAATCCATGGGATCTTTTTTATCCTCATTGACATCAATGCGTGCGCCGCTTTCCAGCTCTTCCAAAGGCTGATGAGACAGCTTGCCATATTGATCAAATTTTTTCGTACTGTAATAGACGTCACCGTTTACGTTATAGGCGTAGCCGTTATCCACCAATGTCTGAATGATTTCAATAATGGCGTCAATGTTTTCTGTGGCACGGGGATGAACGGAGGCCGGACGGATTCCAAGTCCTTTGGCATCGGTGAAATATTCTGCAATATACTGATCTGCCAGTTCTTTGACACTGATTCCAAGTTCGTTTGCCTTGTTAATCATTTTATCATCAATATCCGTAAAGTTCTGTACAAAAGTTACTGTATAGCCTTTATATTCCAGGTAACGGCGAAGCGTATCAAACAGAATAAATGGGCGTGCGTTGCCAATATGAAAAAAATTATATACGGTAGGCCCGCAGGAATACATTTTCACTTTTCCCGGTTCTATGGGTATAAATTCCTGCTTTTTTCGGGTCAGGGTATTATACAGGTATAATTTTGTATCAATCATGCTCTGATTCCTCCAGTTTTTTCTTAATTCGGTCTATTTCGGTGCGAAGCGTGCAAAGCTCCATGGAAACTGGATCTGGAATGTGAATTTGATCCAAATCCGCTACGGGGTGGAGAAGCGGTGCTGCGGGAGCAATCCGTTTGTTATCCCGTTTTACAATATGTGCAGGTACGCCTACGCAGGTACTGTTGGGTGGAATTTCATTCAGTACTACGGCGTTTGCGGCAACCTTGCTATTATCTCCTACGGTAAACGGTCCCAGGATTTTTGCGCCGCTGCCAATGGTAACATTCTGCCCAATGGTAGGATGGCGTTTGCCTTTGTCTTTTCCTGTACCGCCCAAAGTCACACCTTGATAAATGGTGCAGTAATCACCTACTACGGCAGTTTCCCCAATGACAACACCCATGCCGTGATCAATAAAGACTCCTTTGCCGATTTTAGCAGCGGGATGAATTTCGATGCCTGTTTTTTTTCGGGTGCGCTTGGATACCCAGTCAGCCAAAAAATGATGCCCGCTTTGGTTCAGCCGGTGTGCAATCCGGTGGTTAATAATGGCTCGAACGCCCGGATACAGAAAAAAGACCTGCGCCCTGGAACGGGCAGCCGGATCACGTTCAAAAACCACATTAACATCTTGTTTAATTTCTGATATAATGCCCATAAGCAACTTTCCTTTATTACAAAATGGTAGGAATGCTATTATTATAACCTATTTTTCTTCTGTAGTAAAGGGTAAATCTGATAAATATTTCATCTTGATTTTTTAAAATATATATCGTATAATATATAAGGCGGTTTTGAAAGCTGTCGATGTGACTGAGATAGAATGGAAAAACCGCACATAAAGCATAAGGTGGTAAAAATATGGTAAATAAATCCAGTAAAAAGTATGCGGAGTATGTATTGCTTGTACAGGATTTGCTGGACGCACCGGCGGTTCGCCGGTTGGATTGGTGCCGTCATCATTATGGGGTTTCAAGAATGCGGCATTCTATTAATGTTTCTTATTACAGCTTTATTATATGCAAAAAACTGCATATGGATTACCGTGCAGTTGCCCGGGCGGGGTTGCTGCACGATCTTTTTCACTATGAGTGTTCCAAAAAGAAATTTGGCATTCTGCGTCATGCGGCCATTCATCCAAAGCTGGCTTTGCGGAACGCAGAACGGTTGACAAAACTTTCGGAGCTGGAAAAAGATATTATCGTAAAGCACATGTGGCTTTGCGGAAAAGCAATTCCGCGTTATCCGGAATCTTATGTGGTATCTCTGGTGGATAAGTACAGTGCAGTTTATGAGATTTTATATAGCATTTGGAAAAAGCTGTGTTCGAAGCATACGATACAGACACAGGGGTATTGAAATAGAATCCTCTGAAAGATACTTAAGATAAGAAAAAAGCTGTGTAAGCGTATTTTATCAGCTTTCGATTGGAAAGGAAGAATGTGTTTTGAAAACCAAGATTATGCTTTTCGCCGGTTTATTGACAGTATCAATGCTTTTAGCGGGATGCAGCGGGGATGAGCCTGCAGAAACCTCAGCTACGCTGAAGCCGACATCGACACCTGCTGCTTCGGCTACAGCTTCTCCTGTTCCGTCAGCATCAGCTACGTCATCGTCTGAAAAAACAGCGGCGCCCGCAACGACTGCACCTGTGCAGACTCCGGATCCGCGGGATGATGAAGACGCGGTGCGTGCAGAAATCCAGCAGAGCCTTAAGGATGCGGAAGATTTGATTGAGGAAGGCATGTATGATGATGCCAATATGATACTGAGGGCTTTGCGTTCACGGGAATTAACAGACGAGGAACTGGCAAAGGTAGATGAGCTGCAGGGAAAGTTGGTTAAAATCAGCGACTAGTGCATAAAATAAGATCGAAGAAGCCGGCAAACAGAAAGACCGAAAGAGGTTTTATCTGTTTGTCGGCTTCTTTGCATTCGTGCTTTTCTTTAAGGCTCCTGAAATTTGGGAAAAGCAAGAGAAGAACTCATTTGTGAGCAAAAAAAAGGAACAAGCTTTGCTTGTTCCAAAGTGGTGCCGGTGGTCGGACTCGAACCGACACGGTATCGCTACCAACGGATTTTGAGTCCGTCACGTCTGCCAATTCCATCACACCGGCAAGTTTTTGCTCCTGTTTTAACCGGAACGCAAACTATTATACCACGATCTTTCAAAAAAAGCAAGTGTTTTTCAAGATTTTTTCTTTTTTTCCAAAGCTTTTTCTAAGGCAGCAGCAAAAATATCGTTGACAGCGTCCTGCTGTGCTTGTTTTTTCAGGTAACTACGCACATCTTGTTTGGAAGCTCCTTTTTGGTTTCCGTTCATACGCTTCTTAAATGCGTCTAGTTTTTCACGGTAACCGCAAGGGCAGATATAGGTTTTTTTATCTCCTTCTCCGTATAGATCCATTTTCTTGTGGCAGTTGGGGCATCGAACGTTGGTTTTGATGCTGACGTTTTTGCGGTAACCGCATTCCCTATCCTGGCAGATCAGCATTTTGCCGTGTTTGCCGTTGACCTCCAGTAGAAATTTGCCGCATTCTGGACAAATATTACCTGTAATATTATCATGGGTATACTGTGCCGTGCTGGCGACTACTTCTTTTACTAATCCGGCAGCGTAGCTGCGGATTTCCCGAACAAATTTTTCTTTACTCTCCTTTCCGAGACTGATAGCCGTCAGACGCTGTTCCCATTTTGCTGTGAGGACCGGTTCTTTCAATTCGGGCGGAACCAGCTGGATAATCTGTCTTCCCCGGGAGGTGGGCACCATACTGTTACCGTGTTTTTCCACATAAAAAGCAGAGTAGAGTTTATCTATAATATCTGCCCGGGTGGCTGGTGTACCAAGTCCGCCGCCCAAATATTCGCGCATGGCTTTGTCTTGTACAAACCGGCCAGGATTTTCCATGGCAGAGAGCAGGGTGGCTTCGGTGTACCGGGGCGGAGGGCTGGTTTTGGACTGTTTGATTTGTACCCCACGGCAGAGATATTCCGTTCCCTGCTTCAGGCCGGAAAGGTTTTGCGTTTCTTCCTCCGTTTCGTCATCTGGCGGGAGTTCAATCTGCCGCCAGCCTTTTTGAACAATTTCCTGACCAGAGGCCAAAAACCGCTGACCCTCCGCTTCAAACTCTGCTTTGATGTATTTGGCGATAAACGGGGGATAAAAGCAGGCTAAAAACCGATTTACTACTAGTTGATAAATATTCTTTTCCTCCGAGGTTAAAACAGAAAAGCGAATCTTTTCTTCTGTAGGAATAATAGCATGGTGGTCGCTGACCTTTGCGTTGTTGATGCAGGAAGAGGTGATTTTCCAGCCGTGCTTGAGGACGGTGCTGGCTGCTTCTGCGCTTTCTCCGGCGGAACAGGCACGGATACGTTCTGCTAAGGTAGGGACAATGTCCCCGGTAAGGTATCGGGAGTCTGTGCGTGGATAGGTCAGTACCTTGTGTTGTTCGTACAGCTTTTGCATAATGTTAAGGGTCTGTTTAGGAGAATAGCCAAAACGTTTGTTGGCATCACGCTGTAATTCAGTCAGATCGTAAAGAAGTGGAGGCGGCGTCCGCTTTTCTGCCGTACGCAGAGAAACCAGGCGGAATGGTTTGCCTTTGACTTGAGCGGCAAGACTTTCGGCTCGGTCGCGGTCAAAAATAGAGCTTCCGTTCTTTCCGGTCCACAGGGCAGAGAGATTTCCTAAATCGGCACGGAGGGTATAAAAATCTTTGGGGACGAATCGCTTGATTTCCTCTTCCCGGGCTACCAGCAGGGCCAGTGTGGGTGTCTGCACCCGACCGGCGGATAGCTGGGCGTTAAATTTACAGGTCATGGCGCGGGTAACGTTCAGCCCCACTAGCCAGTCAGCTTCAGCCCGTGCCTGGGCAGAGTGGTAAAGGTTTTCATAGTCTTTTCCAGGACGCAGATGTCTAAAGCCCTCCCGAATTGCTTTATCAGTCTGGGAAGAAATCCACAGCCGCCGGATTGGTTTATGAAAGCCGGCTTTTTCCAAAATCCATCGCGCAACCAGTTCCCCTTCCCGCCCCGCATCAGTGGCAATGATCAATTCGCTGACCTCTTTGCTGTGCAGAAGTTTTTTCACGATGCTGTACTGGTGCGCAGTTTGAGGAATTACTTCCAGCTCCATTTTGTCCAGGAGCATGGGTAGGGTATCAAGGCTCCAGGTTTTATACTGTTTACCGTAACACTCTGGATCTGCAAGGGTAACAAGATGCCCCAGCGCCCAGGTAACAATATATTGATTCCCGGCAAGAAAGCCATTGCCTTTTTGTTTGCAGCCCAATACGCGGGCAAGTTCCCTGCCTACAGATGGCTTTTCTGCCAGGACTAAAGTTTTTCCCATATGCTTTGTCCTCCTTTATGTACGGATATCATAGCATGTTTTTTTCAGTATTGCAAGGGAAATTGAAATTGCAAGGATAAAAATACAAAATATATGAAAATAGAAAGCGATAGAACGGGAAAAATAGATAATGTGATGAATAGAAAAAAATTTTATTTAATGCCATATTGCCATAATCAATGTGCCAATCAGCATCAATCCTAGACCTGCAATGGCTTTTTTGCTAAGTGTTTCCTTTAAAAAGAAATAAGAAAATGCAACTGTGACAAGAATACTCATCTTATCAATAGGAACAACTACACTGACAATCCCTTTTTGAATTGCATAATAGTAGCATAACCAGGAAGCGCCTGTTGCAATGCCGGATAAAATAATAAAAATAATTTCACTTGTTTCAAGATGTTTGCATTGTTTTTGCTTACCTTTTGCAAATACAACGGCCCATGCCATAATAAGGACTACAGCGGTACGAATTGCTGTGCCTAAATTAGATTCTATGTTAGAGATTCCTATTTTTGCGAGTATAGAGGTAAGTGCTGCAAATATGGCAGAACCAACTGCGTAAATAAACCAATTGTTATGTGTTTGAGATTCAGTTGTGACATCTTTTTTTTCTGTCATGAGGAAAATGCCAATTGCAAGCAGGGTTGTACCGGTTAATTTGAAAACCAGATGATCTGTTTCGGAAAAACAAATCATGGCGATTAAAACAGATAAGATGGTACTTGATTTATCAATGGGAGCGACTTTGTTTACATCTCCTAAAGATAGTGCCTTAAAGTAACAAAGCCAGGAACCTCCTGTTGCCAAACCAGAGAGAATTAGGAAAAGAAGAGATTTGGGACTTATGTGTGTCAAGGTGTTTTGTGATCCTGCAATCAAAACCATGATCCAAGAAAAAAGTAAGACAACACCTGTTCGCAGCGCAGTTGCAAAATCAGAATCTGTTTTTTTAATGCCACATTTGGCAAGAACTGCTGTTATCCCTGCAAAAAAAGCAGACAAAACGGCCATAAAAATCCACATGGTTTCCTTCCCCTTCTTCATCATGCAATCTTTTAAATTGCTCATGCTAATATACATTTTTCTGTTCGTGTGAATGAGGCTCACTGATAATCAAACCGGAGAAAATCTTTTTGATATATATCAAAGCGGACACGATTTGTACCCATTTTTAATTCCTCTATGTATATTGGTATCATAGCATGTTTTTTCTTTTATTGCAAGGGCGGAAAAATTTACGAAAAGTTTATATTCTAGTGGGCGTATGATGGAATATAGCAGTTGCAAAAAAAAGCGAAATATGTTAAAATAAAAAGCGTATGTGCAGAACGATAAAAAAGGAGTCAGAACGATGCGTGAAACGGTTGACATACTTGGTGTAAATATTGATAAAATTACTGCAGAATATGCGCTGAAAAAGGCAGAGCGCTATGTGCGTACCCCCGGGGTTTCGGTAATTTATACCCCAAATCCGGAAATTGTGATGGCGGCGTATGAGAATCCGGAATTTCGTAAAGTGCTGAATGAGGCTGACATGTGCACGCCGGATGGTATCGGTGTGGTATATGCTTCGCGGATGATTCATAATCCTGTGCCGGAGCGTGTGGCAGGTTTTGATTTGGCCTGCGGCCTGCTGGAGAGTATCAGCAAGACAGGAGAGAGCGTTTTCCTGTTTGGCGCGGCGCCGGGCGTGGCTGAAACAGCTAAGGCGAGGCTAGAAGAAAAGTATCCGGGCCTTAAGGTGGCAGGGACGCATCATGGGTATTTCAAGCCGGAGGAGGAAGCAGAAATTGTGGAAGAAATCAATGCTTCCGGTGCCAGTCTGCTGTTTGTTTGCCTGGGTGCGCCTAAGCAGGAAAAATGGATCCACCGGAATCGGGAACGTTTGCGGGTAAACCTGTGCATGGGTATAGGCGGTGCGCTGGATGTGTTTGCCGGCAATGTGAAACGTGCGCCGGAGTTTTTTATTAAATGTAATTTGGAATGGTTCTACCGCTTTTGCAAACAGCCCAGCCGGCTGGGCAGATTTGCTGCGCTGCCGAAGTTTATGCTGACGGTGCGTCGGGAGCAGCGGTAAAAAAGACAGGAGAGGATAATATATGCTGTATTTATTGCTTGCTGACGGATTTGAAGAAACAGAGGCCATTGCGCCTCTTGATGTTATCCGCAGAGCGGGGATGGAGATTAAAACGGTTGGCGTTACCGGTGAAGTGGTGACGGGATCCCATGGAATAGCGGTACATGCGGACTTGCAGATTGATGATATTTTTGGAAAGGATATGGACGGGGTCATTCTGCCTGGCGGTATGCCGGGGACTTTGCATTTGCAGAAAAGCCTGAAAGTTGCAGCTATTTTGCAGCGTTGTTATAAACGGGAGCGGATGATTGCTGCCATTTGTGCTGCGCCGATGGTTTTGGGTGGCATGGGGCTGCTGAAAGGGCGGCAGGCAACCTGCTTCCCGGGATTTGAGGAGAAGCTGGAAGGCGCAATCCTTTCTGAAAAATTTGTGGTTCGGGACGGCCAGTTTATTACGGCCAAAGGAGCAGGAGCGGCCTTGGCGTTTGGAGCAGAGATTGTGAATTATTTTGCCGGGGAGACGGAAAGCGGTAAAGGTCAGGAAATTCTTGCCCAGATGCAGACACCGGGCTTATGAAGAAACAGGAAAAAAACAGACTACGGCGCCGCTGGCAAGAGCGTAGAAATCAGATTCCATTGCTTTTGCGGCAAGAAATGAGTAGGGAGATATGCCGTAATGTTTTGGCATATCCGGCGTTACAAGCTGCAGAAACTATTTTTGTCTATTTAGCTTTTCGCAGCGAGCCGGAAACCAAAGAGTTGATTCAAGAACTTTTTGCCCGGAAAAAGCGGGTGACGGTTCCGGTATGCGATAAAGCGAGTCACACCATGAAGGCTGTGGAAATCAAGGATTTCTCCTGCCTGGTGCCGGGCAGCTATGGTATTTTGGAACCAAAGACAGAGCAGAGCGACGTGCTAACCATACCAAAAGAAGAAATTGACCTGGTTTTGGTGCCTGGACTTGCTTTTGATGCGGATGGGTATCGATTGGGATATGGTGCAGGATATTATGACCGATATCTGAAGGGTTATCTGGGCTATAAAATGGGGATGGCGTTTGAAAACTGTATGGTATGGAGACTGCCCAGGGAGGAGTTTGACCTGCCGGTGGATTGTGTGGTTACCAACCGTGCAGTGGTTCAGACAGGAAGGAGTTGCCTATGACTGTAGAAGAATCTACACACCGGTCTTCTTATCGGGAGGGAAAGCACCAACTGTACAGTATTCGCTGGATGCTGTTTTTTGTGGTGATTGTGCAGACTGCGGTGACGGTAGCGGCAAAGATTGCCGCAAGTTTTTTGCCGGAACCGCCGCCGGTTTATCTGCAAATGCTTGTGATTGAGCTATTTGCATATCTTTTGCCGCTTTCACTGTATGCCCGGGAAAACCGAGTGCTGACAGTGCGGGATGCCCAGCAGAAATTGGGACTAAAATCGTTCCGGCCGGCACTTTTGCCGCTGATCCTGCTTGCGGGGATCGGCTGTCAGTTTTTTATGATTATTCTGGATCTTCCAATCAGTCTGTTGATGGGACAAAGTGATGGGTACATTCCTAAGACGCCCATGGAGCTGGCTGCGGCCATCATAGTGATTGCGGTCATTCCTGCGGTATTTGAAGAATTTTTGCTTCGCGGTATTGTTTATGGTGTTATGGCTGAGCTGAATACAAAAGCGGCGTGGATTTTCAGTACTGTGATGTTTGCGCTGATGCACGGAAGCATTCCTGGACTTTTGGGATATTTATTTCTGGGGGCTGTGTTGGTGATAGTTCTCCAGAGAACCGGCTCTTTGTATGCATGTATGATTTTCCATATGGTAAATAACATAACGGCGTTGTTGCTTTCCTATTTCAGCAGTGGGCTGTTTGAAACACCCGCCGCTACAATTTGGATATTTGTGGCAGGAATTCTGATATTCATTTTGGGTGTGATGGGATTGTTGCTGGCTACCCGGCGTCCTGCGCAGATCCGTCAGATTAAAACGGTGGATTTTTTGGGACAAAGCTTTATTAATTTACCCGTTTTGCTTTGTCTGGCAGGAATTATTGCGGTTTGGTATTTTAGTTGAACGGATGGTAATGCCTAAATTTTATATTCTCTGAGCAAAAACAGAGAAAGAAAGGATACCGAAATGGAAAGGGAAAAACGTCAAAGGAAAAAGCGACGGGGTTGCGGATTTTATTTTTTAATTTTTTTGTTGGTGGTCATTGTAGCCGGAGGATCGGTAACCGGTGTTTTGGTGTACCGGGACATGACTGGTGCAAATGGGGATAATAAGAATTATGTCATTGAAATCCCGGAAGGTGCAGGATCTTCCAGCATAGCGAATATTCTTCGTAACCGGGGGATTATTCAGTATGCATTTGCGTTTAAGTTGTATACCAGGATGACAGGAGAGCCTGCGTATCAAAAGGGCAGGCATACGCTCAATCCGACAATGAGTTATGCGCAGCTGTGCGAGAAATTATCGGGCGCTCCGGATCAGGAAGATGCCGGAACAAAACGGGTGGCAATTCCGGAGGGTTATGAGCTGCGGCAGATCGTGGATTTGCTGGTGGAAAAAGGCCTTGGAACGCATGAGGAGTTTATGGACGAGATTGAAAATGGCAATTTTGATTTTGACTTCATTAAGAAAATACCGCGGAAGGAAAACAGGCTGGAAGGATATTTGTATCCCGACACTTATCTCTTTTCCGTGGAGGATTCCCCCCATGATATTATCCAGAAAATGCTAAATGCATTTCAGGAAAATGTAGTGCCTGCCTATGAGGCGGTCAGAACACCGTATTCTTTAGATCAGGTTATTATTTTTGCATCTGTCGTAGAGAGGGAAGCGGCAAATGATGAGGAACGGCCGATTGTTGCATCCGTGTTTTATAACCGGATTGACCGGGGTATGAAGCTAGAATCCTGTGCAACAGTGCAGTATATCCTTAAAGAGCGGAAAGAAATTTTAAGCAATGAGGATATTGCTATTGATTCTAACTATAATACTTATAAATATAAAGGGCTTCCAGTTGGACCCATTGCTTCTCCGGGCTTAAAATCGGTGGAAGCGGTGTTAGAGCCTGCGGATACAGATTACTTGTATTTTGTTGCTACAGCAGACGGGAGTCAGAACCTGTTTTCGGAGACTTTTGAGGAACACAATCAAAAAATTCAGGAGGTTCAGGGAAACTGAGCCGGAAGGAGCGCTTTGGTTGATTGACGATAATATTAATCATGAATATATCATCCGTTATTTGCGGGATTTGCTGCCGGTGCGCAGCGGCCTTCCCCGGGAGATGGAGCTGTATGCGGCGGAGCACGATGTGCCCATCTCTCAGCCGGAGACCATGAAACTGCTGGAGGTTTTGATTGCCCTGGGAAAGATACAGACTGTATTGGAAGTGGGAACGGCTATTGGTTATAGTGCGATCTGTATGGCACAGGCAGGCTGCAACCACGTTGATACCATAGAAATTTCCCCGGAAGCGGCGAAAATTGCACGGGAAAATTTTGAGCGGGCAGGGCTTTCCAAAAGAATTCACCTTTATGAAGGGGATGCAAAGCAGGTGCTGGCACGGATGCGGGGAAGCTATGATATGATTTTTATTGATGCGGCAAAAGCGCAGTATCATGAATTTTTTCCTCATTGTATGCGTATGCTGAAAATAGGTGGCTTGCTGGTGTCTGACAATGTACTCTATAAGGGCATGACCGCAACGGATGAATTGCTTCAGCACCGGAAAATTACCATAGTTCGGCGGCTGCGAAGGTATCTTGATATGCTGTCCTCGCTGCCATATCTTCAAACATCGGTACTTCCAGTGGGTGACGGTGTTGCGCTAAGTGTGAAATGCGCGGAAGAACCACACGAAAATCTTTCTTAAAGATATTTTATCAAAATAGGAGATAGAAACATGTTCAATGATTCTAACCGGCTGCGGGGTGTCCTCCGGAACATGGATATTCCGCTGGTGTTTTTAACAGTGATTACTGCGCTATTCGGAATTTTAATGATTTCAAGTGCCGGCGGAACCCGGTATGTTATCATACAGTCCGCGGCTTTTTTCATTGGAATTTGCGGCATAGTGGCGCTGATGATTTTGGATTATGAATATTTGGCACAAATATCACTGTATTTATATGCGGCCAGTGTGCTTTTGCTGATTTTGGTACTGATTCCCGGATTGGGAGCGGTCAGAAACGGAGCAAGAAGCTGGTTTGTGCTTGGCCCGGTGAATTTTCAGCCGGCAGAGGTGATTAAAATTGCATTTATCATTACCTTTGCCAAGCAACTTTCAGAAAATGACAGTACGATTAACCAGCCAAAGACCTTGCTGAAGCTGCTTGCTCACTTGGGAATATTATGTGTTCTGATTTTATTGCAGCCGGATTTTGGTACGGCGTCTGTATTTATTTGTATTGCGCTTGTCATGCTGTTTACTGCAAAAATTAGCTGGAAATATGTAGCAGGCGGTGCGGCGGTTGTGGCCGCAGCCTGTCCGCTGCTGTGGTTTTTTGTGCTTCAGGATTATCAAAAAAGCCGAATCATCAGTGTGTTTAACCCGGAACAGGATCCTATGGGTACGGGTTACCATGTGATTCAATCCAAAATTGCGGTAGGCTCAGGCAAAATCTTTGGAACAGGCTTATATAAAGGCTCCAGCCAGGTAAACAATCTGCTCCCGGAGCGACATACGGATTTTATTTATTCGGTGGTATGTGAAGAGCTTGGCATGATAGGAGCAGTTCTGGTGATTTTGCTGCTTACCTTGATTATTCTGCGGTGCATTTATATTGGAATGAATGCCCGCAACAGTTTGGGTACTTATATTTGTACCGGTGTGGCAGCTATGTTGATTTTCCAGGTATTTGAAAATATAGGAATGTGCTTGGGATTGTTTCCGGTAACCGGAATTACCCTTCCGTTTTTCAGCTATGGCGGATCCTCGCTGGTAACTACTATGTTGGCAATTGGATTGGTATTAAATGTCCGGTACCGATGCAGGATGATTAATTTTTGATCTGGTGGTGACAATATGATACAGCTTTTGGTTCATAAATTTATTCCAAATTATATGCAGACCAAGGATGCTCAGGTGCGAAAACAATATGGTGTGCTGGGCGGTGTATTGGGAATCCTCTGTAATAGTCTCTTATTCCTGCTTAAGCTTTTGGCTGGTTTGGCAGCGGGCAGTATTGCTGTTGTTTCGGATGCTTTTAATAATTTGTCCGATCTGGGTTCCTCGGTGGTATCGGTAGTAGGCGCTAAACTCAGCAGCCGCCGTCCGGATTCGGGGCATCCATATGGGCATGGCCGTGCAGAATATGTTTCCGCATTGATTGTGGCATTTTTAATTATACTGTTTGGTTTGGAGCTGCTTAAGTCTTCTGCGGAAAAGATTTTTCGCCCGGAAGCGTTGTCAATCAGTCCGATGACGGTGGGGATTTTGGTTTTATCGGTGCTAGTGAAGCTTTGGATGTGGAGTTATAACCGGTTTATGGGAAAAACCATTGATTCGCCGATCCTTTTGGCGGCGGCACGGGACAGTTTAAATGACGTGATTGCTACTTCAGCGGTCATTGTTTCTACCTTTTTATCCCCATTTGTTCCCTTTTCTCTGGATGGATTTATGGGACTTGTGGTATCCTGTCTGGTTATCTGGACCGGATATGGTGTGGCACGGGATACCATTGATAAACTTCTGGGAAGAAAGCCGGAAGAGACGCTGCGCCGGCAGTTGGAGAAGAGGATTTTAAGCAATCCTATCGTTTTGGGCATGCACGGGTTGATGGTGCATGATTATGGTCCTGGAAGAACCATTGCCTCTGTTCATGCAGAGGTCCCGGAGAATTTGACACTGGTTGAGGTGCATTCGGTCATTGATAAAATTGAACATCAAATTCTCAATGAGTTAAATGTAGACATTGTCATTCATATGGATCCGGTGCCTGTTCCCGATGCTGCTGCGAAGGCAGAGCATGTACTGGATGCTGGTCAAAATCCAGGAGATACAAAACCAGATATGCTATAGAAAATATAAGAACCGTGCAGATTCATTGCTGCACGGTTCTTTGTGATATGGTGTTTGGTTTTATTTTATGGAAGACCAGTCAATCTTTCTGTCTTTAAAATAATATTCCCGGTCATGTTCGGTAATGGGGCGCAGAACCCGGCACGGATTGCCAACTGCCACGGTGTTGGCGGGAAGGTCTTTGGTTACGACACTGCCGGCGCCAACCACAGTATTATCGCCGATGGTAATGCCGGGAAGCACAATTACTCCTGCTCCCAGCCAGCAGTTTTTTCCAATATGTACCGGCATATTGTACTGATAAATTTTTTCCCGCAGTTCCGGCAGCACGGGATGCCCAGCAGAAGCAATAATAACACCGGGACCAAACATGGTGTAATCCCCCACATAGATATGTGTGTCATCCACCAGTGTAAGGTTAAAGTTTGCATAAACATATTTGCCAAAATGAACATGGCGGCCACCCCAGTTTGCGTGAAACGGAGGTTCAATATAACAGCCTTCCCCAATTTGGGCAAACATTTCTTGAAGCAGGGCTGTCCGTTTTTCCTCTTCGGTAGGACGGGTGGCATTGTAATCATATAGCTTGTCAAGACACCGCATCTGCATTTCCATCAGTTTTTTATCATTGGGCAGATAAAGATCGCCTTGATGCATTTTTTGTTCTATCATATTCATCAATCTCCTATATCCTGTAGTTTTAAAAAGTATAGCATAAAGCAAAGAGAAAAGCAATTCATTTGAAAATTTTTAAAGAAAAACCGCCCGGCAAAAAGCCGGACGGCAAAATATCAATTATTTCAAGTTGTTTTCCAAGGTTTCCAACTGTTTTGTAATAGCGGCAGGGAGACGGTCACCAAACTGAGCAAAATACTCTTTCTGATTTTCTACGTCTTCCATCCAGACCTTTTTGTCTACGCTGAGCAGTTCATTGAGCTGTTCTGGTGTAATATCAAGATCTGTTGTATCAATGGCATCCGCTTTTGGCAGCAGACCAATGGGGCTTTCTACCGCTTCTGCTTTGCCTTCACAACGGTCAAGAATCCAAAGCAGAACTCTCATGTTGTCGCCAAATCCCGGCCACAGGAAGTTGCCGTCTTCATCTTTTCTGAACCAGTTTACATGGAAGATCTTCGGGGCTTTGTCTGCATCCATCTTTTCTCCCATTTCCAGCCAGTGGCCAAAGTAGTCTGCCATATTGTAACCAACAAAAGGCTTCATTGCCATGGGGTCACGTCTTACCACACCAACAGCACCAGCTGCAGCGGCGGTGGTTTCAGAAGCCATGGTTGCACCAACAAATACACCATGCTCCCAATCTCTTGCTTGGTATACCAGCGGAGCGGTCTTTGCACGACGGCCGCCGAATACGATAGCGGAAATCGGAACACCCTGGGGATTCTCAAACTCAGGAGAAATGCAGGGGCAGTTGATGGCCGGAGCAGTAAATCTGGAGTTGGGGTGTGCCAGTTTGCCTTCATAGGTCTTACCGTTTACCTTTTTACCGGTCCACTCGGTGCAGTTCTCAGGCGGGTTGTTGTCAAGCCCTTCCCACCAAACGGTCATATCATCATTGTTGATTGCAACATTGGTGAAGATGGTGTTCTTCTTGGTGGATTCCAGAGCGTTAAAGTTGGTCTTTTCACTGGTGCCTGGTGCTACGCCGAAGAAACCTGCTTCTGGATTGATTGCATACAGACGTCCGTCCGGTCCAATCCGCAGCCATGCAATATCATCGCCTACGGTCCAAACTTTATAGCCTTTTTCCTGTAAATATTTGGGCGGAATCAGCATTGCCAGATTGGTTTTACCACAGGCGCTGGGGAATGCCGCTGCAATATATTTTACTTCGCCCTGAGGATTTTCCAGGCCTAAGATCAGCATGTGCTCAGCCATCCAGCCCTCTTGTTTTCCAAGGTAAGAGGCAATACGCAGCGCAAAACATTTTTTACCCAGCAAAACATTTCCGCCGTAAGCAGAGTTGACAGACATAATTGTGTTGTCTTGCGGGAAGTGAACAATATAACGTTCTTCCGGATCAACGTCTTTTTTCGCATGCAAACATTTGGTAAAATCATCACCATCAATAATATCAAGAACAGCCTGTCCCACTCTGGTCATAATCGCCATATTCAATACTACATAGATGCTGTCGGTCAATTCAATACCAATTTTAGAGAAAGGAGACCCAACAGGACCCATGGAGTAAGGAATGACATACATGGTACGTCCTTTCATGGAACCGGTATAGAGTGCTTTCAGTTTTGCATACATTTCATCAGGAGCCATCCAGTTGTTGATAGGACCGGCTTCTTCCTGTGTGGGGGTACAGATAAAGGTTCTGTCTTCCACACGGGCAACATCGTTTTCTGCGGTTCTATGATAATAGCATCCGGGAAGCTTTTCCTGATTCAGTTTAATCATTTCGCCGGTGGAAACCGCTTCTGCACGAAGCGCTTCCAACTGGTCTTCGCTGCCGTCAATCCAAACAACCTCATCGGGCTGGCACATAGCTTTCATCTCTTCAAGCCAGTTTAAAACAAACTTGTTTTCAGTCATGATCATTCCTCCTGTATTTAAATAATTCATTTTAAACATAATACAACTAAAATATAATATACCGCAAAAATGAATTTTTGACAATATCTAATTTGGACAATTTTTTAACAATCTCCATCTTTGGTTTGTTAGAGTTGACAATGGCGGAAAAATCTGTAATCATAACTTGGACAGATTTTTCTATTTGTCGGTTTCAGAATGGCCAAATGGGGAGAGAATATTTTGTGCTTCCTCAAAATCATCTGCTGCCACCAAGATTTCTACGCCTAAAATGGTACGGCCCAGCAGAATCCGGTTATAGCTGTCAGCGCCGCGATAGCGTTTAAATGCCCGAATTCCTTCTGCGGCCAGCTTAGACACAATAATATCAGCTTCAAATTCGTTAGCCGCATCGCATAAAAAAGCAGGTTCCGGGTGGGATTGGAGTGATTCCTCTGAAGAAGGCGGTGTGTCGGTAAGCGGACATCCACATTCGGTACAGTGGGTATAGCCTTCTCTGTATTCGGCTTTGCATTTGGGACAATACATAAGATAACCTCCTTTTTAGGAAAGTAAATCACTGAGCTGAGCAAACTGTGCGGGGCTGAGACGTTCGCCGCGTACAGACGGGTCTAAGTTCATTTGCAAAAGTGCAGTTTCAATCCGGCTTTTTTCAATGGATAGATAGGGGCTTTTGGAGAGGGCGTTGCAAAGGGTCTTGCGTCGTTGGCCAAAAGCGGAACGAACAATTTTAAAAAATAATTTTTCATCCGAAACCTGCACAGAAGGAGTGGGAAGTACCTTAAGATGAATGACGGCAGATGCAACTTTAGGTTGGGGCATAAAGCAGTGGGGCTCTGCCGTACAGACAGGGTGGGGTTGTGTGTAGTATTGAACAGCGACAGAAAGCGCACCGTAATCTGGCGTACCTTCCCGGGCACACATACGGGCGGCCACCTCTTTTTGCACCATAAAGGTCATTGCAGTGACCGGAAGATGACTTTCCAGAAGGTGCATAATAATAGGAGTGGTTATGTAATAAGGCAGATTGGCGGCAACACAAAAAGGACTGCTGCCAAACACTGATTGGGTCAGACTTTGGATGTCGGTTTTCATAATGTCGGCGTGAACCAAAGTGAAATTATCTGCGTCTGCCATGGTTTCCTGCAAGATGGGAATCAGGGCGCTGTCAATTTCTACAGCCAATACTTTTTCCGCGTTTTTTGCCAGCTGCTGTGTTAAGGTGCCCGCCCCGGGACCGATTTCCAGCACACAAGCGTTTTTGTTGTCTGCGGCCGCCGCGGCGATCTGTTTTAGAATCTTTTCATCAATTAAAAAATTCTGTCCCAGTGATTTGGAAAAAGCAAACCCATGCCGGGCCAGCAGTTCTTTTAATTCAGATGGATGTGACAAGTTCATAGGAAAACTCCGTTCTGCCGCTTGAAAAGGGCAATCAAAATTTATATTAAAAGATGCCTGCTCCTCTGGGCAAAAAGGGAAACATCCAAGTTTTCCCTTGACAAAATAACAGAAATGTCGTATGATAAAAAAGCTTGAAGATACGATACAGGCATCAATTTGTCCTCGTAGCTCAGTTGGATAGAGCGACCGCCTCCTAAGCGGTAGGCCGGAGGTTCAAATCCTCTCGGGGACGCCAGAACACCGCATGGCCGGCATGGCCGGTGCGGTGTTTTTTATAGCTAAAGTACAATTACATTCATTATATCACACAAGCGGCGTTCTGGCAAGAAACTCTTTTTAGAAAATTTCGGCGAAAAACGAGGACAACTGCATTTGCAGAAGTCCTCATTTTTGCTTTTTTTCGTGTTCAGGTTATTTGATGATTACCATTTCCTGTACCACATCATCATAAATCTTCAGGAACAGTCTCGCTTCATTGCCCTCCTCATAGATTTCGATGTCTGCGGGGGAAACAACCTGAATGCTGCCCTTGTTTCGGGCGGAATCATACAGGTAAACGGTTGCATCGCCGGTAGCATAGTTGTGCACGGCATCGTTTACACTCATGTTAACGCTTCCGCTGAACTTCTTGGTTACTTTACCATAGACGGTAGTCAGTTCGGTTGTAACGTCTTCGATGAATTCGGTTTCTTTCTCGCTGATATCAAACAGTACGTTGATGCCGTCGATTTCACCTTTGATGTTAGTGCGGTATTGGATAATGTCACCCTTTGCAAGCGGTGTGTCATTTCCTTCACCTTTCAGCAAAATGGATTTGTCGGCCGCTAAAAGATTGATTTCCTTGCCGTCTTGCCAGCCGTACAGCCGGTCGGTATCCTCATATTCCTCATTTTGTGTGGCGCTGATATAATCAACCACTAAAATCGAAGATTCAGGAGCAGTTACACCGGCAGAGCTGGTAATAATGACAACGTTTGCGGTATAATTTTCCTGCAAGTCATAAACGATAGCATTGTATTCGGAATCGTTAGAAAGGGTTGCCTTGTTTCGAATGGAATACTTATCGGTGTCTGTTGCGGCATCTTTTGGAATGTCAAAGATAACCGTATCATCGGTAATAGCTACGTTGTCCAGTTTACCAGATGCGCTCTTATAAACCATGGCGTCTTTCTTTATATTCATAGTGAATTCGCCTACATTGGGCGCTCCTGTGCTGGTGTTATCCTTAGCGGTCTCAATTGCAGTAATGTTATCAGAACTATTGGTTTCATAAACAATCAACTGCGGGGTGAGACCTGCGCCGCCTAAGGTGTCTACTACGGTTTTAGGCTCCATACCATATTTGTCATTCAGACGCATTTTGGTTCCGCTATTTAAAATTTGCGTTTCACCAGACATGGTGAAGATCTTGAATTGTGCAGTGGTGTCAAAACCGTCGTTCATTGCTGCCCCTACCAGGTAAGCGTATTTTTTGTTCAGGTTTTCACCGTTATTAACGTTTGCGTTGGTATCAACGGCCGCAATTTTCCCTTCGATATCCAGATAGAAGGTTCCTTTGTCTCTCAGCTGAATTTCATTAGGATAGCTGTCTGCTTTCTTGTGAAGTTCTTTGCTGTTTCCGATGCGGAAACCTTCTTCAGTAGCTTCTGTCACCATACCGTTAATGGAAGCGTCAGAAACATATCCTTTGATCAAAGTCTTATCATCGCTGATAGTATAAGAAATGACATTCCATTCCTTCAGATCCTCAATGCCGATTTCAGCGCCGTCTTTTACAAGACTGTACATCACATCGGTACTTTCTTCATCAAAAACAAGAGAGCCGTTCATATATTTGTCGGTGACACGTCCGGTTACGGTAGATACGGTATCAACAACCAGGTTGGTGAAGTGGTTAACAAATACGATCTCGTAAATACCATTGGTATCTGCATCCAGCAGAATCACATTTCCGGAAGTGGGCTTTAACGCCTCGTTGGTAACGCCTGTCTTATATTTGCCGTTGTAGATATAAACTGCATCAGCAGCAATAGTGGCAGTTTTGGTGGTTCTGTCATCCCGGTTTGCCCAGTATTCAAAGGATTTGTTTTGTCCGCTGTCGCCGGTTACGTTAACAATGTCATCAGAATTTGCCGTGATGGTTTTATTTTTATTAGACTGCGGGCGAACGTCAATTAAGGTTTTTTCATCGGTGGTTTTATCAATGCGTGCATAGTACAGTACGTTATAGCCTAAATACTGTTTTGCATTGGTATCGCCTTCGAGGAATTGTTTTTTGTCAATCACAATGCGGTCTTCATCGGTTGTGCTTCCGCCGTCAAGAGCGGTTTCGGCAGTACCTGTGATCTGACCATAGCCTTTTTCTACATTTAATTTATCATAAAGCAGGGTTTTGTCTACAACCTCATAGGAAACGTTAGTTCCAAATCCTACCTGCTCCATCAAGTTTACTGTCAGAGCGTTAAAAACAAGCTGTGCAATATCTCCTCTGGTGGCGGGTTCTGCGGCAGAGCCGGACAGACCGCGCAGCAGCTGGTTGCTGGATGCAATATACATATATCCAGAAGGATATCCGCCTTTATCTTCAGCGGCGGGTTCATAGCCCATAGCGCGTACAATGATGGTTACGGCTTCCTGCAGAAGCACGTTGTCGTTGGGGCGGAAAGTTCCTACATCATCACCGATGACCATGCCTTGCTGATCCGCTACGTTGATAGCGCCGGTTGCCCAGTGATCAACAGGAACATCGGGGAAACGGGTGGTACCCATGGAACTTTTTGCAATGTCTTCCAGTCCAACAGAGTAGACGGCAACCTTTGCCATTTCACTTCGGATAATGGGATCGCTGGGGCGGAATGCGCCGTCTTCTGCGTCACCTACCATAATTCCTAAAGCGCCCAGCAGTTCAGCGGCCTCTTCATATTGTGTGCCGGCAATGTCCGGCGCCACAGTGATGCGGCTGGTGCTGTAGCGGGAAAGGGCGGGCTGTTCCGGAATCGGAAGTGAAGCCATGCCGTTATACTTAGAACTGTTTTCAATTAAATTGGTGTTAATCCCATCTGCGGCGTTCAGAGTTCCGTCTGCATTGGTACCGTCAAAGGATTGACGGTTTACCTGGGGCAGACTGCCTGTATTGGCATCGGATGATGCCGGCGAAACTGTGCCTGCTGTAGATGGTGACGCCGTATTAGTTCCGGCGGATTTTCCGGTACTGCTGGTGGGTTCGGGAACCGTAACGGCTTCCGGTGCAGCAGGACCATAGCCTTCGCCGTCGCCTGAAACAGACTGGCTTTCTTCTAAATAAACAGAAGCTTCATCTACGGGTTCTTCTGCAAAGGCCGCAGATATGCCAAAGCCTGAAATCAGACAAACAGCGATAAGCAGGGAGATGCATCTTTTTAACATACTATTTTCCTCCTCATGTGAATTGCTATTGTGTTTGTTGTTTTTTGTTTATTTACGCATTTATTTTGTGCGGAGGAAGAAAAATTACACCGTTAACATTATGGCAGTAATGGCAAAATGTGTTTAAACGGTATTTTTGTAACGATATTGTAATAAATTTATTACAATTTTTTTTCAGAACCAGTTGAATTATAAAAGCAGATATGGTATATTTAGTGTAGAGGATTAGAACATGATGTGGTTTTGCGGCAGGAATTTCTCTGCAAAACGAAAAAGATAAATATGAATTACAGGAGGAACAATTATGAAAAAACATAGGATCCTTTCATGTGCAGTATGTCTGAGTATGGCGCTTTCTACTCTTTCGGCGTCAGTTTTTGCGCTCAGTTTCAATGATGTAGACAATGATCCCACAGTTGCATGGGCAAAAGATTCCATTACGCAAATGACAGAGGCAGGGTACATTAAAGGCTATGAAGAAGGAACCTTTAAACCGTACCGGGCAATTTCCAAAATAGAGTGCCTGCTTTTAATGTCCAGAATGTTGGGTGTGGAAGAGGAAGAATATGCGGATTTTACGGCGAATGCAAAGGCAATGTATGGAACTACTGTTGCCAAATATAATACCACCTATCCGGATGAGCTGTGTTTCCTGCTGTATATGGGGATTTTGACAGAAAGCGATTTGGTGGACTATGCCTCTACCGCCAACGCAAATACGGAGCTTCTCAGATACCAGGCGGCAATGCTTATGGCAAAGCTGATGGGTGCGGACAGTGAGGCAAAGGCGTTTTCTGTATCTCCGGCAACTTATGCAGATGATGCTAAAATTCCTTCCAGCGCAAAGCCGTATGTAGAATATGTGACTGAGGAAGGAATCATGAACGGTATGGACAAGGATGCAAACGGCAATCCGCAGTTTTCTCCGACCACTTCATTGACTCGTGCACAGATGGCAACCTTGCTTGCCCGGATGATTGATAAGCTGGACAAGATGACCTATACCGGCACCATTGATACGCTGGATTTGAATAATGATGTTATTGCCATTGACAGGAACGGTGACGTCAGTGAGCGGAACGTGAATGATGATACGGTCGCTCGTCAGGATGGCAAGAGCATTCAGCTGAATACTTTGGCGGAAGGCAGTGAAATTGCTGCAGTAGAAATTAATGGCCATATTCAGTTGATTGAAGTCGTCTCTGAGGGCAGCGGTAGTGTATCGGATAAGAAGGGCACGGTTGTTTATGCATTGATTTCTTCCTTAACAGAATCTGCTGATGGACAGCGGATTACTTTGGCGGATTCCGAGGATAGCTCCAATAATGCTACTTATACGGCGGCTTCTAATTGTACTTACACCATCAACGGCACCAAGGGCAATTTCAGCAGTTTAAAGAAGAATGATTTTGTTAAGGCAACGATTTCTGGTGGAAAAATTGTGGCCATCTCTGTTGAAGATACGGATTTGACCATTTCTGGTACATTGACAGAAGTGGAATTTGATGAAGATGATCACGTTTACCTTTATGTAGAAGACAGTGAAGGCGATGAACAGCAGTATGTGGTTTCCAGCAAAGGTGCCACGGTGACACGGGATGGAAGCAGTGCGGAATACAGAGAGCTTTCTGCCGGTGATAAGGTGACAATGGAGCTGTATAAGGGGAAAATAACCAAGGTGAAGGCAACCAGCAGCACAGAAAGTTTTACCGGCGTTTTGAGTGAGATTGTTATTGCCACCCAGCCTTCGGTTACTATTTTGATCGATGGTAAAGCCGAGAACTTTAAGCTGCGTTCCGATGCCCGGATCTTGATTTCGGGAGAAGAAGCTACTATTTATGACCTGCGGCCGAATATTACGGTTTCCGGTACGCTGGACAGTTCAGAAATCAGAACCTTGATGGCGTCTTCCGTTTCTACCAATGAAAAAGGGGAAGTAACCGGAACGGTGACAGGCATCAATACCAGTTACAAAGTGATCACGGTAGAAGACAGCAACGGCAATTCTCAGAGTATTTATTATAATACGAAAACCACGTTCTTAAAGAGTTCCGGCGATACCACAACAGCCAAATCCATTGAAAAAGGCGCAACGGTATCCATTACCGGTGCAGAAAACAATGGTATTTTTGAGGCAACGATTATTATCGTTAAATAATAGGTTCTGTCAATCTGAAAAAAATATGCATAAAAAACAGCGGAGTGTGTATTTGCTCCGCTGTTTTTCATTGGATTATTTTACTTTTTTTATCTTCCGACGGCATCAAGCGCGCTGACACGCATGGTGGTTACTTGATTGTTTTCTTTATCAAACATAAAGTCCTGCATGTAAATATTTTCTGTACCGTCTTTTTTCATATCATCTGTCAAAGAAGTGCCAAGATACTCCACTTTTTTTCCATCCAGTTTAAAATACCGGATTGCGTTGGCCGGCGTTTCAGAAGGCGTACCGTCTTCTGTGCTGCCCTCTGTGCGCTGGTTGTATTGATCACCGTATGCTTTGACAAAATCATCAAAGCTGGTATTCAAACCCACACCGCGGCTGGATTTATAACGTACAGCCTGGCTGGCGTCAGTGAACTGGCCGCTGGATACAATCAGAGCATTTACCTTTAAATCATCTGTGTAGGAAACCACCACACCTTCATAGACACGGTAATTTCGGTCGGTGGAAATCGGTGTGCCTGCAATGGCTTCCACTTCTACTTCGTTCATACCGATAGAAATTTTCTGTCCGCTGACGGTGTCTACCAAAGAAAGATCGTCCATACCATACTGATATTTGGTTTCCTCACTGCGTTCGTCCAGCTGAACCTCATAATTGGCATCAGGGGAGGTAGTGGAATCTTCGCTGTTTTCTTCTTGTTGGGAATCTGCTTGGGCAGAGGCTTTTGGAACAATGTTATCTCCGGTAGAACTTAGGGTTTTTTCTTTTCCGCAGCCGGTTAAGGATGCGGCAAGCACTGCCGCTGCTAACAGAAGAACACAGATTTGTTTTTCCTTCATTGGGATTCCTCCTTACTTTGTTGTGTTGTTTTTAAAAATATCATTAATACGGCAATATCCGCTGGTGAAACGCCGGAGATCCGTGATGCCTGGCCCAAAGAGCGGGGTCGTATTTTATCCAGTTTCTGCCGTGCTTCAATCCGCAGTCCGTCCATGTGCAGATAATCAATGTTTTCAGGAATCATTTTGGATTCCAGTTTTTTGAATTGTTCGGCCTGTGCCATTTGCCGTTTGATATAACCTGCATATTTAATGGAAATTTCTGCCTGTTCCCATACTGGGCGGGGAAGACTTGGCCGCTGGGAATCAAAGGGCAGTAACCCTTCATAGGTGACTTGGGGGCGTTTAAGCAGTTCACATGCCCGTATTCCCGATTTCAGCGGCGTACTGCCTATTTCCTGCAAATAGGCCTGCAATGCAGGCGAAGGAGAAAAACTAAGCGTTGCAAGCCGCTGGGTTTCCTCTTCGATTTGTTGCTTTTTTTGCAGAAAGGCGGCATACCGTTCCTTAGAGATTAAGCCAATTTCATAGCCTAAGGGGGTAAGCCGCAGATCCGCGTTATCCTGCCGGAGCAAGAGCCTGTATTCAGACCGGGAGGTCATCATGCGGTAGGGCTCATTGGTGCCTTTGGTGACCAGGTCGTCAATCAAGGTTCCAATATAGGCTTCAGAACGGTCCAGCACCACCGGGGACTTCCCGGAAAGCTTCCGGGCAGCGTTGATGCCGGCCATCAGTCCCTGTGCCGCCGCTTCTTCATATCCAGAGGTACCATTAAACTGACCCGCTCCGTATAGCCCCGGAATTTTTTTAAATTCCAGCGTAGGTTGCAGCTGGAGCGGATTGGCACAGTCATATTCAATGGCATAGGCATTGCGCATAACCTGTGCGTGCTCAAAGCCCGGCAGAGAGTGAATCATTTGAATCTGCACATCTTCCGGCATACTGCTGGAAAAGCCCTGCAAATACATTTCTTCGGTATCAAGCCCCATGGGTTCTACAAACAGCTGATGTCGTTCCTTGTCTTTAAAACGCACAATTTTATCTTCAATGGAAGGACAGTATCTTGGCCCAATTCCTTTAATATCGCCGCCGTAAAGGGGGGAACGGTGCAGATTGTTTAGGATGATCTCATGGGTTTTTGCATTGGTGTAGGTAATATAGCAGGATACCTGGTTTTCCAGTGTTTGTTCTGTCTCAAAGGAAAAGGGTGTAATCTCCGCATCGCCGGGTTGTTCTTCCAGTTTGGAAAAGTCAATGCTTCGCCGATTGATTCTGGGGGGAGTTCCGGTTTTAAAGCGTACCAATTCTACGCCAATTTTTTGCAGGTTCCCAGATAGGCCGTTGGCGGGGAAAACGCCGTCGGGACCACTTTCCATGCTGAATTCGCCGATAATAATTCGTGATTTCAGATATGTGCCAGTACAAATAATTGCGGCGCGGCACAGGTATTCGGCACCGCTTCTGGCAATGACAGACCGAATAGAACCGTTTTCGTTCAGTGTCACATCGACAATTTCTGCCTGCCGTACATCTAAGTTTGGTTCCAATTCCAGCCGGTGTTTCATTTCTGTCTGATAATGCCGCCGGTCAATTTGCGCACGCAGGGAATGCACTGCGGGACCTTTTCCACGGTTCAACATCCGTGACTGAATAAAAGTGGCATCCGCTGCCTTTCCCATTTCGCCGCCCAGCGCGTCAATTTCCCGCACAAGATGTCCTTTTGCGGTTCCGCCGATGCTGGGATTGCAGGGAAGGTTGGCCACACTGTCAAGAGAAATCGAAAACAGGCAGGTCTTCATTCCCAGCCGTGCAGCCGCAAAGGCCGCTTCAATTCCAGCGTGACCGCCGCCTACAACGGCGATATCATAAGTATCTGCAATAAACAAACCTTTCACTCCTTTTTCCGAAAAAAATCGGAAGCTATGTCAAAAAAGACCGGTAATTTTTCCGTTTGCGTCAATATCCATCCGGTTTGCCGCAGGTTCTTTGGGAAGGCCTGGCATGGTCATGACATCGCCGGTCAAAGCGACGACAAACCCGGCGCCGGCAGAAACCCGAACCTCACGGACGGTAATAGAGAAATCCGAGGGCCGTCCCAAAAGTTTGGGATCGTCTGAAAGGGAATATTGGGTTTTGGCCATACATACCGGAATGGTATCAAAGCCAAGCTGGGTCAGCTGGGCAATTTCCTTTTCTGCTTTGCCGGTGTAAACCACGCCGGAAGCACCGTAAATTTTTTCAGCAATAGCAGCAATTTTTTCTTTGATGGGAAGCTGTGCGTCATAAATGGGCGCAAAGCGCTGGCTGCCGTCGTTGGTTTCTATCATTTCGGTTACCTTGCGGGCAAGGTCAGTGCCGCCGTCGCCACCTTTAGAAAAGACCTCACATAAAGAAACGGGGACATTCTTTTCTTTGCAGTAGTTTTCTGCAAAAGCAAGTTCGGCATCGGTATCGGTTGCAAAACGATTAAGAGCGACCACTACGGGCAGACCATACTTCTGCATATTTTCAATATGCGCGCCCAGATTGACAATTCCTTTTTGCAGCGCAGCAAGGTTTTCTGTACCAAGCTCTGCTTTGGGAACACCGCCGTTATATTTTAAAGCGCGGATAGTAGCCACCAGTACCACAAGAGAAGGCTTTAATCCGCCGAACCGGCATTTGATGTCAAAGAATTTTTCCGCTCCCAGATCAGAGCCAAAGCCGGCCTCTGTAATGCAGTAGTCAGCCAGCTTAAGTCCCAGCCGGGTTGCCTGAATGGAATTGCAGCCGTGGGCAATGTTGGCAAAGGGACCGCCGTGCATCAGACAAGGGGTATTTTCCAGTGTTTGAACCAGATTGGGCTTTAAGGCGTCTTTAAGCAGCAGTGCCATGGCGCCGTCCACTTGCAGCTGTTTTGCAGTTACTGGCTGATTGTCATAATTATAGCCGATGACAATTCTTCCAAGACGCAGCTTTAAGTCCTCCATGTTATCAGCAAGACATAAAATTGCCATAATCTCACTGGCAACGGTAATCATAAAACCGTCCTCCCGGGGGAATCCGTTTGTTTTTCCCCCCAGTCCGACCACCACTTGCCGCAGTGCACGGTCGTTCATATCCAGACAGCGTTTCCAGGTAATCCGCCGGGGATCCAGTCCAAGAGTGTTGCCCTGGTGTATGTGGTTGTCAATGGCGGCAGAAAGAAGATTATTGGCAGCGGTAATTGCATGCATATCCCCAGTAAAATGTAGATTGATGTCCTCCATAGGAACAACTTGCGCATAGCCGCCGCCTGCTGCGCCGCCTTTCACTCCCATGACGGGACCCATGGACGGTTCCCGCAAGGCAATAATCGCATTTTTTCCAATTTTGGCCATAGCTTGACCCAGACCCACCGTAGTAGTGGTTTTTCCCTCCCCTGCGGGCGTGGGATTGATGGCGGTGACCAGAATCAGTTTTCCGTCTGGACGTGTTTTGACGGTGTTCCAGACATCATCCCCTAATTTGGCCTTGTATTTACCATAATATTCTAAATCATCTTCCGGAATCTGCAGCTTTGCTGCGATTTCACCAATCGGTTTCATAACGGCCGACTGGGCAATCTCGATATCCGTTTTCATACAAAACCCTCCTCGTTCGTGTCAGTAACTATTATCTTATCACACCTTGCATAGGTTGTAAACAATTTACGTCAAAATTCACGAAAAATTCATGGACTGCCGCAAAAATCGGCAGTCCATAAAACTTAAACAAAAGAATAATTTCCGTCGGCATCAGAGAAAAGCGCGGTTTTGTAAAAAGCAGTTACGGCCTCAATCAGATAGAGGGTATCCATAGCGCCGGCTGTTTCAAAGGCGGAGTGCATGGCCAATTGAGCAAGGCCAATATCTGCGGAATTAACCGAAACCTTTCCGGCGGATAAATTGCCTAAAGTAGAACCGCCGGGGATGTCACTGCGGTTGACGTATTTTTGAACCGGCACATTTGCGGTTTTGCAGATTTTCTGGAAAATTGCTTCCGAGACGCCGTCTGTCGTATATTTTTGCGCGGCGTTATATTTGATGACAACACCGCCGTTCAGCCTGGGACGATGTCCCGGATCTGCCTTGTCCGGCTGGTTGGGGTGGACGGCATGGCCATTGTCCGCGGACAGCATGAAGCTGGAGGAAAGCCGCCGCAAATATTCAGTGTGGTCTAGTGACAGAGCGGCACAAATTCGCTGAAGAATATCCTGAAGAAAGGTGGAGGCGGCGCCCTGTTTGGTGCCAGATCCTACCTCTTCATTGTCAAATACGCAAAATACCGGTAAAGAACGAGGATTTTCTCCAGCAAGAAATCCTTTTAGGGTGCCAAACACACATTGCAGGTCATCAAGCCGCGGTGCGGAGACAAACTCGTTTTGATGTCCCCATAGGGTACCTTCATTTCGGCAATAGACGAACAGGTCAGACCCTAGGATATTCTCTGGCTGTGTACCAGCTGCCTTGGCGATCATGGGCCAAAATTGTTTTTCTGCAGTTTGGTCGCCAAACAGGGGCAGCATATCTTTTTGAGGATTGAGGGCACCGTTTTCGTTGATGCTCCGGTTCATGTGAATGGCAAGGCTGGGAATCAAAAGAAGATCCCGGTCAATATGAACCAGTTTTGTGGCAACGCCTTTTCCAGTATTTATGATGACCCGTCCGGCAATAGATAAAGGACGGTCCAGCCAGGAGGAGAGAATCATACCGCCGTATTTTTCAGTGTTTAACTTGATATAAGTGTTTTCCGCATTCATTTCTGGATCTGGCTTGATTTTAAAGGCAGGGGATTCGCTATGGCTTGCTGTCAGCATAAAGCCGGAAAAATCATTTTCTGGAATCCGAAAGGCAATGATCGAAGATAGGTTGCGGGTCACAAAATATCGTCCGCCTTTTTCTATGTTCCATTCCTCTCCTTCGGAAAGATGGATATACCCTGCATCGGACAGCTGTTTCCCTGCCGCCGAGATGGTATGATAGCTGCTGGGACATTGTTTGATAAATTCCAGCAATTCTTTGGTTTGTTCTTGAGACATAAAATCACAGCCCTTCTGTTATTTTATTGATTGTTGCTGTTTTCGCCGTGCGGCCAGAGGCAGAAGAAATCCCAGCCCCAGCAAAATAAACGGGGTTAAAATATTCATAAAAAGCTCAAACGCGGATTCGGCGTTGAGTATTCCGCTGATGCAGGAATAGGCAGTTAAGACGAAACACCAGGCGCCGGCTGCCATGCCAAGCCAGCGATTTTTGACAAACCGGTAAGCAGGATCCCAGCAATCCCGGCGGCGCATTGCCACATATGCGGCAAAAACCCAGAGATAACGCAGAGGCATACAGATGGCATTGAGCCGGATCAGGTATTTCACAATCTGATTGACACTGCCAATGCCAAATACGGGAAGAATCAGCAGAATGCTTACAATAATAGCAATCAGCCAATAGCCGTTGATGTACACCCCGTATTTATTTTTTTTCATCAAAACCGGTGGAATATAGCTGCTGTCTGCACTGTCAAGCAGAATGCGCAGCGGTGCATCAATGGATACAATGATAACCGAAACCTGACCGATGAAATAGGCAATTGCGTAAATGATCATCAGCAAATTACCTACGCCGTAAAACTCTCCTACCTTCTGAAATGCGAAGTATGCGCCGTTGGTCATAAAGTCATCGGGAATATTGGAAGAATCGACGATCATGCCAAGGGCAAGCGTGCCCAAAACAGCACAGATCATTACCATCACTGCAAGGGCAATCATTCCTTTGGGAAACCCGTGTCCTGGATCTTTCATTTTATTGACATAGGGAGAAATTTTTTCACATCCGCCAACAGCTAAAATCAGGATAGACATATTCATCCAGAATTTCAGGTCAAAACTGGGCCGGAAGCTGTCCCATGACCAGGTGATGGGCTGTATTCCCTGTCCGCTGGTTACTGCCGGGGCGGCAAGCATCATCAAGATAAATAAAATGGACATGACAAACATGGAAGTGCCGGCCGCGGAAGCAATTTTTTTAATCCAGGAAAGCCCCCGGCTGGCCATGTAAAGGCAGAGAGAAAATAGCACAAGCCCACCTAAATGCAGCGTGGCGGCGCTGATTTGACTGACCCTGCCGTCGCCAAAAATAACCCAGCCTGCCGCGATCAGTGCAGTGGTAGGTTTTTGGGAAATATACGGCATATGCACGATCCAGTATGTCCAGCCGGCATAAAAAGCCATGCGCGGACCGATGGTTTCGTGTACCCAGGAGCTGACGCCCCCCTCCGCATTGCGAAAGGCAGAACCAAGTTCGCCAACCATCAAGGCATAGGGGACAAAGTACAGGACAAATACCATAATCCACGGAACAATAGAGCGAAGCCCTCCGTAAACGGCAAAGCCGTTAATCACATTTCCAAATCCCCAGACGGTGGAAAAGGCCATCAATGCAAGTGTGTACCACATGATTTTTTTTTCGTTGTTTGCTTCTTTTTTCATACCTGTGTCCCCCAATCCTTTTTTTCTTTCAGTATAATCTATTTTTTCTAATAAGTAAAGGAAAATATGCTGTAGTATATCCGAAAACAGTTTGTGCTTTTGTTTTAAAAATTATACAAAAAAAGCCCCCATTGCGCGGATCTTCGCAACGGGGATCGAGAAGAATTTATGCGGAACACTAAGAATTACTCTTGAATGTTTCGCTGTTTTCATTATAGCACGACAGGTGTCCTATAATTGGGACACCAGGTAAAATTTTTCAAAAAAATAAATAAAAAACGTATATTTTTTATTTTTTGACATTTAAAAGTCGAATTATAAAGTTATTATTTTTATAAAAAGATAGTTTCGGCATAAAATCCGCAATATGGCAAATACTAAAGTGCAAGGAAGAGGTGATAATCATGCAGTATAATCAACAGGAATATCAGAAATATTTAGAAAAGAAATCGCCGAACAGTCCGCTGTTAAAAAATGTTTTATTTGCTTTTGTAATTGGCGGGGCAATTTGCACCATAGGTCAGGCAGTGACGGATTTTTATCAAACCATTGCCGGGTTGGAGGAGTCTACGGCACGGACTGCGGCGAGCATTACCATGATTTTTTTTGGAGCATTGCTTACCGGAATGGATGTGTACTGCAAAATTGGAAAGTATGCTGGAGCAGGAACGCTGGTACCCATTACTGGTTTTGCCAATTCCATTGTATCTCCTGCCATGGAGTTTAAAAAAGAAGGATTGGTGCTGGGGCTTGCGTCAAAAATGTTTGTCATAGCGGGGCCGGTTTTGGTATATGGAATTACGGCTTCGGTGGGTGTTGGAATAATATATTATATTATACGGTTTATAGGGGGATAGGACATGGAAAAAAGACATGGCAGGCAGACAGTTGGTTTTCAAGGAGATGTCAGAATCTGTGCTTATGCATCGGTGGCAGGGCAAAAGGAAAAAGAAGGCCCGCTGGGGGAGTGCTTTGATATTGTTATGCCGGATGCGGAATGGAATGAGGAGACATGGGAAAAAACAGAGAGTAAAATGCAGAAAGAAGTTTTAAAGGCTGCATTGCGGAAAGCGGAATTAAAGTCGGAAGATCTTCACTACATTTTGGCAGGAGATCTGCTCAATCAGTGCATTGGCGCTGGATTTGGCCTTCGGGAAATGGAAGTTCCTTTTCTGGGGATTTACGGGGCGTGTTCCACTATGATCGAGGGACTGAGTTTAGGAGCTATGCTGATAGATGGCGGATTTGCCGAGTATGCGGCGGCGGTGACTTCCAGCCATTTTTGTACCGCAGAGCGGCAGTATCGAATGCCCCTGGAATACGGCGGGCAACGGACGCCCACCGCTCAGTGGACAGTGACTGGCGCTGGAGCAGTGATTCTGGCAAAGCAAGGGGCTGGACCTAAGGTGACGCACATCACCACTGGTAAGATTATGGATATGGGAGTGAAGGATGCTAACAATATGGGGGGCGCTATGGCGCCGGCGGCATTTGATACTCTTTGCGCGCATTTTAGGGATTTGGGCAGAGGCCCGGCGGATTATGATCTGATTTTAACTGGAGATTTGGGCGTGATAGGCCGTGAAATTCTGATTGAAATGATGGAAAAGGAAGGTTATGATATCTCTAAAAATTATCAGGACTGCGGATGTATGATTTATGATCGGGAAAAGGTAGATGTCCATGCGGGCGGAAGCGGCTGCGGCTGTGTCGCATCCGTGCTTTGCGGCAGAATTTTAGAGGGACTGCGGCAGAAAGAATGGAAAAAGGTTCTTGTAATTGGAACGGGCGCCATGCTCAGTACTACCTCGAGTTTACAGGGCGAATCGGTACCGGGCATTGCCCATGCGGCTGTTTTATCGGCAGAGTGAAGAAAGGAGAAAGCATGCAGTATGTAAATGCATTCTGGGTAGGTGGATTGATTTGTGCCATTGCTCAGGTTTTGATTGATAAAACAAAATTGACGCCAGCCAGAATTTTGGTTTTGTTTGTGGTAACTGGAACCGTGCTTGGCGGGCTTGGCCTGTATGATCCTTTGGTGCGATTCGCGGGGGCCGGGGCATCCATTCCCATTGTGGGATTTGGAAATGTACTGGCGCAGGGCGTGATTAAAGGGGTGCAGGAACACGGTATTTTGGGGATCTTGACCGGAGGTGCAGAGGCTGCCGCCGGAGGAATCACCGCATCCATTGTGTTTGGCTTTTTAGCGGCGCTGATTTTTAAACCTAAGGTAAAATCCTGATTTTTTGTGCGTGGAGGGGCAATCTTTGCTATATAATTGAGCAAGATATGAAATGTTTTTCTGTTTTAACGTGATATAATGGTAACAAAGTGCTGTTTTATCTTAGGAAAACAGAAAGGATGTGCACAAAGATGAAAATGACATTTCGGTGGTACGGAGAAGAGGATCCGGTAACACTGGATCATATTCGGCAAATACCAGGTATGACCGGAGTGGTTACGGCGGTATATTCTGTGCCGGCGGGAGAGATTTGGCCGCGGAAGGAAATTGCCCATATGAAGGAGCTGGTCCAAGCCAAAGGACTTGAGATGGAGGTCATTGAAAGCGTTCCGGTGCATGAGGATATTAAGCTGCGCCGAGGGGACTATAAAAGGTATATCGAAAATTATAAAGAGAATATCCGTTCTTTGGCTGAAGCGGGAGTGAAATGCATATGCTATAATTTTATGCCGGTCTTTGACTGGACCCGTTCCCGTTTGGATCAACCTTTGCCGGACGGATCCAATGCGCTTGTCTATTATAAGGAAGATGTGGGGAAGATGGATCCAACCCGTTTGACTTTGCCGGGATGGGACGCATCCTATTCACCCAAGGAAATTGCCGGATTAATTGAGGCGTATCAAAAGCAGGGAGAAGAGGGCCTATGGGAAAGTTTGGCATATTTTATCCAAGAGATCATGCCTGTGGCGGCAGAGTGCGATGTGAATATGGCGATTCATCCCGATGACCCGCCCTGGTCCATTTTTGGTATTCCCCGGATTATCACTTCTGAGGAAAATATTGACAGGTTTTTGGCTTTGTATAATGATTCCCATCATGGCCTGACATTATGCAGCGGCAGCCTTGGGTGTACCAAAGCCAATGACTATGTACATATGGTGAAAAAATATGGCAAAGCTGGAAGGATCCACTTTGCCCATGTGCGGAATGTAAAAATTTTAGAGGATGGTTCCTTTGAGGAAAGCGCCCATTATTCTCCCTGTGGTTCTTTGGATATTGTGGAGATTTTAAAGGCATATCATGAGGTAAATTTTAAAGGATATTTGCGTCCCGATCATGGACGGATGATATGGGGCGAGACCGGAAAACCCGGCTATGGATTATATGACCGGGCTTTGGGCGCTATGTATATGACTGGAATCTGGGAAACCCTGGATAAACTGAAAGGAGAGATACAGAAATGAAACTGCCGTTTCAAATTGATTTAACAGGAAAGGTGGCAGTGGTGACCGGCGCTGGCGGCGTATTGTGTTCCATGTTTGCTGAAGCATTGGCGCAGACCGGCGCGAAGGTGGCACTGCTGGATTTAAACGAAGAGGCTGCCAACGCATTTGCACAGGAAATCGTAAAGAACGGCGGCATTGCCAAAGGCTATTGCTGCAATGTACTGGACAAGGATAGTCTGGAAAAGGCGCATGCCCAGGTTTTGGAGGATTTCGGAAGCTGTGATATTCTTATTAACGGTGCGGGGGGCAATAATCCAAAAGCCACCACGGATGATGAATATTTTGAGCCGGAAGATTTGGGAAAGGTGAAAACCTTTTTTGATCTGGACAAGTCTGGCGTTGAATTTGTATTTAATCTGAATTTTTTGGGAACCTTGCTGCCTACGCAGGTGTTTGCCAAGGATATGCTGGAAAAAGAAGACGCAAGCATCATCAATATTTCCAGCATGAATGCTTACACGCCGCTGACCAAAATTCCGGCATACAGCGGTGCCAAAGCGGCCATATCCAACTTTACCCAGTGGCTGGCAGTGCATTTTTCGCGGACGGGAATTCGCTGCAACGCCATTGCTCCCGGTTTTTTTGTGACCAAGCAGAATGAAAAGCTGCTGTTTCATGATGACGGTACGCCCACACCGCGTACTGGGAAAATCTTAAATAGCACGCCTATGAACCGATTTGGGGAAGCCCAGGAATTATTGGGCGCTCTGCTGTTTTTGGTGTCCAAAGAGGCGTCTGGGTTTGTCAATGGAATTGTCATTCCGGTAGATGGAGGTTTTTCCGCTTATTCTGGCGTATAATTAGGAAACGGCCGCGGCTTCTTCAAACAAGAAGCCGCGGCCGTTTTTTACTTATTTTTGAATGGTAAGCAAGAGATCGCCGTGCTGAACCTGGTCACTGGCGTAGGCGGGAACAATTTCGCCGCATTCGTCCGTGTTGCAAATAATCATTGGTGTTATGGTGGGGTAGCCATCATTTTGAATGCCTGCGATGTCAAATTCGGCCAGCAAGTCTCCCCGCCGGACGGTATCACCGTTTTGCACATGCACTGTAAAGTGTTTTCCGTTCAGCTTGACTGTATCCAGCCCCACATGGAGCAGAAGATCAATTCCGTCTTTGGTTAACAACCCGATGGCGTGTTTGGTGTCAAAAACATTTTCAATCGTGGCATCGGCTGGGGCGTAAAGTTTACCTTCTTCTGGTTCTATGGCAATGCCCTGCCCCAATATGCCCTGCGAGAATACTTCATCCGGTACCTTTTCAAGTGGAATTACCTTTCCAGACAGAGGCGCGTATAAGGGAACAGTTTTCCCCTCCGGCGCTGTCGCGGGCTTTGGCGTTTCTCCAGCAGATTCTGGTATGGTAATGTTATCTTCCGGAATATCCGGTGCAGAGGATAAATAGTCTTCTAGATTCGATTTTACTACGGTGACACTGGGGCCATAAATGACCTGCACGCCGTTGCCTTTGCGGATAACTCCTGCTGCACCGCTGGATTTCAGTAAGCCATCATCTACTTTGCTGCTGTCATGCACTGTAATTCGGAGTCGGGTAGCACAGCAGTCCACATCGCTGATGTTGGTTTTTCCACCCAGGCCTTTTGTAATCAAAGCGGAACGGGAATCGGTATTTTGAGCGTCTTGTCCTTTTCCAGATCTTTCTTGTTTTCTCGCATTGACGTCCGCCCGGGTATAGAGCTTGGTTTCTTCCGAGTCTGCCTCGCGTCCCGGTGTTTTCAGGTTAAATTTGCGAATCAGGAACCGGAACAGGAAGTAATAAACGATAAAATAACCGATACCGACAATAACAATATAGATCCAGCTGGTTTTGGCGTTGCCCTGCAAAATACCAAACAAAAACAGGTCGATAAGACCGCCGGAGAAGGTCATGCCAACTCCCACATTTAGTATATGCATCAGCATATAGGCAAGGCCGGCAAATACACAGTGAATCGCATAGAGCATGGGCGCAACAAATAAAAAGGTAAATTCAAGCGGTTCGGTAATTCCGGTCAGCATAGAGGTTAGTGCCGCGGAAAGCAGAAGGCCGCCTACGATTTTGCGTTTTTCTGGGCGGGCACACTGATACATGGCAAGGGCCGCGCCAGGCAAGCCGAAAATCATTAGTGGGAATTTGCCGGACATGAACCGGGTGGCAGAAACCGCAAAGTGTTTTACAGAGGGGTCAGAAAGCTGGGCAAAAAAGATATTCTGGGCTCCTTCCCAGGTTTTTCCCATAATTTCCATGGTTCCGCCTACATTGGTCTGCCAGAAAGGCAGATAGAAGACATGATGCAGTCCGAAGGGAATCAGTGCCCGTTCGGTCAGCCCGTATACCCATGTGCCGAAGTATCCCGAATTTTGTACCAATTTGCCGATATAGGTAATGCCGGTTTGAATGGGTGGCCAGATAAAAAACATCAGAATACCGACCACGAGATATACGGCGGAGGAGATAATAGGTACGAACCGTGTGCCGCCGAAGAAGGAAAGTACCTGCGGCAGCTGGATTTTATAAAAGCGGTTATGCAATGCCGCAACGCCAAGGCCTACAATGATTCCGCCGAAAACGCCCATTTGCAGGGAATTAATACCTAGCACGGACGCCATGGCACCCTCTTTTATGTGTTCGGCAACACCGTCCGCCCCATAGGCGTTAAGCGCCATAGCACCAATGGCAGCGTGCATGACGAAAAATGCAATCGCGCCCGCCAGGGCTGCAACCTCTTTTTCTTTTTTTGCCATGCCGATGGAAATACCAATGGCAAAAATCAGCGGCAGGTTAGAAAATACAATATCGCCGCAGCTGTTTAAGACCTGCAATACCGCATGAATGGGAGTTCCAGGCCCCATTACGCTCATTAGGTTGTAGGTTTTCAGCATGGTTTCATTGGTAAATGCGCCGCCGATCCCCAGAAATAGCCCGGCTACCGGCAGGATGGCAATGGGTAGCATAAAGGAACGTCCGACACGCTGCAGTACACCGAAAATCTTATCTTTCATGGAAAGGCTCCTTTCTTTGTGTTTATTTTAAAAATGAATTTTTATACAGGGTCATATCGGGCTGGATCAAGCCGCCGCAGAAAGCAAAGTATGCACAAATCAAAAGAATCCCGGAATAATCCACGGCAGAGTTATTTTATTCTCTGGCAGAAGTTGTCGTCCCCGGATGAAAAAGAATCAGCTTTCCCGTTAGGGAAACCAAAACAACATAAAATGACAAAATACTTTTTTTGTTTGTGCTTATTATACCATATTGCGAAAGATTTGTCCAGAAATTTTTGGTAAAAATATCTAAAATTTATTTAAAGATAGGAAAATATTGACTCAAAATTTCCGCAATTTTCAATTTCATTTGAATCCGAATTTCTCCTGTCTGGGTTACCATGGCATATTCTTCGGCAGAAAGTTCCTGGCGGAGATCTTGAAGCGTTTCATCATCTGCTTTTACAGCATCTCCGGTCAGGCAGAGAGGCGGATACATGACACACCACCAGTTATGACCTGCGGCAGCACCAATACGGATATTAACAGCGGTATAAGTTCCAGCCGGAAGACGGACCCCTCCGTAATCCCGGGTGGGGAACCGGCAGGGTTCTATGGTGACGGAAGCCCGACCCAAAAAACCTTGCTTTTTTAATTCTGCCTGCGCTGTCCTCTGCAGCAGCGGCGCATAGGTTTTGGCTCGCTTTGCTGCTTCCTGCGCGTTGGTACAATTCTGAAAC
The DNA here is from genome assembly GCF_014982785.1 of Ructibacterium gallinarum. Lineage (GTDB taxonomy): Bacteria > Bacillota > Clostridia > Monoglobales > Monoglobaceae > Ructibacterium > Ructibacterium gallinarum. The sequence goes on from NZ_JADCKB010000009.1 coordinate 38,491, forward strand.
AAAAAGCCGCAATCGGACAAAATCCGGTCCCTTACTTGAAGTTTGATTCTCTGATCTTGTGCTTGGTCACTATTTGCTATGATGTGAAGACGCAGGACGTGGGAGGCAATCTCTTTTTGATTTTGTAGGACAGAACTGCATAGCAGGATGCCAGCTATAAGGGCGATGCTGAAAAGGCAGAAAAGCCCGGGGATTATGTATCTGAAAAAGAAAGTTTTGTTCATTTGATTTTGCTCCTTCCGCCCCGCACAAGAGAACTTGCTACGGGACAACTTAATATCAGTTATATTCTTGCCGGATTTTTGTGCTTTATACATCTTGATTTTTTATTGGGTTTGAGGTACAATGTATAATTGTATTTTTCTATGCAGAAAAAAGCCTTGTCTGCCCGCAGGCAGGGCTGAGCGGACAGAGATAGCTTTGCGGGCAGAAAGGCAGTGTAAATAGTTATGGCAAAAATCAACCTGTGTGTCATTTTTGGCGGTGCATCCAGTGAGCATGAAGTATCTTTGCTTTCTGCGGCTTCGGTGCTTCGCAATATTGACCCGGATAAATATGAAGTACATAAACTGGCTATATCCAAAGAGGGAGGCTGGTACTACTACGACGGGGATGCAGAGGGACTTTCGAACCTTAACGATCCTGCGCAGTGGAATTTTGACCGTGCCTGTATCTCTCCTGATCGGACGCAGAAGACCATTTTGCGTTTCGGAGCAGAGGGGTTGAAGACCTATCCTGTTGATGTGGTCTTTCCTGTGCTTCATGGCAAGAACGGTGAGGATGGCACTGTTCAGGGCCTGTTGGAACTGGCGGGTATTCCATATGTAGGTTCTGGCGTAATTGGCAGTGCGGCTTGTATGGATAAATGTATTGCAAAGGCTTTATTTGAACGCGCCGGTATTGCGCAGGCTGCCTGGGTAGAAATGAAGAAAGGCGAGAAAAAGATCGATGAAGTAGAGGAAAAATTGGGATATCCCTGTTTTGTAAAACCTGCGAACGCAGGGTCGTCGGTGGGAATTACTAAGGCGCATAACCGGAGCGAACTGGAAGAGGGAATTGCGCTGGCTTTCTTGCATGATGAAAAGCTTTTGGTGGAAGAAATGATGACCGGAACCGAAGTTGAGAGCAGTGTGATGGGAAATCTGGATCCAGTTTGTGCCCCCGTGGTAGGAGAAATTGCGCCGGCGGCAGAGTTTTATGACTATGATGCCAAATATAATAATGCGGCATCTGTTTTGACGATTCCTGCAAAGCTTCAGCCGGAGATTGTTGAAAAACTGCGGGAGAACGCGGTGAAGGCATACCGTGCCTGCGAGTGCCGCGGCCTTTCAAGGGTAGACTTTTTCGTGGAAAAGGAAACTGGAAAGGTTTTCCTTAATGAAATCAATACTATGCCTGGATTTACTTCTATCAGCATGTATGCCAAACTGTGGGAAGCCAGTGGTGTAAGTTATAGCGAACTGATTGACCGTCTGATTGCACTGGCCCTTGATAATCGCTGAGAGGAGGCGGGGGATCTATGGACAATAGACCCATTGGAATTTTTGATTCCGGACTGGGCGGATTGACCTGTGTGAAAAAAGTGATGGAGATCATGCCCGGCGAGGATATTATATATTTCGGCGATACGGGCCGTGTTCCCTATGGAAGTCGAAGCGCCGATACCATCTTAAAATATACGCGGCAGGACATTCGGTTTTTGGAGACTTTTGATATTAAATTTATTATTATTGCCTGCGGCACGGCCAGCAGTGCGGCGCTGCCCTTTATCCGCAGTGAATTTGATATGGACATCGAAGGTGTTTTGGATCCTGCCTGTAAAAAGGCGGCGGCTCTGACCCAAAGTGGAAAAATTGGGGTGATCGGTACCCATGGAACGGTGCGGAGCGGGAAATATTTACAGACATTGAAGAGGATAGATTCTGGACTGGAAGTGTACAGCAAAGCCTGTCCCATGTTTGTGCCCCTGGTGGAAAATGGATATACTGACGGAGAGGTTGCCCGGCTGATCGCCGCAGAATATTTGCAGCCGTTAAAGGATGCTGGTGTGGACACTCTGATTCTGGGCTGTACGCATTATCCGTTGCTCCGGGGTGTGATCCATGACATCATGGGGGAACAAGTACAGTTGGTGGATGCTGGGGCAGAGGCGGCTGTGTATGCCAAGCAAAAGCTGGAGGAAAAGGATTTGCTTTGCAGCAGAGGCTACGGCGCAGCGCAGTATTATGTCAGTGATGCAGTGGATAATTTTACGGAAATCGCCGGCATGTTTTTGGAAAAAAGCGTTGACGGAAGTGTACACCTTGTGAATATTGAAAATTACTAAGCGGCAGAAACGGAGTAAAGCATGGATGCAAATGTATTGATCAGTATAAAGACCATTCAGGAGACCGATGGTGAGATATTGGAGCCGATTGAACTGCAAACTCCCGGTAAATTCGGGATTTTGAATCAGAAATATTATATTATGTATAAGGAAAGTGAAATGACCGGTTTTGCAGACACCACTACCACCATTAAGATTTGGCCGGGAAATGTTGTGGTGACCCGACGGGGTAAATTTAATATGAAAATGCATTATGAAGCCGGGGAATGTAATTTGTGTCTGTATCCAACGCCCTATGGTGATATTGGCGCGGCAATTTATACTTCGGAAATTGATTATGCTTTTTCCGGATTGGAAGGAAAGCTGAAGGTGGATTATACTTTGGATGCGGATAACGAAAATTTCATACAAAATTCATTGCATGTGGAGATTCGGCCGATTGTGGCCTATTCAAAGTAGAAGAAAGGATAGAGGTAGATGAGCATACAGGAAAAGATGAAAGATAAAATTGCCGGCGTGGTAATGAACGCTTTGCAGGCGGCACGGCAAAAGGAAACACTGCCGGATACAGAAGTGGAAGGCGTATCGGAAATGATTCGGCTGGAGGTGCCCAGAGACAAACAGCATGGGGATTTTGCCTGCAATATTGCCATGGTGCTGGCAAAGCCGCTGCGTACTGCGCCGCGGAAAATAGCGGAAGCCATTGCCGCAGAAATTGCGCCAGACCGGGATATAGAGAAAATTGAAGTGGCAGGAGCCGGGTTTATTAATTTTTATCTTAGCGCTAACTGGCTGTATGAAATTCTTTTGAATATTGAACAGCAGGGAGAGCATTATGGTAAAATTGATATGGGAAAAGGGAAAAAGGTCATGGTAGAGTTTGTATCTGCCAATCCTACCGGCCCTATGCACATGGGCAATGCCCGTGGCGGCGCGCTGGGGGATTGCCTTGCGTCGGTGCTGGAGTACGCAGGCTTTGATGTGACCAGAGAATTTTATATTAATGATGCTGGAAATCAGATTGAGAAGTTTGGAAATTCCTTAAATGCCCGGTATATCCAGCAGTTAAAGGGGGAAGATGCCATTGCTTTTCCGGAGGACGGCTATCATGGCGAAGATATAACCGAGCATGCCAAGGATTTCATTGCCCTTTACGGGGACAAGCATCTTTCCTGCACGGAGGAGGAGCGCAAGGCGGCGTTGGTAGATTATGCACTGGAAAAGAATATTGCGGCGCTGAAACGGGATCTTGAGCAATACCGGATTGTGTATGATGTGTGGTTCCGGGAAAGTACCCTGCATGAGTCAGGAGCGGTACAGGAAGCCATTGACCTGCTCACCCAGAATGGATTTACGTATCAAGAAGATGGAGCGGTATGGCTCAACTGTGAAAAAATGGGTCTTGAAAAAAATGAGGTCTTGGTTCGAAAAAATGGCATCCCTACTTATTTTGCAGCAGATATTGCTTATCACATTAACAAATTAAAAACCCGCGGCTATGACTGGGCAATCAATGTTTGGGGCGCTGATCATCATGGACATGTAGCCCGGATGAAAAAAGCGCTGGATGCCGTTGGCCTGGACGGAAACCGGCTGGATGTGGTGTTAATGCAGCTGGTTCGGCTGATGCGTGACGGCGAGGTAGTGCGTATGTCAAAGCGTACCGGTAAAGCAATCACGCTTTCCGATCTTTTAGAGGACATCAGTGTGGATGCGGCGCGGTTCTTCTTCAATATGCGCAGTGCTGGCAGCCATCTTGATTTTGATTTGACGCTGGCGGCGGAACAAAGCAATGATAATCCTGTATTTTATGTCCAGTATGCCCATGCAAGGATTTGTAGTATTCTGCGGCTTTTGGAAGAGGAAGGCGTGAAGGTTTTGCCATACAGCGAGATGCATCCGGAGCTTTTGAAGGAAGAGGCGGAACTTGATCTTTTGAAAAAGTTGGGTGAACTTCCTGAAGAGATTGAAGCGGCGGCAAAAGCATTAGAGCCGGCAAAGATTACCAGATATGTTATGGACTTGGCGGCAGCATTTCATACTTTTTATACTGCCTGCCGGGTTAAGGTAGAGGATACCGATTTGATGAATGCGCGGCTGAAACTGATTGACAGTACCCGGATCGTGATTAAAGGCGTATTGACTATGCTGAAAATTACGGCACCGGAAAAGATGTAAGGAGGCTATATGAGAAAAATCATTCTTTCGGCTTTGATATGCTGTGCCGTGATGGTACAGCTGACTTGTTTCGCTCAGGCACCCGAACAGCTGGTGACAGAGGCCTATGTTTATACCGGCACCCTTTATTATTGTGACGCGGCACGGAACAAAATTGTCCTGAAAAACGTCCAACCGGTAGGAAGCATTGATGAAAAAAATACAGCTACAGCAGCTGAAGCGGAATACAATGAGATATGGGTTTCCGGCGGTGGAACATTGGGAGACGGGAGTTTGGTGCCCATGGAGGATTTAAATCGCTATGCTGACAGTAATGTGCGGGTAATCATCACCCGCAGTGCGGCAGAAGGCATTCGTGTAGTGACTTTGAAATTTTTATAAAAAACGGGGCGTTTGGGGGACCGCGTGCAGAAAATTTTCCGAAAACGGGAAAGGCGAAAAGGAGGAATCTATAAATGAAGGTAGGAAAGATGAAGTTTCGCAGATTGGCAGGATTTCTTTGTTTTGTAATGGTAGTACTTTCGTTTGCAGTTCCTGCGGCGGCGGAAGAGGCGGCAGCGGATACCGATGTACAGGCAACAGAGGCAGCAGCGGATCCGGAGGTACTGAGCGCGGAGGACGCACAGGATTTAATCCAGGCAGTGGCTATGCAGTTGGGTATTTATGCGCGTTATGAGGATATTTCAGAGCGCAGTCTTTACAAAACTGCAGTAGAGCGGTTGGTAGAAGAGAATCCAGATTTGTATCACGAAGTGCTCAAGGCGATGCTGGAATCGGTGGATGAGCATTCGGAGTATTATACGGCAGAGGAAGCCGAAAAACTGATGCAGACGGTGAACGGCGAGGTCAACGGTATCGGTGTCAGTATTGATTTTACCAATCCGGAAGCAGCCCGGATTGTTTCTGTAATTCCGGATACACCCGCAGACAAGGCGGGCATACAAGTAGGCGACCTCCTGGTAGGCGCTGATGGAGTTGATCTTCGGGGGATGCAGTCCGAATCTATTTTAAGCTTGATTCGAGGCGCTGTTGGGACTACCGTTCATATTGATGTAGAACGAAACGGCGCAGTGATGGGTTTTGATATTGTTCGTGATGCTATTATTGGAACTTCTGTAACGTCAAAAATATTTGAGGACAGCGGCGAAAAGCTGATGTATATCAGAGTATACGGATTTGTAAAAAATACAGCTGAAAAATTTGAGGAAGCTTTGAAAGAAGCAGACCTTGCAGGAATCGAAAATCTGATTATTGACGTGCGGGATAATGGCGGCGGTATTTTAGATCAAGCAGTGGAAATGGCGAATAATTTTGTGCCCAAAGACAGCATTATTACCACCGAAGATCATAAGAACGAGATATTTAATAAGGTGTATAAAGGAACTAAGGTGGTAAAATCTAAATATAACACAGTTGTTTTGATTAATGAAAATTCCGCAAGCGCATCCGAGGTTTTTGCGGCCGCCCTGCATGAAAATGGTGCTGCCACATTGATTGGCACCCGGTCTTACGGCAAGGGTACCATTCAGTCGATTAATGGACTGCAAACTGGCGGCATGATAAAATACACCAGCGGTTTTTATCTTACACCCAGCGGAAATAATATTAATGGCGTGGGACTTGTGCCGGATGCCTATGTAGAAAACCAGCTTCAGCCTATAAATGAAGAGGAATTTGGGAGTTTTGAATATACCCGTACCTATCAAGTGGGAGATACAGGAGAGGAAGTAAGACTGGCCAAAGAGATTTTAAAACTTTTTAATATCTATCAGGGTGAAATGAATGATGTTTTTGACCAGGATCTTTACTATGCAGTTTATGCATTCCAGACGCAGGCGCAGATTTTTCCTTACGGAGTGCTGGATCTGACCACGCAGCTGCAGCTGCACAATTTCCTGAGTAAAGCCAAAATTGAAATTGATGATCAGCTGAAAGCAGGTTTTGCTCATTTTGGCATGACCATGCCCAGCGAGGAAGCGGCCCAGTAAAATAAGAAAAAGTCCTAGCACAGCGCCGGACGTGTCATATCAATGAAAGAAGCAGACAGCGGTGACTGCCGCGAAACAAAAAAGACAGGAGCATTGGCAAAGCCTTTCTCCTGTCTTTTTTATCGTTAAAGAATAGGTGTTCCATCTGGATGGAAGAGGGGAAGCGGGGCGAGAAATCGGATGTCATCTCGCGCGGCTGCTTCGCCTTCGGCTAGGACAGCCATTCTCCCGGCAATCATGCCGCCTACTTCGCTAACAAGTGTTTCAAGCGCATTTACGGATTCACCTGTACTGATTACATCATCCACAATCAGAACACGTTTTCCCTTCATGGCTTGGCTGTCCTTGCCGCTGATGCAGAGCATCTGACGGCTTTCTGTTGTGATGGAATTAACATATGTCGTGTGTAGATCCTGCATATAAAGTTTTGGACCTTTGCGGGCCACAATATAATTATCCGCACCGGACTGGCGCGCCATTTCATGCAGAAGAGGGATGCCCTTGCTTTCCGCAGTAATCATAATATCATAAGGCGGTGCTATTTTTAAGAGTTCTTTTGCGGCGGTCACAGTCATTTCCACATCTCCAAACATGACGAAAGCCGCAATATATAATTGATTGTTTACTTTGCAAAGGGGCAGGTTGCGGGTTAAACCCGCAACCTGCAGTTCATAGGTCATAGACATAAAACGTCCTCCTGATTACTGAATTGCCATGGTGATGATACGAAGAACAAACAGTGCACCCGAGACCCACATAACAGGGTGAATATCCTTGATCTTACCAGTGCATATTTTCAAAATGATCCAGGTCAAAATACCGAACATAATGCCGTTTGCGATGGAATAGGTAAATGGCATCATGACCAGTGCCGTAAAACCGCCGATGGTATCAGCAATATCTGATGTGAAGTCCATTTTCTGAACGGAGGTCAGCATCAGCAGTCCTACAAACACCAGGGCAGGTGTGGTCGCAAATCCGGGAATGGCCAGGAAAATAGGCGACAAGAAGAGTGCTACGATAAAGAGTACTCCGGTGGTTACTGCAGTGAGTCCGGTTCTGCCACCAGCCATAACACCGGTACTGGATTCTACATAGCTGGTAACGGTAGAAGTACCCAGGCAGGCGCCCACTACAGTACCAACTGCATCTGCCATCAAGGCACCGCCGGCACGGGGGAGATTGCCGTCTTTATCCAGCAGGCCGCCTTTGTCCGCCACGCCGATCAAAGTTCCTACCGTATCAAATAAATCGACAAACAGGAAGGAAAAGACAATCACAGCAAATTCCATGATATGGTTGGTAACATAACTAAAGTCAAAATCAAACAGGTAGGGTCCTGCAGGAATCCAGTTATTTCCGGCAAAGCTGGGGAAGGTGGAATATACGCCGGCCGCGGCGTCAACCTGATACCAGCCGATTGCTTCGGCGATCATACCCAGCACCCATGTTGCCAGAATACCCCACAGAATGGAGCCGGTAATCTTATAATGATGAAGGATTCCGATGATAATCAGTCCGATAAACGCCAAGGCAAACTGGGGCGAAACAACTTTACCCAGGTCAACCAGTGTGGATTCGCTGCTGATGACGATGCCGGCGCCTTTGAGGCCAACAATCGTGATAAACAGGCCAATTCCGGCGGTAATGCCAAGTTTCAGGTTGGCAGGAACCTTGTTTACCAACGTTTCACGGAATTTAAAAAGTGACAGGATAATGAAAATGATACCCTCAACCAAAACAGCGGTCAGCGCGATTTGATAAGGGTTTTGGATTCCGGCCTCAGCCATGGGAACGCAGACCGAATAGGCAAAGTATGCGTTAAGACCCATACCGGAGGCAAGGGCTACCGGATAGTTGGCAAACAGCGCCATGCACAGACAGGCAATGGCTGCGGAAACTGCGGTGGCGGTAAATACCCCAGCGGCTTCCATGCCGGCAGCAGACAGAATGTTGGGATTGACGGCCAGAATGTACACCATGGATAAAAAGGTGGTCAACCCGGCCAGCATCTCGGTTTTTACGGTTGTGCCGTTTTGCTTTAGTTTAAACAGCTTTTCCAATTTGTTTCCCTCCCGGAAAAATTAAAATATTATATTAAATTTATTTTTTTACGACAGATGTTACAGTCCGCCGAAAAACTCCCCGTATGTTCAGACCCAATGCAAAAGGGCTGAAACAATTTATAAATGATAAAAGGAAAAAGCCTCTCATTTTTTGATTGTACCATAATATGACAAAGGTTTCAATATTTTTGACAAAAAATTTTTTTCAATATTAAAAAATTTTTATGGAATCAACAATATGTCTGCCGGAAGACGAAAATTTAGGATTGCGGCTTGCATTTTACGGTTATGGGTTGTATAATGAAAGTCGCTGAGCGTACTTGATGCGATTTTAGGCATAAAAAAAGCCAAAAACAAAAACAGTTTTAGGCTTTCAAAGTATCCTAGTTTTTTGTGTCAGATATCAATTACCTGTATAGACAGCTTGTCCCGGAAAATAGAAAAAGAAAACTATGCATCTTTTTCTGTGTCATCGGGGTCGCAGATAATCAACTCCACTGTACGGGTCAACACATCGGTATAGCTGTAAGAAACCCGGCGTTCGCTGGAGCCGGAATCGTTGGGTGTATTCAGCTTGATAATGAAAATACTGGGGTAGGTGCTTTCAATCACACCTTCGCGGGTTACTGTCTGCTTTCTGCCTTTTTTTGCGGTAAGCCTCACTTTATGCCCCACATTATCAGAAAGGCTGGACTTGATTTTGGTTAAATCTTTTTGAATAAACAACCCAAACACCCCTTTATAAAATCTTTACTTTAGTATAACATAATTTTACGATTTTGTAAATAGAAAAATACAAGATTTTACGAAGGATTCACAAATTTGTTACAATTGAAGCAATAACGACAGGATATTACAGTAAAAACGCTGAATCGTACATATTTTGGTGCAAAATAATAATATTTTTTAGAAAAACGTTTTGTTTTTGATAAGGAGAGATGAAAATGGAAAAAGCGGTGATGAACCGCTGGGCGGACGGCATCCGGGATGGGATCCCGATTGGTCTGGGGTATTTGTCTGTTTCTTTTACATTTGGCATGATGGCGGTGTCCTGCGGTATTCCGGTGTGGGCGGCGGTGGCCATATCTATGACGAATTTGACCTCTGCGGGACAATTTGCGGGTATTTCAATGATAGCGGCTTCGGCTTCTTTTCTGGAGGTAGCATTAACCCAGCTGGTAATCAATATCCGCTATGCATTGATGTCGTTATCCTTGTCTCAAAGGTTGGAAAAAACGGTAAAAACCATGGGGAGAATGGGAATTTCCTTCGGGATTACAGATGAAATTTTTGCAGTGGCTTCCACCAAAGAAAGCAAGGTGGGTAAGCGATATATGGCAGGGTTAATTTTTGTACCATATATCGGCTGGACGGTTGGGACGTTGCTAGGTGCCGCGGCGGGGACTTTTCTGCCGGAGGCGATCCGTTCCGCTCTGGGCATTGCTATTTACGGAATGTTTCTTGCTATCATTGTTCCAGCGGCGAAGAAGAGTTTTCCGGTGTTCGTGGTGATTTTGATTGCGGTAGCGATGAGTTGTGTGTTCCGGTGGGCTCCGGTTTTAAACCAGGTCTCCAGTGGTTTTGTGATTATTATATGCTCCGTTACCGCAGCTATAGTGGGAGCCGTACTGTTTCCGAAACGAGAGGAGCGTGGGCTGTGATGGATTGGATACAGATGACTTGTTATATTGCGGTAATGGCTTTGGTGACCTATGCGGTCCGGTGCCTGCCGCTTACCTTGTTTCGGCGCGAGATTACCAATGTGTATATCCGTTCTTTTCTTGAATATATTCCGTATGCTGTATTGGGAACCATGACTTTGCCTGATGTATTGTATTCGACTGGCAGTATGGGGTCGGCAGTGGTGGGGTTGATTGCAGCCGCAGCGCTGGCGTATATGGAGCGCAGCCTTTTAACTGTGGCAGCGGCTGCGTGCCTTGTGGTGTTTGTTGCAGAGCGAATTCTTTAAAAAAAGTTTCTTCGGCCTGTGAAATCCGAAGAAGCTTTTTTTGTGTTAGAATTGGCGAAACAGCGGATTTTCTAAGGGGAAATCATGTTCCCTTGAGAAAACCGCTGTTTTTTTTCGGAGAAATCTGTAAAACCTCCGGCCATTGACACGGGAAAGGTCAAAGGGTGAAAAATAAGGAAAAAAATAGAAATTGCACCTGCGTTTGTGTCGAAGAAAATCGAAATTTACAAATTGGTAAAAAATAACTCATATTTTTGTAAAAAAATCTTTAAAATTTTTCAAAAAAAGACTTGCAATATTTAGATAAATAGATTAGAATATAAAAGAAGTGGCACAAAGTGGATTGAAGTGGTTTGAAATGGATGAAATGATTCGGGAAATCCACGCAATGTGTTTTTTAAAACGGGAGCGAAAGGAGGCGGCAAAATGCTTATCGGAGAATATCATCAGAATTTGGATGCCAAAGGGCGCATTAACGTTCCGGCCAAGTTCCGGGAAGATTTGGGTGAGTCTTTTGTCGTGTCCAAAGGGCTGGATAACTGTGTTTACATCTATCCGAAGGAAGAGTGGAAACGGTTTGAACAGGAATTATGTTCTGTGCAGCCCACCCAGAGAAGAATGCTGCACCGGTTCTTTTTCAGCGGTGCAGAAGAATGCAGTACGGACAGCCAGGGGCGCGTGGTCATTCCGCCCAAAATTCGAGAATATGCCGGCCTGACCAAAGAAATAGTTGTAATCGGCGTTTCGGATAAAGCGGAGATTTGGGATCGGGGCCGCTGGGAAGAGTATATGGAAAATCCAGCCTTTGATGCAGAAGAAATTGCAAAGGTTATGGAGAATTTAGGAATTTAGGTTTTGTCCGGGAGAAGAAAATGGCGTTTCATCATATTTCGGTTTTGCTGAAGGAAAGTATTGACTTGCTCCAAATAATGCCGTCCGGCATTTACGCAGACGGGACTTTGGGAGGAGGAGGACATTCTGCGTTGATTTGCGATCAGCTGTCAAAGGACGGAATGCTGATTGGTATTGACCGGGATCAGGAGGCACTGTGCGCGGCGCAGAAACGGTTGCAGCCGTTTGCATGCCGAAAGCTGTTTTTTCACCGGAATTTTTTCTCCATTCGGCAAATCCTTCAGGAAGCCGGAGTAGAAGAATTGAATGGTGCTATATTGGATTTGGGTGTGTCTTCGCCGCAATTGGATGAAGGGGAACGTGGCTTCAGCTATCATCAGGAGGCCCCTCTGGATATGCGTATGGACCAAGGGGCGGAGCTAAATGCCTATACAGTAGTAAATACATATGATGAACAACGATTAGCGGACTTGATATACCGTTATGGAGAAGAGCGCTTTAGCCGCAAAATTGCGGCGGCTATCAGCCGGGAGCGGGAAAAGAAACCCATTGAAACAACGACCCAGTTGGCAGAGATTATCAAGCAGGCGTTTCCGCCGTCTGCAAGGTATGGGGACAAGCATCCTGCCAAGAGGACATTTCAGGCGATACGAATTGAAGTGAATGGGGAACTGGATGGACTGGAAAAGGCAATTCGGGATTTTGTACAAGTACTCAGGCCTGGCGGACGCTTGGCGGTCATTACGTTTCATTCCCTGGAAGACAGGATTGTAAAAAATACATTTGCTGACCTTGCAAAAGGTTGTGTGTGTCCTCCTGATTTTCCGGTTTGTGTCTGTGGACGAAAGCCTGCCGGAAGGCTGGTTAATCGAAAACCGATTACCGCTTCGGCGGAGGAACTGAATAAGAATTTTAGGGCTCACAGTGCAAAGCTGAGAGTGATAGAAAAAATAGAGAAAGGATGACAGGCTGTGGCTACATCAACACCGCAAAGACAAATGAGTACAGCCCGCAGAAAAACTTCTGCGTACAGGACGCAAAATAGATATGCTAATTTGCGGCAGAGCCAGCCTGTTTCCGGAGGCCCCTCTCGGCTTTCTGCGGGATATTCCCGTTCGGCGGTTCGTCCGGTTCCTGGTATTCAGCCAATGCCAGATTTGCGGCAGCACCAGGAAGCCCGGAAAGAAAAAGGGACCCGTACAGCTGTGCGGTCTCGTGGACAAGCTGTTTTTATCCGGAATTGTCTGAAGCTTGCGGGTGTGTTTATCCTTTGCTGTTTGATGATTTACCGGTATGCAGTGATTTTAGAAACCAATGATCAGATTGCCAAGCTAAAAGAGGAATGCGCCGAGATAGAAGCCAATAACCAGGCGATTCAAGCCAAGATCGACAGGGGACTGGAACTGGGAGCACTGGAGGAATATGCCACCACACAGCTAGGAATGATCCGGCCTGACAGCTCACAGATTTTTTATATTGATATGCAGATGGATGATGTATCAGCGAATGAAAAAAATGAGGGAGATTCGGAAGAGAAGCCTGTGCTGCAGGGAACACCGGGAGCGTTGGTGCATGCAATCCAGGTTTTAAACTGACGTAATGTTGAATATACTCCAAATAGGACATAGAAAAAATGTGTGCTGTTTGGGAAACAGATAGCGGGGATTTCTCAGGGAGAAGCTCCGCTATTTACGTATTTTCAGACACCAGAGAAAGGATGGAGGCAAAAAAGGAATGAAAAAGAGTCGTTTGCAGCAAAATAAACGTATCATGATCATTTTGACGGTATTTATTATAGGGTTTGGCCTGCTTGCGGGGAAAACCGCATGGCTGCAGATTGTGCAAGGGGAAAAGCTATCCCGGGAGGCACTGCAGCAACAGACCAGTGATAATACCGTAAGTGCAAAGCGAGGCAAGATCTATGACCGGAATTATAAGGTGCTGGCCAGTAATACCACGGTAGAAACTATTAGTATTGCGCCTGCGGAATTGCGGGGAAGCATTGAGAAAAATCAACTTACTGCTGCAAAGGTAGCAGAGGAACTGGGAAACCGGTTGTCAATGGACGCGGAGAATATAGAAACTATCATTAATAAGCAGAGCAGCTTTGAATATTTGAAAAAGAAAGTAGAAAAAGAGACAGCGGATTCTGTGCGGGAATACATTGAGGAAAAAAACCTGAAAGGAATTAATTTTGTGGAAGATGTCAAGCGTTTTTATCCCTATAATAATCTGGCATCTCATGTGATTGGTTTTGTGGGGAGTGACAATCAGGGCCTGGAAGGAATTGAAAGTATTTACGATGAGGAACTCAGCGGGATTCCCGGCCGGGTGGTAACGACCCAGCAGACCACTGGCCTGGACTCTGGTACCAGCTATGAAAATTATATTGAGGCGCAGGATGGCTGTAGCGTGGTTTTGACGATTGACGAGGTCATTCAAGGATATGTGGAAAAACATCTGGAAAATGCACGGATAGCCAGTCAGCTGGAAGCAGGTGCCGCGGCGATTGTAATGGATGTGAATACCGGAGATATTCTGGCCATGAGTTCCAAGCCAGATTATGATTTAAATGCGCCGTTTGAGATCACGGATGCGATTCGTGAAAAATATGACGGAATCGATGAGGAATTAAAACAGCTGGAAGGTACAGAATATACAGAGAGATTAAATGAAGTCATCCAGACAGTGCGGCGGAACAAGGCGGTAGTCGATTCTTATGAACCCGGGTCTACCTTTAAGGCCATGGTGGCGTCTTTGGGGCTTGAGACCGGCGCCGTTAAGCTGGAAGATACCTTTACCTGTACCGGTGTTCAACAGGTGCTCACTGAGAGCATTCACTGTGCCAACAGAAATGGACATGGTACGCAAACCTTTGCGGAAGCAGTGCGGAATTCCTGTAACCCGGCATTTATTCAAATTGGTCAAAAGATTGGAAAAGAAAGGTTTTTAGAGGGGCTGCGTGCTTTTGGCTTTTTTGAGGAAACCGGCATTGAGCTTCCCGGAGAGACGGCGGGCGTTGGTTTTACTTTGAATAATTTTACAGACGTAGACCTTGCCACATCGTCCTTTGGACAGTCGGTAACGGTAACGCCACTGCAGATGATTACGGCGGTCAGCGCTGTGGCTAACGGCGGAAAGTTATATAAGCCACACCTGGTAAAGGAAATCATTAATTCAGATAACATTGTGGTAGAAAAAAATGAGCCGGAATTGGTGCGTCAGGTTATTTCGGAAGAAACCAGCAACACCATGTGTGGTATTTTGGAATCGGTGGTTTCGGAAGGCGGCGGAAAGAATGCTTATCTGGCTGGTTACCGTATCGCAGGAAAAACAGGTACGTCTGAAAAATTGCCTCGTGGAAACGGGCATTATATTGCGTCTTTCCTGGCTTTTGCGCCGGCAGACGATCCGCAGGTAGCATGCCTGGTGATTTTGGATCAGCCGCCTGTGGGTATGCCGTATTACGGCGGTACAATTGCAGCCCCCGTAGTAAAAAATATTATGGAAGAAACGCTTCAGTACCTGGGTGTAGAGCCTCGGTATAACGAAAATGAGAAAGAATATGTGGATATTGAGGTGCCGGACTTGTCCGGCAAATCGGTGGAAGAAGCAACACAGGTTCTGAAGGAAGCTGGCTTTGAAATTCGGGTCAAGGGCGAGGGCGGCACAGTGACAGACCAGATACCCAAAGCACATACCAGACTATCCAGTGGTTCTACGGTGGTGGCCTATATGGATGGCACAAAGGCGGAACGTAGTATAGAAGTTCCTGACGTGATTGGAGAAAGCGCGGCAAATGCGTCGGCCATGCTGGTAAGTGAAGGACTCAATGCCCGTATCCGGGGAATCCCGGGAGAAGGTAGCGCCGTATGTGCATCACAGTCGCCGGAGGCCAGAACCATTGTGGAACCGGGAACCGTGGTGACAATTGATTTTCAATATCAGGGAGCAAATGACTAAGGAGGAAGCAGAATGAATCTTTCCGAACTACTTAAAGAAATTGAAATAAAACAGGTGCTGGGAAGCGTGCAGGTGGGGATTACCGGAATCGCTTTTGATTCAAGGGCGGTAAAACCGGGAAATTTGTTTGTTTGTATCAGCGGTTTCCAGACA
Organism: Ructibacterium gallinarum; assembly: GCF_014982785.1. Lineage (GTDB taxonomy): Bacteria > Bacillota > Clostridia > Monoglobales > Monoglobaceae > Ructibacterium > Ructibacterium gallinarum. The sequence continues at coordinate 53,986 of NZ_JADCKB010000009.1, forward strand.
GACGGTCACCGGTTTGCACCGGATGCCATTGAAAAAGGGGCAGCTGCTATTATTGCAGAGCAGGATCTGCATGAATTGGGCGTGACATGTATTATAGTAGAAAATACCCGCCGGGCTTTGGCGCAGGTTTCTGCCGCGTTTTATCAGCACCCTGACAGGCGTTTTTGTCTGATCGGTATTACAGGTACCAACGGGAAAACAACCACAACCTATTTGGTAAAGTCGGTGCTAGAGGCTATGGGTAAGAAGGTTGGGCTGATTGGGACGAATCAAAATATGATTGGAACTGAGATTATTCCTTCCAAACATACGACGCCGGATTCATTGGAGCTGATGCGGCTGTTTACCCGAATGGCGGACAAAGGGGTAGATTATGTGGTCATGGAGGTTTCCTCTCATTCCCTGGCACTTGATCGGGTTACGGCCTGTACGTTTGATGTGGGTGCGTTTACCAACATCACCCAGGATCACCTGGATTTTCACAAAACAATGGAAGAGTATTTGGCAGCAAAAGCAATTTTGTTTCAGATTTCCAAAGTTGGGGCGGTGAATGCTGATGATAAGGGAGCAGAATATTTGATGCAGCATGCTTCCTGTGAAAAAATGTTGACTTACGGGATTGACGCCGACTGTGATTTAAAGGCATCTGAGGTAGAACTAAACGAAAATGGCGTTTTCTTTACCTTGACCTATGAAGGAAAAACCTATCCGGTGGAATTGGGAATACCGGGCAAGTTTTCTGTATATAATGCAATGACGGCATTATCTTGCCTTGCGGCGGCAGGAATCCCTATGGATCAGGCTGTGGCAGGATTGAAGGTCGCCCGTGGCGTGAAGGGCAGAATTGAGGTTGTGGAAACTGGCAGGGATTTTGGCGTCATCATTGACTATGCTCATACACCGGACGGACTAAAAAATGTCATTCAGACCATACGTGGTTTTGCAAAAAGGCGCATTATCACTGTCTTTGGCTGCGGCGGAGACAGAGATAAAACCAAGCGTCCCAAAATGGGGAAAATTGCATCGGAAATGTCAGATTTTTCTGTACTAACCAGCGATAATCCGCGGACCGAAGACCCGGAGGCAATTATTGAAGATGTGCTGGTGGGTGTAAAAGAAGGCGGCGGGAATTATATCGTCATTCCAAACCGGTTCGAAGCGATTGAATATGCACTTGACCACGCGGAAAAAGATGATATAATATTACTTGCCGGAAAGGGGCATGAAACCTATCAGATTTTAGCAGATCGGACTATTGCGTTTGATGAACGGGAGATCGTCAGGAAACTGCTGGATGCGCCTTCTGGTAATTGAACAAACGGAAAGAGAGTAATGGGGTGATGCATTGTGGAATGGATACTTAATATCAGCTGTGCTGCAAATGCGATGAATGGGGAGATTTGCGGATGTGACGGTGATGAGCTGATACGGTCTGTTTCAACAGATACACGGACGATTAAGGATGGCGCTGTGTTCTTTGCACTGCAGGGCGACCGGTTTGACGGGCATAAATTTGTACCCGCGGCGGTAGAAGGCGGTGCTGTGTGCTGTGTCGTAAATAAAGAAGAGGGGCCGTTTAACGGATTTCCAGTTATTGCGGTTGAAGATACCCATAAAGCCTTGAGGGATTTGGCGGCATTTTACCGAATGAATTTTCAGATCCCGGTAGTGGGCATTACCGGAAGTGTGGGAAAAACCTCTACCAAAGAAATGATTGCTTCGGTGCTCCGCAGGAGCTACAAGACCCATATGACGCAGGGAAATTTTAATAATGAAATTGGTTTGCCGCTGACTGTTTTTGACCTGATGAAAGAAGATGAAATCATGGTTTTGGAAATGGGTATGAGCAGCCGGGGGGAAATCTCCAATTTGACACGGATAGCCAGGCCTGACACAGCAGTGATTACCAACATTGGTCTTTCCCACATTGAGCATTTGGGCAGCCGGGAGGGAATCAAAAAGGCGAAGTTTGAGATTTTGGAAGGACTGCCTATGGACGGTACAGTCATTTTAAACGGGGATGACGATTTACTGTGGAGTGCCCGGGGGGAGATTAATTTTGAAACCCTGTATTACGGTATCAGAAATAAAAACTGTGATTTGACGGCATACGATGTACGCACCTATTCAGATGGAAGTGAATTTACCTGCAAAATTGATGGTGAACCGTATAAATTTTTTGTAAGTGCTCCCGGTGAACATCACATTTATAATGCACTGGCAGCCATTCTGACGGGACTCAAATACGATGTGGAAATTGATGATATTCGAAAAGGAATTCGCAGCTTTGTCCCCAGCGGGCTGCGGCAGAATTTTGTAGAACTACCTAACTATAAAATTATTCGGGATTGCTATAATGCAAGCCCTGCATCCATGAAATCCGGTCTAGAAGTATTGTCTCTGGCGCAGGTAAAAGGGCGGCGGGTAGCTTGTCTGGCGGATATGCTGGAATTGGGAGACATTTCTCCGGAAGCACACCGCAGCGTAGGACGCCTCGTGGTGGATTATGGTGTAGACTGTCTGATTACCGTAGGAAAGGATGCGCACTACATTGCCCAGGGCGCAGAAGAGGAAGGAATGAATCCGGCAGATATTTATGAATTTGATAACAACGAGGAATTGATAGAGCGTTTGCCGGACTTGTTGAAGAAAAACGATGTGATTTTGGTAAAAGGTTCGCGGGGGATGCGTATGGAAGAAATTGCAGACGCCATTGCGGAGCTGTCCTAAGGACGGCGGAGGGGAGATATACATATGCAGCAGTTACTCATCGGCGGCATTGCAGCGTTTGTAGTTGCCGCTGTTTGCGGAAAATTTTTTATCCCGGTTTTACACCGGCTGAAGTTTGGGCAGGAAATACGGGAAGAAGGCCCTAAATGGCATGAAAAAAAGTCAGGAACACCTACTATGGGCGGATTTATTTTTATTGTAGGCATTCTTGCAGGACTGATTCTGGTTTATGCCTTAAGTGGCATTTTAAACATAGAAGCACCGTCCATATTAGAAATTGGTATGCTGACTGTGGTGATGCTGGCCTATGCTGCCATTGGTTTTGTAGATGACTATATCAAGGTAATATTAAAACGGAATTTAGGACTGACGGCAAGTCAGAAATTTGGCCTTCAGTTTCTGGTTGCGCTGGCCTTTGTCAGCTGGGCTGTCTTTGGAGGGTATATTACTACATGGATTCGGATTCCGTTCACACAGCTTGCCTGGGACCTGGGTTGGTTTTTTATTCCCTTTGCGGTTCTTGTGATTTTGGCGACGGTAAACAGCGTAAATTTGACGGACGGTTTGGATGGACTGGCAACCTGTGTAACTATGACGGTGGCAGTTTTTTATCTTTTGATTACTACAATCGGAAAGTTTCCCAATCCGGCAGTTGCTTTGTTTGCTGCGGTTTTGCTGGGAGGACTGGCCGGATTTTTGATTTATAACAAATTCCCTGCCAAGGTATTTATGGGAGATACCGGTTCCTTGTGCCTGGGCGGTGCTGTCTGCGGGATGGCAATTCTTCTGGAAGAACCGCTGGCGCTGTTGATTGTTGGTTTTATTTATGTAATCGAGTCGTTATCGGTAATTATGCAGGTTACTTCCTATAAATTGACAGGAAAAAGAATATTTAAGATGAGCCCCATCCACCATCATTTTGAGATGTGCGGCTGGAGCGAAAAGAAGATAGTTGCTGTATTCACCCTGATTACAGCGGCGCTGTGTGCGCTGATGTATTTCTTTGGATAACAGCGGTATTTGGATTGGAGGAAATGGCGTGGCTTATCAAAATAAATATTCCAGAAGCCGCTATTCCGGCAGAGCGGTGCCAAATGCTCCGGCAGGTGCAGGACGGCGGCCGCGGAATCAGCAGCGCAGCTGGCTGGCAGAGCTTTTACGCCCCGGCATGGGCGATGTGGATTACCCTTTTTTGATGGCGGTGATTCTGCTTTTGGCCTTTGGCCTTGTCATGCTGTTCAGTGCGGGAAGTGCAAAAGCGTTTTCTAATTTTGGGGACAGCTTGTGGTATTTTAAGAAGCAGCTGTTTGGAGCAGTGCTTGGTGTTGTGGGTATGATTGTTCTGGCACGGTTTGATTACCATCGTTTGGGAAAGTTTTCTTTTGGTCTGCTCCTTCTAAGCGGAATTTTGCTGGTCATGGTTTTGATTCCGGGATTAGGAACAACCACCAATGGATCTACCCGCTGGCTGTTTGGCTTTCAGCCTTCTGAAATTGCTAAATTTGCGGTAATTCTCTTTTTTGCCTTCAGTTTATCCAAAAATCAGAAAATGCTTCCAGATTTTCTTCGGGGATTTTGTCCATATCTGGCGGTATTGGGTGTGTTTGTCATTTTGTTGGCGCTGGAGCCGCATTTTTCCTGTATTGTATTGATGGGTCTTTCTTCTTGCCTTATTTTGTATGTGGCAGGAGCGAAAATCAAGCATTTCTTGATTGTCGGGTTTCCGGCGGTCATTGGGGCCGTGTTTATGGTTGTTAAAGAACCGTACCGTATGGCCAGAGTGGTCTCGTTCTTAGATCCCTTTGCGGATGCGCAGGGAGACGGATGGCAGATTGTGCAATCTTTGTATGCGATTGGTTCCGGCGGCATTTTTGGTGTGGGCTTGGGACAGAGCAGGCAGAAATATCAGTCTTTGCCGGAGCCCCATAATGATTTTATTTTTTCGGTTCTTGCGGAAGAACTGGGGCTTTTGGGAGCAATTATTTTGATTGCGCTTTTTATTTTTCTTATTGTACGGGGAATTAAAATTGCGGCCAAGGCTCCTGATCTATTTGGTACCCTGCTGGTGACAGGAATTGTAGGCATTGTGGCCTTTCAGGCCTTGATCAATATTGCGGTGGTAACCTCGTCTGTTCCGGTTACCGGTATGCCGCTCCCGTTTTTCAGTTATGGAAGTACCGCCCTTTGTATTACTATGGCAGAAATGGGAATTGTGCTTAACGTTTCCAGACAATCGCATGCCCCGCTTTGATCGGGGCAGGGAATCTCTGCGGCAGGCAGAAAAGTATTAAAATTCAGCCAGAAAGGCAGTGAGATATATGCGTTTGCTCTTTGCGGGCGGCGGAACTGCCGGACATATCAATCCGGCATTGGCGGTTGCAAATTATTTTTGCCAGCACGCTGCTGATACGCAGGTGCGGTTTGTAGGTACGGCAGAAGGATTGGAAACGGGACTGGTACCCCGAAGCGGTTACCCGCTGGATTTGATTCGTGTACACGGATTTGACCGGAGTTTGACCCTGCAAAATCTCAAAAATGTGTGTGAACTTCCGGGAGCGGTGATTCATGCTGGGAAAATTATAAAAAAATTTCGGCCGGATGTTGTTGTGGGAACCGGTGGCTATGTGGCCGGACCGGTGCTGTATGCCGCGGCAAGGCGGCATATCCCTACGCTGATTCACGAATCCAATGCCTTTCCTGGGATTACGACCCGTATTTTATCCCGGTATGTGGACACCGTGGCGCTGGGTGTGGAAGATGCCGGCAAATATTTAAGCAAAGCCAAAAATCTGGTGGTAACGGGCACACCGCTGCGGCCATCGCTGCTGGCGGCAGGAGAGTTTGAGGCCCGGCGAAAGCTGGAATTAGACGACAGACCGTTTTTGGTGATTTTTGGCGGCAGCTTGGGTGCCAGGGACTTTAACCGTACCGTAGTGGATTGGATATGCCAGACTGCACCGCTTGAAAAATATCAGATCTTGATGGGTACAGGAAAACTGCATCAGTATGATGATGTGATGGAACGATTCCATCAAAACGGCGTGGACCCCTCGGCATGGAAGCAGGTTAAAATTTGTGAATATATTTATGATATGGATGTGGTGATGCGGGCAGCGGATTTGGTTATCAGCCGTGCCGGCGCAAGTACGCTCTGTGAATTAACGGCATTGGGAAAGCCAGCGGTTTTGGTCCCATCTCCCTATGTGACAGGAAACCATCAGGAACACAATGCCCGGGCAGTAGAACGCGGCGGCGGCGCAAAGGTGATATTGGAAAAAGACTTTACGCCGGATGTTTTGGAAGAAACTGTATCACAGCTTACATCAGATAAAAAAATATTGATAGAAATGAAAAAAGCTTCCCGTGCACTTGGACATATCAATGCAACGGAAGTTCTGTATCAGGAAATTATAAAGCTGGTCCGTGCCCGGGAAGCGTCCCGGAAATAATATGGACAGGCGCGGTCATGCACAGCTTTGGCCCAATGACATACAATAAGGTGTAGAATTGGGAGGTGCTGACCTTGCGTGAGCTTACTATATACGGCGGGAAGCCGCTTGCGGGGCAGCTAAGGGTTCAAGGCTCCAAAAATGCTGTTCTGCCGATTCTGGCGGCAACCCTCCTTACTGACGAACCCTGTGAAATCAGAAATTGTCCGGATCTTACTGATGTTCATGCGGCACTGGATATTTTAAAAAGTCTTGGCTGCCGTGCGGATTATGACGGGCACACCGCTGTGATTCACCCTTCCGGTGCGCAGGGAACTGCCATACCGGATGACTTGATGCGGCGGATGCGGTCTTCTGTGATGTTTTTGGGTGCTGTTTTAGGCCGATGCCGCAAAGCATGCATCAGCTATCCGGGCGGCTGTGAATTGGGAGCCAGACCGATTGATATTCATCTGCGTGCTTTGAGGAGCCTGGGAGTCAGGCTTTTGGAGGAAGGTGGATATATCCATTGCTGTCTGGAACAGTTTGTCCCTCGGACGATTACCTTTATGTTCCCCAGTGTTGGGGCCACAGAGAATATTATGATGCTCTGTGCGGTTTCCGAAGGAGAAACGATACTGGTCAACCCGGCACGGGAGCCGGAAATTGTGGATTTGCAGAATTTTTTAAACTGTATGGGCGCTGATATTGTGGGGGCAGGAACAGACTGTATCCGTATCCGCGGAGTAACCCGCCTGCATGGATGCAGTTATGCGGTGATTCCCGATCGAATTGCGGCGGCGACGTATGCCTGTGCAGCTGCGGCTTGCGGCGGAGAAATTTTGCTGACCGGAGTGGAACCGGTACATATGCGTATTTTACTGTCGGTATTGCGGGATATGGGCGCAGAGATTACAGAAGAAGGCGAGCAAATATGGATGCGGATGCACCGGCGTCCCCTCGCGGTGTCTTCGGTAAAAACTTTGCCGTATCCCGGCTTTCCTACTGATGATCAGGCGCCATTGATGGCAGCTTTGTTAAAAGCAGAGGGGAGTTCGGTGATCAGTGAAACCATTTTTGAAAACCGCTTTAAGCATGTGGGTGAATTCCTGCGCATGGGGGCCAATATTCAAATTGAAGGACTGAATGCAATCGTGCGGGGGGTAGACCGCTTGCACGGTGCAGAGGTGAATGCTGCAGATTTGCGCGGCGGAGCCGCGTTGGTGATTGCCGGCCTTAGTGCGGAGGGTAAAACGGTGGTGCGCCAGACCTGCTATATTGACCGTGGATATGAAGATATTGCTGGTGCATTTCAGAGTCTGGGAGGAAATATTTGTTATCAGGAATAACGGCGGTGTGTTTACACCCGCCGCAATGGACAAGCTATTTGGACCTTAGAGGAGTGGTGATATGCGGCGTCGCAGAAAAAGCTGGATGAATCCAAAGCTGAAATTGATTATCTTGTTTACTTTAATTGTATGTGCCGGTGTAGCAGCCGGAATGTTGTTTACACCGGTTTTTCATATTCAGGAGGTATACTGTGAGGGAAACAGCCGGCTTGCTTCTGAGGATATCATTGCGGCGGCGCAGGTGCAGACAGGAAAAAATATTCTGACGGAAAACCTTTCCCAAATTAAAAAGCGGGTTTTGGAACTGCCTATGGTAGAGGAAGCAGGAGTGCGGAGAGTTTTCCCGAATAAAATTAAAATATGGGTGCGAGAACGCATTCCCGCTGCTTATATTTATACAGACAACCAGTGTGCCATTGTGGATCTGGATGGAAAAATTCTGGAAATGATTACGGACGGCCGTGTAGAAGAATGGGTCAAAACCTATACGCCGGTTCATACACAGCAGGCAGAGGAAAATGCGGAAAAGGATGAAGCAGAGGATCCGGATAGCGCAGCCAAACCTACCGGTTCGGCCAAACCAACCGCATCGGCTAAGCCTGGGAGTTCAGCCAAACCGACGTCTTCCGCGAAGCCTACTGGTTCGGCCCAACCGACAAATTCGGCTAAGCCGACTGGTTCTGCTGTGCCGGAGGACGACAAACAGGAAAATATGGAAAATGCCAATACCCAGCAGGAAGAAACTACTGCTTTGCCTTATCAGGCGCCGCTGATTGTGGGGTTGAAGCTGGAAAAGCCGACCGCTGGAAAAAATGCAGAAAGCAAGGAAAATGAAAAGCTATCGAGTACGCTGGAAACTTTGCGCTGTTTGGAAAAAGTAGGATTATTGGAGCGCGCTACCTATTTCGATGTTACTAGTATCCATGATGTTATCCTTGTGATAGAGAATCGTCTGGAAGTAGAACTGGGAAATCTGGAGAATATGGAATATCGCAGTGCATTTCTGGCAAAGGTAATTAATGAAAAGATTTCCGCTACGGAACAGGTTATCATGGATTACCGCGGTGAAGATATTTATGTACGTCAGCCGGAAGATGGGCAGGCACGGATGGTGGCAAAGCCGAGCGCTTCTCCGAAGCCATCGGCTTCCACAAAACCGGATAGTACCGCATCGGCTTCTGCAAAGCCTGAAAGCACAGCATCTGCATCGGCAAAATCCAGTGCCTCACCCAATATTTCTGTGGACGCAAAACAAAGTGAAAATGAGTCTAATTGACTAGAATTATAAAATTAGTAAAGAATGTCAGATAAAGGAAACGAAATTATTTTGATAAAAAAATGTTTGGTGTTTGTAACAAAAATGTAATATTGTTTTAAAAAATTTGAAAAATTATCTTTACAAAATAAAAATACATGGTATAATATACTTAACTATGCTAAACAAGTATTTGGAAGAGCGACCAGAGGAAGTAAGGAGGAAAAGAGCGTGTTTCAGTTTGATACAGAAAATGTTAACCCTGCCCAGATTAAGGTGATTGGCGTTGGCGGCGGCGGTAACAATGCAGTAAATAGAATGATTGAAGCGCAGGTTAAGTGTGTGGAATTTGTTGCCGTAAATACGGACAAGCAGGATCTGACCTTATCTGCGGCTTCTCAGAAAATACAGATTGGTGAAAAGATTACCAAAGGTTTAGGCGCGGGTGCAGACCCGGAAATTGGGAAAAAGGCGGCAGAAGAGAGCCGTGATGAGATTGCCCAGTCGATCAAGGGTGCGGATATGGTATTTGTCACTGCTGGCATGGGCGGCGGGACCGGCACTGGTGCGGCGCCGATTGTGGCTGAGGTTGCCAAAGAAATGGGCGTTTTGACCGTTGGTATTGTGACAAAGCCGTTTTGGTTTGAAGGAAAGACCCGTCAGAGAAACAGCGATGAAGGTATTAAAAATTTGATGGATGCTGTTGATACCTTGGTGGTAATTCCCAATGACAAGCTTTTGGAGATTGCGGAAAACCGTACACCGCTGGTGGAGTCTTTCCGTATGGCGGATGATATTCTGCGGCAGGGCGTTCAGGGTATTTCTGATTTGATTTCCCGTCCTGGCTTGATCAGTCTGGATTTTGCGGATATTAAGACGATTATGAAAGATACTGGTTTTGCACACATGGGTATTGGCCGTGCCAGCGGTGAGACCCGTGCAGAAGAGGCTGCCAAGAAGGCGATACATAGCCCTCTTCTGGAGACCACCATTGAAGGCGCCAAAGGCGTTATTCTCAATGTTACCGGCGGAAGTGATTTGGGTATTCTGGAGGTCAAGACTGCTGCGGAGTTGGTAGAAGAAGCAGCAGACAGGGATGCTAATATTATCATTGGTGCTATTATTGATGAAGATATGGGCGATGAGATTCAGATCACAGTGATTGCAACTGGGTTCAAAGGAAATGTTCCCCAGCAGCAGGCGGAACAGGAAAATCCTTTTGATAGCTTTCTCAGCCGGTTTGGCAACGGCGGCAATATGAACCGTGGCGGAGCAACCGCCTCTCCTTCTTCTGCGTCCTCGCGGCCGGTGGAAAAAGTACCTTCCTCTACCAATTTGTTTAGCAAATTTGGTGAAGATGACGGCATTGATGTTCCGGTATTTTTGCGCAATCGGAATAATAACAACAAGCAGTAAAACAGAAAACATGACCCGGCAGAACAATCTGCCGGGTTTTTTGTGTTGTGGTGTAAAAGCGGAAAATGACGGATGTTTTGTTTTGACAACCGCAATATTTTGTGGTACAATAAAAATTATGCTGGGTAGGTATGGTGTTTATTGTGCCTTGCCCGCAATATGTTACTGATTTGGAGGTAGGCAAATGTCTGCAAGCACATATGATAATTCCAGCATTTCGTCCCTAAAGGGTGCAGACCGAGTGCGTAAACGGCCGGCGGTTATTTTTGGCTCTGATGGGATTGAAGGCTGCGAACATTCTATGTTTGAAATTCTCTCAAATTCCATTGATGAAGCGCGGGAAGGATTTGGAACCGTAGTTTATGTGACCCGTTATATGGACCAATCCATTGAGATTGAGGATTTTGGCCGGGGCATTCCGGTAGAATATAATGAACGGGAGAAAAAATATAATTGGGAATTGGTTTTCTGCGAACTGTATGCCGGCGGAAAATATCATAACAATGCCGGCGGAAACTATGAATACTCTTTGGGACTGAACGGGCTTGGCGCCTGTGCTACGCAGTATAGTTCGGAGTATATGGACGTAGAAATTCTCCGGGACGGCTATAAGTTTAATCTGCACTTTGAAAAAGGAGAAAATATTGGCGGTTTGATGAAAACCAAGTTCCGGCACCGGCATACGGGAAGTAAAATTCACTGGAAGCCGGATCTTGAGGTGTTTACGGACATCAATCTGTCCCTGGAGCTCTATCAGAGTATTTTGAAGCGGCAAGCCGTGGTCAATTCCGGCCTACGGTTCGTGCTGAAAAACGAGACATCGCCGGGAGAATTTGAAACCTTTGAATATTATTACGAAAACGGCATTGTGGATTATGTGAAAGAGCTTTCCCATGGAAAGGAACTGACAGCTATACATTTTATGGAAGCGGAACGTAAGGGCCGGGACCGGGAGGATTTGGACGAATATAAGGTTAAGATGAGTTTTGCTTTTTGTTTTAACAACGAGTATAATGCCTTAGAGTATTATCATAATTCAAGCTTTTTGGAATATGGCGGCTCTCCGGACAAAGCGGTGCGCAATGCCTTTGTTTATGCTATAGACCAGTATTTGAAGCAGAACGGAAAGTATACCAAAAATGAAAGCAAAATTCAGTTTTCCGATATTGAAGACAGTTTAATTCTGGTCAGCAATTCCCTTTCCACTATGACCAGCTATGAAAACCAGACGAAAAAGGCCATTACCAATAAATTTATCCAGGAAGCCATGACGGAATTTTTACGGGAACAGCTGGGCATTTATTTTATTGAAAACAAGATGGATGCGGAAAAGATTTGTGAGCAGGTTTTAGTGAATAAGCGAAGCCGGGAAACGGCGGAGAAAACCCGTATTAATGTGAAAAAGAAATTGGGTGGTAATCTGGATGTCGCAAACAGGGTAAAAAAGTTTGTGGATTGCCGCAGCAAGGATGTCAGCCGCCGCGAGGTGTATATTGTGGAGGGTGACTCTGCACTGGGGGCTTGTAAACTGGGTCGGGACAGTGAATTTCAGGCAATTATTCCTATTCGTGGAAAGATTTTAAATTGTTTAAAAGCCGAGTATGACAAAATATTTAAGAGCGATGTCATTATTGATTTATTGAAGGTTTTGGGTTGCGGTGTAGAAATTAACAGCAAACATAATAAGGACCTTAATTCCTTTAATTTGGAAAATCTGCGTTGGAGCAAGGTGATTATATGTACCGATGCCGATGTGGATGGATATCAGATACGCACCCTTGTTTTGACCATGATTTACCGGTTGGCGCCTACGTTGATTGAGAAGGGATATGTTTATATTGCTGAATCTCCGCTATATGAAATTACCTGTCGGGATAAGAGTTATTTTGCATTTAACGAGGCGGAAAAGGCAGAAATTATAAAAAAGCTGGAAGGAAAAAAATATACGCTGCAGCGAAGCAAGGGGTTGGGTGAAAACCAGCCAGAAATGATGTGGGAAACCACTATGAACCCTGAAACCCGTAGGCTGATTAAGGTGATGCCGGATGACATGGAAAAGACCAGAGAAATGTTTGATTTACTGCTGGGGGATAACCTGTCTGGGCGGAAAGAACACATTGCTAATTTTGGACATGAATTTCTTGCGCTGACCGATGTAATGTAATGATGGAATACTGAAGGAGAAAAATAGATGAAAAAACCGATTATAGAAGAACAGCAGATTACGGATACACTGGAGCAGAATTATATGCCTTATGCCATGAGTGTTATTATTTCCCGTGCCATACCGGAAATAGATGGTTTTAAGCCTTCTCACCGTAAACTGTTGTACACCATGTACAAAATGGGATTACTCAGCGGCGGCCGTACCAAGTCCGCGAATGTGGTGGGGCAGACCATGCGGCTGAACCCTCATGGTGATCAGGCGATATACGAAACCATGGTGCGTCTGACAGAAGGTAATGGAGCATTGCTTTTGCCGTTGGTGGATTCTAAGGGAAATTTTGGCCGGCAGTATTCCAGAGATATGGCTTATGCCGCCTCAAGATACACCGAGGTGAAGCTTGCCAAGGTTTGTAGTGAAATTTTCCGGGATATGGACAAAAATACCATTGATTTTGTGGATAATTACGATGGCACTATGAAGGAACCCGTTTTGCTTCCCACCACGTTCCCCAATATATTGGCAAACCCGAATCAGGGGATTGCTGTGGGAATGGCGTCCAATATTTGTAGTTTTAATCTCAGAGAGCTGTGCGAAGCGACCATTTTGGTAATGAAGGATCCGCAGGCGGATTTGCTGGAAGTTATGCCGGCACCGGATTTTCCGCTGGGCGGCGCAATTATTTATGACCCCAATGAAATGCGGGAGATTTATCAGACAGGGCGCGGCAGTATCAAGATTCGGGCAAAATATACGTATGACAAAAAACAGAATTGTATTGATATCAAAGAAATTCCCTATACCACAACGGTAGAAGCAATCGTGGAGAAGATCGTAGATCTGGTGAAAGCCGGAAAGCTGAAAGAAATTTCCGATATTCGAGACGAAACCGATAAAACGGGTTTGAAGCTGACCATTGACCTAAAGCGGGGTACCGATCCGGACAAGCTGATGGCACGGCTGTTCCGTATGACGCCTTTGCAGGATAGCTTTGGCTGCAATTTTAATGTTTTGGTAGAAGGATCCCCCATGGTTTTGGGCGTCAATGATCTGCTTTGTGAGTGGCTGAGATTCCGCAGGAGCTGTGTGCTTCGAGGTATTGCTTTTGATATTGGAAAAAAACAGGAAAAACTGCATTTGCTGGAAGGGCTTGAGCTGATACTGCTTGACATTGACAAGGCGATCAAAATTGTGCGGGAGACGGAAGAAGATGCCATGGTCGTTCCCAATTTAATGGATGGCTTTGGAATCGATGAGGTTCAGGCAGAGTTTGTGGCAGAAATCAAACTGCGGAATCTGAACAAGGACTATATCTTAAAGCGTACGGCTGAAATCGAGCAGCTGAAAGAGGAAATTGAAGAACTTCAGAATATTCAAAACAGCAAAGCCCGCATTAATAAGGTAATTGAAAAACAGTTAAAAGAAGCGGCAAAAAAATACGGTACTGACCGCCGGACGGAACTGATTTCACCGGATAGTGTGCAGGAGGTGGAACCGGAGCAGATGATAGAAGATTATGCTGTCCGGTTGTTTCGGACCGAACAAAATTATATTAAGAAAATTTCTCTGGTTTCACTGCGTTCCAGCGGAGAACAACGGCTGAAGGAGGATGATGTGATCCTTCAAGAAGAAGAGACAACCAATCGAGCAGAAATTTTGTTTTTTGTCAGCAGCGGGGATGTATATAAGCTCCGTGCCCATGAAATCCCTGACGGTAAGGCTAGCCAGTTGGGAGAGTTTATTCCCAACCTTTTGGGAATCGACGGCAAGGAAAATATCGTGGGAATGGTGCTCAGCGGCGATTATAGCGGTCATATTCTGTTTTGCTTTGCAAACGGAAAATGTGCCAAGATTCCGCTTAAAAGTTATGAAACCAAGTCAAACCGGCGCAGGCTTACCGGCGGATTTGCGGTACAATCACCGCTGGTCAGCATGATCTTCCTGCCGGAGGATATGGAGATTGTGCTAAAGAGTACAGCGGATAAGGCGCTTACGGTCAAGACGGAAAAAATTCCAGTAAAAACGACTCGAACCAGCCAGGGTGTACAGACCATGACCTTGCGGAAGAATGCTGTGGTGAAAGAAGCAAAACTTGCTGAAAACTGTGGGCTTTTGAATTATGAGCATTACAGGAGCCGGAATATCCCGGCTGCGGGATCTGTTATCCGGCAAGAGGATAAGGGAATCGAGCAGATGGGATTTACGCTTGCCCCTATGGAAGAAGAAACAAAAGAATGAAAAAGAGCTCCCAGCACTGCTTTTTGCAGGGCTGGGAGCTTTTTGCATATTTAATCAATAGAAATACGGAATCCATATTGGATTTCTTTTTCGCTAAAGCGGTATGTTTCGATAAGCTCCGGTCCACAGCTGGCAGAGCCAATGCCAGATACTTTATAATCGATTCGCACGGTGATATAATCTGCTTTGACAAGTTCGTTGGTATGCATTGCCTCAGTCAGCATTTCAGAAGTGTATTCTGAAACATTGATTTCAAAGGGGGTGTCCGAGGCAAAGGTAAGTCCGTTGTCCATTTTCAGCAGGCGGGTATCATAGTGGTTACCGTGTTCCTGCGGTACGATATACGGAACATATTCGACTTCTGCCGAGCTTTGATACATTCCCGTGTTGGCGTAATGGTGCATATCGCAATAGGTTTCACCGGGACCCATACCAAAATAGGAAAAATGCTGTGCGGACTTTGGAAGTTTGAATTCAAAGCCCAGTCGGGGCAGCCAAATGCAGTTTTCCCTTACGGTTCCGGACAGGTTTACATCAATAGAGCCATCGTCAAAGAACCGGTAAACACAGGTATAGCGGAAGAATGGAAGTCTGGATACTCCTGCCAGACTGCCGGTTACGGTAATGCTATTTCCCTCAAGTTTGCAGTCATAGACCTTGTTGAAAAGCCGGTTAAAGTTTTCACCAGACTGGTTATCGTTGTTGAGATAGCCCCACTGGCTTTTGATGCGTCGATCATTATCAGTGGGAGCACGCCATACGGAAAGCTGTGTCATGCCACAGGTGAGGCCGTTGACGTCTTCTAGTAAACCGTAGTGGGTGTTGAATTTATGGGTAAAGCCGTTGCCGTGAATCAGAATGTATTCTGCTTCCTGCGTCAAAGTAAGCGTGTTGCTGGAGTCACAGAGCGGGGAGGAAACGCGGCGAATCTCCAGGTCATGCTGATCGGATGCAAATTCCGTTTCTCCTTTGACAAGACGCAGATTTAGGAAACAGCCAAGGGCGCATTGCTCTGGAAGCTGATAATCGAGTGCAACGGTTTTTGCAGTATGTGGAGGAATATCCACAATCAGACTGCCGCTGTCTGTTATTTTCCCATCTGTTTCAATCTCCCAAAACAGTGTAAATTCATTAAGATTGGTAAAATCGTAGCAGTTTTGTATTTTCAGCTGGCCGTTTTCCATTTTGGACCACATGGGCTGGTAAGCATGTTTGGCTTCTAGCGTACCGGCTTTGAAACTGCGGTCATGAAAGACCAATCCGTCACAGCAGAAGTTTCCGTCATGGGTCATTTCATTAAAGTCACCGCCGTAAAGGCCCACTCCGTTTCGCAGCACGGTATGGTCAGCCCATTCCCAGATACAGCCGCCGATGAGCTTGGGCCGGCTGTAAATCAGCCGCCAATAATCCATCAGATCGCCGGGCCCATTGCCCATTGCATGACTGTATTCGCAGAGAAAGACAGGCCGCATATCATCGGACTGGGCAAATCCATCGGTACGGCTGAGATCCGGGTACATATAACTAACCACATCTACGGTATCTGGATTACCGACTGTGTTTGCGCTTTCGTAATGTACCAGCCGGCTGTTATCCCGGTTATGGATCCATTGGCTCATTGCGGCAAAATTTTCACCATAGCCGCTTTCATTGCCCAAAGACCAGAAGATGACGCAGGGGTGATTTTTGTCCCGCTCCACCATGCGCACTGCTCGTTCTACATAGGCATTCTGCCACTCCGGTCTACGGCAGATCCAATCCATATTTTCTGTGTCATAACCAACGTAGCCGGGAAATCTGGTGCAGAAGCCGTGGGTTTCAATATCGGTTTCATCTACAACATAAAAACCTAGCTGGTCACACATCTCCAGGAAATAAGGCGTAGGCGGATAATGGGAGGTGCGGATGCAGTTCATATTCAGGGATTTCATTAATTTTAATTCTTGCAACAGTTCGTCGTTTGTTTCATAATAGCCGTGTTCTGGATGGGTATCATGATGGTTGACCCCTTTTAATTTCACCGCAACACCGTTGATCAGCAGTTCCCCTAAAGGAGAGACGGAAATTTTCCGCAGGCCTATTTTTTGTGCAATAAATTCACTGCCGTGGTGAATGATAGCGGTATATAGATAGGGCTTTTCCGCATTCCAGAGGATGGGAGAAGAAAGGTCATCTTCTGTGCCATTCTGGTTGAGAATCGTGCAGGTCCCTTCGCCGGTATAAACAATATTTTTGTCATCGGCATTGATTTCAATATCCCATAGACGGTCCTGATCCCGGGAGAGCAGGTACACATCGCGGAAAATTCCGTTAAAACGGAAAAAGTCCTGATCCTCAAGATAACTGCCAAGACACCATTTGCGTACCTTTACCGTCAGGTCGTTTTCTCCCTGATGAAGGTACGGGGTCAGCTCGAATTCTGCAGGTAGATGTGAGCCCATGCTGGTTCCTACCTTGGTCCCGTTGACAAATACGCTAAGGTGAGAACTAACGCCTTCAAAAACAATATAGGTGCGCCGCTGTGCCCAAGATTCAGAAATAGTAATGTTTCGGTGATATACCCCCATTGGATTGTCATCAGGTACAAAAGGCGGGTCTACCGGATAAGGATAGTTTACATTGGTATAATTGGGATCTTCATAGCCATAGCATTGCCAGCAGGAAGGAACAGGAATGCTTTCGGTAAAAGGTGCTGATTCGTTTTCGTCAATATCACGGGCGTAATAGGCAAAGTCCCAGACACCGTTTAGAAGCTGGTAATAAGCGGAATCTGCAGGATTGCCGGCAACTGCTTTTTCGAAGCTGTCATAGGGGATATAGTGTGTTCGCGCCGGTTCCCGGTTTGTATGTAACGTGGAAAGATTTTCATATTCACGCATCAATAGAGACCTCCTTTAAAATGGTAAAGCGGCTTGCTTTTTGCCGCCTAATTAAGTTCATTATAAAAGAAAATCTTCGAATGTAAACGAAAGGTTTTTAACAAATATATGAATATTTTAACCTAATAGGAAGATGATGCTGCAGTTGACAAAGCGGCGGCAAGATGATAGAATAAATAAAAACAGGCGGAGGCGAAAATGATGAAAACCCTGAAAAATGTACCCTGTGGTCAGTCAGCAGTAGTAAAAAAACTTTGGGGGAGCGGCGCTTTACGGCGGCGGATCATGGATATGGGTATTACCAAGGGGACGGAAATCCAGGTGCGGAAGGTGGCGCCCCTGGGAGATCCCTTGGAAATCACCCTGCGGGGATATGCATTGACCTTGCGGAAAGAAGACGCCGATTTGATTGAAGTTTTTTAATTCCATTTAAGGCAGAAAAGGAGTGGCTGAAATTGAAAAAAGCACCCAAAACCAACGCCATGCGATATTTGGAAAAGCATAAGGTGGCCCATCGGGAGCTGTTATATGAGAGCGACGGTTTTATGGACGGTGTATCCATTGCTAAAAAACTGGGACAACCAATGGAAAAGACTTTTAAAACTTTGGTTACGGTGGGAAAGAGCAGGAATCATTATGTGTTTGTAGTGCCGGTAGCTGAGGAACTGGATTTGAAGAAAGCGGCCGCAGCAGTGGGAGAAAAAGCGGTGGAAATGATTCATGTGAAGGAGATTACGGCAGTGACCGGATATGTCCGGGGAGGATGCAGTCCTTTGGGAATGAAAAAGCAGTTTCCGACCGTAATTGATCAAAGCGCGCTCGCTCATGAGGAAATTATGTTCAGCGGCGGCCGGCTTGGGGCGCAGATCGCCATGGATCCTCGGCTTTTGACCGATTTGATTGGCGCGGAGTTTAGAGATATTATTGTAAAGGGATAAATAAAAAGAGCCGCGGCGGTGCAAAACACCGTCAGCGGCTTTTTTTATGTCTATTCTCGAATTTGTCCGTTTCCAAAAATAATATATTTGGTGGTGGTGAGCTCGGCAAGACCCATGGGGCCGCGGGCGTGAATTTTCTGGGTGCTGATGCCGATTTCTGCACCAAAGCCGAATTCAAAACCGTCCGTAAACCGTGTGGAAGCGTTTACATATACGGCTGCCGCATCAATTTCGTCCAGGAATTTCTGGGACGCCGCATAGTCCCGGGTGACGATAGCTTCACTGTGTCGGCTGTTATAACGGTTGATGTGGGAAATGGCTTCTTCCAGACTGTCTACAATTTTGACAGCGAGCTTAAGGTCGAGATATTCCTGTCCCCAGTCATCTTCACTGGCGGGAATCGCATCTGGATAGAGAGAGCAGACACGCTGGTCACCAATAATTTCCACGCCGCGCTTTGCCAATTCAGGTAGAATCATGGGCAGAAATGCCCCGGCTGCGGCCTGGTGCACCAAAAGTTTTTCTTCCGCATTGCAGACGGATGGCCGCTGGGTTTTGGCATTGATGACAATCCTTTTTGCCATTTCCAGATCTGCGGAAGAATCTACATAAACATGACAGTTTCCGGTTCCGGTTTCAATGGCGGGTACCGTGGCGTTTTCTACTACGGCGCGGATCAATCCCGCACCGCCCCGGGGGATGATGACATCAAGGTATTCGTTTAGCCGCATCAAGGCGGTGGCGCTTTCCCGGCTGGTATCTTCTACCAGATGGATGCTGCCTTCCGGAAGCCCTGCGGCGTATGCGGCTTCCTGCATAACCTTTACAATCGCCCGGTTGGAGAAAGCGGCTTCCTTTCCGCCTCGGAGAATCACTGCATTTCCGGCCTTGATACATAGCCCTGCCGCATCTGCCGTCACGTTAGGCCGAGCTTCATAAATAATACCGATTACACCCAGAGGAACTCGTACCTTGCCTATTTTCAATCCGTTGGGCCGTTTGACCTGGGAGATCATTTCCCCAATGGGATCCGGCAGTGCGGCAATCTGTTCAATACCTTCTGCCATACCCGAAATCCGTTGTTGATTCAGCATCAGCCGATCCAGAAGCCCCTGGCGCATGCCGTTTTGTTTCCCCTGCTCCAGATCGCGGGCGTTTTCCTGCAGCAAAAAACTGGTCTGCTCCCGCAGAGCTGCGGCCATGGCCAAGAGAGCCTTGTTTTTTACCCTGGTGGAAAGCGCGGCAAGCTGATAGGAGGCTTCTTTTGCCTGACGTCCTTTTCTGTTTAATTCTTCTACTGCGTTCATATGGGTCATCTCCCCCTGAAAATTGATTTTGGGTTGATTATAGCATATTTTTATGGTATAATCAAGCAGTAACTTGGAAAAGACAGGAGCGAAAATCATGTTGTTTGATACCCATGCGCATTATGATGATGCGCGTTTTGATGAAGATAGGGAACAGGTCATTGCCAGTCTTGCAGATTGCGGAGTGGGATACGTTATGAATATTGGTGCGGATATGGAAACCTCACGCCGGGCGGTTGACCTTGCCGATCGGTATGATTTTTTTTATGCCTCCGTGGGGGTGCATCCCAGCGATGTTGAAAATTTAACCCAGCAGGATATGGAAACATTAAAACGTATGGCTATGGAAAATCCAAAGGTGCGTGCCATTGGAGAAATCGGCCTTGATTATCACTACGATACACCAGAACCGGAAGTGCAGAAAAAATGGTTGATCCGCCAGCTTCAGCTGGCACAGGAATTGGACATGCCGGTGGTCATCCACGATCGGGAGTCAAAGGGACAGTGTATTGAAATCCTACGTCAGATGAAAATCTCCAAAGGGGTCATGCACTGTTTTTCCGGCAGTGCGCAGACGGCCAAGGAACTGGTAAAAATGGGTTTCATGATTTCCTTTACCGGGGTTTTGACCTTTAAAAATGCCCGAAAAGCTGTGGAAGCCTGTGCGGCAGTTCCCATAGACCGGCTGATGATAGAAACGGACTGTCCGTATATGGCGCCGGAGCCCCACAGGGGAGAGCGGAATTATAGCGGATATGTGAAATATGTAGCCCAAAAAATGGCGGAAATCAAAGGAGTGTCTTATGAAGAAATGGTGCGGATCACCACCGAAAATGCTCTGCGGTTTTACAGAATTGAGAAATAAGACAGGCTGTACGCAATCTTAAATGCGTACAGCCTTCAGACTGTCGAAAAAGTCGTTATACCGCAAGCGGAATGAAAAATAACATACCTTTCTTTTTCATCAAAACTTAAACTTTTGCGAAAAAATGACGCCGGATTCATCGAGAAACCGGCGTCATTGCTTGCTTTTCCCGCAATCGCTCTCTACCGTACCTTTGTACGCCGACGAAAGCGATTGCGGAAAATCTAACTTCTTTTTTCAACATCTGTCAGCGTGTCGATACTTTATCGACACGCTGCAGGCTGTACGCATTTAAGATTGCGTACAGCCTTTGCTTTTTGGTTTTAGTTTTGCGCCTTCCAGGCGTCTGCGGCGGCTTTGGCAACCGCTTGAGAAACCCGGGGATCAAACGCTTTGGGAATAATATTTTGGGGCGAGAGTTCTTCCGGTGGAATCAGCGCCGCCAGGGCATAAACAGCGGCGGCTTTCATTTCTTCTGTGATCCGTTTGGCACCGGCGTCCAGTGCACCCCGGAACAGCCCTGGAAAGACCAGAACGTTATTGATCTGGTTGGGATAATCGCTTCTGCCGCTGCCGACGACGGCCGCACCGGCGGCAAGGGCTTTTTCGGGCATAATTTCGGGTATGGGGTTTGCCATGGCAAAGACAACGGGATCCTTTGCCATGGAACGCACCATTTCTTCCGAAACAATATTGGGGGCTGAAACGCCGATCAGTACATCGGCGCCTTTGAGAACATCAGAAAGATTGCCTTTTTGCAGTTCCGGATTGGTGATTTCAGCCATTTTGGCTTGTTCCGGGTTGACCCCATCCATTCCCCGGAAAATGGCACCGGCTTTGTCTACCAGCGTCAGATTTTTTGCGCCGATGGCTAGAAGCATTTTAGCAATGGCAATTCCCGCGCTCCCGGCGCCGTTAACGATGATTTTCACGTTTTCGATCTGTTTGTTTACCACACGGAGGGCATTGAGTATACCTGCACAGACCACAATAGCGGTGCCGTGCTGGTCGTCATGAAAGACCGGGATATCCAGTGCTTCTTGCAGGCGGCGTTCCACTTCAAAGCACCGGGGGGCGGAAATATCCTCAAGATTAATCCCTCCAAAACCCGGGGCAATATTTTTTACGGTATTTACAATTTCGTCCACGTCTTGGGTGGCAAGACATATGGGAAAAGCGTCTACGTCTGCAAAGTTTTTAAACAGCACGCATTTCCCTTCCATGACGGGCATGGCTGCTTCAGGACCGATGTTGCCCAGCCCCAGAACGGCAGAGCCGTCGGTGACTACGGCAACCAGATTCCCTTTTCTGGTATAGTCATATACTTTCCCTTTGTCTTTGGCAATTTCTCGGCAGGGTTCTGCTACGCCGGGGGTATAGGCAACAGAAAGCTGGTCCGTGGTCTGGGTCTGTGCCCGTGCAGATACTTCAATTTTTCCCCGCAGTTCTTTGTGCAGCTTCAGTGCCTGTTCGTTGTAATTCATTTGTTATCTCTCCTTCATCAGCAATTTTTTTCGTATAAGATTCTGAGCCCATCCAGTGTCAGCATACGGTCAACCACGTCAATGGTTTGGGATTCTTCCGCAATGGTTCCTGCAAGGCCGCCGGTAGCAATGACTTTGCAGTCTGGTGCATTCAGTTCCGCTTTCATTCGGCCGACAATACCATCGACCTGGGCAACCTGGCCAAAGACCGCGCCGGATTGCATAGAAGCTACGGTATTTTTCCCAATGACTCGAGGCGGTTTTTTAATCTCCACCCGTGGCAGTTTGGCGGCCTGTTCAAACAGGGCGTCCATGGCGATTTTCACGCCCGGAGTAATGACGCCGCCCAAGTAATCACCTTGCCGGTCAATGGCACAGAAGGTGGTGGCGGTTCCAAAATCAACAATAATCAACGGTTTCCCGTATTTGTGTATGGCTGCCACCGCATTCACAATCCGATCGGCGCCCACCTCTTTGGGATTGTCGTAGAGAATCTGCATATCGGTTTTGGTTCCCGGACCAACAATCATAGGCTCGCATTCTACGTACCGCCGGACAGCGTTATTTAAAGCGTGCATAATTGGTGGAACAACGGAGGAAATGATCACGGCCTCTATGTCTTTGGCTGTAATCTGCTCCGTTCCCAGAAATTGCAGCAGGAGCATTCCGATTTCATCCGAAGCACGGTTTTTGTCGGTTGCCATCCGCCAGTGCCGGAGCATTTTTGTTTCATTATATAAGGCAACTACAGTATTGGTGTTGCCTACATCAATGGCCATCAGCATATTTTCACCTTATTTCTTTTATTGATTTTCTTTCAGACAGATTTTTACTTTCCCGTCTGTGATTTCAATGATTCCGTAGCTTTGCCAGCTGCTGCCGGGATTGAGAATCTGGATGCCGTCCTGTTCGGTTAGCAAAGGAAGGTGGGTGTGGCCGAAAATACAAATATCGGCATGATGTTTTTTCGCCTCCTGTACCAGCCGGAAAGTGGAATGGCGGACGCCGTATAGGTGTCCGTGCGTTAAAAAAATTTTTTTGCCGCCGAAGACGAATACCCGCTGCGTTGGCACGTTAAATACATTAAAATCATTGTTTCCCAGCACAAATTCGCAGGGCAGTTCGGGCCATGCGTCAAGAATATCGTCTACGTCCCGCTGTACGTCGCCTGCGTGAATGATCAGGTTAATATCCGGTTCTTTTTCTATGGCACGGCGGATACTGTTAAAATTCTTGTGGGAATCACTCAGTACAATCGCTTTCATTGCAGACCTTCTTTCCCAAGATAAAAAATTTGTATGAAACATTATAGCATAATATGAAAAATTTGTCACGAATTTTCTTTTCCTTGCATAAAGTATAAGTAGCAGACTGTAACAGGAGGGGATTTTCATGAATATGGAAGAAATGCTGAAAAATGTGGATCCGAATAAACTAAACAGCATGCTGCAGAAGCTGGAAGGGGTATTGACCCCGCAGCAGATGAAGCAGGTGCGGCAGACGGTGCAGGGAGGGAATCCTGCGGCGGTGCAGCAGAAAATGAAGCAGTGCAGTGCAGAGGATCTAAAGCGTGAACTTGAAAAAAATCCTGCACTGGCTCGGCAGCTGGCGGCCAATCCGGAAATTATGAATCAGCTAAACCGTATTTTGGGGAAGAAATAGGGGGGCAGAATATAAGCTTTAGAAAGGGGGAAGGCCTGTGGAAGAATCTGTAGATTTATCCGGTGCGGTGGATATGTTAAAAAATATGCTGGATAATGAAGAAGGGCAGCAGCAGATACAGAATATCCTCAATATGTTCGGCGGTAGTGCGCCGGATACTTCAGAATCTCCTGGGGAGGCCACAGGCGGGATCGATCCGGAAAGCGTAGCAATGATGCTGAAGATTCAGAAAGCTATGTCCGCCATGAACAGCGGCAGGAATAGCAGTCAGTCACAGCTTCTCATGGCGCTAAAGCCATTTTTAAAGCCTGCCCGAAGAGAGAAGGTAGACAGCGCTGTGAAGCTGCTGAATTTAACCCGTGTCTTTGCTGTTATGCGGGAAAACGGGGAGGAATAAGAATGTATCGGCGTTATGATCCAAAACCCCGGACGCCTGCTGTTCAGGGGGTTTCCGGAAAGCCGCCGGTTTTACCGGAACGGCAGAGAACCAATGTACATACCCCGCAATCCCCGAATCAAAGCGGCAGGAATGGTTCCCGAGATTTTAGAAGAAATGAAAATAAAAATCGGCCGCCGGTACAGCCGGCGGCTGAAAAAAATCAATCAAACCATTCAAAAAAGCTGAAACTGCCTCAAAATCCACTGTTGGGACTGATTCCTTCTTCGGTATATGACCCCAAAACCAAAAAGGTGCTGGGCTTTTTTTCGGCAGAAGATATGCTTCTTGTGGCGCTGATTCTTCTTTTGATGGAACAGGAGGACAGTGAAAACAATATGCTGATTTATGCTTTGCTCTATGTATTGCTTTCTGATTATATTGATCTTCCGTTTTAAACGCTATTTAAAATAAGGCTGGGCGTCTGAAGCAATAATGTTAAGAGACTGAAACCGGGATTCTAAAAAGTCTGCCATAAAAGAGCAAATAATATTTTCGGTTTCAAAGTGCCCGGCATCAATCAGGTTCATACCCAGCTCAAAAGCCAGCTGGGCTTCGTGATGTTTGACGTCTGCAGTGACATAAACGTCCGCACCTGCATGATAGGCCGCATATATGCCATCGCCGCCCGCGCCGCTGCACAGGGCGGCAATTTTTATGACTTCTTCTGGATTCCCGACAGAGCGGATGGTTTGACAGCCCAGAGAATCTTTGACTAATTCCACAAAATCGCCCATTTCCATGGGAGCGGGCAGGACTCCTACACGGCCAATGGCATCAAGGGGGCGGCCGGTGCCGTCGGTGCATTCTTCGTCTGAAAAGTGACGGATTTGCTGGAGACTAAGACGTTTTGCCAGCATATCATTCATGCCGCCGTCTGCATGGTCTAAGTTGGTGTGCGCACTGTAAACGGAAATATCATGGCGGATCAGGTTGCGGAGAATACTGCCTGATACATCCTGCTCAATGATCCGTTTTACAGGTGAAAAGATAAGAGGATGATGAGAAACAATAAGGTCGGCGCCGCAGGCAATCGCCTGCTGAACGTTGTCAGAGGTGACATCCAGACACAAAAACACTGTGGTGACACGCTGATCCAGATCGCCGGTCATCAGACCAACATTATCCCAACTTTCTGCCAGTTCCGGCGGTGCCAGTTGTTCAATTGCAGAAACAATATCTTTGACTTTCAGCATATAAAAATTCCACCTTTCTGCCCGCATGGGGTTTATTCTGCTGCGGGCGGACAGATTTCGTCTATGGATTTGAGAAGTTTTTCACATTCTTTGTATTTTTCTACAGATGCGGCATCAGACGCTTTTTTTAGTCCGGCGAGCATTTTTAAAAGCTTTCGCCGGCGAAGCTGAAAATAGGTATCAAAAAGCGGCGGACGTGTTTTGATCAGTTCTCGGCCGAGATAACACTCCGCCGGTGTCAGAGGGCGTGAAGCTGGGGTGTTATCGGCGGTAAGAATGTTGTATATTTTGGTATCTTCTTTGGCAAGATATTCTCCAGTTATGGTAAAGCCGGATACAGATAGGAATTCCCGAAGCTCCGTAACCGCTGTCATAGGCTGAAGAATAAGCTTGCTGGCAGAGCGGATGACGGGAAGACCTTGTCTGATAATTTGCGCAATCATTAGCCCGCCCATGCCGGCAATGACAATCGTATCGGCTTCACCGGGTGAAAGGGGCGCTGTGCCATTTCCCAGCCGCAAAGAAATCCTGCTTTCCAGTTCGTAACGCTTTACAGTAGCGGCGGCGCGCCGCAGAGGACCGGGCCGGACATCTGCGGCGATTGCTGTTTGACAGATGTCGTCAAGGCAAAGCGCGGCGGGCAGATAGGCGTGATCGGTCCCAATATCTGCAACGCAGCGGCAGGGAGAAATACATGCCGCAATTTGTGTAAGACGCGGTGATAGCGTTAAGACACTCATAACTGGTCCTTTCTAAAGACATGATGTCTTTTGTTGATATTTGTGACAAGAATAGGTTATAATAAAAAAGAAATTTTGTCAATATAAAAGAGGAAGGAAAATGTTTTTGTAGAAATAAATATAATGAATGTTAATTTCGTAGCTTTTTAAAGGAGCTGATCATTGTGAATCTGCGTCAGTTTACTGAAAAGAGAGAAGAGTTGTTGCTTGCCCCAGCGGCGGCACGAAGCGCACAAAGCCGAGGAAGGCAGAGACAGGAAGAACCTTGTGAAATTCGGACGGATTTTCAGCGGGATCGGGATAGGATCGTGCATTCCAAGGCCTTCCGCCGGTTGAAACACAAGACACAGGTGTTTTTGTCACCGGAGGGAGATCATTACCGTACCCGGCTGACCCATACGCTGGAGGTATCTCAGATTGCCCGTACCATTGCCCGGGCGCTTCGGCTGAACGAGGATTTAACGGAGGCCATCTCGCTGGGACATGATTTGGGTCATACGCCGTTTGGACATATGGGGGAAAAGGTGCTTGACCGTATCTGCCCTTTGGGATTTAAACATAATGAGCAGAGCCTGCGGGTGGTGGATATTCTGGAGCGGCCGGGAGGATTGAATCTCACGTTTGAGGTGCGTGACGGCATTTTGCACCATACGGGGGCGGTGCGGCCGGTTACTCTGGAAGGAAAGATTGTCGCCCTTGCGGATAAAGTGGCATATATCAATCACGATATTGATGATGCCATTCGCGGCGGAATTTTGACTGAAACGGATATTCCTTCAAAGTATGCCGAAGTTTTGGGGCATAAGCATTCGCAGAGGATCAATACCATGATCCGTGCGGTGATTGAGGCCAGCATGGATCAGGAAGATATTCAAATGACAGAGCCGGTATATGAGGCAATGATGGGACTGCGGCAGTATATGTTTGAACATGTGTATGTGGCGTCAGAACCTCAAAAAGAAGAGAAAAAAGCAGAAGGGATTATTGAGGGACTGTACCGGATGTATAGTTGCCATCCGGAGCGGATTCCAGAGAGCAGCAAGAGCTTGCGTTCATCTGAGGACGTGCATGTCTTGACCCGGGATTATATTGCCGGCATGAGCGATCGGTATGCTGTGGCAAAGTTTACAGAATTATACATACCAACTTTTTGGCAGCGGTAAATTACAAAATAAAAAAGGAAATCGACGGGAAATGTCGAATATTTATAAAGCGGAACAATAAGTACATAAAAAGAAAGGGGCGAAGCGATGGCATCCCAGGATTTTCAGGATTTTATTGATGAAGTCCTTCAGCGTAATGATATTGTGGAAATCATTTCCGGATATACCCGCCTCAAGCGTGTGGGAAACCGTTATGCGGCGCTTTGCCCTTTGCACAATGATAAAAAGTCCCCGTCTTTGTCCGTTGCGCCGGACAAGCAGTTGTTTCACTGTTTCGGATGCGGGGCTGGCGGAAATGCCATACATTTTATCATGGCCATCGAGCATTTGGATTTTATGGATGCATTAAAATATCTGGCAGAGCGGGCGCATCTTTCCATGCCGGAGCCGGGGTCTCCCGCAGACCGACAAAAACGAGAGGAAACGGCGGATAAAAAGAAGCGGATATATGAAATCAATGCAGAGGCTGGAAGGTATTTTTATCGTTGTCTGGCAGGTGAAGGCGGCAAAGTTGCTTATGCCTATTTAAAGGAGCGGGGCATTAGCAATGCTACCATCAAAAAATTTGGTTTAGGGTTTGCGCCGGAAGGCTGGACAGGCCTTTTGCAGTATCTGACACAAAAAGGGTATAAAGAACATGATATATATGAAGCGGGGCTTGCAAAGGCGCGCGACAACGGAACGTATTATGACGCCTTTTATGATGGACGTGTCATGTTTCCCATTATCAATGTGCAGGGAAATATTATTGGCTTTGGCGGCAGAATTATTACGGAAAACAGCAATACGGGCAAATATTTAAACACACCGGAAACATTGGTGTTTAAGAAAAAAGAAAACCTGTTTGGCCTGAATTTTGCTAAGAATGACAATTCGGGTAAGCTGCTGCTAATGGAAGGATATATGGATGTGATTTCCCTGCATCAGGCAGGAATAGGGAATGCGGTCGCTTCTTTGGGGACGGCGTTTACGCCGGAGCAGGCGCGGCTGATCAAGCGGTATGCCAATAAGGTGGTGCTTTGCTATGATGCCGACCAGGCCGGGCGCAAAGCGGCAGTTCGTGCCGGCGCGATTCTTACGGATGAGGATATGAAAACACGGGTACTGACGATTACGGACGGAAAGGATCCGGATGAGTTTATTAAGGCCCGGGGACCAGAGATGTTTCAGATTTTGGTAGAATCAGCCAAACCGCTTTTGACTTTCCGAATTGACGAGATTAAAAAGAAATATGATTTAGAAGATACGGAACAGATACTGGAATTTTCGGAAGAGGCTGCCACACTTTTGGCGGATGTGAAAAATCCGGTAGAGCAGGAGCTCTATATCAAACGCGTGGCGCAGGAATCTGGACTTGCGCCGGATACGCTGGCGGCAAGAGTAAAGGTTTTGCAGCGAAAGCAGGTCAAAACCGAGATGCAGAGAGAAGAGCGCCGGGAGAGGAGAGAGTTTGAACAGCGAACCGGCGGCCGCAGAGATCTTGAAGAGATGAAACTGAAAAATGCACAGCGGCTGCTGCTGAATTTTATGAGTGAACCTGTGGTGTTGAAAAAAGTGCAGGAAGCTGGTATTGTGCCTGAGGATTTTTATGATGGATTATACCGGACTTTGGCGCAGGAGATGTATGAGGCCGCAAAAGACGGCACAGCGGATATTCATGCGCTGCTTGCACGTTTTCCGGACGCAAAGGTGGGTGCTGTGGCCGCCATTTTGCTGGATGATAAAAATACCGCGCATAAAGAACAGGCGTATCTTCAGCCTCTTGCGATTATGCTGGAGGTAAAACGCCGCAATGCAGAAGCAAAGTTACTTGAACAGGGTGATTTAAACGCCCTTGACAAAATGCTGAAAGAAAAAAAACAGGATAAGAGGAGGAACCGGCGTGGATAACGAAAAGAAACCCGTCAACAAAAAATTGGTGCTTCAGCAGCTTTTGGAGCAGGGAAAGAAGAAGGGTGTATTAGATTATAAAGATATCAGTGATAAACTGGAAGAAATGGCATTAGATCCCGATCAGATTGACAAAATTTATGAATACTTGGAAAAACAGGGCATAGAGATTGTGGGGAGTTTGGATGATGAGCTGGAAATTCTGGACGATGATCTGCATATCACCCAGGAAGATTTGGACGATATGTCCGTGCCGGACGGAGTAAGCATTGACGATCCTGTGCGCATGTACCTGAAAGAAATTGGAAAAGTAGACCTTTTAAGTGGCGCCGAAGAAACGGAGCTTGCGCGGCGAATGGCAAACGGCGACAAGGAAGCAAAAAAGAAATTGGCAGAAGCCAATCTTCGGCTGGTGGTCAGCATTGCGAAACGGTATGTAGGACGGGGAATGTTGTTTTTGGATTTGATTCAGGAAGGAAATCTGGGGTTAATCAAGGCGGTAGAAAAGTTTGATTATACCAAAGGTTATAAATTCAGCACCTATGCCACATGGTGGATTCGTCAGGCAATTACCCGGGCGATTGCGGATCAGGCCAGAACCATCCGGATTCCAGTGCATATGGTGGAAACGATCAATAAGCTGGTGCGGGTTTCCCGTCAGCTGGTGCAGGAACTGGGAAGAGATCCTCTGCCAGAGGAAATTGCCAAAGAATTGAATATGCCGGTGGATAAAGTGGGAGAGATCATGAAGATTGCCCAGGAGCCGGTTTCCCTTGAAACGCCTATTGGAGAAGAAGAAGACAGCCATTTGGGAGATTTTATTCAGGATGATGATGCTCCGGCGCCTTCTGATGCGGCTACCTTTACCCTTTTAAAGGAACAGCTGGTTGATGTTTTAAGTACCTTAACTCCCAGAGAGGAAAAGGTGTTACGGCTGCGGTTTGGGCTGGATGACGGACGTGCCCGGACCTTGGAAGAAGTAGGCAAGGAATTTAACGTAACCCGTGAGCGCATTCGGCAGATTGAAGCAAAGGCGCTGCGCAAGCTTCGTCATCCCAGCAGGAGCAGAAAGCTGAAAGATTATTTGGAATAAGGTGAAAATAAAGTAAAATTTTTGTTGTAAAAAGAATACTTTGACAAAGGACAAAAAATCTGTTATACTTATTCTGGTAAAAAATATATGCTTTTCTGAAAGGATGATGGTATTTTGGACACGTTGCCCCCGCAACTGTTGTTATTTTCACTTGGCGTTATATTGTTACTTGGATTTTTAACTGCTTTTGCCAAAGCTGCAAGTGTTGATATCAGCGATACCCGGCTTGCCACTTTGTCGGAGGAAAACGAAAAAGCAAAGCGTTTGTTTAAGATGCTGGAGCAGGAGCCTTCAGCTGTTGTTGGCGCTATGGAGATGTTTGGATATGTGCTGGCAATTTTGTTCGCCGTACTGACCGTATTTGGCTTTTCGGGCCGGCTGGGTGATGTGCTGGTTTTGGCAGGGGTCAAAGAAAACGGTAAGTTGGTACATATACTGACACTGTTGATTTTAACTGTGATTCTGGTGTTTTTATATCAGGTGTTTTGGGATTTGCTTCCGGGTCGGCTGGCGGCGAAATACGCTGAATCTGCAGCAGTTGGATTATCTGGTTATACCAAAGCGGTGACGGTCATAGGAAGACCTTTCTTATGGCTGCCTACACGGATCTCCAATCTGATTGCAAGACTGTTTGGTGTTCGCCCGCATGATTTGGAAGAAGAAGTCACCGAAGAAGAAATTCGGATGATGGTAGATATCGGTTCGGAAAATGGTACCATTGATGATGATGAAAAAGAAATGATACATAATATTTTTGAGCTGGATGATAAGCCGGTAGCGGATATTATGACCCATCGGACCGAAGCGTGTATTCTTTGGATGGAAGATAGCATAGAGGAATGGAAGCGCTTTATCGATGAAACACGGCATACCCGGTATCCTGTCTGTGATGAAGACGTGGATAATGTGATTGGTGTAGTGAATACGCGGGATTTTTATAAATTCCTGTTGGACGGCGGGCAGAAAAATACATTGCGTTCTATTTTGCGCGAACCGTATTTTATCCCGGATAGCATGAAGGCAGATGAATTGTTTTCCCGAATGCAGCAGAAACATACCCATATTGTGGTTGTGATGGATGAATACGGCGGTTTCCAGGGATTGGTGACCTTAGAGGATCTGTTAGAAGAAATTGTTGGAGAACTGTACAGTGAATATGACGAGCCGGATCCTGATCAGGAAATTACCTATCTGGATGAAAATACCTGGCGGATCAAAGGCTCTGCGGAAATAGAGGACGTGGAAAAAGCGTTAAACATTACTCTGCCGGAGGGGGATTACAATACATTTGCAGGACTGGTTTTGGATGCTATTGAGACCTTGCCAAAAGATGGAGCAACGGTGGAAACGGAAATTGGTCCCATGCAAATCAAAGTTACCTCCGTGGCAGAACATAGGATTGAAGAAGCGGTGGTTTGCTTGAAGCGGGATCTTCAGGACGAAACCGAAGAAAACAAGGAGAAGGATTCAAAACCCTCTTCGACGAAAGAGAAAGATAGTAAAACGAAAAAAGAAGAAAAAAAATAAAAATCAGTCCCCGAAACATGATAGACCATGTTTCGGGGACTGTGATTTTATCCGGAGATTAAGGTTGAAGCTGAATAGACAGCCGAAATTCATCTGCCGGTTTTTTTGCAAGAAAGTCAATTAAATAAACTGTTTCGTTCTGGCCGGCATGATTTGCCCAAACGGCAGGTGTTACCGTCGGCATCCATCCATCGTTACAGGAAAGAAATGCCTGGCCGATGCGCAGTCCGCCGCCCTCTTCTTCGGGACAGACCTGGGTGATAAAGCGTTCAATGACCGAAAGAGGGGCATTCCGGAAGGAAAATTTATCCCACAACGTTATGCCATCGTCTTGGAAAGAAAACTGACGTTGAAGAGAAAGCAGTTCATCGATACCGTAAGCACTGCCGATTTCAAGGAGTAGGCTACCGTTTTGCAATGACATTGTCCCGTTAAATTCTACACCGGGCTTTTGCTCCTGACCGTCTATGAGAGGAACGCTATGTCCGCCGGAGCGGTTGCAGAGGATGCGATAGCGGGTGTCTGGCTGAAAATAATCCCGCGTATATTCGCCGCAGCCCAAATCGCATAACAGCTGTCCCTGGTCGGTGGCAAAAATGAAGCTGCCGACATCATTGTGATTATGGGGTTCATCGTTATTGCCGGCTTTGGCGGCAAAGGAATAGTCTGGATTTTTTTTAATATACCATGCCGAATCTGAGAGATAATATTCCGCAGCGATCTCTGTTTTTTCCGTAGAAAGCACCGGGTCATACCATAGGATGGAACGAAGCTCAAAGGTCCATCTTGCTCGAAACGCGACATCACTGATGTCAAGCGGCTGGTTATCCCGGAATTTTGTAGGCAGAACTTGAATATCATCCGGATACAGGTGCTTGAGAAAGTGTGTGATGCCGATAATGTGGCGACCTCGAACGTTACCGTCCGCAAAGCTGGCGGTAATGTCCGCCCGAAGATAGGCTTTGTGCTGAAAGGCCGCGATGCGCTTTACTTTGTCATTGGCAAACAGATCGATTTCTCCATTGGTGAACTCTTTCAGCATGGAGGCGTAGGAAACAAAGAATCCAAAGCCGTAGTTCCAGTAAGCGACCCCTTCTCGGCAAACGCCATCGGCCTGAAAGCTGTGGAAAAAAGACGGTAGATTGTTGTTAAATCTGGGTATTTGGGTTTTTGCCAGATCTGGCCGAATATAGAAAAAAGCGGCGGCGACACCGCAGGTACATACGGCGCACCAGTTGTTTTCTACCTGTTCCCAAAAAAAGGTTCGGGTTAAAAACGGCTCAATAATCCGGCGTTCTACCTCATAGCCAATACGGCGATAAATGAGGGGATCAAACCTGTTCCCCAAAAGTTCACGGATCTCACTGAGGGCAAAGCCCGTTTCAGAGGAAAAAAGATCAATTTGGATACTGTGATCCCACATATCATAGGGAACATGGGCGGGAAGCGCCCATGTGTATTCATCACACACAGCCCAAATCACTTCTTTGAGCTCATCCATATAGACCGATTCTTGCGGATAAATCAGCGCCAGCAGTGCCAATATGTTCATTCGGATACGCTTGCTGAAATAGGCTTTTTCAAATTCCAGCCTGTTGCCGTCACGGTAGTAGCGGGTGTACTTCTGGTACGATACAGCTGGAGTAGTATTTTTGTGTGTTTTTTTATACATAGCCAGAAGATCATCACGAAACATTTGATAATCTTTTGCGGTGCGTACTTTATTCCAAAAAGCAGGTTGTTTTGCTTGCTGAAGCATACAAATTCCCCTTTCCTTGTGTTATGGTTTCAGTATAACATATTCTTTTGATTCTGCAATAGGGTATTGAGAAATCAGCATGAGAAAATATCCAAATATTTTTATGCAAAAGTACTATATTTTTGGTTGCAAAATAAATAGAAATATGATATATTCAATCATAATAGAGGAAATCCAGTGCAAGGAGAGATAAGATATGAAATTATCAAAAGTGCGGGAGCTTTTAGATGCAAAGGTTTGCGCCGGAGAAGGCAGAATGCAGGAATTGGAAGTGAAAGAAGCCTGCGGAAGCGACTTAATGAGTGATGTTTTGGCGTTTGTAAAAGAACAGGGGCTGCTTCTCACCGGGCTTCAGAATCTACAGGTAGTTCGCACGGCAGAAATGATGGATATGGAAGCGATCGTCTTTGTCCGGGGTAAGATGCCTACAGAAGAGATGATTCAGATTGCGGAAAAAAAAGGAATCGTACTGATGTCCACGGGATTGCCTATGTTTACGGCCTGCGGGACTTTATATCAAAATGGGCTTGCGGGCGGAAAGGCGGGGGATTTTGGTGAGTAATGGTATGACCTTTCACTACCAGGTGGATGGAAATGATTTTACCTTGGCCGGGGAAAATTCCAGCAAGGTGAAAAAACATTTAAAACAGCTTGGGTTGCCGCCAGAGGTGATTCGCCGGGTGGCCATCGCCATGTATGAGGCGGAAATCAATATGGTGATTCATGCTAACGGCGGCACCATTGATGTGGAAATCAGCCCTCAGGAGATACATATTGTTTTTGCGGATACCGGCCCCGGTATTCCGGATATAGAAAAAGCTATGCAGGAAGGATATTCCACAGCATCGAACGAGGTACGTGAACTGGGATTTGGCGCCGGAATGGGTCTTCCCAATATTAAGAAGAATTCCGATGAGATGAAAATAGACACCAAGGTGGGAGTTGGTACAACCATTGATCTAATCATCAGAATTGCATAGGAGGCATGGGAATGGAAAAGGAACCTTATTGGCATTCGGTTACCCTGGATCGGGATACCTGCAAAGGGTGTACAAATTGCTTGAAGCAGTGTCCCACACAGGCAATTCGGATTCAGAACGGGAAAGCTAAAATTTTAAAAGAACGGTGTATTGATTGTGGGGAATGCATCCGTGTCTGCCCCTATCATGCGAAAAAGGCGGTCACCGATGGCTTTGAACGGCTGGAGGAATACCAGTATACGGTAGCGCTGGTGGCGCCGGCTTTTTATGGACAATTTTCGCGGACAGAGGACTGCAATTTGATACTTACCTCCCTCTTGCAGCTGGGTTTTGATGATGTTTATGAGGTGGCACGGGGAGCGCAGGAAATCAGCGCCGCGACCAGAGAATTTTTAAAAAGCGGCGAATTGATGAAACCAGCCATTTCTTCTGCATGTCCGGCAGTTAGCAGATTAATTGCGGTACGCTTCCCTAACCTGATCAATCATATTATTCCGCTGCGGTCACCCATGGAGCTTTCAGCGGAGGCCGCCCGCAAGGAGGCGGTAGAGAAGACGGGCCTCTTACCGGAGGAAATCGGACTGTTTTTTATCAGTCCATGTGCGGCAAAGGCAACGGCAGTCAAAGACGGGCTGACTGTGAAAAAATCGGAAGTAGATGGTGTGATTTCTATTAAGGATGTATATCTGCGTTTGGCACAGAAAATAGGAAATATAAAGGAAGTCAAGCATTTATCTTGCGCTGGAAGTTTAGGGGCGTTATGGGCAACCAGCGGCGGTGAGGCCAATGCTACCCGGGCGGAACGCCGGATTTCAGTGGACGGTATCCACAATGTCATCAAAGTATTGGAGGACATTGAAGATGATAAATTGATCGACATTGACTATGTAGAGGCATTGGCATGCCCGGGCGGCTGCGTGGGAGGCCCCCTGGCGGCAGAAAATAATTTTGTGGCAAGATCCAGGATCAAGCGGATGAGCAAAAGCCTGCCGGAGGAACAGGGCAGTATTCCCGATTCCATTCGGCGGACATGGGATGAAGCTCCGGTATATCGGCCGATTTTAAAGCTGAATGATGATCTGGGTACTGCAATGCAGATGGCGATGAAGATAGAAGAGATCCTGGAACATTTTCCGGGGCTTGACTGTGGTTCTTGCGGTTCCCCCAGCTGCCGTGCACTGGCAGAAGATATTGTGCGGGGTTATGCCCAGGAGACAGATTGTATTTTTGTCATGCGGGAAAGATTGCGGGAATTACTGCGGCATGTTTCGGAAAATAATATACAGCTTCCGCCGGAGGTTTTAAAAGGGTGGAAGCGACCTTCGGACCGAAAAGAGAAACCGCAAAAAAGCGAGGTGCAGAATCATGAAAATAAAGGAAATAGCTGAGAAACTGGAATTAAAAGTAACAGCTGGGGCGGCAGGAATGGAAAAACAGGCAAAAGGCTGCTATATTGGTGATTTGATGAGCTTGGCAATGGCCAAAATTGAAGAGGGAAGTATCTGGATTACCATTCAGACTAATTTAAATGTAGTTGCAGTTGCAGCGTTGACCGAAGCAAGCTGTGTCATTTTGGCGGACGGTTTTTTACCGGATGAAAACACTGCCGTAAAAGCAAATGCGGAAGGGATACCGATTTTGTCATCCGAAGCTTCCGCTTACACACTGGCCAAAAAGCTTGGAGAATTGGGAATATGAAGGTATTTTATGATCTGCATATTCATTCTGCTCTTTCTCCCTGCGGCGATGAGGATATGACACCCAATAATATTGTAAATATGTCCTTGTTAAAAGGACTCGATGTGATTGCGGTTACAGACCATAATTCCTGTGGTAATGTGCGCGCTGTGATGGGAGCGGCAGCTGGCAGGATTTTGGTGCTTCCAGGTATGGAGGTGGAAACGACGGAAGAAGTACATATTCTTTGCTATTTTCCATCCATAAAGCAGGCGGAACAAATGGAGAAGATGATTCGGGAAAACCGG
Organism: Ructibacterium gallinarum; assembly: GCF_014982785.1. Classification (GTDB taxonomy): domain Bacteria; phylum Bacillota; class Clostridia; order Monoglobales; family Monoglobaceae; genus Ructibacterium; species Ructibacterium gallinarum. The sequence continues at coordinate 90,470 of NZ_JADCKB010000009.1, forward strand.
CCGGTGATCAAGAATCGGCCGGATATTTTCGGCCGTCAGCTTTATTTTGATACGCAGGACCGCATTGTTGGCGAGGAAGAAACACTTCTGGTTGCGTCTTCGGGACTCAGCATTGAGCAAGTATTTTCCTATGCCCGCAAAATCGGAGGTATTCCGGTGCCAGCGCATATTGACCGAACCAGCTACAGCGTATTATCTAATCTGGGGTTTCTGCCCCCGGAACTGCAAACGAGTGCGGTAGAGATTACGGCAGTGAACCGGAAAACAATGGAGAAGGACTATCAGGAGCAGTATATATTGACCAGTTCAGACGCACATTATTTGGGAGATATTTCCGAACCGGTCTGGTATATGGACATAACGACTAAATCCGAAAAAGAAATTTTGGAAAAACTGACGAAGAAAATTTGTTGATTTCTCTGGTTTTTTGATGGTTTTCATGATATAATATATGGGTTATGTTAGAAATATAACAAAGTCAGGCATATAGTTTCAAATGAAACGGCGGGTTTTCCGCTAAAATGCATATTGTTTAGGAGGTAACAGCAGATGAAACACAATACGCTCCCCTTTCAGGGAACGCCGGAGCAGGAAGCGCAGCTGAAAAAGGTGATTGCAAATCATCAAGGCCAAAAAGGCGCGGTGATTCCTGTTCTTCACGAAGCCCAGGATATTTACGGATACCTGCCGATAGAGGTCCAGGAAATGATTTCAGAGGGACTGGATGTTCCGCTGGCAGAAATTTATGGTATTGTCACGTTTTATGCCCAATTTTCCCTGAATCCCAAGGGCCGGTACCAGATAGGTGTCTGTCTGGGGACTGCCTGCTATGTTAAGGGCAGCGGCGATATTTTGGAAAAAGTAAAGGAATTATTAAATATTGATGTGGGCGAATGTTCTGCCGATGGGAAATTTTCTTTGGATGCAACCCGCTGTATTGGGGCTTGCGGCCTTGCGCCGGTTATGACCATCAATGATGATGTTTATGGTCGGCTGACGGTGGATCAGGTAGAAGATATTTTGAAAAAGTATGAATAATATTTTTCCAATGCCGGAAATGGAGCGAGAGTCCATATGAAAGAATTATCACTGCATATTCTGGATATTATACAAAATTCCATTGCGGCAGGTGCCGCATTGATTCAGCTGGATTTAACCGAGGACAGCAATTCAGATCTTCTGATGTTTCGGATTACGGATAACGGCTGCGGCATGCCGCCGGAAATGGTCAGGCAGGTGATGGATCCTTTTACCACAAGCCGGAAAACCCGGAAGGTGGGGCTGGGCATTCCGCTTTTAAAGGCGGCGGCAGAGCATACTGGCGGTGGTATCTGCATTTCGTCTGAACCCGGCAGGGGGACGGTGCTTGAGGCACGGTTCGGTTATAGTCATATTGACCGCCAGCCGCTGGGGAATATGGCAGAAACCATGCTGGGATTGGTTACCGGCTATGACAGCATAGATTTTGTATATCATCATAAGGTGAATGAAAAAGAATTTACAATGGATACCCGGGAAATAAAATCAATTTTAGGGGAAGTATCTTTAAAGGAGCCGGAGGTCATGCTATGGCTGTCTGATTTTTTGAAAGAAAACGAAGCGGCTCTTTACGGTGAAGAAATGAATACCCGAAAGGAGTAAGGATAATGAAAAGTTTAGCGGATTTGGAAGCAATCAGAAAGAAAACACTGGATCAAGTTATTCTGCGCAAAGACAGCGAAGGTACCCGAATTGTAGTTGGTATGGCTACTTGTGGTATTGCGGCGGGAGCACGGCCAGTGATGAATGCGTTTATGGAAGAGATTGCAAAACGTGGTTTGGAGCATGTAACTATTACCCAGACAGGGTGTATTGGTATGTGCCGTTTGGAACCGATTGTTGAGGTTTTTGTACCCGGAAAGGAAAAAGTGACTTATGTAAAAATGAGTCCGGAAAAAGCCGTTCGGGTTGTTAATGAACATATTGTCAACGGAAATCCCGTTGCGGAATATACCATAGGTGCGGCAGAATAAAAGATTGCGGCACGTGTTTTAAGAGCAGATGATTGTGAAGAAAGGATTGAATAGCATGGAGTTTGCCAGAGGGCACGTCCTGATTTGCGGCGGTACCGGGTGTACCTCTTCAGGAAGTGAACAGATTATCAAAGAAATGGAAGCCCAGTTAAAAGCCAACGGGCTGGAAAAAGAAATTAAGGTTGTCAAAACCGGATGTTTTGGCTTGTGTGCTTTGGGGCCGATTATGATTGTGTATCCGGAGGGAGCTTTTTACAGCCGGGTCAAAGTGGAAGATGTTAAGGAAATTGTAGAAGAGCATTTGCTCAAAGGCCGTATTGTCCGGCGCTTATTATACGATGAAACGGTTCATGAAGGCACGGATAATATCAAGAGCCTGAATGAAGTACAATTTTATCAAAAGCAAATGCGTATTGCGCTGCGTAATTGCGGTGTCATCAATCCGGAAAACATTGATGAATACATAGCCTTTGACGGTTACCGGGCTTTGGGAAAAGTTTTGACAGAAATGACACCGGAACAGGTCATTGCGGAAATCAAGGAATCCGGACTGCGCGGCCGCGGTGGCGCAGGTTTTTCCACCGGTATGAAATGGCAGTTTACTGCCCAGGCAAAAGGCGATCAAAAATATGTGGCCTGTAACGCCGATGAAGGGGATCCGGGTGCGTTCATGGACAGAAGTATTCTGGAAGGCGATCCCCATAGTATTATCGAAGCAATGGCCATTGCTGCTTATGCAGTAGGAGCGGATCAGGGTTATATTTATATCCGCGCTGAATACCCGATTGCTGTTCAGCGGCTGCAAATTGCCATTGACCAGGCAAAAGAATATGGGTTGCTTGGCGAAAATATTTTAGATACCGGATTTCATTTCAATTTGGAACTACGTTTGGGTGCAGGCGCTTTTGTCTGCGGCGAGGAAACCGCTTTGATGACTTCGATCGAGGGAAAACGCGGCGAGCCGCGTCCCCGGCCTCCGTTCCCGGCCAATAAGGGGCTTTGGGCAAAACCCACCCTGTTAAACAACGTGGAAACCTATGCGAATATCTGTCAAATCATCTTAAAGGGTGCGGACTGGTTTAAGAGCATTGGTACGGAAAAGAGCAAGGGTACGAAGGTGTTTGCGCTCGGCGGAAAAATTAATAATACCGGTCTGGTGGAGATTCCCATGGGTACCACTCTGCGTGAAATCATTGAGGAAATCGGCGGCGGAATTCCCAACGGTAAAAAGTTTAAGGCGGCACAAACCGGCGGCCCGTCCGGCGGATGTATTCCTGCAAGCCTGATTGATACGCCGATTGATTATGATTCCCTGATGGCGATTGGTTCCATGATGGGTTCCGGCGGTCTTATTGTTATGGACGAAGACAACTGTATGGTGGATATCGCAAAATTCTTTCTGGAGTTTACGGTAGATGAATCTTGTGGTAAATGTACACCGTGCCGGGTTGGTACCAAACGGCTTTATGAAATTCTGGACAAGATTACCAAGGGACAGGGAACCATGGAGGATCTTGATCGTTTGGAAGAGCTGTGCCATAGTATTAAAGAAGGTTCGCTTTGCGGTTTGGGACAGACAGCGCCTAATCCGGTGCTTTCTACTCTGCGGTATTTCCGTGATGAATATATTGCACATGTTCGGGATAAGAAATGTCCTGCGGGTGTATGTAAAGCGCTTTCACATTATGAGATTATGGCGGACAAATGCCGTGGCTGCAGCCTGTGTTCCAAGGAATGTCCTGTGGGAGCCATTTCCGGTGAAATTAAAAAGCCGTTCCATATTGACCCGGATAAGTGTATCAAATGCGGCGCATGTATCGCAAAATGTCCGTTTGGCGCCATTAAGAAATAGGAAGGAGGAGCGATTGACATGGAAAATGTAACATTAAAAATTAACGGCATAGAGGTCACCGTTCCTGCGGATTATACGGTTTTGCAGGCGGCGCGGCAGGCTGGAATTGATATTCCGACTCTGTGCTACTTAAAAGATATCAGTCAGACCGGTTCTTGCCGGATGTGTGTTGTGGAGGTAAAGGGCGCTAGAAATTTACAGGCAGCCTGTGTTTATCCGGTGTCCGAAGGCTTGGAGGTGTTTACCAATACCCCAAAAGTTCGCCGTTCCCGTAAGGTAACGCTGGAATTGCTGCTGTCTAATCATGAACGGAAGTGTCTGACCTGTGTCAGAAACCGTAATTGTGAATTGCAGACTTTGGCAGAGGAACTGGGTATTGATAATATTAGTTATGAAGGAGAGCGGAATCAGTATGAGGTAGACGATCTTTCTCCTTCGATTATTCGGGATAACAACAAATGTGTTTTGTGCCGCCGCTGTGTCAGTGTTTGTAAGAATGTTCAAACGGTCGCGGTTATTGATGCGACACAGCGTGGATTTAAAACAACCATTGCTTCCCCGTTTGAAAAGTCACTGGCAGAGGTTCCGTGTGTTAATTGTGGCCAGTGTATTGCTGTTTGTCCGGTAGGCGCTCTGCGTGAAAAAGATAATACAGATGAGGTTTGGGATGCTTTGGCAGATCCGGATAAAATAGTGATTGTGCAGACGGCCCCGGCTGTCCGTGCAGCTTTGGGTGAGGAATTTGGCTTGCCTATTGGCACGCCTGTTACTGGCAAGATGGCAGCAGCACTGCGCCGTCTTGGATTTGACAAAACGTTTGATACGGATACCGGTGCGGATCTGACCATTATGGAGGAAGGAACCGAGCTGCTTAGCCGGATTAAAAACGGCGGTAAACTGCCGATGATTACTTCTTGTAGTCCAGGCTGGATTAAATTCTGTGAGCATAATTTCCCGGATTTCCTGGATAATTTATCCAGCTGTAAATCGCCGCATCAGATGTTTGGCGCTATTTTGAAGAGTTATTATGCGGAAAAGAACGGTATAGACCCTGCAAAAATTGTTAACGTGTCTGTTATGCCGTGCGTTGCAAAGAAATTTGAGTCCGGCCGGGAAGAAATGGAAAACGCTGGTCTTAGAGATGTGGACATTGTTATTTCCACTCGTGAACTGGCGCGGATGATTAAGCAGGCTGGTATCAAATTTACCGAGCTTCCAGATGAGAAATTTGACAATCCGTTTGAAGAAGCAACCGGCGCAGGCGTTATATTTGGTACAACTGGCGGTGTTATGGAGGCTGCTCTGCGCACAGTGGCAGAGGTTGTTACCGGAAAAGAACTTCCATCGATTGATTTTGAACAGGTAAGGGGCACCGAAGGCATTAAAACGGCAGTCGTACCAGTAGGTGATATGAATGTCCGTGTCGCTGTTGCGCATGGCCTTGGCAATGCACGGGCTTTGCTCAATAGCATTCGTAACGGTGAAGCTGAATATGACTTTATTGAAATCATGGCATGTCCGGGCGGTTGTGTGACCGGCGGTGGGCAGCCGATTGTATCCGCCCGGGTACAGATGGATGTGAACCTGAAGGCAGAGCGGGCAAAGGCGCTTTATCAGGAAGATAAAAATGCGCCGATTCGGAAGAGTCATGAAAATCCGGATATTAAAAAATTATATGAAGAATTCTTGGGCGAACCCGGAAGTCATAAAGCACATGAATTGCTGCATACGCATTATCATGCACGGCCGAAATTTTAAAGGAATGAAAAAGGCCTCTTTTCAGCAACGCTGAAAAGAGGCCATTTTTGGTTCTTAAGCGTGTTTGGATATACCGTGAAGAATGGGCGAAAGCCGTTTGTAAAGCAGAAAAGTGACAACGGATACCAGTATGCCTTTGAGTAGATTAAATGGCGTTACACTGAGTAAAATGACCTTCCATTGGTTGTCCACAAAGGGAAGGATCTTTTGGCACATACCAATAATTGCTTCCATGGGTATACCGGATACCTTAGTATAAAAAGGGAACATTATGTAGTAATTAGAGAGAATCCCCATGATTGAAAAACAAAGGGTGCCCACAAGCATGGCGAGTAGTGCTGTTTTCCGGGTCTTATGTTTTTTGTAGATCAAGCCTGCGGGAATGACAAAAGCACACCCCAGCAGAAAGTTGGAAAGTTCACCTACGCCGCCGGTTTTGGTGATAAACAGATGCAGCAGGTTTTTAATCAGCTCTGTGCAGGCGCCGGCAAGAGGACCAAAAGTAAAAGCCAGAATGACCGATGGAAGGTCTGAAAAATCTAGTTTGATAAAATCTGGCGCAATGGGAAGGTGAAATTCCAAAAGCATCAGTACAAAAGAGACTGCGGAGGCAACTGCTATGGTTACCAGCCGCCGTGTGTTTGAGGGTGCTGCAAGTTGATTGGTAGTTGTTGATGTTTTCATAAAAAGCTCCTATCCGCCGCTGTGTTCGGCATAAAATAATTTTGAAGGAAATCTCTTATCTACACAGAAAAATAGGATAAAAGATTTTTACCACCAATGGTTTCCCATGGTGGTTTCTTCCCATGGTGCATAAAAGCTTTTAGGGAAGCGCTTCAAGATGATGGAGGAAGTAAGATTTTTTTGGATAAAAAATCCCTGAAGCATTTGCTTCAGGGATGCATACCAAAAAACACAAAAACTTCTTTCATCCAGACTATACTGTCGGCTTCGGAATTTCACCGAATCTGCGGGAACATTTCTCGCTCGCGGGCTGTACCGCCGGTACGGAATTTCACCGATCCCTGAAGTGATATATTTCATTTTATTTTTTTTCAATTGGTTATTCAGATGGTTTGTCAGTTTCCTTAGGAGCAGGTGTTTGATACTGGCTGGAAGGCATTTTTTCCCGCCGTACTTCTACGCCGTCCTTTTTGACAACCCGGGTAACATGAAAGGTGTTGCCTCCGCCGCTTCGCAGAATATCTACGGAATAGTTTTCCGGGTTATATCCCCATATACTGAAGGTAACCACGCCGCCAGAGGCATCTGCCGCAATTTTAACTGGATATCCGGTGTTATTTTTAATCCGAAGATCCAAAACCCCCTGGGCAATGGTTGCATCCAGTCCGGGCGGCATATAGCCAACTTTTAGACTGTGATTATGACGCTCCACAATCTCTAGATTGGCATACAGCGCTGCACAGTATAAGGTAGAAGAAGGTTGGCAGATACCGCCGCCAAGACCACTTTCTACTTTATTTCCCACATAAACCGGCGCAGCTTGATAGCCGTTGGCGTAGGTCCGGGGAAGAATGGTTTTGTCATAAGAAAACTCTTCATCTGGCATGAGTTCATAGCCGTTAATTCTGCTGGTGGCAAGCCGGACATTGTTGATCCGCGCCGCTGATCCTGAAAAGTTTGTGCTATAACTTCCCAATTTATCTTTATATAAAACTTCCTGTAAAAACGCCGAAGTAATTTCGGGCTCCGTAGTAGTGACCGGAAAAACGACGGTATTGTTCGGCGCCGTTTTTACTGCATCAATGGCGTTCTGTACCGTTTCTTTATCGACGGTACATTTCAATTTTTCCGGAGCAACGGTAATTTTCCCGTCTTCTCCTTTTACATAATATGCATTCTGGGCTTCATTGGTCAGCCAGGCATAAAAGGTATCGAAATCCAAAGGAGCTGGCGGAGTATCTTTTGGAACCATAACCACATCAGAAAACTGCATGGCCTTGATCTGCCGTTCCACTTCCTCAATGACTGGCTGACGATCTACCTTGATTCCATCCACTTCCCCATAAAGAGTAACCTGATTTGGCTCCAGTTTAAAGGTATAACCTACCGGTTCGATTTCATAAGGGGCAGTAATGGCATCAATCGCCTGATTGAGAGCAACCGTATGATATTGGATGACCGGATCCAGATCGGTTCGATGGGCTGCGTGAAACAGATACGCGCCCATTTTTGCAAATAAATTGGTATAATTTCCTTCGCTTAGTGCATTTGCCGCGGTTTCTTTGTTGTTATATACCACTTCCAAATCATTGACCGGAATTTCTTCCCTGGAATCTTCACATATAAAAGGAATCGTCAAATCTTTGATTTTTTCGGAATAATATTGGTCATTGAGGAGCGAAAGGGCTTCCTCTGCCGTTTTGCCCTCCAATGCAACGGTCCCTACATAAACATTTGGAAAAATGCGGTCATAATTTTTAATATATGCGGCAAATAGGGAGAGAGGAAGCAGGAGCACAATCAAAACGCACACAGTAATTATAATACCATAGGTTTTACGCTTTGTTCCAACAGTTTTCTTTGGAGCAGACTTTTTGTCAATTTTGTTGCTGATGTCAGTATGACCGTCATATGTGGCAGACGCATCTGCTTTAGCAGTGTCGCCGGTGTTTTGCTTAATATTAGAAAGCGCCTCTTTCTCAGCATCCTGGCCGGAATTCCCCATATCCGGCGGTGGTGCTTGTGCATTGGTAGATGAGCGCTTAGTTTCTTTTTGCGCGTCCATACATTCACTCCTCCGATTCATTCATCAACTCTTACAGCATACCACATATTTTGTGAAAAAGCAATTAAAAATTACAAAATATTGCTATCCTTTCTTTTTTCATGCCGAAAAATTGAAAATAATGTCAGGAGAGGATGTAATTTGCAGAAAAGCTTTTTCGAAATGGCAGCAAAATAATGATATACAATTGTAGTATATGTTTATTGGTTGCTTAAAATGCTGGCAACAAATTGTTTTGCTGTTCTTCCCGAAAAACCATTGTAATTAATTTCCCATGTCAAAGCCTTAGAACGAATTTCCTCTGTCATTTCAATTCCGCGGCTCATTAACATATTTTCCACAATTTGTAAATATTCGTTTTGTGTCGGTGTTAAAAAGCTGAGATTAATGCCAAATCGTGACGCCAGAGATTTGCGCTCGCTGAGGCCTTCATTGCGGTGGACTTCATCACTGAGATAACCCTCGCGTTCGGACCAGGTTTCTTTGATTAGGCTCCTGCGGTTGGAGGTAGCATAGATCAAGACGTTGCTGCCGCGCATTTCCGCTTGGCCGTCCAAAGCAGATTTTAAAAGTTTATAGCTCATATCGTCTGGTTCAAAGGAGAGATCATCGATAAAAATAATATATTTTAATATGTTATTTTTAATGGTGGTAAATAACTGAGGGAGATCATTTAAGTATGATTTTTTTAGTTCAATCAAGCGAAGACCACGGTCTTTAAACATATTCAGGCAGGCTTTCACACAAGAAGATTTTCCTGTTCCGCTGCTTCCTGTCAGAAGAACATCGTTGGCGCTTTGCCCACAGAGGAAGCTTTCGGTATTGGCAATCAACACCTTCTTTTGATGCTGGAGACCGGTCAAATCCTCAAACTGAATGGGATCGGGACGGTTGATGCCAATCAACCCGGAGCCATCCCATTCCAGTGCCGCATATGCAGTGGCCTTTCCAGTTCCAAAGCTTTCTGCGTGGGCAAGGATAGCGCCGCCCAGCGCTTCGTTGGACTGGCATTCAATCATGCTTTGCAGCGAGAGAACATAGCTTTTTAAACCGGTGTGCAAGGTTTGGGTACAAATATTGTCCAGTGAAACAAGGCCTTGCCGATGGAATAAGGCATCCCAATCAATGTCAAGAAGCTCGGTGTAAATGGTTTTAATATCCTGGCGAAGAAAGTCCCTCAAATGAACAATGTCCGGAAGCCCATCCTGTTCCAGCATAGTGCGCAGAACATATTCACGGATAATACTTTGCTTAGTAATTCTGTGACTGGCATAAGAAATTAACCCCCGTGCTGCGGTATAATAAGCCTCCTGGCTTCCGGTTTCGCGAAAGGTGAGCAGGGATTGGATAATGCTATCACGGGTCAGGTTGTCAAAAATAAAAAGATTCATAAAATGGTCATACCTTTCTTTTTATAGTCTAAATTAATTTATGATTTACAGCTGTCAAGAAGGTTTAAAGCAAGCTGTGTGTTTTCGACCGCTTTTTCCCCGGATATTTTTCCGGCTTCCTTCAGCTTGGCAGTAAGTTCTTCATATTCTTTTGTAATTTTATCGACATAACGGCAAACGGTCAGTGGATTGACGTGCTCCACCGATGCAGTATATTCTTGTCCGATATAATGCATGGTTGCCTGGATTTTGGGGTCATAAGTTAGCCCAATGACCGGTGTTCCCATTTTGGCCGCATAAATAAGAGTATGCAAACGCATGCCAAGAATCAGGCTGGCGCCGCCCACAACACCCAGCTGCTGTGAGGGCGTGGGATGGCCTTTGAGAATATATCCCTTCTCTTTCATGAGATTACAGATCCTTTGGGAAATGGGAAGATCCTTGGCTTCCTGCATGGGAATAAACAAGATTTCCAATTGATGTTTTTCTTTAATATAATCAGCAATCTGGGCAATGTATTTTTCAAGATCGGGATCGGCGTATTTCCAGGGCCGAACAGCGATTCCGCAATACCGACTGCCAGAAGGAAGACCTGCTTTTTCTGTCAGAACCGCCGATTCCTCAGGACTAGCTGCTACCAAATTAAAAGCTGGGTCAGCAGTTACCAGGATTTTGGGTTTAGTGACACCAAAGCGTTTTAATTCCTCCAGGGAAGAAGGCTCGCGCAGTGTAATGAGATCCACCCGGTTTAACACATTACGGATTCGTTTGTGGTTGCTTTCGTGCCGGATGGGACCGATACCATTGGCATAGAGCATGACTTTGGCTCCCAGCTTTTTGGCCAGATAAATGATGCTGAGATAATAAGTCAGTGATTTATCGGAGGTAATGTCTTGAATCAGACTACCGCCGCCGCTGATCAGCAGGCGGGTTTTGCGCATGTTCCATAAAATCCGCGGCAGGTTAAACCGGTGAATGGCATCGATGCCGTAAATGGTTCGGGTTTCTGCCGGGTCATTGGAAAGCGCGAGGATTCGCAGTTCAGGCCGGTTGGCACTGAGACTGTCTACCATAGCCTTTAATATAGAGTCATCGCCGCTGTTGTGAAAGCCGTAATAGCCGGAAATCATAATGTCGATTTTCCCTTTGGATTCCCGGATCGGATTTGTAATCAAATAAGAGTCAATATCCTCAAACTCCTGGGAGGAAACCTCATTAATTTTACTGTTTTTGATGATGGAAATGTACATTTTCATGGCGTCATCTGCCATAGTCTCCACCGAATACCGTTCTATTACAGTTTGGCGGGCGTAAGCGCCCAGCTGTGCCTGCTGCTCCGGAGAGGCAGTTAAAACAGCAAGGACGTCTTCCTGGAGCTTAGCGGCAGAGGTTGCTTCGCAGCCGCGGCAGCAAAAGTTTGTATCAATACAAATTTGTAGTTTGTCCTTATCAAAGATTCCAATATATCCTTCATTTCCTGCAATAATGGCGGGCTTTTCACATGCCATCGCTTCCAGTGCCGCCCGACTGACACCGATAAAAAGGTCGCCGCTGGCTACAAAACGGTTGATATCGGTGCGGCTTCCGGTGGTAATAATGACCCGCCGGCCAAGCCTCTGGTTTACCGCTTCACTTTCATTTTTGACGGCTTCATAATCATTGCCGCCGCCGACAATAACGACCTCTAGATTCGGTATTTTTTCCGTTAGCGTCGGAGTGATTTCAATCAATTTATGGGCGGCAAAGCTGCGGTCAATATCCATGCGGCTAACATAGACAATGCGCGTCCGTCCCTTCTGAAGCCCAAACTCCTGCGCTACGGCAGAATAGTCCGTATCCCTTGAAAATTTTTCGGTATCAATGCCGTTAATGGTAACCCGGATATGCTCCGGATCAATTCCGTAGTTTTCCACTAAATAATCTTTGATATCATCACTGACAGCCAAAGAGCGGTCGCCCCAGCGGGTCAGGAGATTATAGGGAAAGCGGGTGGAAAATACCCAATGGGCGGTGGTAACAAACCGAAAATGGTACCGTTTGTGCAGCAAGCCGCACAAAAATGCGGGAATTCTTGCGTGTGCATGCACCACATCAATATGGTTTTCAAAAATAATTTGTTTCAGCAGCTGATAAGCGCGGCGGAGACAGAGAGGACTTTTGCTGTGAAACGGCACCTTGATATGGCGGATGCCGGCTTCTTTTAATTCTTGCTCATAGGCTCCGCCGTTGGAGGCGACAATTACCTCTACGCCGCGCCGTGCCAGCGCTTTGGATAGTTCAACAATATGGGTTTCCGCGCCGCCGATGTCAAGCTGCATGGTTGCCATTAAAATCCGCATATACATTCTCCTTCCGCATACCGCGAAATATTTTATCATAAATTTTATTGTATAACAGTTATGCGGTGATGTCAACTAATAAAATTTTGTTTTTACAGATACAATACTTTTTTGTCAAATTTCAACAGCCAAAAGAAAAAATAAGAAAAGCCAGGGAGGTTTTTGACGAAAGCAGTTGACGTTTTTAAAAATTAAGTATATAATATAAAGGTTCATTCTATAGTTTTTTATACAGAACGTACCCAAACTGTGGGATTTTCCGCATAAAGCAGGGAATCAAAGAGGATGGTTGGGCGTATTATAAAAAGTTTAAATAAAATGGAGGAGTTTATCATGAGTAGAGTTTACAATTTTTCGGCAGGACCTTCCATGCTTCCGCTTGAAGTACTGGAGAGGGCGCAAAAGGAGATGCTGGACTGTAACGGCAGCGGCCAGTCCGTTATGGAGATGAGCCACCGTTCCAAAGAATACCAGGCAATCATTGATGACGCTGAAGCCTTGCTGCGGGAAATCATGAATATCCCGGACAATTACAAGGTACTGTTTTTGCAGGGCGGCGCATCTACACAGTTTGCAATGATTCCCTTGAATCTGGGAAATAAGAATAAAAAGGCAGACTATGTAATTACTGGTCAGTGGGCAAAAAAAGCTTTTGCGGAAGGAAAACGTTATCTGGAAGCGCATGATATTGCATCCAGCGCGGATAAGACTTTTTCCTATCTGCCCAAGGTAGATAAATCCATGTTGACTCCAGGTGCGGATTTTGTACATATCACTTATAACAACACCATATACGGAACTCACTTTAACACCATGCCGGATTTCGGCGATGCCGTGGTAGTCAGCGACATGTCTTCTTGTATTCTTTCTGAAGAAGTGGATGTCAGCAAGTTTGGTCTGATCTATGCAGGCGCGCAGAAGAATATGGGACCTGCCGGCGTAACAGTAGTGATTGTCCGTGAAGATTTGATTGGTAATGCCATGGAGTTTACGCCTACCATGTTAAATTACGAAACGCATGCAAGTAACGGTTCCATGTTTAACACACCTCCGACCTATGCAATTTATATTTGTAAGCTGGTTTTTGAATGGATCAAAAACATGGGCGGTATTCCTGTTATGCACGAAAAGAATGTGAAAAAAGCGAAGGTGTTGTATGATTTTCTGGACCAGTCTTCCATGTTTAAAGGCACAGTGGTTCCGGAGGATCGTTCTTTGATGAATGTACCGTTTGTGACCGATTCAGATGAGCTCAATGCCAAATTTATTGCAGAGGCAAAGGCAAAGGGATTTGTGAACCTGAAAGGCCACAGAACCGTCGGCGGAATGCGCGCCAGCATTTATAATGCAATGCCGCTGGAGGGCGTAGAAGCTTTGGTTGCGTTTATGAAGGAATTTGAAGCCAACAATAAATAAAGAAAAAGAAAGGGCTTGAGTGCTATGTATCAGATTCAAACATTAAATAAAATTTCCAAAAAGGGTTTGGCGCGTCTGGGTGATAATTATACTTGTGCTGACGAAATTGCCAATCCGGACGGAATTATCTTAAGAAGCTTTAAAATGCATGATATGGAGCTGCCAGAGAGCTTGCGGGCTGTGGCACGTGCCGGTGCAGGCGTTAACAATATCCCCATTGACAAATGTACAGAAAAAGGGATTGTTGTTTTCAACACACCGGGCGCAAATGCCAATGCGGTAAAAGAATTGGTTATTGCAGCGCTTCTGCTTTCTTCCAGAAAGATCGTGCAGGGAATCGAATGGACAAAAACATTGATTGGCCAGGGCGATGCTATTTCCGGTCTGGTAGAGAAGGGAAAGTCCAATTTCGTAGGACCGGAGATTGAGGGGAAAACCCTCGGTGTGGTTGGCCTTGGAGCTATTGGCGTTCGGGTAGCCAATGCGGCGCATCATCTCGGCATGGATGTAATCGGTTTTGATCCGTATTTGTCAGTAGATGCTGCATGGCATTTAACCAGATTTGCGCATAAAGCAAATGACCTTCAAACTTTGTTGGAAAAGGCAGATTATATTACCATTCATGTGCCGGCAACACCGGAGACGAAGGGGATGTTTAATTCTGAAGCCTTTGCGGCTATGAAGCCGGGGGCGCGTCTGCTGAACTTCTCGCGGGATACCTTGGTGGACGAAGGCGATGTGATTGCGGCGCTGGACAGCGGAAAACTGGCTTGTTATATTACGGATTTTTCAAGTGAAGCGCTTCTTGCCCATGACAATGTTATTTGTATGCCGCATCTTGGTGCATCTACTCCGGAAAGTGAAGAAAATTGTGCAGTCATGGCCGCAGACGAGATTAAGGACTTTCTGGAAAACGGGAACATTACCAACAGCGTGAATTTTCCTGCTTGCGACATGGGGAAAGCAGTTGGAACGCGAATTACCATTCTTCACAAGAATGTACCTAATATGCTGAAACAGTTGACAGATGCACTTGCCAGCAAGGGCGTTAATATCGAGAATATGCTTAATAAGAGCAAGGGCGATAATGCCTATACCATTATTGATATTGCAGGCAGCTGTTCTCCGGCAGTAGCCGCTGATATGGAAAAAATTGACGGTGTTATTAAGATTACAGTGCTGTAAGAAAGATCAGTAAACCAGATGGTCGCGCATAGCGGCGTCGCTGTTATGTGAGGAAAGTCCGGGCTCCATAGGACAGGGTGCAAGCTAACGGCTTGTGGAGGCGACTCTAAGGAAAGTGCAACAGAAAGATACCGCCCGCTTTTGGCGGGTAAGGGTGGAAAGGCGAGGTAAGAGCTCACCCGCCCGTATGGTGACATACGGGCGCTGTAAACCCCACTCGGAGCAACGCTTGAATGGGAGGCTAAGCTGGTCCGGCATCTCCCGAGAAGGCGGCTTGAGGCGTGTGGCGACATGCGTCCCAGATAGATGACCATCCGCGACAGAACCCGGCTTACGGTTTGCTGATATTAATTTTAGATTTTAGAGACGGAAAATTTGTTCTGTTTCTTCTCAAAAAAAGGCCGACACAGAGCGCTTGCTCTGCATCGGCTTTTTTATGCTTGCCCTAGTATGCTTTGCATTTCTGCCTGCACCGCGTGCAGCATTGCTTGTGCGGCATTGGCATCTTTGTCTCGAATCATATAATATAATTTGATTTTTGGCTCCGTGCCAGAGGGTCGAATGACAAAGGTGGAACCATTGGCAAAGAGAAATTCAAGTACATTCGATTGGGGCAGAGAGAGAGAATAAGATGTGCCGTTTTGAATTCCCTTTCCAGTCAAATAATCATTGTGTCCACATATTTCATAGTCGCCCAGGGAATTGAAAGGAGCGTTTCGGAATTGGGACATCAAGGCTTGTATTTTTTCTGCGCCGTCCATTCCTTTTAAGGTAATGGATACCGTTTCTTCCAGATAATATCCATATTCCTGATAGAGGTCCTGCATCACATCATACAGCGTTTTCCCTTGCTGATGATAGTAAACGGCCATCTCGGCAATTAGCATAGAGGCAACCACCGCATCCTTATCCCGGGCATAAGTGCCTGCCAAATAGCCGTAACTCTCTTCCAGCCCCAGCAAAAAGGTGTAGGAATTTTCCTGTTCAAATTCATGAATTTTCTCACCAATAAATTTAAAACCAGTCAGTGTTTGGAAGAAGGTGACGCCGTATTTTTGGCAGATGGATTTTAGCATTCCTGTGGTTACAATGGTAGAAACCACCGCGCCGTTTGGCGGTAGCGTACCCATGGCCTGCTTTTGAGAAAGCATATAATTGGTCAGGAGTGCGCCGACCTGGTTCCCGGTCATAGTGATGTAATCTCCGGATTGGTCTCTGACCACAATGCCTACACGGTCAGAATCGGGATCGGTGCCAATAATTAAATCACAGCTGTTTTCTTTTGCAAGAGCAATGGCGCGGGTAAAGCATTCTTTGTTTTCAGGGTTCGGGGATTTGACAGTAGGGAAATTTCCGTCCGGTTCTACCTGTTCTTGTACCAATAATACCTGATCAAAGCCTGTTTCCTTTAAAATACGGCGAACCGGAATGTTTCCGGAACCGTGGAGTGGGGTATAAATCAGACGGTATCCAGTTTTGCTGAGTTCAGGGTGTACCGCCTGTTTTTTTACTTCTGCAATATAGGCATCATCTACTTCTTTGCCAATCAGCTGAAATTTAATACCTTCTTCCGGCGTTTCTGGCGGCTCTACTGAAACGGTAAAAGGATCAATGCGGTCAATGTAATGAATAATGCGGTCAGAAACGCTGGGGGGCAGTTGGCCTCCGTCTTCAAAATAGACCTTATAACCGTTATACTCTGCGGGATTATGAGAGGCGGTAATGACAATTCCAGCAAAGGCGTGCAAATACCGTACCGCAAAGGAGAGCATGGGCGTAGGGCGCAGGCTGTCAAACAGATAAACGGTAATACTGTTGGCCTGCAGGACAGCCGCTGTATGTTCTGCAAATTCCCGGGAGTGATTGCGGGAATCGTGTGCAATCACTACGCCACGCCGGCGGGCGTCTATTCCCTGTTCCTTAATATATTCTGCAAGACCTTGCGTAGCCTTTCCAATCACATAGGAATTCATCCGGTTGGTACCGGCGGCCATGACACCGCGCAAGCCCCCGGTACCAAATTCCAGTTCGCGATAAAAGCGGTCCTTTATTTCATTTTGATCTGTAAGAGCGGAAAGCTCTGCGGCAGTTTTTTCATCTGCGCAGGCAATCCATTTTTCATAGGTTTTTAATGCGTCCATAATTTTTCCTGCTTTCTTTTTGAATTATATAGAATTAGAATCCCCGCGGCTAAGCGCGGGGAGATGTCTATGCGGCTGGATTGGGCGGTATCACAAAATGAACACCCAGCTGATCCACGTGGTTAATGGCGTGCTGAGGACATTTCTTCGCACAAATGCCACAGTTTACGCATTTTAAGGGATCAATCGCCGCAAGATTGTCTTTGACCGTGATGGCTTCCTTGGGACAATTTTTTGCACAGATGCCGCAGCCGATACAGCCAACTTGGCAGTCATGCCGTGTCAGCTTGCCTTTTTCCACCGATTTACATGTAATGGTATATTTGCTTTTTGCCGGTAAAATTTTAATGATTTTTTTAGGACATTCTGCCGCACAGGCGCCGCAGGCAACACATTTGTCTGGGTCAACCACGGCAACTCCGGTTTCTACGGAGATGGCGTCAAATTTGCATACCTTTACACAGGAGCCAAGGCCCAGGCAGCCGTGAGGGCACATTTTTTCTCCGCCACCCAAACGTGCGGCGCTGTGGCAGTCACGCGGACCATCAAAGGTATACTTTTGAAGAGCACGCTCGGGTGTACCATTACAGAGAACCCGGGCAACCATTTTTTCTTTGGTTTCATTTTCTACGCCCAGGATTTCCGCAATTTTTTGGGCAGTCGCTTCGCCGCCCACCGGACACATGTTGGGGCGAACACCGCCTTTCACCAGTGCATTTGCATAGGCACTGCAGCCGGCAAAGCCGCAGCCGCCGCAGTTGGCGCCGGGAAGCGCATCTAGAATTTTAGGAACGCGCTCGTCTGTTTTTACGGCAAAAACTCTGGAGGCAACGCCCAAGAGTGCGCCAAACAGCAGGCCCATGCCGCCGATAATAAGAATAGGAATGATAATCTGATTCATAGTTTCTTGCCTCCCTTATTGAAAGCTGAGCCCGGAAAATCCCAAAAACGCAATGGATAACAGGGCGGCGGTAATCAGTACGATAGGCATTCCTTTTAAGAAAGAAGGAATGTCGGCGCCTTCCAGACGCTCTCTGACACCGGCAAATAGAACAATGGCAACGGTAAAACCGATGGCCGCAGAGGTGCCATAGGTCAGGGATTTTAAAAAGCTCATTTCGGTCCCGCCAAATTTGGAGATATTTTGAATGGCGACGCCCAGCACAGCGCAGTTTGTGGTAATCAGTGGAAGGTATACCCCAAGAGCATTATAAAGGGAAGGAATACTTTTTTGCAGAAACATCTCCACAAACTGAACCAATACCGCAATGACCAGGATAAAAGCAATGGTCTGGAGATATTCAATGTGGAATTGCGCCAGCAAATACTCCTGCACTACCCAGGTAATGGCAGAGGCGCAAAGCATGACGAAAATGACGGCAAAACCCATGCCGGCAGCGGTTTCTACCTTTTTGGAAACACCCAAAAAGGGGCAGATACCAAGAAACTGCACCAGAACAAAGTTATTGATCAAAATAGCGCCGATGCTGATGATAAGTAAATCACGAACCATGGTTTGCGTCCTCCTTTGCGTTTTTTATTTTTTTGGTAATGCTGTTGATGATGGCTAAGAGAATCCCCAGCGTCAGGAATGCGCCCGGCGGAAGAATCATGATAGAAACCGGCTGAAAGCTGTCTCCGAACAAGGGAATGCCTGCAAAGGTTCCTGCTCCGAGAATTTCCCGGACAGAAGAAATCAAAATCAAAGCGCAGGTAAAACCCAATCCCATGCCCAAACCGTCAAAGGCGGAATGCAGGACGTTGTTTTTAGAAGCAAAAGCCTCTGCACGGCCAAGAATAATACAGTTTACCACAATCAGAGGAATATAGATGCCAAGACTGCCGGATAATGCAGGTACATAAGCGTTCATCAGCATTTGTACAATGGTGACAAATCCTGCTATAATGACAATATAAGAGGCAATCCGGATTTTGTTGGGAATAAAATTCCGAAGCAGGGAAATGACCATATTGGAGCAGATCAGAACTGCTGTCGTGGAAAGTCCCATCCCTACAGCATTGGTCACACCGGTGGTGACTGCCAGTGTCGGGCACATTCCCAACAAAAGAACAAAAGTCGGATTTTCGGTAATCAGTCCGTTGAGAAAGGTTTTAAACGGTGAGGTTTTCATGATGCGCTGCCTCCTTTTTGCGTATTTGCGAACGCGGCGGCTTCCAGCGCGGTATTGACCGCTTTGGTCACTGCCTTTGAGGTAATGGTGGCGCCGGAAATGGCTTCCACTTCATTGCCGGAAGGGGTACTGTTTTTAATGACTTGAATTCCCTTTGTGAGATCTTTATATTGATCTAAGAATTCTGGTTCGGTGGATTTTGCGCCCAGTCCGGGGGTTTCGCTCATGCTCATGATTTTGACCTGTTTAATTTCCAGATCCTTGGTAATACCTGTCATAACGCTAATGTCGCCGCCATAGCCTTCCGAGCATATTGCTGTGACCACAAAGCCGCTGTCTGATGCATAAACGGAATCCACTTTTACACCTGATTCAGACGGGGTAAACGCAGAACAGTCAATTTCTTCAAAGGATTTGGAGCCTGGCAGAACCTCTGCCATAGAGGCTTCAAAGGTTTTTTGATTATTTGCGGCAATGATGGGCTCGGTTACCATGTTGACGCCAGCCAAAAGGGCAGCGACAATGGCGCAGATCAATAAAAGCTTGGTGGTAAGTGTAAGAACTTCTTTCATGTCATGCCGCCTCCTTTTTCAGTTTGGACGTACCGTACCGGCGCGGTGCCGTCAGTTTGTCGATCAGCGGCGTGGCAACATTCATGAGAAGAATGGAATAGGAAACGCCTTCCGGATAGCCGCCCCAGAATCGAATAAGGATCGTGATAATGCCACAGCCGATACCAAATATAATCTGTCCTTTTGGAGTAAAAGGCGTGGTGCTGTAATCTGTTGCCATAAAAAAGGCGCCAAGCATCAGTCCGCCGGATAAAATCTGATAGAGCCAATCGCCGGTGAAAAACCCATTTTCTCCGCCGAAAATCCAGGCGCCCAGTGCCACAGTGGCAATGAAGGCCACGGGAACCCGAAGCCGAATAACGCCCTGAAACAGAAGATAGGCGGCGCCAATCAAAATAGCAAGCGTGGAGGTTTCACCGATACAGCCGCCTACATTTCCTAAAAATAATTGCAGATATGAGGGCGGGTTATCGGTAACCAACGGTGTGGCCGCGGTGACAACATCTGCGGTGTAAAACAGGGGAATACTGGTTCCCGGCTGGGGCCAGGTGGTCATGGCGAGTGCCCAGGAAGCCAGCAAGAACGCCCGCGCTCCCAGTGCAGGGTTCATAAAGTTGTGTCCCAGGCCGCCGAAGAATTGCTTGACAACAATAATTGCAAAAAAGGAACCAATGACCGGTATCCAAAGGGGGATGCTAGCTGGCAGGTTAAAAGCCAGAAGCATACCGGTAACAACGGCACTGAAGTCTGAAATGGTTGCAGGCTTGTTCAAAAGCTTTTGCCATAGTGCTTCAAAAATCACGCAGGAGGCAACGCAGATTAAGGTGACAATCAAAGCGCGGTATCCAAATACGATACAGCCTGCAATTAGAGCCGGCAGCAGGGCAATGACTACGTTCAGCATAATTCGCTGGATGGAATCTTTTCCCGCAATATGCGGCGCGTGTGATACAATTAGTTTTTCTCCCATATTCCATTACGCCTTTCTGCCCACAAATCATAAGCCGTTCTGCGTGATCGTGGGCGGATCATGCAGGAATGCTTTCATACAGAGCAAAACACATGTTTTACTGTGCTTTATTCTGTGCATTTTTCATTTTGATTTTTGCGACCTTAATTTGCTGTACCTGCCGCCGTTTGGATGGACAGACATAAGCACAGCTGCCACATTCAATACAGTCATTGATATGTAATTTTTCAAGGGCTGCAAAATTATCTGCCCGTGCCATTTTATCCAGCAGATTAGGCTGAAGGTTCATAGGACAGGCATATAGGCATTTGGCACAGCGGACACAGGGAAGTTCGCTGTCAAGCCGTGCGGATTCCGCCCCAAAGGCTAAAATCCCCGAGGTGCCCTTAATGACGGGTACATCGGCGTTGGGAACCGCAATACCCATCATGGGGCCACCCATAATAATTTTCTGCGGTTCTTCTGAGAAGCCGCCGGACTGATTTAATATGTAAGAAAATGGGGTGCCAATGCGAACCCGGTAGTTCATAGGATTTTTTAATGCATCGCCGCCTATGGTAACAATCCGGCGCATCAGCGGCTGATGGTCAACCACTGCCCGCATAACAGAAGCACAGGTGTCAATATTGGAAACAATACAGCCTACCTGCCATGGCAGTTGACCGGGCTTGACCTTTCGGCCTGTAATGGCGTTGATCAGCTGTTTTTCCGCCCCCTGGGGATACTTGGTTTTGACCGGGACAACGTGAATGGTTTTTTCCGTACATTGTGCGGTTTTTTCCTTCAGAACAGCAATGGCATCCGGTTTGTTATTTTCAATTCCGATATAGCCTTCTTCTAGACCAAAAATTTGAAGAATGATGCAGAGTCCTGTTATAATTTCATCTGGGGTCTCCAGCATGGCACGATGATCTGAGGTCAAATAAGGTTCACATTCTGCGCCGTTGATGATAACATAATCAATATGTGCTTCTGGCGGCGGTGAGAATTTTACATGGGTGGGAAAAGCGGCGCCGCCCATGCCTACAATACCGGCCTCTTGAATTATAGTAATCATATCTTTGGATGACAGGGATTTATAATCCCGTTTGGGCTGTAAAAGTGCAGGGTCAGGGGTGTCTTTACCATCGTTTGTAATAATGATACAATCCATGACAGTACCGCTGGGATGCAGCCTTTTTTCAATTGCTTTTACGGTTCCGGATATGGAAGCGTGAATACCGCAGGATACAAAGCCCCCGGCTTCCGCAATTTTTTGTCCCATTAAGACGGATTCGCCGGGTTTTACCACAGGAACTGCCGGTGCACCAATGTGCTGGGAAAGCGGATAAATCAGCTCTTCTGGCGGGGTAAGATCCACTATGGGTTTGGCGCAGGTGGCATTTTTGTGTCCGTCTGGGTGTATGCCGCCCCGAAATGTTTTCATGCCTTTTCCTCCTTTTTAAAATGAACGGAGCGCTAAGTAATATGTTAAAAATTTGTCGAAAATACGCTTCTGTTCATTCGATATACATAATTTAAAGTATACAATTCTATTTTTGATTTGTCAAGGAAAAAGGCGGCGTTACAATAGAAGGTTTGGTGAAATAAAAGGAATGTTACAAAAGAGAAATAAAAAAGAAATATGGAGAGAAAGGGCATAAAAAAACAGCTTGATTTATCATGAAAATCAAGCTGACAGCCTGTAGAAAAACCCCTGTTTTCGCTCAGAAAGCAGGGGCTGCTTTTGTTAATGAGAATAAATTTCTAAAAATTTGCGTAAAGGCGAAAAGATATGTTGATTTATCAGTTCTGTTCCACCTATGTATTGCG